>CAYONP010000083.1:0-22371 GCA_964405335.1 uncultured Fimbriimonadaceae bacterium
AGTCGGGGCCGAGCGCGGCTGCTCACCGTAGCGGCGCGCTGCGCGCGCCGACCCGCTGTAGCGGCGCGCTGCGCGCGCCGGCCGCCTCGGCCAGGCGGCGCTACCTAAGTTGCCCGCGCCCCTTCGCCGAACGGGCCAATCGCGGCACGACGGAACGGCGCGCGCAGGGCCATGACTCCCCCTTCCCGCCGCGGGAAGGGGGGTCGGGGGGTTAGGTCGCGCGGCCGGCGCAGCCCGCCCTACACCGCCGCCACCTCGCGGATGGTCCGCATCACGTCGATCCCGCGCTGGCAGGCCTGGTTGCAGCGGCCGCAGGCGTCGCAGGCGGCGACGCTCCGGCGGGCCGGTAGGCCGGCCAGCAGTTCGCGGGCGAGGGTGACGTCGCCTCGGCCGCGGTACAGCTCGGCGCGCAGCAGCTCGGTCACGGCGACGCCCTGCGGGCAGACCTCCTGGCAGCGGCCGCACAGGCTGCACATCCGGCCGGCGCAGGCGGCCACCTCGCGCTCGAACTCGAGGTCGGCGGCGGTGGTGCGCTGGAGCACCGCGGCGATGCACTGGTCGACATGCTGGACCGAACTGAGCCCGATGCAGAGCGTGTGGATGTTGCCGTTACCAAGCAGAGTGCGGATGTTCGCCTGGAACCGCGCGGCGGTCTTGTCGCCGGGGAACTGGGCCGACTTCATGACCATGAAGCCCATCTGCTGCCGCCGCACCGCCTCGGCGATGACCGGGTTCAGGTCGGCCCGGTTGCCGACGTTATAGCCGACCAGCACGGTGTCCCACGCCCCGGCGCGGGTGGCGCCCTGCAGCGCGGCCGCCTGGTTGTCGTGGGTGGCAAAGCCGGTGAAGCGGATCTTGCCCGCCTGCTTCATCCGCGCGAAGGCCGCGTGATCGTCCTGGCTGCCCAGCCCATTGTGTGCACGGTGCGGGCAGAGAATGTCGATGTGGTCGGTGTTGAGCAGTCGCAGGCAGTTGTCGACATCGCTCGGATCGGTCTTGACCGCCAGGATGACCTTCTCGCGGCGGGTTTTCATTACCTCACCGACAATCCGAATCGATTGGCCGTTGGTGTAACCCGGACAGGTGTGAACCAGGTTCATGCCCTGGTCAATCGCGTGTTCGAGCACGCGCCGATGCGCCGCGGCGCTGAGCTGGATGCCGCCGAAGCTGACCGTGCTCGGCTTCAGGCCGGTGCGGCCAAGCTCGCGGGTCGGCAGGCGCGTGCCTTGCGCGGCCGCCTCGCTCCAGTCGCCGAAGAGCAGCGCGCCGCCGGCCGCCAAGGCTGCCGTCGTCTGCAGGAATCCTCGTCGGTCGACGCCGGATCCATCGTGTTGGTCGGTCATTGCAGAGCTCCCGAGGCCACCGCCCCGGGCGCTCTGCAATGAACCTGCCAGGCGCTCGGCTAGAGCGTCTGGGCCAAGACCAGCAGCACGTTGGCCTGCTCGGAGGTGAGCGACTTGCCCGTCTCGGCCACCACCCGGGCGGCGAACATCGACAGGTAGCGGTTGCGCGAGGTCAGGTCGCCCCGCGCCTCGGCCTGCTCCGCGCCGGTCAGGAAGTAGCCCAGGATCTTGTCCATCAGCGGGCTAGTGCTGTAGTGCGCTGAGAGCGCCCTGAGGCCCGTCGGCGAGAACAGGTAGTCCTGCTGGCCGATCAGATCGTCCGGGACGATCATGATCTGGCTGTCGACGTCGTTGCCATACGGTCCCGGGGTCATCAGGAGCGCCGCCAGCGGCCCGGCGTGCTCGTGCTGGAGCAGCTCCGGCATGGTCACCACGCCGTTGCCCTCGAGGTCGAGCATGCCGAACACCTGGTCGGGGATGTCGGACTGGCTGACATGCGCACGCACCAGCGGAATCGAGTCGGGCAGTTGGCTCATCAGGCCGACGGCGGTCTCGGCGCCGAGGGCCAGCCACATGTCGGCCAGCACGTTCGGCTTCGGCAGCGCACGGGGGATCTGCGAGGTCACCACACACGCTTCGTCAATCCGGAGGATGTGGGTGTTGCGGTCGTCGATGGCGGTCATGACGAAGTTCCAGGCCGCGTCGTCGCCGATGTCGCCGGTGGTCACCTGCAGGCCCAGGGTGTAGCCCAGGTCGCGGAAGTTGCGCCACGAGTTCGAGCGACTGGGGCCGCCGTTGTCGGCCGTCGGCGGATCGAAGCGCAGCACGCCGTCGAAGGTGGTGTCGAACTCGATGTCCGTCGGGTACACGCCCTCAGCGTCGAAGTGCGCCCGCATCTCGACGCACAACTGAACCAGCAGTGAGCTGGTCTGAGACCGCGCTGCCGCCTCCCTCACCTTCTGCACCGCCGGCAACAACAGGCCGATCAGAATCGCGATGATCGCGATCACGACCAGCAGCTCGATCAGAGTGAACCCCACCCCACGCGTGCGACCACGCGTGATCGTCATTACTTAGTCCCTGGGGCATGGTCGGTCGTGGCCCCCCGCTCCTGCGTCGCGAGCGACGCCGGCCACCCTCGCCATGCATGGTGCCTCGCGCACGTCGCAAGGGCAAGGGAAGGTCAACGATGGTGACCACCGAATGCGCCGGCCATGCTCGACCGCTCACGCAGCCTGCTCGGACTGGTGCTCCTGCTCGCCGTGGCCTATGCCGTCTGCCCGCGGGCCAGGCGGTCGGCGGTTGCCTGGCGGTGTGTCGGCTGGGGCGTGGCGCTCCAGTTCATCTTCGCGGTGCTGATTCTCAAGGTGCCCATCTTTCGCCCCTTCTTCGACGGCTGCAAGGCGCTGGTCAACGGCCTGCTGGCCCACGCGGCCGAGGGCGGCCGGATGGTCTTCGGCCCGCTGATGGACGTCGACGCCGCCGGCGGCGTGATCTTCGCCATCCAGACTCTCGTGCCGGTGATCGTCTTCTTCGCCTCGGTCATGGCGGTGCTCTACCAGCTCGGCCTCATGCAGCGCGTCGTCGGCTTCATCGCCCGGGTGATGATGCGCTTCATGGGCACCAGCGGCGCCGAGACGCTGTCGGCGGTGGGCAACATCTTCGTCGGCATGACCGAAGCGCCGCTGATGATCCGGCCCTATCTCGACCGAATGACCCGAAGTGAGATCCTGACCATGATGATCGGCGGCATGTGTACGGTCGCCGGCACCGTCATGGCGGTCTATGTCTCGATGCTGCAGACCAGCATTCCCGACATCGCCGGCCACCTGATCATCGCTAGCGTGCTCAGCGCGCCGGCCGGCCTGGCGATCGCCAAGCTGATGCTGCCCGAGACCGAGGAGCCGGAGACCCGCGGCCGGGCCGACATCGCCGCCGGCCGCCTGCACAGCAACGTCATCGACGCCGTCACCGGCGGCGCCGGCGAGGGGCTCAAGCTGGCCGGCAACGTGATTGCCATGCTGATCGCGATGATCGCGCTGATCTCGCTGCTCAACGCCAGCCTGAGCTGGCCGGCGCGGGCGGTCAACCAGCGCGCGCTCGCGGCCCTGGCCGACGCCGGCGTGGCCGCCGAGGCGCTGCCCGAAGCCGACGACGCGGCGGCCATTCGCGGGCTGACCGCGGCGCACGGGATCGATCCGCCGGTCTGGCGGCCACTGACCGCCGAGCGTATCGGGAGCTGGCTGTTCACGCCCCTGGCCTGGTGCCTCGGCACGCCGACCGCCGACGTGCCGCGGGCGGCGCGGCTGCTGAGCGAAAAGACGGTGCTCAACGAGTTCATCGCCTACCAAGACATGGCCGCCACGCTCGAGGCCGACCCGTCGGCGATTACCCCGCGCGGGCGGCTGATTCTCAGCTACGCCCTGTGCGGCTTCGCCAACTTCGGCAGCGTGGCAATCATGATCGGCGGCATCGGCGGCCTGGCCCCGGCCCGCCGCCGCGACCTGGCCGAGCTCGGTCTCCACTCGCTGCTCGGCGGCACCCTGGCCGCCTGCATGACCGCCTGTGTGGTGGGGGTGTTGAGCTGACCCGCCGTCACTCGCGCCAGGGGTAGGGCGTGCCGTGCGGGATGAACTCGACCTCGAGGCCGACCCGCTCGCCGCGGTCGACCAGCTCAGAGACCGGAAACGTGCCGTCGCCCCAGCCCGATTGCACCAGCGGCATCCAGGCGCCGCCCGGCGGGTCGAGGTGGAGCATGCCGACGATCGTGATGGAGTCGAGGCGACGGTAGATCGGCTCACCCGCCTCAGCTTCGAGGAGGGCTGCGGAGTAGACCGCGAACGGCTCGACGTCGGCCAGGCCGGTGTTCGCCACGTCGGCCCAGGCCTCGCCGACCTCGGCGCCGAGCAGGCCGTCGCGGCCCTCGCGCACCGCCCGCAGCCGCGAGACCCAGCGGCCGCGGCCGTAGGCGACGCCTCGGCACTCGGCGCGGTACCGGCCCGGCGGCAGGTCGACCACCGGTGAGTCGTCGGGCGAGCCGGCCCGCACGTCGACCGCGATCATCCGCCCGCTGACCAGCTCGAACTCGCCTAACCGCAGCCAGTCGCTCTCGATGCCGGCCTGGCCCTGCCGGGGCTCGTCCGGCGGCCGCAGCTCCGCCGCGTAGGTGGGGTCGATCTCCTGCCAGCGTGTTTGGCGCGCGCGCCCCTCGTCGTCGCACCTGGAGAAGACCTCTAGGATCTTCTCGGTGCGGCTCTCCGGCCGGCTCACGGAGATCATGTCGAGGCTGCCCATGGCTCGGTTGAGGACCGCGGCGAGCAGCTCGGGCAGGCGGAAGCCGGCGCCCAACGCGCGCGCCTCCTCGTCGTTCAGCGTCGAGGCGATGAAGCGCGAGACGGGATCGGTCGGAGCCAGCAGCCGCCGCGCCAGGGCCACCGGATCGACGATGTCGGCGGGTCCGATCCAGGGCGGCTCGTCGGCGAAGTAAGCCTCGGCGTCCATTCGGTCTCCCCGGCCGGTGACCCGCGGCGCGGACCGGTTCGACGGGTTCGATTGCAGTCCTGCCAGGCCGTCAGCCGGTGACCCGCCGGCTACTCGACCAACACCGCCCTGCCCCAGGCGGTCCGGTCGGACGAGTTGCGGGCCGTGCCGTTCCACATCAACTGCCGTTCGCGCCCGGCGCCGGCGGTGCTGTCGTCGACCGCCAGGTCGAACCGGATGGCCAGCTCCGGAGACGGGGTGAAGCCGAGCGTGGCGAACGGTATGGCCGCCTCGAGGGCGTAGCCCGTGCCGTCGACCGCCGGCACCACGACCAGCCGCACGCCGCCGTCGTCTCCGGTCTGGACCACGTGCGCGGCCGGTTCGGCGCCGGCGCCGAGCAGGATCTGCCGGTCGCCGAAGCGCAGCGGACCGTCGGCGCCGGGCGCCTCGTGGCCGCAGAACAGCTCGAGGCCGTCGCCGTTCCACAGGTCGCCGCCGCGCTTCGTGTTCTGCCCGGGCGTCGGGTCGCTGACGGTGGCCAGCAGGTAGAGGTGCGTGTCGTCCCAGCAGAGCACGAAGCCGGCCTCGAAACCGGTCTCGTCGGCGCCGAGGACGAGCCGGCCGCCAGGGATCAGCTCGGCCGGGACGCCGGGCCAGTCGTCGCGCCGGCCGTCGAGGGTGATCGGCCCGGCGGCACGCGTGATCTTGATCACCTTCGCGCTCGGCCCGGCGAGCCGAAACCGCGGGTGATCGAACTGGTAGGGCGGCCGCTCGCCGAGCAGCACCTCATAGATACCGGCGTTGGTCACCGTCGCTTCGGCCAGCATGGCGCGGTAGGGCCGGTCGGCGACGCTGAACAGGCCGGTGTTGGCCTTCTCGCCGGTGTAGCGCTCGAACCAGCGACCGCTGCGCGCCTGGTCGATCAGCGTGAACCACTCGATGCCGACGACGAACGGCAGCGCCGCCGCCTGCTCGACGTAGTTGCGATAGGCCAGCCCGCGCTCGCGCTGGCTGGCGACCTCGTTGCCGCCGGGCAGACCGGTGTCGCTCGGCGAGGCCCAGTAGAACTCGCTGAGCAGCATCGGCTTGTCGCCGGCCCAGTCGTCCAGCCGCTGGAGGAAGCCGGCGTCGAGGGCGTAGGCGTAGTAGTTGACGCTAAGCACATCGCAGTACCGCCCGGCGATGCGGCAGAGCGCCTCGTGGTTGGCCGTCCGCGGCTGCCAGCGGTTGCCCAGCAGCAGGTGGTTCGCGTCGTGGCGTCGGAAGGTGTCGCGGATCAGGCGGAAGTAGGCCTCGATGAACCGCTCGGTGAAGGCGGCGACATCGTCGGCCGCCGCCTGGGTGGTCACCGGCAGGCCGGCGGCGTTGAGGGCGTCGAACGCCTCGAACGCCGTGCCCCAGGCCGCGTTCAGATCGCCGATGGTCGCATGGCGCTCGCGCAGCAGGGCGACCAGCGCCTGCTTGGCGTGCGATTCGGCCGGCAGACCCGGGATGACCCGCGGGATGTCCTCGAACGCCTGCTCGTTGGCCAGGAAGTACCCGATGATCAGCGGCTCCTCGGCGCGCGGAGCGAGATGCTCGGCGAAGAGCGCCTCGATCTTGGCCGCGATGGCCGGATCGAAGGGGTCGAACAGCCCGCGCAGGCCGGGGATCTGTCCGCCGAGCTGCCACTCGCTGAGCGGCAGGCTCGAGACATAGGGGAAGCGACGCTCGCGGTGCGCGGCGGTGCCGGGCGAGAAGGCGCCGCCCGAGTTGAACCCGAGCCGCCGCACGCGGTCGATCATCCGCGCAGTCCAGGCCTCGCGCTCGTACGGCGCGCCGTACTTGCGCATCAGGTTGGCCAGGTAGAACGAGAAGGTGTCGCGGCTCCAGTAGGCGTCGGTGTGGAAGGCGGTGCGGAACTCGCCGTCATAGGCCGGCAGCCACGCGTAGATCGACTCGCGGCCATTGATGTAGGTGTAGTCGTCGCTGGGTTGGAAGCCGCAGATGCCGAGGTGAAAGAAGGTGTTGCCGGCCGGGTCGACCAGGTGCCACCGCCCGCCTGCCTGCTCGACGTGGAAGTAGCCCGTGGCGCTCAGCCCAAGCCGCTCGCGGCTGCCCGGCAGGCCGCCCCACTCGTCCAGCTCGCGCGGTGTCTGGGCGGCGTAGTAGTCTTCATCGCGGGCGATGTCGTCGCGCAGCTCCTGCTCGTCGGCGACCTTGCCAGGGAAGTCGAGCCGCGCGTCCTGCCCGAACCGGTCGACGGTCGGCCCGGGCGCCGGGCCGGTCGGTGCCGCTTGGGTGATGCGCAGCTCGGCGCGCGGGTTGGCGTGGTCGAGGTCGGCCATGGCGAACCAGGCGAAGATCTTCCAGTTCCACTCGCGGTTGTCCTGGAGCTGGTGAAAGCTGTGCTCAGGCACGGCGATGGTCAGGCTCTGGCCGAGGGGGTCGGTCAGCACGAAGCTGGCCGCATGGCCTTGATAGAGGAACGGCGTCTCGGGCTGCGCCGCCGGGAAGGCGCCAGTGGCGCCGCCGATCTGCCAACGACCGCCCTCGCTGTAACCAAAGTCGATCAGGGCTTCGATCCGCCACCGAGTGACCTCGCGCGGGATATCGCGGAAGGTCAGCCGGACCGTCTCGCCGGCCAGTTCGAGGTCGATCGACCCGGCGGCGTAGCGGAGCGTCGCCCGTGGGCCGTCGATCCGCACCTCGACCGGCTTGCTCGGTCCGGCATCGGGGCTGAGGATGGGGTAGCTCAGGGTGAACCGGCCCATCGTGCCGGCATCGATGCTCAGTCCGGTGTCGGTCAGGGCAAGCTGCGCGGCCCCCGCGGGCAGGGCGAGGAAGAGCAGCGCGGCACGGTGCATCGGGTTCTCCGGTCGGCGGGCTGAACGGTGTAGACGCCGGATCGCCGGTGCAGGGTCTTGGCCGGCGGTCGCGAATCGCGCGGCGCGCGGGAGCCGCCCATGCCGCGAATCGTGCTCATCGGCGCCGGCAGCCACTTCGGTTGGACCTTGTCGGCCGATATCCTCGCCCGCGAGCCGCTGCGCGACGGCACCCTGGCGCTGTGCGACACCCACGCCGGCCGGCTGGCCGAGACCAGCGCCTTTGTTGCGGCGATGATTGAAAAGCACGACCTGCCGACCCGGCTCGAGACCTCGACCGACCGGCGCGATCTGCTCCGCGACGCCGACGTGGTGGTGGTCAGCATTTCGGTTGGCGGGCAGGCCTACTCGGGCGAGCCCTACTACTCGGAAGTCGAACTCCCGCGGCGTTACGGCATCGAGCAGACGGTCGCCGACACCATCGGCGTTGGCGGCATCTTCCGTTTCCTCCGCTGCGCGCCGGTGATGGTCGACATCGCGCGCGACATGGAGCAGCTCTGCCCCGGCGCGCTGATGCTCAACTACACCAACCCGATGGCGATGCTCATCTGGGCGATCAGCGAGGCGACCAGCATCGCCAACGTCGGCCTGTGCCACAGCGTGCAGCACACTCACCGCGAGCTGTGCGGTTACCTCGGCGTGCCGCGCGAGGAGACCAGCTTCGAGGTCGCCGGGATCAACCACCAGGCCTGGTTCACCAGCCTCCGCCGCGGCAACGCAGACCTTTACCCAGCGCTGCGTGCGGCGCTCGACGACCCGGCGATCTTCGCCAAAGACAGCGTGCGGTTCGAGCTGATGCGCCACTTCGGCTACTTCGTAACCGAGAGCTCGCGGCACAACTCGGAATACTACCCCTACTTCCGCCAGGATCCGGAGACGATGGCCCGGCTCGGCCTGGAGCCGCGGGCCGAGGTGGCCCGCGAGGCGCGCCAGGGCCACTTCGAGCGAATGCGCCAGCGCTACTACGCCGATGACGGCAGCCTGCTCGACCAACCGCTCGCCGCGTCGCACGAGTTCGCCTCGGGGATCATCGCCGCGACGGTTACCGGTGAGCCGTTCTGCTTTCACGGCAACTTGATCAACCACGGGCTGATCGACAATCTACCCGCCGGCTGCTGCGTCGAGGTGCCCTGCACCACCGACCGCAACGGCGTCCACCCGCACCATGTCGGTGCGCTGCCGCCGGCCTGCGCGGCGCTGAACCGAACCAACATCAACCCGCAGGAGCTGGCCGTGCGAGCGTACCTCGAGCGCGACCGCGAGCTGGCTTTCCGTGCCTGCGCGCTGGACCCGCTGACCGCCGCGGCGCTGCCCCTGCACCGCATCCGCGAGCTGTTCGAGGAGCTGTGGACGGCCGAGGGTGCGTTGCTCGACCACTTCGCCGGCTGACCGGCCGCCGGCATCCCGCTACGCCGCGCCGGAAAAGCGACTTGACTCGCGGATGCGAACAAGTGTATGCTCTCGGTTGCGGGGCCGGAGTGGTGGTGATACGATCCGGCCGCCGCCCGAGGTGGTGGAGAAGATGGCGATGGCAAGCAAGACGCAGGTTGGTTCGGGTTCGCGCCAGCAGGCGCTGGACAGTGCCTTGGCGCAGGTCGAGAAGCAGTTCGGCAGTGGTGCGCTGATGCGCCTGGGCGAGCGGGCGAAGCAGAAGGTCGACATCATTCCGACCGGTTCGCTGGCGCTCGACATCGCCCTCGGCGTCGGCGGCATGCCGCGCGGGCGGGTGATCGAGCTGTTCGGCGCCGAAGCATCGGGCAAGACTACGGTCGCGCTGCACCTCATGGCGGCGGCGCAGACGCTGGGCGGCACGTGCGCGATCATCGACGCCGAACATGCGCTCGACCCGACCTACGCGGCGCAGCTCGGGATCGACATCAATCAACTGCTGATCAGCCAACCGGAGACGGGTGAGCAGGCACTCGAGATCTGCGATGTGCTGACGCGCAGTGGGGCGGTCGATGTGATCACCATCGACTCGGTCGCCGCGCTGACTCCGCGGGCCGAGATCGAGGGTGAGATGGGCGACCAGTTTGTCGGCCTGCAGGCGCGGATGATGTCGCAGGCGATGCGCAAGCTGGCCGGCTCGCTGAGCCGCTCGAACACCGCGGCGGTGTTCATCAACCAGATCCGCGAAAAGATCGGCGTGATGTTCGGCAGCCCCGAGACGACGCCGGGCGGGCGCGCGCTGAAGTTCTATTCGAGCGTGCGGATCAAGACCCGCCGGACCGGCTCGATCAAGGAGGGCGGCACGGTGATTGGCTCGGAGCACATCGCGCAGGTGGTCAAGAACAAGGTCGCCCCGCCGTTCCGCGAGGCGAAGATCGAGATCATCTACGGCTCGGGCATCTCGCACGAGGGCGAGCTGATCGAGCTCGGCGTCGAGATGGGGCTGGTCAAGAAGAGCGGCGCCTGGTTCAGCTACGGCGACGACCGGATCGGCCAGGGCCGCGAGGCGGCCCGGCGCTACCTGCAGGAGAACGCCGACCAGGCGCTGCAGCTCGAGAACGCCATCCGCGTGGCCTATGGGCTCGAGCCGGTCGAGCAGTCGGTGCGCCGGCCCATCGCACCGGTCGCCGGCCGGCCGGCGCTGCCGGCCGGCCGCGCTGGCGGCGACGACGGCGCGCCCGACGAGGACTGAGGTGTGGGCTCCGACCCGGCGATCGAGGCGGCGCGCGACCGGGCGGCGCGGCTGCTGAACCAGCGGCTGCGCTCGACCGCCGAGTTGCGCGCCAGACTGCTCGGCGACGGGCACCCGGCACCGGCGGTCGAGGCGGTCATCGCGCGGCTGAGTGAGGTCGGCCTGCTGGACGACGCCCGATTCGCCGTCGCCTTCGTGCGTGACGGCGTCAACCTACGGTCGAGCGGCCGCTTCCGCCTGCGGCGCGACCTGCGCGCGGCGGGTGTCGACGAGTCGCTGATCGACCAGGCACTCGACGAGCACTGCCCGGCCGAGGTCGAGCGAGCGACCCTCGACGAGCTGGCGGCAAAGCGCGCGGCGCGGCTGCGCGGCCTGCCGACGGAAGTGGCGCGGCGGCGACTGGCCGGGCAGCTCGAGCGGCGTGGTTTCGCGGCGGAGCTGGTGGCCGCGGCGCTGGACCGTCACTTTCCCTGGTCGGGGTTGTCGGACGAGTGCTGAGACGCGGTGGAGAGGAGCGGAGGTGGAGCCGAGCGCGCGCAAGGAGGTGCTGCGGCTGGTCCCCTACGGCCTCTATGCGGTCACCGTCGGGGTCGGCGACGAGGCCAACGCGTTCTGCCTGAGCTGGCTGACGCAGGTCAGTTTCGAGCCGCCGCTGGTGCTCGTCGCGGTGCGGCCCGATTCGCTGTCGCACCTGCTGATCGACACCACCGGCGAGTTGGTGGTCCACTTCGTCCACAAGCGCCAGGCGGCGTTCATTCGCAAGCTGTTTCAGCCGCTCGAGCGCGAGCCCGAAAAGCTGGCCGGCTGCGAGCTGGCCGCCGGCACGCTGTCGCCGCCGATCTTGCCCGAGACGGTGGCCTGCCTGGAGTGCAAGGTGGTCGAGCGGCTGCAGCCGGGCGACCACGCCCTGTTTGTCGCCGAGGTGGTCGGCGCGCGGCGGTTCTCGGACGAGGAGCCGCTGCTGCTGTCCGACACGCCGTGGCACTACGGCGGGTGACATGACGCCTCTGCTGCTCAGCGCGCTGTTTCCCGAGTCGGGCCCGGCCGAGCTGGCCACGCTGGGGCTCGAGCTTGGGTTCGCGGGTCTCGATCTGGCGGTGATTGGCCGGACCACCAGTGAGGCGACGCGGACGTTGGCGCAGACCGCCGGCGAGGGCCTGCCGGTGCGCCTGATTTCGTGCGACTCGTCCGAGCCGAGCGTGCTGGGCGAGTGGTCTCGACTCGCGGCCGACCACGGCCTCGGCGCGGTCCGCGCGGCGCCGCTGGCGGTCGACGCCGAGGCGCTGCCATCGCGCCTCGCCGAGCTGGCTGCGGTTGGTGAGACGACCGGTGTGACGCTGCTCATCCCACATCACCCGGGCAGCGCTATCACGGACGTGCCGCAGTTGGCGGCGGTGATTGAGTCGGTCGGCTCGCCGCGGTTGGCCGGCGTGCTGGCACCGGACTATGTGGCGCGCAGCCGGGCGGGTGACC
This sequence comes from uncultured Fimbriimonadaceae bacterium, assembly GCA_964405335.1. Lineage (GTDB taxonomy): Bacteria > Armatimonadota > UBA10988 > UBA10988 > UBA10988 > CAYONP01. Next base: position 11,802 of record CAYONP010000083.1, read on the forward strand.
ACGCCGCCTGGCTGTCGCGCATCCGGCTGCCGCCACTCGGCGCGCTGGTGCTGGCGGGCTATCGCTGGGACAGCGAGATCGGCTCGGGCAACTTGCGGGTCTGGAGTCCCCGGCTGGCGCACCTGCTGCACGGCCTGACGCCGTGGACGGCCTGGTTGCAGCGGCTGGCCGAGACCGACTTCGACGGCTGGTTCACCTTCGGCGACGCGGCGCTGACGGCGACGTTGGGCGAGCGGCTGCGGACCGTGCGCGACGACCTGCGGGTGGTGCGGCGGACCTGGCGTGGCGGCGAGTCGGCGGCGGGTGGCCCGTGAGACCCGTCGCCGGCCCGGACGGCGCGGCGCCGCCCAGACCGGCGACGCGCTGCTAGGCTCCCGGCGTCTCGCCGCTACGCGCGGGTGCTCATTTCCACTTGACCGTGCAGCCGACCGCCTGCGTTTCGGGCGTCGGCACGGGGTTGCCGGCGAGGACGGCCTCGAGCGCGTCGGACAGGTACCGCTCCTTGACCGCGTCGGGCTGTTCGAAGTTGTCGTCGACCCGGCCGTGGTAGACCAGGTTGCGCCCGCCGTCGAAGACGTACAGCTCGGGCGTGCGCTCGGCGCCGAGCGACTTGGCCACCGCCTGGCTCCCATCGTGCAGGTAGGCGAAGTTCATACCCGTTTCGGCGGCGAACTTCTTCATCCCCTCGAAGCTGTCCCCGGGGTGGGTGGCGGCGTTGTTCGAGTTGAGGCCCAGGAAGGCGACGCCCTGCGGGCCATACCGCGCCGCGGCGTCGACGATGCGACCGATGTAGCCGACCACATAGGGGCAGTGGTTGCACATCTGGATGACCACCAGGGCCTTGGCGTCGGCGCAGTCGGCCGGGCCGTAGGACTTGCCGTCAATCGCCGGCAGGCTGAAGTCGGGCACCTTGTCGCCCAGGTTCATGTCCGTCCTCCACTTCGCGGCCGAGTCTGGCATGTCGGCGGAGTCGGGTCAACCTGCCAGCGGGGTCAGGTCTCAGAATCACGCCTCATGTTACGATCGCAGCGCAGATCAGTAACTGATCGCGAGAACTCGGGGTCTGACCCCGGGATGTGCGCACTAGCCCACCACCACCTCCCGATTCCGCGGATCGAACGCCCGGTAGACCTCGTTCACCGTCACCTCGGGCCCGCCGGGGATGCCGAGGCGCTGGGTCACCGGCTTCAGCCGCTGCTCGGTGAAGCGCTGGAAGTCCTCGGCCGACTCGAACAGGCCGACCACGTGCAGGCCGTCGCTCTCGAACCAGGCGATGTGGAACATCGCGCCCTGCGTCGGCCGGCCCTCCCAGTCGACCTCGGTCCGCACCTGGTCATACAGCGCGGGCGTGATTGCCTCCCAGCGGATGTGCAGCACCACAGCCATAACACTCCTCCTTGAACCGCCCCGGCCAGTATGGTGCCGGAGCGAACACCGCGCGGCACAGGCCCCGCCGCCCGGTGGGCGAAACCGCCGAGCGGAGCTGCGCCATGCCCTGGTTCAATCTGCTCATGCTCACCGCCGCGCCGTCGCCCTACGCCTTCGACGGCGCGCCGAGCCGCGCCGTGCTCGAACGCTATCTCGACCGCTCGGCCACGGTCATGGCGCTGGTCGGCAACGAGCATCGGCCCGACCAGCTCCGCTTCGTGCTCAACTGCGGCATCAAGTTCGCCGGCCGGGCGTTCATCTGGTGGGGCTCCGAGGCCTGGCACAACCAACTGATCGAGCGCGCCGGGCCGCTGGTCGAGCTGTTCCATCGGCTCGACCCCGAGCTGGTCTTCCAGGGCTGCATCTTCGAGATCGTGACCACCTCGGTCAACGACGTGCCCGTGCCGGACCAGCTGCTCGATGAGTTCGGCCTGCCGGTCGAGACCCGCAACTTCCGCTACGAGGCGATGCTCTACCCCGACGGCCAACTGGTCGACCACTGGTCGCCCGGCGCCTCGGTGCCCGACATCACCCGGCCCGAAACGCAGCTCTGGTTCCAGTACGTCGCCCGGCGCTACCTCGATGCGGGGTTCGAGGCGATCCACCTCGGCCAGGTCGAGCTCATGGGGCGGAGCGACCCCGACCGGCGGGCTTGGTGGTCAGTCTGCCAACGCATCCGAGCCTATGCGGCGGGTCAGGCGCGGCGGCGGTGGGTCTTCCTCGACGCGCACACGCCCCGCTTCGGGCTCAGCTACGACGGCGACCGGCTGATGCTCGACGCCCATGCGATGCCGCTGCGACCCTACCAGATCCGCGAGCGGCCGCACCAGGCCGAGCTGCGCCTGGACCACCTCGACACGCTGTTCGGCCGCAGCCAGGGCGGGCTCTCGCCGGCGGGGTATCGTTGTGAGGCGCTGCCCTACCTGGTCGAACTCGACAACTGGGGCTCCTCCGGCCGCGGCGGCGAGTATGTCAACGACTGGTGGATCTGGGGCTGGGACGAGATTGTCTGGTTCGCCAACCAGAGCCCCGAGTACCGCCACCAGTGGCTTCAGTATGCCTATGACTGGCTGCGCGAGCACGACCCGGTCGGCCACCTCGAAATGCCCGCCGCGCGCTGCCTGGCCGACCCGATCAACGGGCGGTCCTGGTACTACGCCAACACCCCCGGCCCCGACCTGCCCGAGGCGTTCGGCGACGAGGAGGCCATCCGCGCCGTCTGGGACACCCAGGCGTGGAACAGCCGCGACGGCCTGCGCACGATCGGCGCCGCGGGCAACCCTTGGACGGTCGCCGCCGGCGAGGCCTGGTTCGCCGAGACCGAGCGCGACGGCATCGCGGTCGGTCAGGTCGCCCTGGAGCCGCGCGCCCGCCTCCGCTGGACCGCCCCGCTGACCGCCCGCGTGGCGGTCATGCTGCTGACCAGCGGCGAGGTAAGGCTCGAGCACGCCGGCCGCCCGGAAGCGCTCGAGCTGGCCCCCAACCGCGGGCGCGACGACCTCGCCGGGCGGGTGGTGATCGAGGTGGCCGAGGGCGACGCGCTCGAGCTCATCGCGGGTGACCGGCGGGTGAGTTGCCTGGCGGTGGTGCGGGTGGAGTGAGGCGGGGCTCTACCGCCAGTCCCCGACCAGCACAAAGGGCGCCCAGAAGTAGGGATGCGAGAGCGGGTAGTCGGCGATGGTACGGCCCGCGCGACCGGCCGCGAGCAGCTCGAGTTGCGCGACGCGTAGCGCTTCGTCCTTGGTCATGCCGGCCAGGCGGCGGCGATAGACGGCGGTCATCAGGTCGCACGTCGTTTCGTCGGCTACCCGCCACAGACTGGCGATGATGCTCCGCGCCCCGGCGTACTGGAATGCTCGCGTCAAGCCGATCAACCCCTCGTGTCGTCGCACTCGCCCAGAGCCGGACTGGCAGGCGCTGAGGACCACCAGATCGGCTTTCAGGCGGATGCTCTCGAAGATCTCCCAGGCCTGAAGCAGACCGTCCTCACCGTCGCCGTCGGCCAGGACCAGTGAGCTGTCGAGCGGGTGGTCGTCGAGACTGATGGCGTGGCAGGCGAAGTGGATCACTTCGGCCTGGCTCAGTTCAGACTTGGCTGCCCGCTCGCTGGCCTCACTCCCGATCAGCGTCATGGCTCGGTCGCCGAGCAGCGTGCTGATCTCCCGTGCCTCCCGCGCCGCGAACGGCAAGGCGCCGAGCTCGCCAAGCGACCGCGCCTGCACGGTGAGCAGCACGGGCGGCGGAGCCTGCACCAGGCCGGGCAGCAGCGGATCCCCGAACGCGATCAGCCGACCCGAGCCCGGCGCCGCGGCCTGGCGAAGCTGCTGATAGACGGTCATCGAGACGACCTGGTGAAGGGGCTTGTCTTCGACCAGGTAGCGCACCGGCTCGTCGGGCGGCGAGGTGACCAGCGCGGCGAAGGGCAGCCTATGCAGTACGCCGTCGGGCAGCATGAGCAGCCGCTCGGCCTGCTCGACTGCCGTCTGTGCGGGTCGAATCAGCACGTCATAGAGCTCCCGACCCGGCGCCACGGGCTGGCCGCGCGGCGAAGCAGCCGCTGCCGTGAAGGCAGCCACCTGGCGCGACAGCGAATCCTCGGCGGTGGCGATGGGGTAGACGCCAATCGTGTCCTGGGTGACGGCAAACAGGTGGCTCTGTGTCCCTTCGAGCGCGTACGCGAGAAGCAAGGTGCCAGGGTCGAGGGCGGCCTGGATGCCGCTGGCATCCAGCGGCTGAGGATACTCGAGCGCGGCGTAGGTGGCAGAGGTGCGGCGTATCTGGGCCTCGAGCTCGCGCTGCTGCGCACCGAGCTGACGTATGGTCTCACCCAACGCGTCGACACGAGCGGCGTCCTGGTGCGGATCGAGCCGGCCGATTTCGCGATGCGCAGAGGCGAGCTGAGCCTGGAGGGAGGTTTGGCGCTGGAGCAGCTCGGGTGGAGCATCGGCGCTGAAGTCCACGTCCCGTTCGTGCAGCGAGTCGAGCAGGCTACGCGCCCGGAGTCGCTCGAGCGTCGCGAACGCGGCCTCGGGATTGCCGGTCTGGAGCTGCAGACCGAACAGCAGTCGGTATGCGCCGTGGGACTCCATGGCAAAGGCCGCGCGCGCGTCCGGACCGGCGATGAACGAGCGCTGTTGTTCGAGAATGCCGATGGCGCGAAGGGTGAGCGGGATTGCCTCGACAGCGGCGCCGCGCCGGCGGGCGGTCCGACCGCGGTTGCACAAACCCACGGCCAGTGCCAGAGACTCCGGCGCCAGCCGCTCGTAGATGGTCACGGCTCGGCGGTAGCACTCTTCGGCGGCACCCAGGTCATCGCCAACGACGGCGAGGTAGCCTAGATTGGTAAGGCTCGCCGCCACAGAGAGAGAGTCAGGCGCTATGCGCTGGCGAAGGTTCAGCGCCTGCTGGCTGAGTCGGAGTGCGACCTCGGGAGTGCCGGCGGCCACGACGAGAACGGCCAGGTTGTCGAGAAGGTCGGCCAGTTCGAGCGAATCTGGCGCGAGGCGTTGCGTAATACGAAACGCCCTTTCGAAGTAGTCCAACGCTGACGTTCGTTCGCCACGCCGCCAGGCCAGGTTGCCGAGGTTGGTCAGGCTCCCGGCCAAGTCGAGAGTATCGGGCGCCAGACCCTCGCGCACCTGCAGTGCGCGCACGTAGTATTCCTGGGCAGCATCGAAGTCACCTCGGCAAAAGGCGACGTTTCCAAGGCGATCAAGATTCGTTGCCATCACGAGCGAGCGTGGCGCCAGATTGGTCAAGATGGGCTGAGCTCGTTGGTAGTAGTCCATCGCGGCATTGAGATCTCCGCGGTCACGAGCCACGACACCCAGACTACTCAAACAGGAGGCCATGCCAAGCGAGCCGGGCGCCGTGCGCTCGAAGATGGCCAGGGTGCGCTCGTGGTACTGCTCGGCGCTGTCGAGGTCGCCGCGGTCACTGGCGACGCCGCCGAGGTTGGTCAGGCAGGCCGCCATCTGGATTGAGAGGGGTAGCAGGCGCTCCAGGTTCGGAAGCGCGCGCTGGAGGTAGTTCTGAGCTGCGCCAAGATCGCCACGCTCCCAGGCGACGGCGCCGAGATTGCTGAGGCAGCTCGCCTCGTACAGCGAGCCAGGCGCGGCACGCTCGAAAACCACCAACGCGCGCTGGTAATGTGCCCATGCGGCCTCCAGCGCGCCTCGATCGTGGGCAACGTTGCCGAGATTGGCGGCCGTTGCCGCCAACTCCAGCGAACCGGGCGCGAGCATCTCCTGGATCGCTAGCGCCTCACGCCACTTCTCCTCGGCAACGTCCAGTCTCTGTTGCTGATAAGCAACCAAGCCTGCTGCATGCAGCTGTTGGGCATCCTCCAGCGTCTGCGCCGACCCAGTCGCGAGGCATAGCACCAAACAGCAGCTCTCCAACCCCCTCATCGAGTGGCTCCTCGCTGTCCTCACGATCGTAGCCCGCGCGCACACTGCTCGCAACCTTGCCCGGCAGGAGCCGAACCCTTCCCGCCCAACCCAACCCCCGGAGCAGCCCATGGCGCACCGCGACCCCGACGCCGGCACCGCCGAACACCCGCGTACCCTCGATATCACCGACCTCGAGCGCATCGACCGCTTCCGCCACGCCGGTTATGGCGGCTGCGTCTCCGATGCGATGTATGACCTGGGCGTGCGCGACACGGTCTTCTCCGCGCGCTTTCGGCCGCTGCGGCAGGGCATGCAGTTGGTCGGCCGGGCGCTGCCGATCAAGCTGCACACCCTGGTCGAGCCGCGCAGCGACGAGGAGCAGAAGCGGCTCGAGGCTGACTGGGAGGCGGCCGGCGGGCACCCGCAGAAGCGCATGATGCGCGCGGTCGAAGAGGCCGACGACGGCTGCATCCTCTGCTTCGACTGCGGCGGCGACCTGCAGCCGGCGCACTTCGGCGAGATGAGCTGCCAACTGGCCTATGCCCACGGCTGCCGCGGCATGTTGCTGGCCGGCAACTGCCGCGACACGCAGTACGTGCTGAAGATGCCCGACTTCCCGCTCTACTCGTTCGGCACGCGGCCGAACTGGTACGGCGGGTGGCTCATCACCGAGGTCAACGCGCCGATCTACCTGCCCGGCCACCTGCGGCACTATGTCACCGTCCGCTCCGGCGACTTCATCTTCGGCGACAATGACGGGGTGCAACTGATCCCCGGCCGGCTGGTCGACGAGGTGCTGTTGCGCGTCGAGGCGACGTTCCGCAAGGAAAACGAGGAGCGCGACCTGATCGCCGGCGGGATGGCGATTGATGAGGTGTATCGGGTGTATGGGGTGTTGTAGGAGCGGCGATGGGCGGGCCGGTCGACTATGAGTTGCGGCTGGCCGCCGACCTGAGGTGGGCCTTGGAGGATGCGGGCGAGTTCCTGCGTGGCCAGGGCACGGTGCATCAGGCGCTGCGCCGCGTGACCGAGCGGCTCGACCGGCTGGGCATCGAGTACGCCGTCGCCGGCGGCCTGGCGCTGTTCCGCCACGGCTATCGGCGGTTCACCGAAGTCGTCGGCCTGCTGGTCACCGAGGAGGGGCTGCGCGCGCTGCATGACCAGCTTCGCGGGCGTGGGTATCGGCCGGCGTTCGAGGGCTCGCGGCATCTGCGCGACACCGAGACGGGCGTGGCCATCGAGTTCCTGGTCGCCGGTCAGTTCCCCGGCGACGGCCGCCCGCAGCCGGTGGCGTTCCCCGATCCCGGCACGTGCTCGACGGTGGTCGACGGCATCGCCTACCTGAACCTCGACCGGCTGATCGAGCTGAAGCTGGCCGCGGGCCAATCGGCGCCGCACCGGCTGCGCGACTTCGCCGATGTGCTCGAGCTGATCGCCGCGCTCGACCTGCCTGAGGAGTTCGCCGAGCGGCTGGACGAGTCGGTGCGGGCGAAGTACCGCGAGTTGCACGCGGCGGCGGCGGGGCGGTAGGCTGGCGGGGTGCGCAGCGGGCGGCCTGTCGGGTCGCGGATGGCGTTTTTTGGAGCTGGGCGCAGAACCGATGGAAGAAAGACTGAGCAAATTGACCCGAGCAGAGTGGCACGACCTCGGCTTCTCCTATGACCGCAATGACCAGTCGAAGGAATGGCACATTGTGGGTTCGCGCGCCGGACTGAGTCGATTCGCCGCCATTCTGCGATCCTACGTGGCGGATCCAGCGAAGGCGAAGACGTCCGAGCACGAGCACTACGGGCCGTACATGTACCTTGAGCTGATGACTTCGGCCGAGCCCGGGATGGATGACCACGCAATCTTCGGCCCCTTGGAAGAGCTGACGCGGTTGGCTTCGGTGGTCGAAGCGCGAGCGGCGAGGCTACGGCCGGGCATGTCCGTCCGCATCCGCGAGGAGTATGCGCCGACTTCGCCCTATGCGCTCGTGCTGCACCTGCGCGAGGACACGTTCGACCCGGCGTCAGCGGACCCGTGCCTCGGTGAGCGAGCTGGTTAGCCACGCGCTCGCCTGATGGCCTCGCCACTGGCTCACGCGCCCTGTGCGCACCCCATCGCCGGAGTCCGCCGGCTGGATCGTCACCGAGTCGCATGAGCGGCCGGCCCGGCGGTCGAGCGTGAGATACGACTGGTGGCGCAGCACACCGGGGTTGCGCTGCGTGGCCACGGATAGGCCTTGCACCCGGCTGAGCGGTGTGGTACGACCTGCGAGCGACGAGGAGCGAACGATGCTCTTGTCTGTCGGCGTGGCCAAGGAGTCGTTCCGTCGGACCGCGTGCGTCTGGCTCGGCTTCGGCTTGGCGTTGCTGTTGTTCGGCCCGACCGGCATCCGACCGCGGCCGGTAGAGGCTGAGCGGCCGCCGCGGGTGTCGGCTTGGGTACCCGCAGTGCCGGCCGAGACCGCCGCCCGGAGCGATATGTCGGTCGTGCCGGCCCCGGACCCAAGGTGGCCGATGCTGTTCGTCCGCGGGTACTCGGACGACAAGCCCACCATCTGGGTCTGCCGGGGCGATGGGACGGAGCAGCGGAAGCTGGTCGAGAATGGCAGGTCGCCGTGCTGGTCGCCCGACCGCAAGCGCTTCGCCTTCGTGCGCGACAACCAGGTCTGGGTCGCCGATGTCGATGGCGGGAACCAACGGAAGCTGACCACCATCCGGTACGCGTCGCCACTGGGTGACGACCACTTCGAGGACATCCACCCAACGTGGGATCCCATCGACCGGGTGATCAGCTTCACCTATCCCGAGCACTGGCGGATCGCGGCCGAGCCGGAGGTTGTGCAGCCGGACTGCTGGCCGGACGACTTCGATGTCTGGACCCACACCATCTTCGACGTCGCCCCGGACGGTGACCGGGTCGGCCGGCTCGAGGAACGCTATAGTATCATCGAGGAGCTCGGCCTTTACACCGATTTCCAGCTGCCGACCTGGTCGCCCAACGGTCGAGCGCTGGCAATGACGTGCAGCGGCAATATCTGGATCGTGCGCCGCGACGAGCGCCGCTGGGCGGAGGGCGGCGAAGACGACGCCGGGACGACCGTGTTCGACCATTGGCACTGGAACCCGCAGAGCCTGATCCAGACGGCCGACCACGATGGTTGGCACCATGCCGACGGGTCGTGGTACCGGCCGACCGACCTGAGCTGGTCACCCGACTGTCGCAAGCTGGTCTACACCATCAGCGGTACCCATGTCGGCGACTCGCCCGAGATGCACCTGGCCGAGATCGAGTATCCGGACTACGGCATCGCGACGCTGGTCGGCCCGCCGCGCGACCTCGGCGTCGGCGACAGCGCCGAGTTCTCGCCCGATGGGCGGTTCATTGCCTTCGGCGGCACGTTGGATGAGAGCTACTGGCAGTCCAGCCGGGACTACGACGGCATCGTGGTGATGGCGATTGATGGCGGCTACCGCAGGCTGCTCGTCCACGACGGTTGCCAGCCGGCTTGGTGACGCCGGCTACAGCGCCGGCTCTGCCCGGTGCTCATCGACCGGCGGCTCGAGCCCGACCAGCCGGTACAACTCGTCGCGGTCGATCACCTCGACGTCGAGCAGTCGCTCGGCCACGCTCCGTAGTTCGTCGCGGTGAGTGGACAGGATCGAACGCGCCTGGTCGGCCGCGGCGCGGACCAGGCGCTGCACCTCGGCGTCGATCTGGCGGGCCGTCTCCTCGCTGAACGGCCGCGTCGCCGGGCTGGGCGGGTTCCATGGGTCGTAGCGTGGCTCGCTGTAGTGCAGCGGCCCGACCGCGTCGCTCATGCCCATTTCGCAGACCATCGCGCGGGCGATGCGCGTGACCTGCTGCAGGTCGCCCGCCGCGCCGGTGGTCCGCTGGCCGAGTTCGAGCAGCTCCGCCTCGCGGCCGCCGAGCAAGCCGGCCATGCGGGCGGTCAGCTCGGCCTCGCTCAGGTTGTGCCGCTCGCGTTCGGGGACAATCAGCGTGTAGCCCTCGGCGAACCCGCGCGGGATGATGCTCACCTTGTGCACCGGGTCGGCGTGGCCGCTGAACAGCGCGACCACTGCGTGGCCCGCTTCGTGCACGGCGGTGATCCGCTTCTCCTCGTCGCCGATCACCTGCGACCGGCGTTCGAGGCCGACCGAGACGCGGTCGATCGCCTCGTCGAAATCGGCGAACTCGACCGCCTCGCGCTCGCGCCGGGCGGCCAGCAGCGCCGCCTCGTTGACCACATTGGCCAGGTCGGCGCCGACAAAGCCGGGCGTCCGCGCGGCGACGCGGTGGAGATCGACCGACGGAGCGACCTGGACGCGGCCGATGTGGACCCGCAGGATCGCCTCGCGGCCGGCGATGTCGGGCCGCGGGATGATCACCTGGCGGTCGAATCGCCCCGGTCGGAGCAGCGCCGGATCGAGGATCTCGGGCCGGTTGGTGGCGGCCATGAGGATGACGTTGAGGTCGCTGTCGAAGCCGTCCATTTCGACCAGCAGTTGGTTCAGCGTCTGCTCGCGCTCGTCGTGCCCGCCGCCGGTGATGCTGCCGCCGCGGACCTTGCCTAGCGCGTCGAGTTCGTCGATGAAGACGATGCACGGGCTGGCGTGCTCGGCCTGGCGGAACAGGTCGCGCACCCGACTGGCGCCGACGCCGACGAACATCTCGACAAAGTCGCTGCCGCTGAGCGAGAAGAAGGGCACCTGCGCCTCGCCGGCGACGGCCTTGGCCAGCAGCGTCTTGCCGGTGCCGGGCGC
>CAYONP010000083.1:22381-24777 GCA_964405335.1 uncultured Fimbriimonadaceae bacterium
ACGCCGCGCGGGATGCGGCCGCCCAGCCGGCGGTACTTGTCGGGCGAGCGCAGGTACTCGACGATCTCCTCGAGCTCCTGTTTCGGCTCGTCGATGCCGGCCACGTCGGCGAAGGTCGTCTTGGTATGCCGCTCGACATACTGCCGGGTCCGCGCGCGGCCGAAGGCCATCGCCCGCTCGGCGGGATGGTTGCGCCGCAGCATCAGCCCGAACAGCGCGAACAGCCCGACGGTGAGCACCACCAGGGTGAGCAGGCCGCTGAACGGTGAGGGCGATTTGCCGTCGAACTCGACCCCGTGCTGGGTAAGCAACGCGGTGGGGTCTTCGTCGCGGATCGGCGGCCGCTCGACGGCGTAGGCGGGCGGCTGGTCGGGCGGCGCCTCGCCGCTGTTCCAGAGCAGGATTGCCCGGTCGGTGATGCGGGCGAAGCCGACCTCGCCGGCCTCGACCCGGGCCTGGTACTCGCTGTAGCCCAGCTTCTCGATCCCGCCGGCCACGCCGCTCGACTGGACGAACAGGGCGACCAGCACCACCGCGAGCAGGAGCAGCGGCCAGACGGCGCCGGGCGGCACGGCGCGTGGCGGGCCGGTAGGGCGAGGCGGATCGGTCGGAGCGTCAGGCATGCATCAATCCAGAGCGCAAGGCGGGGTCATGGCTCAACCGCCAGCGGCACGAGTTCGAACCGGTCGACGTCGACCAGTCCGCGCGGCGTCAGGCGCAGCGACGGGATGACGCTGAGACTGACGAACGAGAGAGTCATGAACGGATCGCCGAGCGGCGTGCCCAGCGCCTGCGCCGCCTGGTGCAGCGTCCGGCAGCCGGCGGCCACCTCGCGCACCGGCCGGTCGCTCATCAACCCGGCCAGGGGCAGCGGCAGGCAGGCGGTGACCGCCTCGTCGGTCGCCACGGCCAGCCCGCCGCCGGCGGCGACGACCGCGTCGACGGCCCGACGCATGGCGACCGGCGTCACGCCGACCACGGTGAGGTTGTGCGAGTCGTGACCGACCGAGCTGGCCAGCGCGCCGCGCTGCAGCCCGAAGCCGGTAACCAGCCCGACGCCGATCGCGCCGCTGGCCCGGTGCCGCTCGATCGCCGCGGCGAGCAGGATGTCCCGCTCGGGGTCGGCAGCCAGGCGGCCGTCGACCACCGTCGGTCGGCAGGTCTCGCCGGCGGTCAGGATCAGCTCGCCGAAGACCCGGATCAACCGCGCCTCGCCGCCCGGCCAGCGCGGCGCGAACTCGCCGGTCATGAACGGGGCGACGGCGACGCTGTCGCGCAGCGCCGAGTCGTCGGCCGCCGGCGGGTCGAACAGCGCCTCACCGTCGGCGGCGATGCGCGCGCCGTCCTTCCAGGTCTCGCGCACGCGGAAGGTGTGCAGGTCATCGACGAGCAGCAGGTCGGCCTGCCGGCCCGGCGTGAGCGAGCCAATCCGGCCGGCCAGACCGAACCGCTCGGCGGTGTTGAGGGTGGCCATCTGCACCGCGATAACCGGCTCGACGCCGGCGGCGACGGCGAGCCGCACGATGCGGTCGAGGTGGCCGTCGGCGAGCAGGTCCTCGCTATGGATGTCGTCGCAGCAGAAGCAGAGCCGGCGCGAATTGGCCGGGGTGAGGATGGGCTGCAGCGCGGCGAGGTTCTTCGTCGCCGAGCCCTCGCGCAGGAAGACGTAAGCGCCGGCGCGGAGCCGCTCGAGCGCCTCGTCGGCGCGGGTGCATTCGTGGTCCGACTCGGGGCCGGCCAGGTGGTAGGCCATGATCTGCCGGCCGGAGATGCCCGGCGCATGGCCGTCGCGGGGCCGGCCGGCGGCGGCGGAGAGCTTGGCCAGGCACTCGGGGTCGCCGGCGATGGTCCCGGGGAAGTTCATCATCTCGGCCAGGCCGAGCACCCCGTCGCGGCCGAGCAGCTCGGCCACGGCGGCGGCGTCGAGCACCGCGCCGGGGTCGTCGTAGGGCGAGGCGGGCACGCAGCTCGGTACGTTGACGTAGAGGTCGACCGGCACGCCGCGCGCGGCCGCGAGCACATACTCGACCCCGGCGACGCCACAGACGTTGGCCACCTCGTGGGGATCGACGAACGCGCCGGTGGTGCCGCGGGCGGCCACGGCGTGGGCAAACTCGCCGACGGCGAGCAGCGAGCTCTCGATGTGGACATGGGCGTCGAGCAGGCCGGGCACGAGGTAGGCGCCGGCGCAGTCGACCACCTCACGGGCGGCGTAGTCGCCCCAGCCGATGACGATACCGTCGGCCACGGCGAGGTCGACCTCGAGAATCTCGCCGCTGATGGTGTTGACCAGCCGCCCGCCGCGGAACAGCGTGTCGGCGGGCTGTTCGCCGCGGGCGACGGCGAGGCGTTGGGGAATGGTCATGCTGCGCGTCCGCCGCGCGCAGGATACCACC
>CAYONP010000083.1:24877-27302 GCA_964405335.1 uncultured Fimbriimonadaceae bacterium
TCAGCCGCTCATCTCAGCGGCGGCCAGGGCGATGCAGGCCCGCACGCGCTGGGTCGGCAGCAGCGACAGCCGCGCCTGCTGAGCCCACTGCTCGGGCCCGCCGGGCGGCAGCTCGTCGGCGGTGGGCAGCAGCCTCAGCGCGGCGGCGCGTTCACTCACCCGGGCCGACCAGAGCGCATACGAGACGTCGGCCTCGCCCAGCCCCAGCCGGCGGCGCTGCAGTGGCTCGACCGCCAGCGGCTCGTGGCGAGCGTAGGCGACGGCCAGCTCGAGCCAGGCATCGTTGACCGGATCGGCCGCGGCCGGGTCGCCCGATTCGGGTTGGTAGAGGTCGTGCTCGGCGCACTTGAGCACGCCGCGCACGGCCGCCGGCGGCCACGGCGCGAACTGCATCGCGGCCGCGCGGCAGAGCGCCCGCAGCGGCGCCCAGGCGAGCCCGGCGGCGCAGCCGGCGGCGCGGGCCGGGTCGACGCTGCCCCACAGCCGCGCGCCGGTGGTGAGCGTCGGTAGCAGGGCGATCATCGGCGTGCGGCCAAGCGGCCGGGCGACCGATTCGACCGAGGCGAGGACGATGCGGCGGGCGAGGCTGAAGCCGGTCTCGAGCCAGTAGGCGGCGGAATCGCTCATGCGCGAACCTGCGGGTGGCGGATGGCGTCGAGAAGGCAGCGCGCGGGGTCAGGCGGGGCGGGTGATTTTGTTGGCCTTGATGCAGCGAGTACAGACCAGCGCGCGCTTGACCTGCCCGCCGAGGACGATGCGCAGGCGCTGCAGGTTGGGCATGAACCGGCGCTTGGTGGCCCGCATGGAGTGGCTCCGGCGGTTACCGACGCGCGGCTCTTTGCCGCAGATGACGCATCGCTGGCTCACGGCCGTCTCCCAGGGGACAGTCTTCTATGCTACCATGAGCCGCCGGCCATGACAAGCTCGACCGCAACCCGAACCGACCCGCCGCGCGACACCGAGGTGGCCGCGCGGTGCGACGCCTATCTCCAGATGTGCCGCATCCGGCGCTTCGACGAGCGGGTCATGGAGCTGTTCAGCGAGGGTCTCATCGGCGGCACGGCGCACGCCTGCTGCGGCCAGGAGGCCAGCGCCGTCGGCGTCTGCCGCGTGCTGCGCGCCGATGACCAGGTGACCAGCACCCACCGCGGTCACGGCCACCTGATCGCCAAGGGCGGCTCCATGGCCCGGCTGATGGCCGAGCTGTTCGGCCGTGCCACCGGCTACAGCCGCGGCCGCGGCGGCAGCCAGCATGTCGCCGCTTACGAGGTCGGCTTCCTGGGCAGCAACGGGATCACCGCCGGTGGCCTGCCGATTGCCGCCGGCGCGGCGTTGGCGCTGCAATACCGCGGCGGCGACGGCGTCGTGGCCGCCTTCTTCGGCGAGGGCGCGACGGGTCAGGGCGCGTTCCACGAGGCGGTCAACATGGCCTCGGCCTGGCGGCTGCCGATGCTCTTCGTCTGCGAGAACAACCTCTACGCGATGGGCACCAGCATCGCGCGCACCTCGAACGTGGCCGACGTGGCGCAGCGGGCGGCCGGGTACGGCATCCCCGGCGTGAGCGTCGACGGCAACGACCTGGAGGCGGTCACCGCCGCCGCGGCCGAGGCGGTAGAGCGCGCGCGAACCGGCGGCGGGCCGACGCTGCTGGAGGCCAAGACCTACCGCATCTACGGGCACTCGAAGGGTGACAAGGAGCGCGTCTACCGCACGCGCGACGAAGAAGCCGCCTGGGCCGCGCGCGATCCGCTCACGCTGACCGCCGCGCGCCTGGGCGCCGACGGTGTGCCCTCAGACGAGATTGCGGCCTTGCGCGCGCAGGCCGACGAGGAGGTCGAGGCGGCGGTGCAATACGCGCTGGACAGCCCCGCGGCCGACCCGGCCGATGCGACCAGCGGCCTGTTTGCCGACCGGCCGTGAGTCTGCTCGCCCACCTGGCGCGGAGCTTTGGTCCGCAGGGCGCCATCTGGCGCGCCCGCGCGCGGCTCGAGCGGACCCTGGCCGACTGCCCCCCGAGCCGCCGCCTCAGTTTCGGCGACGTGCTGCCCGCGCTCGACGCGCTGCTCGACAGCACCCTGCCACGGCTGACCAGCCACGCCGAGTTCTTGCGGCGGTACCTTAGCCGCGTCGACCTCGACGAGGCGCGCGAGGCGGTGCGACGGTGGGAACGCGAGGTGGTCCGCTCGCCCGACGCCGAGACCCGCGCCGTGCGTGAGCGAAACCTCGAGCTGGCCTGCGCGCAGCTCGAACGGATCGAGACCCTGACCGCCACGCTGGACCGCTACGAAGACCAGCTCGACGGCTTGGCGCTGGCGATCGACGAGGTGGCCAGCCGGATCGCCGCGGCGCGGCTCGACGAGACGGTCGACACGCGCTCGTCGATGGACCGCCTGCGCCACGACATCGACCGCCTGGCCGGCGAACT
>CAYONP010000084.1:0-26910 GCA_964405335.1 uncultured Fimbriimonadaceae bacterium
GTGCCGCCGACGAGCTGCTGGACAGCACTGGCGGGCAAGCCGCCAGTGGCACCATCGACTGCTGCGCGATGGGCGACCGCCCATGGCTCCTGACCCATTCTCGGGGAGGTCGGGCGGTCAGTGGCGCGAACCCGCCGGCGGGGAGCACCGATGGACCATCGCCTCGCCGGTCTGCTGGCCGGCCTGCTGCTTGTCGGCGCGGCCGGCGCCGAGACGAAGGACGAAACCACCGCCGGCATGCTCGGCGTCATGCCGGGGCTCGGTGCAGGTTATTACTACTTAGGCAGTTTGCCCAAGGCGATCGCCTTCACCGTGGTCGACGGCGCGCTGATCGGCGGCCTGATCGAGGCCGAATCGGACGGCACTCGGTGGACGCTCGGCCTGGCGCTGCTCGGCACACACACCTTTCAGTGCCTCGACGGGATCGCGTCGGCTCGGCGGCAGAACCGACGGCTGCAACGGCTGCCGCTTGAGCTGAGCGTCGGCGAGTTCGGCTTCGGCGACAGCCGGTTCGAGCTGTTCCGCGACGGTGGCGCCGGCCGCGACCTGGCGCTGGCGCTCGAGCGGGCCGACCGCGCCGCGCCGCCGCTGCGCCTGCGTGCCGATCCGGTCAGCCCCGGCCTGGCACTGACCTACCGGCTCAGGTTCTGACATGGAAGTCCTGGTCATCGGCGGGACGGGCAACATCAGCCGCGAAATCGTCCGCGCGCTGCTCCACCTGGGCCACGAGGTCGTGGTGGTCACCCGCGGCCGCCAGCCGGTGCCCGAGGGCGTGCGGCCGGTGGTCGTCGACCGGCGCGACAACATCCGGTTCGAGGCGGCGCTGCGGGCGGAGTCGCCCGACGTGGTGATCGACATGATTGCCTACCGCCGCGAGCAGTCACACCTCGCGGTGCGGCCGTTCATCGGGCGGATCCAGCAGTTCATCCACTGCTCGACGGTGATGACCTACGGCCCGCCAATCGAGCGGCCGTTCGCCGACGAGACCTGCGCGCTGCAAGCGCGGACCGACTATGGCCGAAACAAGATCGAGTGCGACCAGTTCTTGCTCGACCAGCACCTGGCCAGCGGCTTTCCGGTGACGATCGTCAAGCCCAGCTACACCTACGGCGAGGGCAACGCCATCCACCGCCAGGTCGGCGACGACGGCCGCTGGATCAGCCGCCTCCGCCGCGGCCTGCCGATGCTCAGCGCCGGCGATGGCGACAAGCTGTTCCACTTCTTGCCGACCCGCGACGCCGGGCGCTTCTTCGCCCTCCTGGCCGGCCGCAAGGCGACCTTCGGCCAGGTCTACAACATGGTCCATCCCGCGCCGATGACCTGGGACGAGTGGCACCGCCTGGTCATGCGCGCGGTCGGCCGCGAGGTCGACATTGTCCACGCGCCGAGCGAGCTGCTCGAGGCGGTCGACCCCAAGCGCTATGCCGGCCTGGACAACAACTTCGGCTGGCAGCAGACGTTCAGCGGCGCCAAGGCGGCGCGACACGTGCCCGAGTGGCGACCCGAGACCGATCATCTCGAGTGGATCGCCCGCTGCCTAGAGTCGATGGACCGCCGCGGCATGATCACCGACGAGGACCAGATCGGCGACGCGCTGGAGGACCGGATCATTGAGGCGATGCGCAACCTGCCGGCAAGCCTCGCCGGTGGTGAGCAGGCGCCCACGGCGCAACGCCGCCGGAGGCGCTAACAGCGCGGTGCCGCCGCCAACCGCCACGTTCCGACAGGTTCTGTAGCGGCGCATCGCAATGCGCCGATGTTGCGGTGTGTTCGTCCACGCCGCCAAACACGGGCGCATGGCCATGCGCCCCACCGGCACGCGTGATTTCGTTGCCCTACCTCCGCCGCACCGGCCGCGCCCGCTCGCCGGGCATGTGGAACGGCAGCTCGAACACCTCCAGCGCCTGGTTGCAGAGGTAGAGGCGCGACTCCGAGCGCGCCGTCGGGTCGCCGTCGGCCCAGAAGCCGTAGAACTCGGGATGGATGATCAGCGGCCGGCGCACATAGCCGTGGTTGCGCTCGCTGCCGGCGGTCAGGGTCGCCTCGCGCGCCCAGGTCGCGCCGCGGTCATGACTGAGCCAGGCGACCACCTCGCCGCCGGTCTGCCACGGCTGCGGGCCGACATCGGTCGGCGCGATGACGCGCATCGTCTCGCCGTCGAGGTAGAGGCTGCCCGTGTCGTAATTGTGGTCGCTGCGGCAGATCTCGGTCACCACCCAGCGCTCGCCGTCCCAGCGCGAGAGGCTCCAGATGCGCGGGTCGCCGCCGGGGCCCGGCGCGTAGCTGCCGCTGGTCACCGAGAGCACCACCGGGTGTCCTCGTTCGTCCAGGTCGAGGTCTTTGATGTAGCGCAGCCGGCCCTCGGCATAGTCGTTGTGGACCAGCGCCGGGTTCTGCCAGTCGTCGAGTGGCAGGTCCAGCGGCTCGCCGGCGATGTTGGTCCAGGTTGCGCCGAAGTCGGCGGTGCGGGCGAGGTACAGGTTGGTGCGCAGGTCGACCGAGCCGGCGGCGGTGATGTCGTCGGCGTTGCGGTGCCAGTTGAAGGCGGTCATCACCACCCCGTCCCGGGCGCCGCTGATTTCGTAGTGGCCGCCGAAGCCGGCCAGCTTGTGGTCCTCGCTCCACGCGCTGCCGTCGGCGTTGCTGGTCTCCCAGTAGAGCTCGCGCCCGCGGGTGTACTTGGTGAACAGATGGATGAACCCGCGGCCGGCGATGTACCACGGCTGCGGATAGGTCAGCTCCTCGCTGGTCATCCGCTCGAACCGCGCGGTCGAGTAGGGCTCGACACCGCGGAACTTGTAACCGGCGCGCCCGCGCCCGCGCCCGCTGATGAAGATCCAGACGTGGCCGTCGGGCGTCATCGCAATGGCGGCGTTGTTGTGCGGGTCGGGCCAATCGAACCAGCGCAGCACCTGGGTCGGCCGGAGCACCTCGCCGCTGGCATGGTCGAACGTGGCGGCCATGATGGCCAGGTCGGTCGAGCCGTCGACCGCCCCGCCGTAGGTGAAGTAGGTCTGGTTCGACACGGGCGAGTAGATCGCCAGCGGGCGGTGCTTGGCCGTGTAGGTGCCCAGCCCGCCCGAGTACTTGCTGCCATACTCGGTGCGCTGGCCCAGGTCGAACCAGATGCCGCGGAAGCCGTCGATCGGCCGGCTCACGGGATCGACCTCCGCCTCAGGCACCTCGGGCACGCTCGACGACTTGTCCATCGGCACCAGCTCCAGCCCGGCGGCGTCGGCTTCGCTCGGGCACCAGATCCAGCGTTTGACCACCACCACGCCGCGGGTCACCTCAACCCGCACCGACTGCCGGCCGGGCGGCAGCGGCACGGCATAGATCGTGTCGACCTGGTGCGTCGGCCCGGCGCCCCAGGCGGCCGCGTAGATCGTCTCGCCGACGGTCAACTGCAGCCGCGCCCCGCCGGCGCTGGCGCGGAAGACGTCGATGGCGAACCAGCCCGGCACGGCGCTCTCGGTGGCGAAGGTGATTACGTTTCGCGCATCGTTGCCCGGCGCGTAGTGTCGGGTGGCCATGCCGGCGCCGAGCTCGGCGGCGCGGGCGGGCGTGAGGCCGGCCAGGTCGATGTCGTGGTGCAGCGACTCGACCCGCTGATCGATCGCCGGCGTGAGGATCACCGGCTCGCCGAGCAGCGCCAGCAGCAGCAGCCTGGTCATGGGTGGAATCCATCGCGGTCGAGCCGCAAGATGGTGCCGAGCACCACCTGCGTCGCGCCGGCGACGACCTCGTGCTCGACCGCCGCGGCGGTGTCCTCCGGCCGGTGATACGCGGCGTGGCGGTAGGGGAAGCTGCCGATGCAGAGGATCGACTGCGGAAACCCCGCTTTGACGAACGAGCCGTCGTCATCGTTGGCGAACTCGCGCTGCACCTGCGAGCACTCCAAGCCCAGGTCGTAGTTGGCGTTGACCTCGGCGGTGAGCTGCGCCAGCGCGTCGCCCGGCGGCTCGGTCCAGCCGGCGACGAAGGTGCGCCGGCCGGCGGCCACTTCGTCGGGTGCCCGGCCGCCGATGCCGTCGACGTTGAGCACCGCCAGCAGCCGGTCACCGCGCTGGCGGCAGCCGGCGGCGGCGGTCTCGCTGGTCCACGGCCGATGCTCCTCGTTGCACCACAGCAGGCGCACCGTGCGGCGCAGGTCGACCGTGTCGAGCAGCCGCGCGAGCTCGAGCAGCGCCACGGTGCCGACCGCGTTGTCGTACCCGCCGGGCGAGTCGATCCAGGACTGCGAGTCCTTGTGCGCGCAGGCGAGGATGATCTCGTCGGGGTGCGAGCCGCCGCGCCACTCGGCGTAGAGGTTACAGACCGTGTACCAGGGGTCGTCGGCGTGCGGCGCGGCGTACCACTGCGACGGCGGGCGACTCATGCAGCAGCGGAACGCCTGCACTTCGCAGGCCTCACGCGTCACTCGGCAGCGCAGCGGGGCCAGCGCGGCGAGCAGGTAGTCGTCGGCCTCGTCGAGGGTCGAGCGGCTGTGGCCGGGTAGGGTGTAGTTGGCCTTGCGGAACGGCACCACGCCGCCGGCGAGGGCGTCAAGGTCGGCGCGGAGCCGGGCGGGCGAGACCTGGGCGAGGACGTCGCGGATCTGGATGGCCGGCATGAGCGTCGGTTCGCGATCGGTCCGGCCGCTCCTCCCGCGCGGGCCGGCGCCGCGGGCGCGATCCAAGGGTGGCGTAGGGGCGGGTCTCAGACCCGCCCGAGGGCCAACGAACCCGCTTCCAGAGCGGAGCCACAAGCCGGCGGGCAGGTCTGAGACCTGCCCCTACGATGAAGATCAACGCGCCCATCGCGACTGGTCTCACCGCGGCAGGAGCACCAGTGCATCGAGCCCGGCCTTGCTGCCGGCCGAGCGGGCGTTGCGGCCGACCCACTCGCAGCGCAGCCGATCGCCGGTGCCGGTCAGCCGCAGGCGGTACGGTCCGCGGCTGGTCATGCCGATCCGGTCGGAGTAACCGTCGAGCGGCTCGCCGAGCGGCGTGACGTTGAGCCGCCACTGTGCGGTGCCGTAGTCCCACGAGGTGGCGCCGAAGAGGTAGGCATCGTACTCGCCGGCCGGCAGTCCGTCGGGCAGGGTCAGCTCGGCCCAGGCGCCGGGCTCGCCGTCGAGCAGCAGCAGCGCGCCGCCGGAGAGCGGTGCTTCCACTTCGCTCTGCACGGTCTGCGGGCGGGCCGCCGCGCCGGTGGAGGAGTCGGACAGAGCGAGCTGCTCGCCCTCGATCACCACGGCGCCGGGCGGCGCTTCACGGGCGAGGTCCAGCGGTGACTGCCAGTTGCCGATCCAGCCGACGGCGCGGCGCGAGTTGCCGCGGCACGACCAGACATCGAACCCCCACGGATGCACCAGGCCCGGCGCGCGGTAGCGATAGCTCATGCCCCACGGGTCGGGCGCCGCCGCGGGCAGCGCCGCCGGCCAGGTGCCGTCGGCGTCGTGGATTGTGGCGATGGCGCCGGCCAGCCGGTCGACCTGCTCGCGCGCCTCGGCTTCGAAGCGGGCGAAGAGCTGCTCCTCGGCCGGCAGATAGCCGCGCGCCCAGTCGGCCGGGTCGACCGGCAGCCAGCGCAGATTGAGCGCATCGAGGCCGAGCGAGTAGCCCTGGCCGAAGGCCCCGGTCTCGGGATGCCGGCTGAGCGGGTTGCTGCCGACGCACTCGAACCGCACGCGGTACGCACCGGCGCCCAGCCGGACCTCGCCGAGTTTGGTCTCGACGGTGGTGCCGTGGTGCCAGTTCTCGGGCCAGTTCTCTTCGCGGGCGGCGAGCGAGTCCCAGAAGTCGAGCCCGTCATCGAGCACCTGCTCGCCGGCCGGGCCGATCAGGCTGACCCGCCAGACGCCATACTCGCCGAACAGCGACTGGAACACCGACACGGCGTACCGGCCCTCGCGCTCGACGGTGAACGGGAACTCGACCCAGCCGCCCGGCGCATCGTTGCGCAGGTAGTAGAAGACCTTCTGGTGGCAGGTGCGATTGGCCGCCCGACGACCGGTGATGCCGGGGCTGGTGGCCGCGGCGTCGGCCATTTGCGCCGGCTCGACCCAGATCTCGGGCAACTGTCGCTCGGCCAGCGAGGGGAACGGCCAGCGCCGCTCCATGGTGCCAGGCTGGTACCAGAAGGCGACCGACGAGACGTAGTCGGGCCGGTACCGGAAGTCGTACTGCCGCGGCCGGCCGGTTTCCGGGTCGGGCACCAGCACGTAGCTGCGCCGCTCCATCTCGACGCGCAGCCCGGTGCGGTAGGTGATCGCGTCGTCGAGATGCCAGCGGTAGGCGGTGATTCGGCGCTCCTCGCCCTTGGTCTCGCAGACGGTCACGCCGCGCCGGCCGTGGCTGTGCAGCCGCAGGTTCCAGGCGTCGTTGAAGTAGTCCTCGGTGCCCGTGCCGACAATCGAGGGCACCGACTCGCCGTCGACATAGAACCGGTCGTCGGCCTCGCCGAACCAGTTGGCGAGCAGGTTCTGCGACGAGTAGACGGTGCCGACGTAGTGCCCCGCGCCGACCCCGTCGAAGACGACATACGGCTGAAACGGCTCGGCCGGGTAGGACTGGCGGTACCGCGCATGGAAGCGCAGCGCCTCGGCCGGCAGGTCGGGCAGCGCCAGCCAGTCGGCCTGAAAGTAGACCGTGACCCGCTCGGTGCCCTCGTTGGCGACTTCGATCACCGCCCGCTCGGCGAACGGCATCCGCCAGTAGCAGTTGAGCGCCCGGCCGTACGAGCTGACGCTGACCGGGATCGAGTCGACGTTGGCCCTCATGCCGTTGCCGGCGGCGAAGAAGTCGCCGATCGGCGTTTCGACCGCCGGCACCGTGGCGTTGTCCCAGAAGATGCGCAGGACCACCGAGCGCGGGTAGCGCCGGTCGGCGCTGGCCAGCGTGAACCACAGGTGCCGGATTTCGCCCGGCCCACGCAGGTCGGCCAGGAGCAGGTTTTCACCCGGCCGCACGTGGTGCGCGTCGAGGTTCAACTCGGGGTCGTACAGCCCGCTCGAGGCGCGCTGGGAGACGCCTGGGTTCGGGCGGGTCAGGTCGTCGAGCAGATCGGCGGCGAGGGCTCCGACCGCCAGCCCGCCGAGGAGCAACGCGCCGAGACAACGGCCGGTCGAGGTGCCCATGGCTCCGCCTCCGCTGCGGGGCAGTGCGTCGCCGATCGGTCGAGTCCTGCGGCAGGAGGTCACCCGCGGGCGCGAATCGACCGGCGGGGGACCGCCATGCCCGCCCTGCTCGTCACGCTGACCATCCTCGCCCAGCCGGCCGATCTGGCGGCGATCTACTCGCGCTTCCGCGCCGAGCAGCCGCCGCTCGCCTTCACCCTCGAGAGCGACACGCTGGTGCCGTCGCTCGAGGACCCCTCGGTCACCTTGCGGCAGATCGAGGGGCGGTTCGTCAGCCAGCTCGTCTTCGGCCGCGAGCTGGCACACCGAGTGGTGATGCTGATCCCGACCGCGCCCGAGCGCCTGAACGACCCGGCGCGCCGCGGCAAGGTGGTGATTGTCGGCAGCATCCGCGGCGACGAGCACCTCTCGTTCCTGGCCAACTACGCGCATCCCATCGCCACGCGGCTGGGCTATCCGGTGATGCTGCTGCCCAATCCCGGCGAGGCGGCCGACCGGCCGGGGCGCGAGTGGAGCATTGGGGAGCTGTGGGCCGAGGGCGTGCCGCAGACCGTCGAGAACCACTACTTCTTCCGCCTGGCCGTGCCCTATCTCGACGCGATGGACGTCTTCGCCGACACGCTCGGGCTCGAGCGCGAGGCGATCCGCGCGGTGATCGGCGGGCACAGCAAGCGGGCGCCGTCGGCCTATGTCGCGGCGGCGATCCGGCCCGACAACGTCGCCGGCGTGGTGTTCATGGGCATGGAGGGTCGCTGGACACCCCGGCCGGGCAGCGCCGGCGAGGCGCTCTCGGCGGTCACGCTCCAGCACCGGGTCACCGCGCGCACCATCTACCTCGGCGCGACCAACGAAGACGGCTACAGCATGTTCAACGTGACCGAGAACCAGGCCCGGCTCGCGCGGCCCTGGACCGTCTCGATGGTGCCCAACTACCGCCACGCCGCCGAGTCGCCGCAGCAGTTCGCGGTCTGGCAGATGTGGGTCGCCCACCTGTTCGACGGCCGGCCGGTGGCGTCGATCACCGAGCCCAGCCACGAGCCGACTGCCGAGGGCACGCGGTTCCGCGCCCGGATCGTCGATCCGAATCTGATCGTTCAGGCCCGCGCCTGGTACACCTACTGCGACGACGTGCCCTACTGGCGCGACCTGGTCTGGTATCCGGTGGTCATGCGACCGACCGGACAGGATGACTGGTACGAGGGCCACGAGCGCGGCCGCACGCCCGACGCCTGGATGGTCGAGGTCGAGGACATCGCCGGCGGGGTGCACGGCTACGTGACCAGTTGCCCGCAGAAGATCAGCGACTTGGCGGTCGCCGAGCGCACCTCGCGCGGGTCGCGGTCGCGGCACTGGTCAGAGAAGTAGGCCCGGAGCTCAGGCCGTCACGCAGGCCACCTCGACGCCCAGAATCTCGCCGATGGTGGCGATCAGCCCGGCCTGGTGCCCCAGGCCGAGGGCGAAGTGGTGAGTCGGCCCGGCGGCGACCCAGCGCTTGAGAAAGGTCCGCACGTCGGGCGCGAACCTGCCGTGCGTGTTGGTGTTGCCGGTCGGCGGGATGGGCCAGCGGATCGACTCCCCCTCGGCGACGACGAACTTGAACCCGCCCGCCGCGGTGACGCCGATGCTGAGCATCGTGATCGGTCCCTCGCGCAGCCGGAACTCGACACTGGCGCCGCTGCCCGGCTTGCCGTGGTATTTGGCCAGGCTGCGCAGCACCGGCCGGCCGTCGGCGATGTTCAGGTGGTGCGGGCCGTCGTGACCGACCAGCACCGTGTCGCGCTCGAAGTCGATGGGATGAAACTCGGCGAAGCTGCCGCCGATCTCGAGCCGGTCCATGATCAGCATCGCCAGGCAGGTCTTCAGGTCATACTCGCCGCACATCGGGAAGCCGGCGGCGCAGAGCAGCGAGTTGCCGACAATCAGGTTGGTCACCACACGGCGCAGCTCGCTCTCCGGCTCGGCTTCGTAATAGTAGGCCAGGCCGTCGAGCCGCCGCTCGGCGATGAACGCATCGAGCGCCACGGCGACCCGCGCGGCGGTCTGCAGGTCATCGCCGGTCAGGCGGGTGGTCAGCGGGTCGCTGACCGGCTCGGGCGTGTCGAAGAAGCCCAGGATCTGCTGCTCTTTGGCCTGCACGGCCGCCGTGTTGGCGGCGCGATAGCAGCGCAGGAGCTCGTCCGGCTCGCACTGCACCACGTGCGCGCCGAAGGTCGCCGTGACGGCGGTTGGGTCGGTGTGCATATCCAGCATCGCCTCGAGCACGTGGCCGAGATGCCCGATGCGTGCCCGGCGCAGGTCGTGCAGCACATGGGCGATGCGGCACCAGTCGGCCAGTTCGGTGTCGGCGGCCGGGTCGTCGTCGAGGGTGCCGATGACCACGCCGGGCAGTCGTCGGCCCATGCGCGCGGCGACGCCCATGAACTCGGGCACGCTGCAGAAGTCGTCGTTGCAGAGCTGCAGGTAGGTGCTGCCCCGTTCGTAGTCCATCGCCCGCAGCGGCTGGAGGGCGACCAGCACCATCGGCACCTCGAGCTCACGCACCAGGCAGCCGAAGGTGCTCGAGGTGGCGTAGGTGACCATGTCGACGAGCAGCAGGTCGAGATCGGCCGCTTTCAGGTGCGGCAGCGCGGCGTAGGCCGGCTCGGCCTGGTCGAACAGGCCGAAGTCGAGCACCTCGACCGAGTGCGCGGCGAGCTTGGTCTTCAGCCGCTCGACTTTGCCGAGCAGCTCGGCGCGCAGGCCGGGGAACTGCTCCCAGTAAGTGTGGTGGCCGACGGCGACCAGCCCGACGCGGGCGGTCAGCGGCTTGCGGCGTGCAACGGTCATCGCGGTCCATCCCACGGCGCGGCCGGTTCGGTGGTCGTCAGACTCGGCGGAAGTCGGGGGTCAGGAGGCTGGCGACCCGTTCGCCGGTGAAGTAGTGCACGACCGATTTGGCGGCGTAGATCTTCAGTTCGTGGTGCGCCTGCTCGCTGTAGTAGCTGACGTGCGGGGTGACAATCACGGCCTCGTGGTGGAGCAGCGGGTGGTCGGGACCGGGCGGTTCGTCGGCCAGCACATCGAGGGCCGCGCCGGCGATGCCGCCGGTATCGAGTGCGGCCAGCAGCGCCGTCTCGTCGACCAGCGCGCCGCGGGCGGTGTTGACCACAAAGGCGGTCGGCTTCATCTGCTGGAGGGCGGTCGCGTCGATCAGATTGCGGGTCTGCGAGGTGACCGGGCAGGCCAGCACCACCACGTCGCTCTCTTCGAGCAGCGTGGCCAGCGAGACCAGCTCGACGGCCTCGGGCGCGTTGAGCACGAACGGGTCACAGCCGACCACCTCGACGCCGATGGCCTGGAGCGCCGCGGCCAGGCGCCGGCCGACGCGGCCGAGGCCGACGATGCCGACGGTCAGCTCGCTGGTGGCAATCACCGGGAGACCGTCGCCGTAGGTCGTCCAGTAGCCCTCGCGCGCGGCTCGCCGGGCGGCGTCGAGCCGGCGGTTGAGGGCCAGGATGAGCGCCAGCGTGTGCGCCACGCACTCGTCGATACAGAAGCGCGCACAGTCGGCGACGGCGATCTGGCGCTCGAGCGCGGCATCGAGCGAGACTTTCCACTCCCCGATGCCGAGCCGGGTGATCAACCGCAGGCCGTCGATTCCGTCCATCACCGCCGCGTCGACCGGTGCGTTGCGGACCATCAACGCCACCGCGCCCTGCGCGGCGGCGGCCACCTCATCGCCCGTGCGACAGGCGGCAAACTCGACCGCCAGGCCCGCCGGTTCGAGGATCCGCCGCACCGGCTCTTCGTTGCCGAGGTCCCAGTCGGTCACCAGCACCTTCACGGGCGGTTGCTCCTCGCCGGCGGATTGGCCGCGCCGCTCACGCGTCCTGCCTCACGGCGCGCAGCCATCGGCCACGAATGTCCCGGCCACCCAGCTCTGCTCTTTGTCGGCAAACATGATCACCAGCCGGCCGGTCAGGCTGCTGATGCCCCCAGCCTCGGTCGAGCCGGCGACCGACTCGACCTTCACCCAGGCCGCCCACTCGACCGTCCGCGTGTACGGCGTGCCGTCGGCCTGCTCGACGACATACCAGGCATCGGCGCCCTCGGGCCGCGGATCGCTCATCAGCCGCTGCCACTCGCCGGCACCGACCGGCGTGTGCCATTCGATGGTCACCGCGTTATCGTCCAGGTTGAACCCACACAGCTCACCCTTCGGCTTGTTCGACAGGCGCAACTGATAGGTCGGCAGGCGACCCTCGCGCTCGGGCCGCACGCTGGCGTAGCGGCAGATGAACTCCTCGCCGTGGAGCTGGCCGGTGACCGGCTGGTCGGGCACCAGATTGCCCGTCGGCGACTCGGTCCAGGTGACTTGCGCGGCACTGCCGGCGACCGGCTGCGACTGCGGCTCAATCACCGGCTGGTCGCTGAGGTATGGCTTGACGTCGAGCGCCGGCTCGACCGGCTGCCTGAACGACGGCAGCAGCTCCTCCTCGACCGGCGCGGGTGGCGGTGGCGGCTTGCCGCAGGCGGCCAGCAGCAAGGCGACCAGGAGCACCGCGGGCCACCGCCTCATCGCCCGTCTCCCCGCGTCAGCACCGCCAGCCGGCGGTCGGCGGCGGCCAACTCGGCATACCACTCGCGCAGCGCCGGCACCTGCTCGGCGGCGACCACCGGCGCGGCGATGGTCACCGTCCGCTCGTAGCGCAGCGTCTCGCCGTCGGCGCGGCAGCGCACGGCGAACTCGCCCCACGGCTCGCGCCGCGCGGCGTCGGGTGGCAGGTCGGCGAGGCTCAACGTCGGCGCGAGGTGGTAGTTGACCAGATTGACCATCCGGGCCGGCGCGGCGGCGAGGCGGAACGGCCGGCGGCGTTCGCCCTCGAGGCCGTCGGGAAGCACGGTCTGCTCGAACACCGCCGGGCGCAGAATCACGAACCGCTCCGTGGCCTCGGCCAATCCCGCCGCGGAGAACTCGTAGCGCAGCCGGTACGGAGTCGACAACTCGTCGGCCGGCGTCTGGTCGAGTACCGTGGTCTTGAGACTGACATTCATCCACGCGCTCGACAATCCCTCCGCGATCACCCGCCCCGCCGCCGCCGCGTCGAGACCGCGGAACTGCAGCCGCAACGAGCGCGCATAGACGCCGGTGGCAACGATCTCGACCTCGCCCGAAAGGCCGCCGTCGGCGCCGACGGTCAGCTCGGCCCGGCGCTCGTGGCGGTTCGCCTCGGGCGCCGCCGAGGGTACCTCGATCCAGCGCGCCGGCTCGCTCAGCACCAAGGCCCGCGCACCCTGGATGTCGGGCGGCGGGTAGCCGCCGTCGCCGTGGCTCCAGGTCGGGTCGAGCAGCCGCCAGCCGTCGCCCTCGGGCACCGCGGTGACCACGTGATCGAACTGCTGCAGCGCCGGGGCCGAATCCTGCAGCGGGCCGCTGGTCACCCGCCGCAGCAGCACGGGCAGGGCGGTCACACCCGCCTCGCGCAACATGGTGATCAGCAGCGTGGTCTGGTCTTTGCAGTCGCCGAAGCGGAGGTCGAAGGTGCGGTGCGCCGGCCTCGGCTCGATCCCCGGCACGCTGCGCTCGAACGGGCCCTCGCTGTACCGGATCTGCGTCGCCACGTAGCGGTAGAGCGCCGCGACGGGGTCGGCCGCGCCGGCGGTCTCGCGGCGCACCGCCTCGCTCAGGGCGCGGTGCGGCACCGTGCGGGCGGCGGTGAGACTCCGGTAGTGCCCGGCGATCGCCTCCCACGAGGTGGCCGAGACCAGCACGCTGACGCCGGGTGGCTCGCGCAGCGGGTCGTTCGCCTCGGCGGTCAGCGGCGGCAGGTCGCTCGCGCTCCAACGATACTCATCCGGCTCGCCGCGCCGCGCCACCAGCGCCGCGCCGAGGCTCGGCGAGGCGACCTCGACCAGTCGCGCCTCGGCCGGCACGCGCACCGTGTAAGTCGCGCGGCGGACCGGCAGCGCGGTCTGCAGGGCATACTGGTCGGCGAAGCCCTCGGGCAGGCTTGGCTCGGTATCGCGGATGGTCACCCGCCAATCGAGCACGGCGCCCGGTTCGACATACGGGAAGCGCAGCGACCAGCCGAGCAGATCACCGCCCTGCAAGCCGTAGAGGCCGAGTCGCCGCGAGCGAAGGCCGGCGGCGCCCAAGTCGAGCAGCTCGCCGCCGGGCCGCACCAGGCGGGCGCGGTCGACCGTCACGCGCTGATAGGCGCCGGTGGTCGCCAGGTCGACCTCGTCGTACGACCGGCCTTGATCGTCGAGGATGAGCAGCGTGCCGGTCATGGTCACGCGCCGCCGGCCGTCAGCGTCGGCTTCGACCTCGCGCTCGCGGCGGAGATAGACCGCCGGCACGCCGGGCAGGTCGTCGGCGCTGGGCGCGTCGCGCAGCAGCGGCTCGAGATCGGGCGGAAGCAGCAGGATGCACAGCACCCAGGCGATCACGGCGCGGCCACGACGAGGGTCGTCGCCACCGGCTGCGGGCGCCCGGCCTGCGGGTTGCCGATCACCTCACCGCGCACCACCAGCGTGGCCATGGTCGCGCCGTCGAAGGCCATCGCATCGCGGCAGCCCAGTTCGGCCAGCAGCTCCGCCCAGGCCTCGAGCGAGTAGCCGGCGCTCTCCTTCTCGGCGCGTTCGCCGTAGACGATCAGCAGGTCGCCAGCGGGCAAGATGCCGACCGCCGTGCGGGCGCAGACGCTGTCGGTGATGTCGGGCCGGAAGCGCTCGGCCACGGCGGTCAGGTCGACCCGCCCGTCGCGCACCAGGCGCGGGCCGCCACCGAGGATCGAGCCGTCGCAGTCGGGCTCCGAACGCAGCTCCAGCCGCACCGGCTCGACCAGCGGCTGGCGGCTGTGAACGATCAGGCCGTCGTCCAGCGCCAGCGCGGTGAAGCCGGCGAAGCGCTCCGACCCGCCCCAGCGCGGGGTGGTCACCGCGACCTGATCGCCGGCCCGCGGCGTGCTGTTCAGCGCATCAACCGGCACCGGCCCCGCCGCCGTCTGAACCACGCCGCGCCAGCCGACCGCGGCGATGCGCGGCGGGCCGTCGCGCGGGAGCAGCAACGCGGTGCGGTCGAACAGCGGGGGTTTGATCCACTCGCCGTGGAGCTTGAGCGCCCCCAGCGGCGCGCCCGACTCGAGGTCGAAGAAGCCGCCGTTGATCGCCGCCGTGGCGTCGCCGGCTTGCTCGAGCACCGTGCGGCGGAAACGGATGGTCTCACCGGCGGCCCGCACTTCGAGCCGGTGCGCCTGATCCGCGGGCAGGTGGAGGACGTGGTAGCGCACGGGCACGCCGTCGCGCACGCGCAGCCGGTGGCTCACGCGGACGCCGTCGACGTCGCTCGTCGGCTGGTCCTCGGCGTCGCCGTTGGTCAGCGACCAATAGAGCAGCCGTTCGCCGTCGCGCTCGAGGCGGAACGGCGTGTTCCACGGGCGCTGTAGGACGCTGAAGTACTTGCTGGTCGCATCGACCCGCAACCTCCAGCCCGCAAGCGGTTCGGGATCATCGACGGCGGTGATACGGGAGTCGAGGCCCAGGTCGAGGGCGGCACCGAACTGCCGCTGGTGCGTCGGCCAGTCGGCGGGATAGGGCTCGAGCACGACGGCGGTTTCGGTGGGCGTGAGGCTGGTCGAGACGTGGAGCGTGCGTCCGCACCCGGCCAGCAGGCAGGCCAACGCGATGGACCCGGTCCGCCGGCCGACGCCCACACCAGGCTCCTAGCAGGTCACATCGCGCCGGCAGAAGCGCCACAGCCCGAGCAGGCTGAACAGGCCGATGTAGATCCCGCAGGCCCTTAGCGTAGTCAGGATCTCTTTGGTGGGCAACATGAGCGCAAAGGTGTCGGGGTCGAAGTCGCGCGGGAATGCGTCGCGGTAGCCGCCGAGGTAGGTGGTGAACAGGTACGGCCGATACGGCTCGATCCACTCGAACGGCAGCACCTCGACAATCTTGACCACCAAGAAGATGGCCAGCGCGGCAAAGCCGGGGGCCAGGCCGCTATCGACAAAACAGCCCAGGCAGAGCGCCAGCGAGCCGAGCACGAAGGTGGTGACGGTCAACATGCCGAAGGCAAGCGTGAAGTAACGCAACGCCTCGGATTCGGTCATCACAATCATCTTGCCCGACTGCACCGCGGCCATGTTCATCACCTGCCCGCCGCCGAAGAAGAGCCGGCCGAGGCCGTAACTGGCGAGGTAGACGAAGAAGCAGAGCGAGAGCGTGTAGCCGAGGGAGATCAGCCATTTGGCGCAGAACAGGCTGGCCCGCGTGCGCGGCCGGACCAGCATCGTGCGCAGCGTGCCCTCGGCCCCCTCGCTGCCGATGATCATCCCGATCACCGCCGGGATCATGATCGGCAGCAGCAGCAGCGCCACCGACTCGAGCGCGAAGTGGCACAACATGCCGGCGTTCATCGGGTCGCCGACGGTCTGAAACTCGCCGCTCGAGGCGCGACCCATGCGCCGCACCATGCGCCCATTCTGGTGGAAGCCGTAGACCATCAGGGCAATCACGAACAGGATGGCCAGATAGCTGAGATAGGGCACAAACCGGCGGGTCAGCTTGACCCACTCGCCGCGCAGCAGGGTGATCATGCCAGACCGCCTCGGGTCACCGTCAAGAAGTAGTCTTCAAGGCTCATCCGCTCGGGCACCAGCTCGAACAGCTCGACCCCACCGCCGACCAGCACGCGGCTCAGCTCGGGGATCCGCTCGCGCGGCAGCTCGACCTCGATGCCGCCCGGCGTGCTCGCCACGTTGACCGAGCCGGACATGGCGCCGACCAGCTCGACCGCCAGCTCGCGCGGCTGGCAGACAACCTGCACCCGGGCCACGTCGGGCTCGGCCAGCAGCCCCTCGACCGCGCCGGCCTGGACCAGCTTGCCGCGGTCGATGATGGCGACCTTGGTACACAGCACCTGAATCTCGTGCAGCAGGTGGCTCGAGATGAAGATCGTCAGCCCGTCCTCGAAGGCCAGCGACTGGATCAGCTCGCGCACCTCCTTCATGCCCTGCGGGTCGAGACCGTTGGTCGGCTCATCGAGGATCAGCAGCCGCGGCATGGGCAGCATCGCCGCGGCCAGTGCCAGCCGGGCGCGCATGCCTTGCG
Organism: uncultured Fimbriimonadaceae bacterium; assembly: GCA_964405335.1. Classification (GTDB taxonomy): domain Bacteria; phylum Armatimonadota; class UBA10988; order UBA10988; family UBA10988; genus CAYONP01. The sequence goes on from CAYONP010000084.1 coordinate 16,214, forward strand.
AGTAGGTGTTCACCCGGTCGCGCTCGCGGCCGGCCAGGCGCACCCGGTGCAGCGCCTGGTCGATTTCGTCGTCGCTCACGCGGCCGGTCATCTCGGCCAGGATGCGCAAGTTGTGCAGGCCGGAGAGGTGGCGGTAGAAGGCCGGCGCCTCGACCTGCGCGCCGACGCCCATCAGCGCCCGCCGCGGGTGACGGCGAACATCGTGCCCCATCATCGAGGCGCTGCCTTTAGTCGGCTTGATCAGCCCCAGCAGCATCCGGATGGTGGTGCTCTTGCCCGCCCCGTTCGGCCCGAGGAACCCGTAGATGTCGCCCGCGCGCACGGTCAGGTTCAGGCTGTCGACCACGCAGCGACGGCCGTAGAAGCGGGTCAGATCGAAGGTCTCGAGCACCACCTCGCCGGGCGCGGCGTGCGGTCGAGGCTGGGGCCGCGCGCGGTGGCGCAGTTCCAGGCCCTCGGCGGGCGGCTCGATCGTCGGCGCGGGAATGTCCGGCAGGTCGGCCATCAGGCGGGTCCCGGCCTTTCCTCGAGCAGACTCCAGTCGAGTTGCCAATCCCAGCCGAGGAAGCCGCCGAGCAGGAACTTGTTGCAGCCGTCCCAGTCAGCCTCGCGGTGATAGACCAGCAGCTCGGGGATCAGGTCGTACTTGTGGTTGTAGGGCAACGCCGCGCCATAGGCCTCGCCGCTGCACCAGCAGATCAGCCCGCCGGCGCGCAGCGGGTGCGGCACGAGCAGGAAACAGCCCAGGTCGTCGCCCTGGTAGACCTTCTCGCCGAAGGTGTAGCGCCCGCGTTGGAGCGTCACGCCGCGCGGCAGCGTCGCCGCCGGGTCGGCGATGCCAGGCAGCGTCACCGTGCCCGGCTCGCCGAAGATCACCAGGTTGCGCCCGGCGACCTGCTCGGCGGTCAGGTCGCGGTCGAACGCCAGCGGCGCCAGGCCCTCGGCGAACTGCCACCACTCGGTGCGAAAGGCCTCGGCCCGGGCGCGGTTGTGCGCCCGATCGGCGTCGCTCCCGCCGGTGCCCACGACGGCGATGAACGGCGCGTTGAAGACCTCGCGCATCGGCCCCATCAGCGGCGGTGGGCCGGGCTGACCCGGCTCGGCCGGCGACGGTCGGCCCTCGGCGTCGATCGTGATCCGGTGCGGCCCCGCACCGAGCCGTCCGGCGGCCTGTCCGTTGACCGTCACCGCCGGCTCACCGCGGCGCAGCGCCTCGGGCAGGTCGAGCCACAGCTCGGCCACGTTGCGGCAGGTGGCGGTCACACCCTGCTCGCCGACCTCGGCGTCGATCGAAGCCGGCTCGGCCTTGCGGTGGAAGGCGCGCAGGTCGGCCCAGTAAGCCCGGCCATACTTGGTGGTGTAAGTGGTGAAGCTCACCCGCGGCGGCGCGGCGGCCCGGCGGTGGTCGTCGAGCGCGGCGAACATGCGCTCGAGCGGCTCATCCTCCCAGTAGAGATAATGGCCCAGGCCGGCGCGCTCCTCGTAGCGAAAGTCGTAGCCGAGCCGCTCCATGACCGGCGCGATCAGCCGCGAATGCTCGGTCGGCACGAGGTTGTCGAACTCGCCGTGCTGCAGGTGCATCGGCAGGCTGCGCGCGTTGCCGGCCAGGTCAATCGGGTTGTTCTGCAGGATGCACCACGACTTGAACCGCACCTCGTCGCGCTCGCGCCGCTCCCAAACAAAAAAGTCGGTCTGGCCCGACATCAGCGCCAGCGCGGCGAATCGGTCGGGATGCCGCAGCCCGATCGCCCAGCCGCCATAGCCGCCCATGCTGCAGCCGGTCAGGTAGATGCGCTCCGGGTCGATCCGGTACCAGCGCTGCATCTCCTCGATCACGCGCAGCACGTCGACCTCGCCGATGCCGAGAAAGTCGCTGTTGCGCCGCCCGTGCGGCAGGCAGAAGATCATCCCCTGGCTGGGCGCCAGCGACCATTGCGAGGCGGCCAGCACCCACGGCTCGATCTTGCTCGTCTCGAGCACGTAGCCGTGGAGGAAGATGATCAGCGGCCACTCGCGGTCATCCGAGTAGTTGTCGGGCAGGCGCAGGTGATAGGGCTGTGGGCTCTCGTCGGTGCGGCAGAAATAGGCCCGCGTGAAGTAGTTGTCCGGCGTCTCGCCGCCGGTCTGGCCGCGATGACCGACCTGTCCCGCCCGGGCCCGGGCCAGGGCGTCGAGACAGGCGGTCCGCGAGTCGGCCTGCTCTGCCTCCCACGCCGCGCCACGCCAGGGCAGGTAGTGCCGCAATTGCAGCCGCTCAATCTCCAGCCCGGCCAGGGCCAGGTTGCTGTCGCGCGCGTCGCGGTCGAGCGCCTCGTCGGCGCGCAGTTCGTCGAGTTGCGCCTGGAGCTGCGTGGCGACGGCGTTCCAGTCGGTTTCGGGCGGAGGGTCCTGCGAACGGCAGGCGCCGGACAGCGTGAGGGCGAGCAGTAGTAACACGCCGGCGGGTCGCGAGCGCATGACGAACGTCCTCAGCCGCGGCTTCCCCGGCAGTATGCTCATCGCCACGGCGCCTGTCAACCGGGCCGCGCCGCAGCGCATACCCGCGCCGCCGGCCGGCTGTTGACCCCCAACGCCGGCCGCGGAGGCGAAGTTCACGATTGAGCAGGACACCACGGCGAGTTGGCCAAGACGTTGAAAATCAGGTCAGCGTCCCTATTTCTCGCGTCCCCGTTTCTGCGGGAGGGGCGGCAGGGTGGATGGCCAAGCGGCCGGGCCGGGGTCTAGCTTGAACACCGTCCGACTCGCCGCCATCCTGCTCGCCGCCGGCGTCGGGCTCGGTGCGTTTGGCGCGCATGGCCTGCGCGCAGTCGTTGCTGCCGAACGGCTGGTCACCTGGCAGACGGCGGTCGATTACCATCTGCTCCACGCGCTCGGCCTGCTGGCGCTCGGACTGGCCGGCGAGCGGCTGCGGCCGGGCGCGCGGCGGTGGGCGGTCGGGCTGCTGGTCACCGGCATCGGGCTGTTCTGTGGCTCGCTCTATCTGCTGGTGCTGACCGAGCAGCGCTGGCTCGGCGCGGTGACGCCGCTGGGTGGCGCGGCGTTCATCGCCGGTTGGCTGACGGTGGCGGCCGGCGCGGCTGTTGACGCATCCAACACCCGGCCGCAGAATCGACCTGACGAAGTGGTGCCGTAGGGGCGGGACTCAGTCCCGCCCGAGTGCCGGCGAGCCCGCTTCCAGAGCGGGTCCAGTCGCCGACGGGCAGGTCTCAGACCTGCCCCTACCACGAATGCCAACAGGCCAGAATGCAGGCAGTTAGGGAGTGAGCGATGATCTCGCGCGAGCAGGTGGCGTTCTATGCGGAGCACGGCTGGCTCCACATCCCGCGGGTCTTCAGCGAGGCCGAGATGGCGGCCATGGAGGCCGACCTGAGCTGGATGATGGACCTCTGGGCCGAGGAGTCGATGGGCTGGGACGGCCCGTGGCGCAAAGAGTACATGGACGAGGCGACCGAGGCGAAGTCGACCCTGATCCACCTGCACGACCTGCAGTTCTACTCGGACGCCTGGCTCAACGCGGTGACCAAGCCGAACCTGGCCGCGGCGATGGTCGCCCTGCTCGGCGACGACGTCGAGCTGCACCACACCACGCTACACGCCAAGCCGCCCGAGACGGGTCACCCCTTCCCGATGCACCAGGACAACGCCTTCTACCGCCACGCCGACGACCGCTACGTCGACGTGCTGGTCCATCTCGATGATACCTGCCACGAGAACGGCGAGATTCGGTTCCTCGACGGCTCGCACAAGATGGGTGAGCTGCCGCACGTGACCGAGTGGGACGGCAAGCCCTGCACGCCGCACCTGCCGACCGCGGAGTGGAAGCTGGAAGACACCGTCGCCGTGCCGGCGAAACGTGGCGACGTGGTCTGTTTCAACATCTTCACCATCCACGGTAGTTACATCAACCAGACGGACCGCATTCGACGCCTGGTCCGCGTCGGCTATCGCAGTCCAGCGAACCACCAATTCTCGGGTCAGAGCGCACAGCGGCCGGGAATCATGGTTCACGGCCGGCGGCCGAACCCCGCCCGCGCGGCGCAGTACTCGACCGAGCTGGCCTGACGCGGCGCCGCCGTGGCACGGGTGCTGGTGATCGACGACGACCCGCGGCTGCGCGAAGTCATCGCGGCGCTGCTGCGTGAGGCCGGTCACCAGGTCGATCAGGCGGCCGATGGTCGCGAGGGGCTCGAGCGCTTCACCGCCGCGCCGGCCGAGGTGGTGCTGTGCGACATCATCATGCCTGGCCGCGAGGGGCTTGCGACCATCCGCCAGTTGCGCGAGCAGGCGCCCGGCGTGCCGATCGTCGCCATGTCGGGCGGCGGCTGGGCGAGCCCTGAGGACTACCTGACGCTGGCGCGCGAGATGGGCGCGTCGCTGACCTTGCACAAGCCGTTCGCCCGGCGCGAGCTGTTGGCCGCGGTCGGCGCGGCGCTTCAGGACTGAGGGCGGGCTTGGTAGCCAGCGGGCGGGTCTGAGACCCGCCCCTACCGGGTGCTTCCGCCGCACAAGATCGTGATGACGTCGTCGTAGGGGCAGGTCTCAGACCTGCCCGTCAGTGCGACGCGCTCTGGACGGTGCCTTTCCGGCACGCCGGCGGGTCTGAGACCCACCCCTACCGCGGCTCGTCGGCGCGGGCGAGACAGCCCTTCAGGTAGGCGAAGTCGGCCGCCGTCTGCTCGACCACCTGGTCGACGGTCAGGTCGCGCCAGCTATGCCCGCCCTGATACTCGCTGTGCAGCGAGACGGTGCCGTCGAAGCCGATCTGGGCGAGCAGGCGGAAGACCAGCGTCCAGTCGACCAAGCCCTGTTCGAGCGGGACCATCCGGTCGCGCAGGCGGCCGTTGCCGTCGGGCAGCCAGGTCATCGACTTGACCGCCATCAGGTTGGTCCGCTCGGCCAGCAGCTCGAGGCCCTGCCGCCAGACGTCCTTGCCGCCCTCGATGACCATGTGGCCGGGATCGATGTAGGCGCCCAGGTGGTGCGGGTCGGTGCCCTCGAGCAGCCAGTGCACCACGGCCGGGTTGGCGGTGACGAACCGGTCGGAGTGGATGTGCAGGTTGCCCCGCACGCCGTGACGGGCCAGCAGCGGGGCGAGCGCCTCGACATCGCGCTTGGCCTGCTCGACGGCGGCGCGGTACTGGCCGAACTCGCGGTAAGTGTGGTAGCCGAGTTTGAGCTCCGGCACGCCGGCGGCGGCAGCGGCGGCGAGCAGCGGTTCGGTGGCCGGGTCGTCGGCGCTGGTGACCGCGGTGGTCAGCATCGGCACACTCAGCCCGGCGTCGGCGATGATCCGCATCGCCGCCGGCAGGGCGGTGGTCACCTGCTCGGGCAGAACGAAGCCGCCGGGCCGGACGGTGAGGTCGAGGCCGTCGAAGCCGAGCGTCTTGACCGCGGCGGCGGCGCGTTCGAGCGGCCACTCCTGCAGGTGCTTGGCGAACATGACGAAGGTCATCGTCGGCTCCAGCGGTCGGCTTCGGCGCGGTGGTAACGGTTCCTGCGCCAGGGAACCATGGGCCGGCGGCAACGTCCTTGGACGGAGGGATCGCGCAGCGGAACGTGGGATGATTCGATACGACTGTCCACACTGTGGCGAGACGCTGACCGTGGCGCCCATGCGCGCCGGGTCGGTCTATGTCTGCGGCGCCTGCGGTGGCGAGACCGAGGTGCCGGGCGAGCGGCCCGAGCCGCAAGTCGAGAGCCTGTCGCGCCAGATTCGCCGCGCCACGCGGCACTGGAGCAGTCTGTCGGTGATTGTCCTGGCGCTGGTGCTGCTGATCAGCAAGGACATCATCATCGGGCTGTTCGAGCCCCCGCCGGCCGACGCGGTGGTGCAGCCGGTGCCGGCGCTGTCCGCCGCGCGAACCGCGCTCGAAGAGCTGCTGCCGCTCTATGAGGCGCGCTACACCTGGCGGCGGGCCAGCCCCGAGAGCATCGCCGTGCGGCTGACCGTGCCGGCTCGGTCAGCCGGCACCGCCGGCGAGCTGATCGAGCGCTCGCTGCAGGCGATGACGGCCGCCTGCCCCGGCACGACCTTCATGGTCGAGGTGTATGACGAGGATGGGACGTGGTGTGGTGGGTCGATGCGGCGGGGTATGGGGCAATGAGGCGTCGGAAGGTGGCCTCGGGCCGACGACGAACTGGATCGCGCGGGTCTGAGATTGGGTGACCTGACGAAGCGTGGAGGGCTTGGTGGCCATGCGCTTGACGGACTGGTGGAATGGGGCGTGGCCGTCGCTCCGCCGGCTGTTGCTCGCTGGGGCCATTGTGGGCGTGGCCTGGCTCTTCCGCGAGCAGTTGCCCGAGATCGCTTGGCCGGCCGTGGTGGCCTTCGCAGTGTGGAGGTTCGACGAGCCGCTTCGAGCGCTCCTCGGACGGGTGCGCAAGTTCGAGGGCGCGGGGGTCAAGTTCGATCTGGAACAGGCGGCTGGCGACGTACGTTCTGTCCAACAGGCAATCGGAGCACCATAGGGCCTGCAGCCCGATGTAGACGAAACGGTGAGGCCATGATCCAGACTTCCGACTATCGCCAGACCAAACGCGAGGTCATCCGCGATCTGACCGACATAGCTCCGGGTGCAGCCATCGGCGCCGCATTGGGAGAGGTAGACTCGGCGCTCGTAACGGTCGGACAGATTCACGGCCTGCCTGTCACCCAAGGGCTCCAAGCGATGGCCTTGCTAGAGCACCGGGGCACGCTGCCCCCGGAGGTGAGGCGGGCCTATACCAGGCTGCTTCGCCTGCGGAACCAGGCCTTTCACGTCAGCGCTTCCGACGACGCGCCAGATTCAGCGCTGGCCGACCGCTACCTGGACACGGCGTTTGACCTGGCCGACACCATTCTGAGGTTGGTGCCCCGACCTGACCCCACCCCCACCTCCTGACCTACCCGTTCGCCCCCGCCGTCTGCCTCAGATAGGCCTCGATGAACTCGTTCAGATCGCCGTCGAGCACCGCGTCCGTGTCGCCCCGCTCGACGCCCGTGCGCGTGTCCTTGACCAGCCGAAACGGGTTGAGCACGTAGTTCCTGATCTGGTTGCCCCAGGCGAACTCGGTGACCGTGCCGCGCAGGTCTTCGAGCCGCTCGGCATGTTGCGCGCGCATGATCTCGTAGAGCTTGGCCTTGAGCACCTTCATCGCCCCGGTGCGGTTCTTGTGCTGGCTCCGCTCGTTCTGGCACTGGACGATGATCGGCCGGTCCAGCGCCGGCGGCTCGTAGGTCAGCCGCACCGCCGAATCGGTCTTGTTGACGTGCTGGCCGCCGGCGCTCGAGGAACGGTAGGTGTCGACCCGCAGGTACTTCTCGTCGACCTCGAGCTCGATCTCGTCGCCGACATCGGGCATCACGGTCACGCCGGCAAAGCTGGTCTGCCGCCGGGCGTTCGAGTCGAAAGGACTGATCCGAACCAGCCGGTGGACCCCCGCCTCGCTGCGCAGCAGGCCATAGGCGTTCGGCCCGGCAACGCGCACCGTGGCCGAGCGCAGGCCCGCCTCATCGGCCTCGCTGACCTCGAGCAGCTCGGCCTCGAAGCCCTGCCGCTCGGCCCAGCGCAGGTACATGCGCAGGAGCATCTCGGTCCAGTCGGCGGCGTCGGTCCCGCCGGCGCCGACGCCCAGCTCGAGAATCGCGTCGTGGTCGTCGTATTCGCCCGAGAGCATCGCCGCCACCTCGAGGCGGTGAAGCAACGCCTCGGCAGCTTCGAGTTCCGGCCGCACCTCGGCCTCGGCCGCGGCTTCGTCGCCCAGCTCGCCGGCCAGCTCGAGCAGCACTTCGAGGTCAGCCAGCTTGGCTTCGAGCCGCTCCCACGGCTCGAGGTAGCTCTTCTGCCGAGCCAGCGCGCGGAGTGTCTCCTGCGCCGCGGCCTGGTCGTTCCACAGCTCGGGCGATTCGCTCTGCCGACTCAGCTCGGCCAGGTTCGCGCGCCTGCCGGCCAGGTCAAAGATACCCTCCCATTTCGGTGGCGCGCTTGCGCAGCAGCTCGACGCGGGCACTCAAGTCGGCAAGCATGGCGGTCTCCGGGAGGCGGCATTGTACCGCACGATCGCCGTAACGCGGCCACCCCGCCACCATGGGGTCAGGTCTCATAATCAAGCGATGTGTTACCGACTGACCGTCAGGCCGTAACGTGTCGGGCGGAATCGGGACCTGACCCCTTCAGCGGCCGGGGACGAGGGGGTAGATGACCAGGCCGGTCAGCACCTTGGGGTAGAAGTAGGTGCTTTTCTGCGGCATCAGTTCGCCGAGTTCGGCCACCTCGGTGATCGCCTCGACCGAGCAGGGGTGGAGCAGGAAGGCGACCGATGCGCCGCGGTCGAGCGCGGCCATCGCCTCGTCGACGCGGTGGACGTAGGTCGTCTCGCCGGTGCCGAACTTCGGCTGGATGACCGTCGGCATGAGCCAGTCGTCGAGCACGGTGACGTTGAGCCGGCGCAGCGGCCCGGCCGCCTTGACCACGGTTCGCGGCGCCTCGCCGGCGCGCGGCGCGAGGATACCGAACTGCTCGCGCGTGAGCACTCCGACCGACGGTTGCGGCGCCAGGCGCACGGCTTCGGCCAGTTGTTCGGCGCTGCGCCGGCTGACATCGCCCCGCGCGGTCCAGACGAACGAGTCGGCCGCTTCGTGGACCAGCAGATCGGCCTCGAACCGCCGTAGGCCGGTGACCACGCGGTGGGTCGGCATGACCCGCAGCCCCGGGTCGCCGCTGCCGACCAGAACCATGGCGCAGTACCGCGCGGGATGGTCGGCTGCCAGGTCGCCGGCGGCCTCGAGTGTCTGCAAATAGCGCAGGCTGGTCTCATAGCGATGGTGACCGTCGGCGATGTACAGGTCGCAGCCGGCCAGGGCGCCGGTGACGCTCCGAATGGCCGCGCTGTCGGTCACCGGCCAGACGCGGCTGATCGAGCCGTCGCGGTCGGTCGCGCTCATCGCTGGCGGGGTCTCATAGACGCGCTCGACGGCGCGGGTGAACCGCCGGTCGGGGTCGATATAGAAGGCCAGCGGCTGGCTCAGGTTGCAGCGGGTGGCCAGGGTGAGCTGGTAGCGGTCTTCCTTCGGGCCCGAGAAGGTCCGCTCGTGCGGGTGGATGCTGCCCTCGCCCAGCGGCTCGAGGCGGACCCGGCCGATGACCATCCGCCGCGAGAGCGTGCCGGTCTCCCAGCGATACTGCTGTTCGTAGCAGTAGATGGCCGGTTGCGGGTCGCGGCGCAGCACGCCATCGCGCAGCCAACTGGCGAAGGTGGCCGTGGCGGCGGCGTAGCGTGAGCCCGGCGCCTGCGCGTCGGTCGAACCGCGCGGGCTGTCGAGATGAGCGATGTTCAGCGGCTCGCGCAGCAGCTCGTCGCGCTCGGCCTCGTCGTAGACGTCGTAGGGCGGCGCGACCACGGCGCTGAGGTCGGCCACTTTGTCCGGGTTGTAGCGGAACGCACTGAACGCCTCGACGGTTGCCATGTCCGAGCCTTTGACCGCGCCGATGGGCCGCGACCCGCGCGCGCGGTGAATCGCCTTTTCGTATCGGACATTCGCGACCGGATTTGGTGACAATCCAGCGAACACTTTTGACCCGCCGCGTTCGATGGTACGATTCACCGGCGCGCAGGAGAGGGTCATGGGCGACGATTTTGCCGCGCACAATGCCGACCAGGCCGCCGTCTGGGCGGCCTATCACCGGGGTGAACCGACCCGCGTGCCGATCATCTTCGGCATCAACCCGCGCTACACCATGTGGCGGGCCGAGGCCAATCCCACCGGAATCGACTTCGAGGACTACTTCGCCGACCCGGCGAAGATGCTCCGGCGCCAGCTCGAGCACGCAGCCTGGGTGCGGCACCAGGTGCCCCAAGACGCCGAGATGGGTCTGCCCGGCGCGTGGCACGTCTACACCGACTTCCAGAACTGCTACGAGGCGGCCTGGCTCGGCTGCCCGCTGCGTTTCCACCGCCGGCAGGTGCCCGACACCAGCCCGATCCTCGGCGACGACGACAAGCGCAAGCTGTTCGATCGCGGCATCCCCGACCCGTTTCGCGACGGCTTGATGGCCCGCGTGTGGGAGTTCCGCGACTGGTTCATCGCCCAGCGCGAGGCGGGCTACGAGTACCTCGGTCGGCCGCTCGGCGGGGTTTCGGTCACCGGCCTGGGCACCGATGGGCCGGTCACCGTCGCCTGCAACCTGCGCGGCGCAACCGAGTTCTTCTCCGACCTGCTGCTCGACCCAGACTACGCCGACGAGCTGCTCGCTTTCGTCGTCGAGGCCGCTATCGTGCGCATCCGGGCCTTCCGCGAGCGGCTCGGCGAGCCGCTGCGCACCCCTGGCTGGGGCTTCGCCGACGACAGCATCGCACTGCTCAGCGTCGCCGCCTGGCGCGCGCACGTGCTGCCGCATCACCGGCGGCTGATCGAGGCCTTCAGCGATGGCGGGCCGAACGGCATCCACCTTTGCGGCGACGCGACGCACCTGTTCGGCGCCCTGCGCGACGAGCTGAACATCACCAGCTTCGACACCGGCTTTCCGGTCGACCACGGCGCGCTCCGCCGCGAGCTGGGGACCGAAGTAACCATCAACGGCGGCCCGAGCGTACCGTTCCTCTGCCGCGCCACGCCGGCGGAGGTGCGCAACGAGGTGCGCCGGATTCTGGACTCGGGCGTCTGCGAGGGTGGCCGGTTCGTGCTCCGCGAGGGCAACAACGTCGCGCCCGAGGTGCCG
>CAYONP010000085.1:0-26096 GCA_964405335.1 uncultured Fimbriimonadaceae bacterium
TTTCGGCGAAAGCGCCCTACCACGCGCCGCGCGGGGGAGGGGCTGGGGGTGGGGGCTGATGTGCCGGGCGCCACGATCTGGCGCAGAGTCAGGCAGCGCTTTCGGCGAAAGCGCCCTACCACGCGCCGCGCGGGGGAGGGGCCGGGGGTGGGGGCTGATGGGCCGGGCGCCACGTTCCGGCGCAGAGTCAGGCGGCGCTGTCGGCGACAACGCCCTACCACGCGCCGCGCGGGGGAGGGGCTGGGGGTGGGGGCTGATCAGCGGCCCCGGCCGCATCATCGCCCTCGTCCTTCTGCTGCTGGCCTCGCTCCCCGCCGCGGCGATCCGTGCCCGGGTCGAGGTCTGGTTCGATACCGACGGCAACGGCCGCCGCGACGCCGGCGAGGCTGGCGCGCCCGAGGTGACCGTCTCCGACGGTGACCGGCTCTATCGCACCGCCGCCGACGGCGCCGCGCGAGTCGAGATCGTGGCCGAGAACGGCCACGGCCGGCGGCTGTTCGTCATCCGGCCCGGCGGCCACCGGCTGACCACGCCGTGGCATGTCTATCTCGCCCCGACCGACGACGAACAGCCGGTCGCCTTCGGCCTGGCGCCCGAGCCGGAGCCGGTCGGCCTGCGTTTCGCGGTCACCGCCGAGCCGCAGGTCACCATCGCCGACGCTTCTGCGGTTGGTGCCGAACTGGTCGCCGACCTGCTCGGCAGCGGCGAGAGCGACTTCGGGGTGATCCTCGGCGACCTGACCGAGCACGGCACGCCGGCCGAGCTGGAGGCCTGGAGCGCGGCCGTCGCCGCCGCGCCGCGACCGCTCTATGCGCTGTTCGGCGCGCGCGACGGCCTGGGTGTCGAGCCACGCTCGGCGGCGGCGTTCGAGGCCCTGGTCGGCCCGGCCTGGTTCGCCTTCTGGCGCGGCGGGCATCTGTTCTGCGCCCTGGTCACCGAGCCGGGCGAGCTGACCGGCGTCGAGCAGGCGCGGCAGAGCCGCTGGTTGCGCCGGCTGATGGTCTCGCTGCCCGAGGGCACGCCCGTCGTCGCGCTCTGCCACGTGCCGCCGGCCGAGCCGGAGCTGGCCCGCCTGAGCCAGGGCCTGCGCCTGCGGGCGGTGTTCTATGCGCATTGGCACGAGAACTCGGTCTGGCACCGCGACGGCGTGCCGATGATCTGTACCGGGCCGTTCCGCGGCAGCGAATGGGGCGCCGGCACGGCGACCCTGCGACGCGTCGAGATCGACGATCAGCAGGTCCGCGCCGAGGTCCGCCGCTGCGGCGTGCGGCGGCTCTTCGCCGTGCTCGCGCCATCCTTGCTGCAGCCGCCGGGCGGCGGGCCGGTGCCGTTGCAGGTGATCACCGACGAGAGCACCGCCGACATCGCCGCCTTGGCCGCGCTGCGCGAGGGCAAGGCGCCGCTGCCGCTGGCCCGGCTAGACCGCTGCAACTGGCGGCTCGAAGCGCCGTTCGAGACGGGTGAGACGGTCACCCTCCAGGTCACCTGCCGCGACCGAACGACCTGGGAACAGCGCCTGACCGTGCCCGCGCCGGCGGCGGCGGCGGTCGACCCTGCCGGCGCCCCACCCCGCCCGCCCCTGCGCCGCGCCTGGCTGGCGCCGACCGGCGTGGCCCGGCGCGAGAACAGCTCGCCGGTGGTCGCCGACGGCCGGGTCTTCGTCGCCCTGCCCGACGAGGACCTGCCGGCCCGGCCGGGCATCGTCGCCTTCGATGCCGTCACCGGCCGCGAGCTGTGGCGGGCCGAGACGGTCGGCTCGGTGCGCGGCGAGCCGGTGGTCGTTGGCGGCGCCGTGTATGTCATGGACCACTTGCACCACGCCTACGCCTTCGCTGCGGCAGACGGCCGGCCACGCTGGCACCGCGAGCTGACTCCCGAGCAGCCGGCGCGGCACCGCAGCAGCCGCACAGGCCTCGGCTGGAGCGCCGGCCGCTTGCTCGCCCAGCTCGCCGGCGGACCGCTGATGGTGCTCGATCCGTCAACCGGCGAAACGCTGGGCAAAGCCACCATCGGCGGCGCGCAGTTCAGCCGGCCGGTGGCCACGGCGAGCCAGATACTCGTCCCCGCCGCGAGCGGGCTGATCAGCCTGGAGCCCACCACGCTGGCCGAGCGCTGGCGGACGCACCGCGCCCTGGGCTTCGCCCGCCACGGTCCGGCCAGTGTGGGCAACGGGCTGGTCTACCTGCTCGGACCCGATCTCTACGCCGTCGATGCCGGCTCGGGCGCGGTCCGCTGGAGCAAGCCGCTCGCCTTCCGCGGACTGGCGCTCGGCGGCGTGGTGGTGCGCGACGGGGTGGTCTACACACCCGGCCCGCGGCCAGCGGCCTATCATGCCGTGACCGGCGCGCCGCACTGGCAGGTGCAGCCGCTGGCCGCCTATGCCGCCGCCACCCCGGCGATTGCCGGCGAACACCTCTGGACCGTCGACGACGAGGGCATTCTGCTGGCCTATCGGCTGGCCGACGGCGGCGAGGCCTGGCGCGCCTCGGTCGGCGTGCCACTCAAGTCGAGCCCGGTGGTCGCCGGCGGCGCGCTCTACCTGCTCGACGGCTATGGCAACCTCCACGCCTACGTCGGCGCCGGGCCATGACGCCGGGCCGGGCGCTGCTGGCCTGGTACCGCACCGAACACCGCCCGCTGCCCTGGCGCGGCGAGCACGACCCGTACCGCATCTGGCTCAGCGAGGTGATGCTGCAACAGACGCAGGTCGAAACGGTGATCCCGTACTACCAGCGCTTCCTCGCCGCGCTTCCGACCGTCGATCACCTCGCCGCCGCCGAGCTCGAGCAGGTGCTCGCGCTGTGGCAGGGGCTCGGCTACTACGGCCGAGCGCGCAACCTGCACCAGGCCGCCCGATGCTTGGCCGCCCGCGGCTGGCCCACCGACGCGGCCGGCCTGCGCGCGCTGCCCGGCTGCGGCGAATACACCGCCGCCGCGGTGGCCAGTCTCGCCTTCGGCCAGCCGATTGCCGCGGTCGACGGCAATGCGGTGAGGGTGATTAGCCGCCTCTACGCGGTCGCCGGCGACCCGAGCCGAAATCCCGCGCGCGCCGAGATTCGCCGTCACGCGGCCGAGCTGATGGTCGCCGAGGCGCCCGGCGAGCTGAACCAGGCCGTGATGGAGCTGGGCGCCGTCATCTGCCGGCCCACCACCCCCGACTGCGGCCGCTGCCCCGTGGCCGGCTGGTGCGCCGCCGCGGCTGCCGGCGAGCCGACGCGCTACCCGGAACGCCTGCCGCGCGCCGCGCCGCGCCGGCGGCTGCACGCCTGCGCGGTGATCTGCCGCGACGGCCTGGTGCTGCTCGCCCGTCGGCCGCCACGGGGCCGCTGGGGCGGGCTGTGGGAGCTGCCCCGCGTCGAGCTCGAGCCGGGTACAGAGGTCGTCGCCGCGCTGGTCGAGTGCTGCCGGCGGGCGGTCGGACTCGAGGTCACGGTCGGCGAGCGACTGGCCGCGCTGCGGCACGCGGTCAGCGGGGAGTCCATCGAGCTGGTGGCATACGCCTGCCGGGCAACCGGCGAGCCGGCGGCGTTGGGCTACGACGCCGTCACCTGGTCGCTCGGCTCCGACGGGCTGCCCGCCGCGACGCCGCAGCGGCGGATGTGGAGGGCGCTTCTGCCGCGGCTAGAAGAGCGAGCAGAAGGCGCAGACGATCGTCACGACGATGCCGACCACGAGCGTTAGCGCGGCGACGACAATCGGCACGGTGATGAACACCAGCATGGCGGAGAGCGCGAGGCGGAACAGGCCCTCGGTCAGCGACGGCGCCGGCGGCGGCTCGGCGCCTGGACGGAGCGGCATTCGGTAGGCCGCCTGTTTCCAGTGCTCCAACGTCGCCATGCAGAGTCCCCGCCGTTTCTAGCCCACCGACAGCATCGCGCCGATGAGGATGGTCACCGCCAAGATGATCACCGCCGGCACGGCCAGGGCGCAGAGCATCCAGGTGGCCGTGCACTCGGCGCCGGCGCCGATCGCCGGGCCGAGACTGACTCGCATCCGCCCCTGCCGCCATCGGTTCTCCGCCGTCATGGCCGTCTCCTAGCGGAACAGGCAACTAGCCAGCCAGAGCAGGTAGGCAGCCTCAAGACCCAGAACGATGAGCGCCGGGCTGAAGTTCGGCCGCCCGCCGACGGGGCTCGCCGTGCGAACGCCGAAGCGCACCTTCGCGCGGGCCCAGCACCAGTGCGTCGTTGGCCTCATGGTGATGATCATACCCATCGCGGGTGGGGTTGTTCGGATGCGCGCGGCATCGGCAGGCGCCGCACCCCACGTTCACTCGGTCTCGGGGCCTTCGGCGGCGAGGAGCGCTTGCAGTTTTCGCTCGAGGTCGCCAAGATCGTGCTCGACCAGGTCCCAGACCCGCTCGAGGTCGACACCGAAGTACACATGTGCCAAAACGTTGCGCATGTTCCTGATGTCGCGCCACGGGATTTGCATGTGCCGTGATTTGATGTCGTCGGGCAGTACGCTCACAGCCTCGCCGATGACCTCGATGTTGTACAGCACCGCATCAACCGTCTTGCGGTCCGACACGAACGACGTCTGGTCGAGTCCAGTCGTGTAGTCTCGAATCACCGCGACGGCGCCGAGGATGTCCTGCACGAGCAGCCGCCACTGCCTACGCCGCATCGACGGCCTCCGCCAGCACCTCGTCCCTGATCTCCGGTCGCAGGCAGTGCGGCTCGACCAGGTCAACCCGGCGACCGAGCATCTCCTCCAACTCGCCGAGAATGTGCGCGAAGTCGAGGAGGCTGATGCGACGCTTCGGATCCAGGTCGACCAGCAGGTCGACGTCGCTCTCGGCACCAGCCTCACCGCGGGCGACCGAGCCGAACACGCGCAGCGATCGGACTCCCATCGAGCGGAGTGCCTCGCGCCGGTCCTGCAACCTCGCTCGCAGCTCGTCAACCGTCATGGGCGGCTCCGAACCGACTCAGCGTGCCCTGCGCAACGGGCCCCTCAGCCCAGCAAACGCTCCGGGTTCAGCCCCGCCAGCTCGGGCACGACGAAGATCCCGTCGCGGCGGACCAGGCGGCCGTCGAACCACATCTCGCCGCCGCCGTGGGCCGCGTCCTGCAGCAGGACCATGTCCCAGTGTACCTCGCTGCGGTTGCCGTTGTCGGCCTCGTCATAGGCGTTGCCCGGCGTCAGGTGGATACTGCCGGCGATCTTCTCGTCGAACAGCGCGTCGCGCATCGGCTCGGTGATCCGCGGATGCACCCCGATCGCGAACTCACCCGTGTAGCGCGCCCCCTCGTCGGTGTCGAGAATCTCGTTCAGCCGCGCCGTGTTGCTCGACGTCGCCTGTTCTACCCTGCCGTCGCGGAAGGTCAGCTCGATGTCGTCGAAGTTGACCCCATGGTAGACCGCCGGGGCGTTGAAGCGGATGGTGCCGTTGATGCTCTCGCGCACCGGCGCGGTGAAGACCTCGCCGTCGGGGATGTTGTACTCGCCGGCGCAGAGGATCTTCGGAATGCCGAGGACCGAGAAGCTCAAGTCGGTGCCGGGGCCGGTCAGGCGCACCTCGTCGGTCGCCTCGAGCAGCGACACCAGCGGCTTCATCGCGGCTTCCAGCTTGGCGTAGTCGAAGCAGCAGACCGAGAAGTAGAAGTCCTCGAACGCCTCGGTGCTCATGCCGGCGAGCTGCGCCATGCTGCTGTTCGGCCAGCGCAGCACGACCCACCGGCCGCGCGGTACGCGCAGCTCGAGGTGCACCGGGCGGTAGACATGGTGCGTGTAGAGCCGCATCCGCTCGGCCGGGATGTCGGCATTCTCGGTGATGTTGAGCGCGCCGCGCAGGCCGATGTAGGCATCGACCGCGCCCATGCGGTGGCTGTCGACCGCGCCGGTGAGGCTCATCAACCCCTCGCCGGCGTGCTGCAGCAGCTTGTGCTGCACCACCGCGCTGCGCAGGGCCACCAGCGGGCAGACCCCGGCGCCGCAGAGCACGTCGACCATGGCGGCGACGACCTCGTCGGGCACGTCGAAGGCCTCGAGCAGCACCGACTCGCCCGGCTTGAGGTGCAGCGAGTGGTGGCACAGAACATCGGCAAGCAGGCGCACACGGGGGTCGATCACACGGAGGCTCCGGCAGCGACAGGTTAGGCCCGCGGCCGGTTGCGGTCAAGCCGCGCCGCGCGCCCGATGACAAACAGCGCCAGCGAAACCAACAGGCCGGGATACATCGGCTCGAGCCCCAGCGGATAGACCGGCCAGCCGTCCTGCGCGTGCCGCAGGCCGATCAGCAGCCAGGCCAGCGAGCTGCCGCTGGCGGCCAGCATGGCCCAGGGCACCAGCCGGCGCGGCGGGGCCCAGCGCGGGGCGTATGCGGTCAGCACGGGCAGCAGCAGGCCGGGAACAAACGTCGTGCCGAAGTTGTACCAGAGGTCCTTGACCGACGGCACGAGGAGGGCCAGCGTGACGGCGATCAGCGAGGTGAGCAGCAGCCCCATCGCGGTCCGGCCGGCCACCTGCGCGTCGGGATCGCCGCCGCGAAGGCGCCAGACCAGGTCGCGAGCGAAGGTCACGCCCGACTGAAAAGTGTAGCTGACCACGGTCGACATGACCGTCGCCAACATGGCGACATAGAACAGGCCGAGCAGGCCGGCGGGCAGGACCACACCGGCCAGCGCCGGGAAGGCCATGACCGGATTTTCGAGCGCGGGCAGCGCCAGGCGCGAGTAGAGCGCGGCGGTGCAGGTCATGGCGTCGAACAGCATCCAGAAGAGGATGCTCCAGAGCACTCCGCGGCGGGCCGTCTCGGGGTCGCGCGCGGCGTAGCAGCGCTGGTGGAAACTCGGCTCGACCAGCGCCCAGAGCGCGATGAAGAACCACGCCAGCAAGTACTGCCAGGGGTTGCCGCCGTGCCAGGAGAGGTGCAGTTCGGGCAGCTCGGCGACGAACCGGTCCAGTCCGCCGAGCCGCGCGCGGCAGAACGGCAGCAGCACCGCGAAGCCGGCGAACATGAGCACGAACTGGACCAGGTTGACCCGCACATCGGCCCGGAAGCCGCCGGTATAGACGTAGACCGTCGAGAGCACCAGGCCGGCGAGCAGCGCGGGGATCGCCGGCAGGCCGAAGCTCAGCTCGAGTAGCACGCCGAGCATCAGCAGATACGGCGCGGGATTGCTCAACAACCAGACGAACAGCGCCCCGACCAGACCCGCCGACCGGCCATGGACCTCGGCCAGCTTGTCGGGAATGGTGAACAGCTCCGACCGCCGTATCTTCGGCGCCAGCCAGAGGGCGAACACGGCGGCCGAGACGTAGTAAGGCACGGCATAGACGGTCAGCACCGAGATGCCGGAGAGCCAACCGAACTCGCCGACGGCGAGGATGCCGCCGTACCAGGTGGCCACCAGCGTGGCGACAAAGGCGGGCAGGGTCAGGCCGCGGCCGGCCAGGAACCAGCCTTCGCTGGTTTTCTCGCCGCGGCCCAGGCCCAGGCCGACCAGGAGCATGGCGAGCAGGTAGACCGCCACGACAGCCTGGTCGGCCGGGGCGAGTTGGCTGGTCACGGGGTGACGTCGGGCAGCACGGTGATGCCCATGGTGGTCACGGCGCCGTCCTCGATGGTCGACGAGTTGTACCACTTGGCGTGGCCGTCGGCGAGCAGCATGTTGTCGCCCTCGTTGTGCCGGCCGCGGAAGACCTCGCGGTGGAAGGCCTCGAACCAGTCGGGGCTGTCGAGGGTGTTGAACCGCCCGCCATAGCCCGCCGCGAGCCAGTCTGAGTCGTCATCGCCGAAGACCAGCAGCTGCGCCGGCGCGGCGATGCGCGATTCCTTGAGCACCTCCCAGTAGCCCCAGGCGGGTATGTCGACGCCCATGAACCGGTTCCAGGCATAGCTTTGCAAGATCGGCCGGCAACCGGGAAAGTCGACGTTCGGCGGCCGCTGGTCCGAGGGGCAGGCGAACAACTGGTTGTTCTTGATGTACGCCTGGATGCGGTTCGGCCAGGTCAAGGGGATCTGCGCCGCCGAGCCGGGTCCGCCGGCGGCGTCCTGGTACGAGATGGGGAACGTCCCGTCGTAGTCGCTGTTGTACTGCATCACCGCCAGGCCGAGTTGCTTGACGTTGGACAGACAGCTCGCCGCGCGCGCCTTCTCGCGCGCCTTGGCGAAGACGGGGAACAGAATCGCGGCCAGGATCGCGATGATCGCGATCACGACCAGCAGCTCGATGAGCGTGAAGGCTCGCCTACGGGTAGTCACGACACTCTCCCGCGGCGCACCGGTAAAGAAGAAGCGCCCCGGCCCGTCGGCCCAGGGCGCTCAGGCGACCATGGTCGCGGCTTCCCTACGGCGGTACGAACCGCATCAGGTTCAATGGGTTGGGCCCCAGGCCCTCTCAGTCGCGCCGGCGACACCCCAAGCAGTGATGTACTCACCTCAGTGTGCCGCCAATCGCGCCACCCGTCAACCTCCGGGGTCAGGTCCCTGAATCATGCGTTATGTAACCACTTGGCACCGATTCTGTTACTAGCAACGTGATCGTGGGACCTGACCCCGGGCGATGGGGTTTGACGGCGGGCGGCGAAGGTCGCTAGAATCGGCGTGGAGGGACCATCCTTGCTGTTGCGGCCGGGCGACATCCTCGAAGGCGCGCTGGAGACCTACACCATTGCCGCGGTGATCAGCCGTGGCGCCTATGGTTGCGCCTTCCGCGCGCGGACCTCCGACGGCTCGTGGCGGGTGATCAAGCAGTTCGAGCCGAGCGAGGAGCTGCCCGTTGCGGACATTGCCTATCAGCGGCGCTGTTTCGAGCGCGAGGCCGAGATCCTGACCCGTTTCCGGCTGCCGCTGATGGTCCAGGGCTACGAGCTGGTCCAGCGGGACGATGAGGTGTTCCTGGTCATGGAGCACGTCGAGGGCGAGACGCTACGCGTCGTCTTCGATCGTCACCAACTGAGCACCGGGCATCCCTTCCCCGAGACGACGGTGGTCACTCTCGGCCTGCAGCTCTGCGCGGTGATCGACAGCCTGCATCACCTCTCGGGCCAGGTGATCTACCGCGACCTCAAGCCGTCGAACATCATGTGGGACGCGGTGGCCAAGCGGATCAAGCTGATCGACTTCGGCACCGCCCGGTTCAACGCCGGCACGCAGCAGGCGACCCAGGGACTGGGCACCGAGGGCTATGCGCCGCCTGAGCTGTATGGCAGTCGCCATGCACTCGGTCCGGCGACCGATGTCTACACCATCGGCGCGGTGCTCTACGAACTGGCCTGCGGCCAGCCGCCGGCGCGCCGGGCAACGCCGACCGACTTCCGTGGCTACGACGACCTGCTCAGCCGCGGCTTCTGCCAGGCGGTGTTGCAGGCGTTGCAGCAGGATCCGGCCGACCGGCCCCCGACCGCCGCGGCGCTGGGCGAGCTGCTGCGCGGCGGCGCCGCCACGCCGGCCGAGGCGCTGCGGCTGCCGCTGACCGCGCTCAACCAGCACCCGCTGCTGGCCTGCAGTTGTCCGGTCTGCGGCCGCGCGCCGGCGAGTGAGCACTCGATCCACTGCGGGCTCGACGGGGCGATGTACCAGGTCGCCATGCTGCAGATCCTGCCCCGGCACCGGCCGGCGCGGGCGGTCTACCTCGAGCAGGACCGGGCGGTGATCGGCCGCAATGACCCAGACACTGGCTACTACCCGGAGATTGACCTCAGCGCCGCCGACCCGGCGCGGCACATCGGCCGCCGGCACGCGGTGCTCGAGCGGACCGGTGTCGGCGAGTGGCAACTCGAGGTCGGCGAGACGGTCAACCCGACGCGGCTCAACGGCCGGCTGGTCGAGCCGGGCAGTCGTCACACCATCGGTCCCGGTGCGCGGCTCGAACTGGCCGACCTGGTGGCCGTGCTGCGGCTGCGGCCGGTGCTCGACGAGCCACCGGCGGAGGTCGGGCCGTGAGCGCAACGGTGGCCGTACTACCGGTCGGGTCGCTGCTCAATGGGGTCTATGAGGTGCGCGAGCATCTCGGCCCGGCGGCCGACGGCCACCTCTATCTCGCGCTGGCCGGCGACGGCGGGCGGATCAGCCGCCAGGTGCTGCTCGCCCGCGGCAGCGGCGGCGCGCCCGACCTGCGCGACGCCGATCCCGGCGCGCGGATGAGCGAGACGGCCATCCCCGCGCTGTCGGCGCGATTCGAGGCCAACGGGCAGAGCATCCTGGCGCTCGGCTGCCACGGCGGCACGCCGCTGACGCGGATCACCCCGCTGGCCAGCGACGAGGGCGTGCTGGCCCTGCTGTGCGAGCTGGCCGCCGGGCTGATGCAGCTCGTGTCGCAGGGCGCATCGACCGCCGGTTTCGTCGCCGAACAGATCCTGCTTCTGCCCGACGGCGCGGTCTGCTATGTCGGCCCGGTGACCGTGGCGGGAGCCGATGAGCGGCCGGTGGAGCGGCTCGCCGCGCTGGCCGGCGCGATGGTCAAAGCCAACACGCGGTACACGATCGAGCTGAGCGAGTTGCTCGAGCAGTTGCACGCGCCGGGCGGGTTCGGCTCGGTGCGGGCGGTCATGTCGGCGATGGTCGCCCTGGTCGGCACGGGCGACCTGGTCAGCCATGCGGCGGTCTCGAGCGATGCCGGCCCGGTGCGCACGCACAATGAGGACGCCGCGGTGGTGGTCCGCGAGTGTCAGGTAGCCGGCGGCGGGCTGCTCGAGCTCGACCTGGCCGCGGTGGCTGATGGGCTCGGCGGCCACCGCGACGGCGCGCGGGCGGCGCAGTTGGCGCTGACCACGCTGACCAGCGGCTTCGGCATGGCCCAGGCGGTGGCGCTGGCCAGCGGCGGACCGATGCGCTGGCAGGACAACGAGGCGGTGTGGGAGGCGCTGGAAGGTGCCGTGGCCGCCGCCGACGAGACCGTCGCCGCGCTGGCCGAGAGTGACGAGGCGTTTCCGCCGGCGTCGACGCTGGTGGTCGCCGTACGCGTTGGCCGGCGGCTGTTCGTGCGTCATCTTGGTGACAGCCGCTGCTACCTGCTGCGTGGCCGGCGGATCGAGCGGTTGACGCGCGACGACTCGCTGGTGCAGGAGCTGGTCGACGGCGGGCGACTGGCCGCCGCCGAGGCGGCGTCGCATCCCGACGCGAACCTGATCACCTGCTACGTCGGCGGCGGTCAGAAGGGCGGCGGCGCGGTGATGCGATTGCTCCAGGCCGGCGACCGGGTGCTGCTCTGCAGCGACGGCGCAACCAGTGTGCTGAGCGACGCCGTGCTGGCCGATCTGCTCGCCTCGCACCGCACCGCCGAAGAGCGGGCCGAGGCGGTGGTCATCGCCGCCTGCGCCGCCGGCAGTGGCGACAACGTCACCGCCGCGGTGCTCGACCTCGAGGCGAGCGAGCGAGGCATCGGCGTGATGCTGGGTGAGATAGGCTGATGGCCGAACCGTTCCGCTTGCGCACCGCGTTGGACAAGGCCTACCGACCGCTCGACGGCGAGTTCCTGACCACCGTGCTGGTCGAGCTGGCGCCGCCCGGCCGGCTGCAACGGCTGCCGCTCAACCTGACCATCCTGCTCGACACCAGCGAATCGATGGCGCACGAGAAGCTGGTCTATGCCAAAGAGACGGTGATCGAGCTGCTCGATCTCCTCGCCCCCGAAGACGTCGTCTCGCTGATCAGCTTCGGCACGCACGCCAATGTGTTGCTCAGTGCCCACCGCAACACCGAGCAGGTGCGCGAGCAGGCGCGCCTGGCGCTCCAGCACCTGCGCGCGGAGGGCGTCACCTCGCTGCTGCGCGGGCTGGACGAGGGTTACCGCGAGGTGCGCCGCCACGCCGGGCCCGACCGGACCAGCTTCGTCATCCTGCTCTCCGACGGTTACCCCACCACGCTGCAGGGCTATGTCGACCAGGACACCGTGCCTTACATCGGTCGCGTCGACCGCGAGATGCGCGAGCACGGCGTCTCGCTCACGGCGATCGGCTTGGGCGATGCCGAGCGGTATGACCAGGCGTTCTTGCGCAACCTGGCCGATTCGGGCAATGGGCAGTTCCTCTACTGCAGCTCGCCGGCGGCGCTGGGCGATCAGTTCCGGCAGGAGCTGGGCCGCATCCAGCGCACTGTCACCGCCGAGGTCACGCTGACCGTCCGCCATCTCGGCGGCACGGTCCGGCGGCTGTGGCGCGTCTTCCCCGACAAGAAGCTGTTCGACCCGCCCGAGGTGGTCGCCGGCGCGTTCAGCGTGCCGCTGGGCAGCTTCCAAGACGGCCAGCCGCAGGCGTTTCTGGTCGACGTGGTGACCAGCGGCCGGGCCGACGGCCAGCCGGGCCGCGAGCGGCTGTTCGAGGTCGCGGCGACGTGGCACTCGGGCGGTGAGGAGCAGGCGGCCTCGCGGCCGGTGGTGCTCGAATACACCGACCACGAGCGGGCCCTGGCGCAGCGCAATCCCGAGGTGGTCCGGCTGGCCACCGAGGTGGTCGACTCGTTGCTGGAGAATGAGCTGGAGCAGGCGGTGGCCTGCGGTGACGCCGGGCGTCAGACCAGTGTGCTGTCGCGGAAGAAGCAGTTGACCGTGCGGTTGGGCAAGGCGTCGGCGACCCGCATCCTCGAAGAGATGGAAGAGGCGCTGGCGCGCGGCGAGCCGATCTCACAGGATGCCCTGGCGCGCTCGAGCCAGGCGACCAAACCGACCCAACGGCTGGGGTAAGCAGCGATGCGTTGTTCCGATTGCGGCCACGACAATGTACCCGGCTCGCTCTTTTGCGAGCGCTGCGGCAACGACCTGGAGGAGCCGGCCACCGCGCCCGAGCCCGACGTCGAAGCGGTCGCCGCGCCGGCCGACGGCCGCGCCTGCCCCGCCTGCCAGCACCACAACGACGCCCGGTTCGCCTTCTGCGAGGCCTGCGGCGCGCGGCTGCCGGCCGCCGCCGGCGACCAGCCGGTCCGGCAACCTGAGCCGGAGCCGGAGCCGGAGCCGGTGCTCGCCGGCGAGCCGGCGGCGCGGCGGATCGAGCCCGAGCCCGGTCCGCAGCCCGAACCGGCCGAGCTGCCGCCGCCCGACTACGAGCGCTCGGGTCAACTGGTCACCGGCCCGCAGCGGGGCAAGGTCAAACTGGTGGTCGAGCAAGGGCTGGTGGTCGGCAAGCAGTTCGTGCTCAACCAGGCCGAGATGCTGGTCGGCCGTGAGGACCCGAGCGAGGAGGTCTACCCCGACGTCGACCTGAGCGGGCTCGACGAGGGGTACGTCCATCGCCAGCACGCCCGGCTCTCGTTCGAGGGCTCGTTCCTGTTCGTCACCCACCTTGGCGGGCACAACAAGACCTACGTCAACAACCGGCCCATCGCCGACGGTCTGGCCCATCCGCTGAACATCGGCGACACGCTGCGGCTGGGCAAGGTCCTGCTGCGGCTGGTCGAGGCCTAGCGCGATGCCGGTTCGGCTGACCCACCCCCTCGGCGCCACGCTGCTCGGCACGCTGGAGGTCACCGAGCTGCTCGGCGCCGGCGCCTACGGCACGGTCTACCGCTGCCGCGACCGCCGCGGCGGGCCCGAGCGCGCGGTCAAGGAGATGCACGCCTTTGCCGAGCCGGTCGAAGTCGAGAACGCGCTGCGCTACTTCCGTCGCGAGGCGCACTGGCTGACTCGCTTCGACCACCCGGCCATACCGCACGCCGAGCCGGTCGACCTCGAAGGCCCGTTCGCGATCGACCCGATGACCGGGCTCGAGGTCGCCGAGGACTCGCCCGGCGCGGTCAGCATCCCGGCCCGCCACTTCCTGGTCATGGAGTTCGTCGACGGCAGTTCACTGGAGGAGATCTCCACCGTGGCGGCGGCGCGGAACCAGGTCCTGCCGGCACAGCGCGTGCTCGGCTGGGGCCGGCAGATCCTCCAGGCGCTCGGCTACCTCCACCAGCACGGGCTGGTGCACGGCGATGTCAAACCGGCGCACATTCTGGTCCGGCGCGACGACCGGGCGGCGATGCTGATCGACTATGGCCTGTGCCGCGAGGCATTCGAGCCGGGTGGTTACGGCACGGTGCCGCTCAACCCGAGCGGCCGGCTGGGCACGCCGGGCTACGCGCCGCCCGACCCGGTCGAACAGGAGCATCCCGCCGCGCGGAGCGACCTGCACGCACTGGCGATGAGCCTGCGGCGGGCCTTGACCGGACTCGACCCGACCGATCCGGTGATGCTCCGCCGCCTGCGCGCCGAGCCGCTCCTGGCCCTGCGCGACGACCTCGACGAGCATGAGGCGCAGGTGCTCGACCGGGCGATCGCGGCCGACCCCGGCCAACGGCCCGAGTCGGCGGCGGCCTTTGTACAGTTGCTCAGCACACCGCCAGCGCCCCTGGCGCGGCCGGTGCGGGCAAGCTGGATCGAGCTGCGGCCGCCGGAGCTCGAGGTGGGACCGGTGGCGCCGGGTGAGATTCGCGACCTGGAGCTGGAGATCCGCGACCGCCGGCCCGGCGTGCGGCCCGAGGGCACTGCCGAGAGCAAAGACGACCGGCTGCGCATCTTGCCGGCCACGGCGCACGGGGCCGACATTCGGCTCCACCTGGTGCTGCGCATCCCGCGCACCGCGGCGCCCGGACCGGTCACCACGCGGCTGGCCATTCTCACCGCCGAAGAGGAGCTGTCGGTGCCGGTCCGCTATCTCGTTGATCCGACCATCCGGCCGCCGGCGGCGATGGGCTGCATGACCCTGCCGGCGGCGCTGCTCGGCTGGCGGGGCTGACGCGCCTGGCAGGATTCGAACCTGCGACCCGCGGCTTAGAAGGCCGCCGCTCTGTCCCCTGAGCTACAGGCGCGGGCGGGCTGATTGTACCGGCCGCGAGCACGACCGTCAACGCGTTGACCGCCGACTGCCAGTGTGCTACGTTGCCCGCCCGGAGACGCCGGTGCGGCCGTTCGAGGTCTCTTCGCGCGCGGTCGATCAGCGTGCCGGCGACACCGCCGCACGCGCCGGCGCCTGGCTCGACGCCCTGGCTCAGCAGGCCGATCAACAGCGCG
This sequence comes from uncultured Fimbriimonadaceae bacterium, assembly GCA_964405335.1. Classification (GTDB taxonomy): domain Bacteria; phylum Armatimonadota; class UBA10988; order UBA10988; family UBA10988; genus CAYONP01. Next base: position 14,934 of record CAYONP010000085.1, read on the forward strand.
CCGGCCGCTGGCGGCGCGACCTGGCCGACGTCGAAAGCTACCTCGTCTCGGTCGAGCCGGGCCGAACACAGCTGCGCGAGCTGCTGCGGCTCGACCCAGCGCCGGCCGCCGCGACGCCCCCCATCCGGCGCCGGCGGGTCGGATTGCTCGGGCCTCACGCGATCGAGCAGCTCACCTGGGAACCGTGGCCCGGCCTGCCGTGCGAGGCCCTCTTGCTCCTCGCCGATGCGGCGGTCCGCCCGGCGGTGTTGGCCTTCCACGGCCTGCTCGACACGGCCGAGGCGTTCGCCGGATTGGTCGCACCGAACGACCGCTCGGCCGTCGTTGCCGCGCTGCTGGCCGCCGGCTGTCACGTCATCGTGCCGCGGCTGGTCACCGGCTGGCACGCGCGGCTGCAACTGGCCCGTAAGGCACGGCTGATCGGCCGCGAGTGGCTCGGCCTCGAGGTGCTCAGCCTCATCCGGCTGCTCGACCGCGTGGACGACCTGCCGGTCGACCCGAGCGCGGTCGGCGCGTGGGGGTTCAGCCGCGGCGGCCAGGTCGCGATGCTGCTCGCCGCGCTCGATTCGCGCATCGCCGCGGTCAGCGTCGCGAGCTGGTTCGGCGATCGAACCGCACGCCTGCTCGACACGCACGACGCCCGGCAGGTGGCATATCTCGATTCGCCCGAGGAGGAGCAGTTCATCCCGGGTTGGCTGCTCGAGTTCAGCGATGTCGAGCTGGCCGGGTTGATGGTGCCCGAACCACTTCAGATCACCAGCGGCCTGGACGATCCGGTGGTGCCGTTCGAGCAGGTCGAGTCGGCGTTCGCGCCGGTGGCCGGCTGGTACCGCGCCCTGGGACTCAGCGAGCTGGCCGAGCTGGAGCTGTTCAGTGGCGGGCACACGCCGAGCCTGGCCACCGTGGCGTTCATGGCGCGTTGGCTGGGCTGCGGGTCGGTGCCGGCGCGGGCGGAGGTTCGGCCGCCGCGCCGTCGGTCCCGCGTTTCGCCGGCGCGCCGGCGGCGGGCGCGGCTCAGCCGCCGACGCGCAGGACGCCGGCCTGGACCTGGGTGACGCCGCGCGAGTAGAACCCAAGCGCCTGGGCGCAGGCGGCCGAGACGTCGAGCACGCGGCCGCGGACGAACGGCCCGCGGTCGTTGATGCGCACGATGGCCGACCGGCCGTTGGCCACGTTGGTCACCTTCACCCAGGTGCCCATCGGCAGCGAGCGGTGCGCGGCGGTCCAGGCCCACTGGTTGTAGACCTCACCACTGGCGGTGCGCCGGCCGTGCCACTTGCCGCCGTACCAGCTCGCCATGCCGCTGAAGGAGCGGACGACTTCGTAGCTGGCGAACGGCAGGTCTGGATTGGACACCTCGCCGGCCGCCGGCGGTGCGACGTCCTTGCCAACGGTGATGGTCAGGCGCCGCCGGTCCTGGCTCAAGTTGAGTCTCAGCTCGCCGGCGTCGGTCAGCTCAAACCCGATCCGGGTCGCCTCGGGCTCGTCATCCGACGGCTTGACGACCAGACCGACCAGCCCGCTGCGGCCGATCTCGAGGCGATGCTCACCCGCCACACGCAGGCCGTCGACGTCGACCGCCGCCCAGGCGCCGCGCCGGGGAATGGTGTAGCTCTCGAGCGGCGCCTCGGCCTCGATCTCGACCTGCGTCTGTTCGCCGCTGCGGTAGATCGAGATGTCGAGCGGCCGCTGGCCGCTGGCGCCGGCGTGGTTGGCCATCAATCGCCGCGTCTCGGTCAGCACGCGGACCGGACCGGACGGCTCACCCAGGCCGGTGACCATGAGGCTGTCGAGCGCGGCCTGCGACCAGACGCCGTCGGGCAGTTGGGTCATGTTGAGCGGCGCGTCGCGGACCGGCTCACCGCCGGCGGCGTGGCTGGCGTTGACCGTGCGACGCGTTTCGGGCAGGCTGCCCTGGGCCACCTCGAGCAGCAACTCGAGGAACCGGCGTTCGACCGACTCGAGCGGGCACTCACCAGCCTTGTAGGTCAGCAGCACGGCTCGATCCAGGTCGCACACGGCGAACTCGATCACGGCGGTGCCGTCACCCCGGCGGATTTGCGCGCAGATGACGTGCCGGCGCTCGCCCTCGCCGCCGGCGATTTCGCCCGCGGCGGCCAGGCGCTCCGGCAGCTCGCGCAGGTTCATCAGCAAGCCGGCATCGGCCAGAGGGGCGGTGGCAAAGTGTACCGGCGCGGCGACGACCTGTCGCAGCACGGCCGCCGCCGGCTCGCCGAGCTGGTCGCGGACCGTGGCACTCCACGCCTCCTGGGCCTCGGGCGCGGCGACCCACCAGAGCGCAACGCCTGGCTGTGGTGCCGCCCCCGCGGCGGTGGCCGACCCGAGGAGAAGGCCTGCCAAGCAAGCTGCCCGTCCCAATCGCGAGGACACGGTAAGGTGTCCTTTCCGGAACCGGCGCGGCAAACGAGAAGTCCGCGACGGCTCCACGAACGCACCGCCGGACTCTAGCAGCGGATCGCCGAATGGTCAAATCTGGCCATGACTCGACTCACGAACCCGCTGACTGAGCATTGTTGCGGCCGCCGGCCCGGCTCGCAACCGTCACTCAAGACAATCACAACATGTGCATCGACAGCGCGGAGTATGCTGTCCGAATGGATGGGTGGACACCGCCGCGTCTGGTGCGGCCGGGTGTCCAACGAGCTGGGGTGCCCCCGGGCACCGGTTCCGGAGCTTTGCATGAGCGACTCGGCCCCGGCCGCGGGGGCAAGTTGCGGCGCGCGGGATGTGGCGGTCTACTTGCTCGACGACGGCGGCGGCATCGCCAGCAGCAACGATGCCGGCGCGCGGCTACTGCAACACCCCGATGCACAGGCCCTGCGCCGCGCCCTGGCCGATCCGGCCGCGCTGGCCGCCGGCCGGGCCGGGCTGGCCACCTCGACCCGGCTCAGCCTCAACGGCAGCGAGGAGACGCGGCAGACCGTCTGGGTCAGCATCCTGGGCGACGGCGCCCAGCGCCTGGTCGGCGTCGCCGCGCCGCTCGGGCTCGACCCGACCGGCATCACCACGGCCAGCTTCCGCGGCTGGATCGACGATGCGCCGGCGATGGTCGGCTACCTCGATGAGCAGGGCCACTGGCTGGCGGCCAACCGCGAACTGCAGCAGCGGCTCGGCTTCGATATCGAAGAGCTGCGCAGCCGCACACTGCCCGACCTGCTCTCCGAGACCGACCGCGAGTTCCTCGCCGAGCGGGTCGACAGCGCGCTGCGCAGCGGGCTGCCCGATGCGATGGAGGTCAGGCTGCGCACCCGCAGCGGCGAGCCGGTCGACGTCGAGCTGGCCACCGCGCCGCAGCCGGCCGGCGAGGCCGGCGCCGCGACCGTCTGCGTGCTCATCCGTGATGTCCGCGACCGCAAACAGCGCGAGGCCGAGGCCGAGCAGTACACGCATCAGCTCGAGCGGCTGTTCGTCCAGCTCGAACGCAAGAACGAAGCGCTCGAAGCGGCCAACGGCGAAATCCGCAAGGCCCGGCTGCAGACCTTGCAGGCCGAGGAGCTGACCCGCCTGGAGCGGCTCAAAACCGCCTTCCTCGACGTCGCGGCGCATGAGCTGCGAACGCCGGTGACGCTGCTCACCGGCATCCTCGACCTGCTGCGCGCCTGCGACAACGCCGACATGCGCGACAACCTGCTCGATTCGGCGCGGCGTAGCACCACCCGGCTGGCCAACATCGTCGACTCGGCGCTCAAGTTGCTCTACACCGGCGACCGCGCGCCCGGCGAGCCGTTCCGCCTGCGCAGCCTGGCCGACACCCTGCGGCAGGCCGCGGCCGATGTGCAGCCGTTTGTCGAGCTGCGTGGCCAGACGCTCGAGTGCCGGCTCGACGGCTCGCTGCCCGAGGTCGAGATGGACGCCTCGATGGTCCGCGACGTGGCGGTCAACCTGCTGATGAACGCCATCCGGTTCAGTCCCGACGGCGGCACCGTGCGGCTCGAGCTGGGGCCCAGCGCGCCGGGCTGGGTCAAGCTCTGCGTGGCCGACTGCGGCACCGGCATCCGCGACGAAGACCTGCCGCACATCTTCGACGACTTCTTCTGTAGCCTCGACACGCTGCACCACAGCTCGGGTCAGTACGAGTACAACACCCGTGGGCCGGGGCTCGGGCTGGCCATCGTGCGCCGCTTTGTCGACCACCACCATGGCGACATCGACGTCTCGAGCGAGCCCGATCGCGGCACTACCTTCACGGTCCGGCTGCCCATCCGCCGCGACCCGGTGCGCGACCGATCATAGCCCGCCGATGCCCGAGTCGACCGGCAGGTAGAGCCGCCAGCCGAGGTCGATCACTGTGCGCAGCAGGCCGGCGCTGTACTCGCCAATCGCCAGACCAACGAAGAAGGGCAGCGCCTGGCGATACCCGCGCAGGCCGCCGTAACGCAAGATCGCCGACTTCACCGCCCAGGTGATGGTGATCGGCACCCACAGCCGCAGCAGGGCGAAGCTGTTGGCCACCACCCATCCGGCCGGGTGCAGCGGCCACCAGACGAACCGCGTCCGCGCGGCGACCAGCAGCCAGCAGATGGCCGCGCCCCAGAAGTAGGCCACCGTGCCGCCGCGGTCGGCCGCCTCGGGCACTTCGAGCCGGCGGGTCACCTGCTGCCACGGATCGTTGCCGAAAGCCCAGTTGGCCGGGCCGGTGAACCGCCCGCCCTGCAGGCCGACGTCGTAGCCGACGGAGAGCATCGCCCACCAGGCGGCAGCGATGCCGAACACCGTGGCGAGCACGATCGGGGCGTTGAACCGGCGCGGCTCGAGGCCGACGCGTGAGGCCAGCCGGAAACCGTGGAGCTGATGCTGCAGGTTGTAGTTCCGCTGCGTGCGGTTGAGCCAGAAGAAGAGCGTCAGGATGATCATCTCGTCTGGACGATAGGTCAGCGTGCCGCCGGCGCGGCGGAGCATGTCGTCGGCGCCGCGCTGATAGAGCTCGATGCTGGGCAGCCCCACCTCGGCCCGCACCCGCGCCACGGTGAGGACGATCGCCAGCAGCAGGAGCCAGAACGCGACGGCGACCCACAGGCGCATACCCGCGGCGACGGTGAAGCCGACGAGCAGCAGTCCGCCGGCGCCGAAGCCGAGCCAGGCGGCGCGGTAGCTCAGCGGTTCCGCGGCGACGGTTCGGTCGCGCTCGCCGCCGACGGCGATGCGCCAGGTCGCGGCGAGGTGCCGGCGGGCGGCCCAGATGACGAACAGCCCGAAACCGACGAAGGCGCCCGAGGCCTGCTGGTTGACGTATGGGAAGCCGTCCCACTCGGTGTACCCGAACTGCGCGGCGACGACGCGCTCGAGCCGGGTGAGCAGGAAGAAGAACCAGCACGAGAACGAGAGCTCGACCGGGAGCAGAAACGACAGCCCGAAAGCGAACGGGTAGAAGCAGATCGGGATGCTGCCCATCGCGTTCCACGGCGGCTGGCTGAACGCGGTGGTGCGCACGCCGATGCTGATCCCCGGCACCGACGGCCAGATCTGGTGGGCCAGGTTGACCAACTGCAAGCCGGCGGCCAGTCCGGCGCCGGCCCAGAACCCGCCGCTGCGGAACAGGCTCAGCCGCGGATCGCTGACCGCCAGCGGGATTTCGGCCAGGGGATAGGTCAGCCGCTCATGGTCCCACTGCCGGCGCAGCAGGGCCGCCGCGCAGAGCAGCGTGCCGGCGACCAGCAGCGCCACCAGGCTCCACACCGCCAGCGTTGCGAACCAGGCGTGGAGCCACTCGATCGGGCTGCTGTGGCCGTGGATCAGCGCCTCGAGCGCGGCGGGATCGGTGATCACCAGGCGGTTCGGGAGGTGCGGCCAGACCACCTCGGCCCAGCGGTTCTCGGGCGTCGCCATGCCGTGGGCATAGGCAATGGTGGTGAACAGAATCTGGAGCTGATCGTGCCCGGCTATGTTGCTGCCGATGACCAGCATGGTGTAGACGCAGAGCAGCTCGACGCGCGAGAAGGCCAGGCGCGGCAAGAGCCGCTGGGCCAGCCGGTTGGCCACGGTCAGGAGCAGCAGCAGGGCGACGCAGTGGAAGAAGAGCTGCGGGATGGTCGGCGTATCCGAGTAACGGACGTATTCGATCTGGATCAGCCACCAGGCGTTGACCGGCAGCAGCACCAGGCCCAGCAGCACGGCGCGCAGGCTGACCCCACGCTCCGGGCTGCTCACCGCCATGCGAGCCCCTCCGGCGGTTCGGCTTCGCCCCGCAGGCGGGAGGACCTGCCGGCCGGCCGGCGCACGGCCCGGCGAACAACCGCCCCGCGCCGGGTGTAGCGCTGGTGGGCACCGGCGTCGCGCGCCAGGCGTTAGGATCGCCGGCGGCTTGGAGGCTGGCATGAGCAGAGCGACCGACTGGGCCCGGCAACTGCGTGGCGACCGGCGGAGCCGACGCCTCGCCGTCCTCGCCGCGGTGATCGTCTCGGTTACCGTCGGCTTCCTCGCGCTGCGGCCGGCGTTGGCCGTCTGGCTGGTCCGCCGCACGGCGGCCAAGGACTACGCGCGCGCCGGCGCGGTGCCCATCGACGCGGTCCGCCTGCCGGCGACGACCATGCTCCAGCGCAACGTACCGCTGGTTGCCCGGCCAGCCGTGCAGCGGATCCTCGAGCAGTTCGAGTCCGACTTTTTCGGTTTCCGCGCCGCCGAGCTCAAGTACGCCACGGTCAACCTGCGCACCGGCGCGACCACCCATGTCACCGCGCTCCTGTTGACTCCCGAGCGCGGCGGCGATGGGCAGGTCACGCTCTACCTGCCGTCGTCGGCGGCCGACCGCGGGTTCTCCTTCGACGTCGAGTCGATTCTGTTCGCCAACCGGTTCGAGCCGCCGCGGCAGGTGCTGATCGTGCCGCTGCCGGTGGCCGAACAGCGCGAGGGGAGCTGGCTCAGCCTGGCCGGCAGCGACCTCGATGGGCTGCGCGAGCTGGGCCGCCAGACGGCGCTCGACGTGCGCCGCGCGGTCGACGCCTGCACCGCGCAGGACCTCGAGGTCGTCGGCCTGGCCGGCTACTCGCTCGGCGGCTGCCTGGCGGCGGGGCTGGTCGGCCTGCACCCCGAGCCGTTCGACGGCGCAACGCTGACGCTCTATGCCGCCGGTGGCGATCTCGAGCGGCTCGGCCAGGCCTCGAGCCACCCGCTGGTCAAGCTGTTCAGCCGGCCCGAGGAGGTGCGCCAGGGCGCCTGGCGGCTCAAGCTGCTGACCATCGACCCGGTCACCTTCGCACGCTACGCCCGGGTCGACTCGGTCCACTTCGTCGCCGGCTGGCGCGACGAGGTCATCCCGGTCGAATGCACTCACGCGCTGATGACCGCCTTCGAGCGCGCCGGCATCGCCTGCCGGCTCGACCTCGAGCAGGGCGGTCACCCGCTCGGCGAGAGCCTGCTCGGCTCGGTCAACAAGCTGCTCGGCCGGATCGACCGACCGCGCTGAGCCAGGGCCCTGTTATGCCCGGTGCTCGTGCCGACACTTAGCGTTGGCACGATGATCGTGCCGACCGGAGGCCGCCATGTCTCGAGTCCTCGCCATCCTCACCGGCTTGCTCCTGCTCGCCTGCGCCAAGCCGCCGCAGGACGTGCCGCAGGCGCAAGTCAGCCCCGCCGCCCCGCCCGCCGGCGAGGGTAGGCGCGACGGACCGCGACCAGGCGGCGGCGGGCGAGGTGGCGCCGGCGCCGCGGCGCCGGCGCCGCGCGAGCTGAGTCTCGAGCTGCGCGACGGCGAGGTGGCCATCGACACGGCGGCCAGCCGGTTCGAGTTCGAGGGCTACGGCCCGGGCAAGTCGCACCCGGGCGAGTTCCACAACCTCGCCGGCGCGTTGGCCTTCGCGGATGGGAAGCTGGTCTCCGCCCGCGGGGTGATCGACGCCGGCTCGGTCGATACCGGCATCGGCCGGCTCGACAACCACCTGCGCACCGCCGACTTTTTCGACATCGCGACCTATCCCGAAATCACGATGGAATCAACGCGGATTGAGCAGGACGGCGAGTCGGCGACCATCACCGGCCAGCTCACCTTTCATGGTGTGACCCACGAGGTCAGCTTCCCAGCGACGGTCAAGGACCAGACGGTCAGCGCCGACTTCCGCCTCGACACCAGCGTGTTCGGCATGAGCTACCGCGGTGTGGACAAGGAAGTGCGCATTCAGCTATCGCTGACGGCCGAGTGAGGCGCGCGCTCAGTCGCGGACCAAGCGCTTGACCAGCCGGCGCTGGTGTCCGGCGGCGTCGGTGACCAGCAGCTCGTACTCATTGGCGCCGCGGCTGACGGTGACCGTGTGCTCGAACCGGCCGTTGCGTTCGAGCGGCACTTCGGCGCCGTCGATGATCAGGCTGGCGCCCGGCTCGACGGTGCCCTTGAGGGTTACCCGGCCGTCGCGCAAGTCGGCGGCCAGGACGCGGTTGAGCCGCAGTCCGGGCTGCAGGATGGTGTGCTCGCCGAGCTCGGCCATCTGGTCGTCGTCGAGCGGTAGCGGCGTGGTCGAGGTGGCGGTGACGACGGCCGCACCGCCGGCACCGATTAGCTCGGCTCCACCGTCGTGGCGCCGGAGCTCGACCGCGCCGTCGAAGACCTGTAGCTCGGTTCCGGCGTCGTTCGACTCGAGCGAGAAGATGGTCCCGCGCACGCCGGCGACGGTCGACCCGGTCTCGACCTCGAAGCGCGAGTCGGTCCCCAGCTTGTGCGCCACGCGGGCCCAGACCCGGCCGAAATCGAGCCGGAGCAGCGAGGTCTGCTTGAGGCTCTCGCTGTTGAACTGGTACTTGCGCACCTGGAGCTGGCTGTCGGGGCCGACTTCGAGCCGCGTGCCGTCGGCCCAGTGGAGCACCACGCCGCCATCGGGGCCGGTGCGAACGACGTCGCGGACCTTCACCCGGCCGGTCGTCTCGCCCAGCGGGATGGGCTTGCCGTTGCCGCCGCGGAGCACGACCACCTCGCCGGTGACGTCGGTGGCAAACGCGCTGATGCCGGCGAGCAGCACGCCCTGCAGCATGACCAACATCACCACCATGGCCAGCAGCAGCGCGGTCAGCGCGCCGTAGATGCCCCGACTACGCATGGGACTCACCTCGCAACCTCGCCTCGGGCGGCCCGTTGTCAGATAATCGGATACCCGACCTCCGGGAGGTGTAAACCGTGCCAGAGAGCGGCGCCACGCCGGCGATGAGTCGTTCGAACCGGGCTGGACGACTGACCCTGCTCTGGGCCGCCGCCGTCTGGGCCCTGCTGTTTGTCGGCGTCGACGCGCCGTGGCTGCGGCGCCTGGAGCTGCAGGCCTTCGACATGCTGTTCATCCTCCGCGGGCCGCGACCCGACGACGCCAAGGACATTGTGATCGTCGAGATCGACGACCGCACCTTCCTCGCCGGCGATCTCGAGCAGTTCCCATTTCCGCGCCGCGAGTATGCCCGCGCCATCGACCACCTCGCCGCCGCCGGCGCCAAGCTGATCGTCTCCGACTTCCTGTTCGTCGACAGCTCGGGCTCCGAAGCCGATGATCTGGCCCTCGAGCGATCCATCGCCGCCGCCGGCAACGTCTTCCTTGCCGCCACCACGCTCGACCACCAGCCCGGCGCGCCGCCAGGCTGGCTCGCGCACGCGCTGAGCTACGCGCCCGACGGCGGCCCGCCGCCCGCCCGCGGCGTGCAGCTCCCGCTCGAGCGCTACCGCGCCGCGGCCCGCGGGATCGGGCTGGTCAACGTGCGGCCCGACCTCGACCACAGCGTCCGCCGAATGCCGCTGGTCCAGGTCTGCGACGGCCGGCTGCTGCCCTCGCTCAGCCTGGCGGTGGCCATGCACCGGCTCGGCGTCGCCCGCGACCAGGTCGACGTGGTCTGGCGCCAACACCTGCGCTACGGCTCGCAACGGGTGCCGGTCGACGGTTTCGGCAGCCTGACCCTCGACTTCCTCGGCCCGTGGCCCGCGTCGCCGGTGGCCGCGGTCGCGGCCGCCACGCCGTTCCGCCGGTTCAGCTTTATCGACATCTGGCGCGGAGATCTGGACCGGGCCGACTTCGCCGGCAAGATCGTGCTGATCGGCTGGACGGCCACCGGCGCGATGGACTTCTACCCCACCCCGTTCGCCGGCCGCACACCGGGCATCGAGCTGCACGCCACCGCGCTCGAGAACCTGCTTACCGGCCACACCGCGCGCACCGCCGCACGGCCGATGAACAACCTGATGCTGCTGCTCATGACCATCCTGCCGGCGCTGCTGCTGAGCCGCCTGCGCGCGCTCTGGGCCTGCATCGCCGCCACGGTCTTCGCCGTCGGCTACTTCGATCTCGTGTTCCACACCTTCCTCACGCGCGGCGTGCTGCTCGACCTGGTCGCCCCGCTGCTGGCGCTCGCGGTTGTGTTCGTCGGCAGCGCGGCCTTTCGGCTCGCCCGCGAGGAGCAGACCAGCGGGATCCTGTCGCGGGCGTTCGAGTTCTATGTCTCGCCCGAGGTGCTGCGCAAACTGGCCGACGCCGGCGAGGGCGTGCTCAGCCTGGAACACGCCGAACGGCGCGAGGTGACCGTCCTGTTCGCCGACATCGTCGGCTTCACCGAGCTGTCGGAACGGATCGATCCCGGCGAGGTGATGAAGCTGCTCAACGAGTACCTGACCGACCTGTCCGAGATCCTGCTGCGCTATGACGCCTACATCGACAAGTACCTCGGCGACGGGCTGATGGCGGTGTTCAACGCCTTCGCGGCTGTCGGCTACCCCGACCACGCGCTGCGCGCGGTCCGCGCCGCGCTCGAGATGCAGGACAAGACCCGCCGCCTGCGCACCGCCGCCGAGAAACGTGGCGAGGCCGCCTTCGGGCTGGGCATCGGGATTAACACCGGCCCGGTGGTGGCCGGTAACCTGGGCAGCCTGACCCACGCGCAGTACAGCGTCATCGGCGACACGGTTAACGTCGCCAGCCGGATCGAAGAGCAGTGCCGCACCTTCGACACCGACATCCTGATCGGTCAGCCGACCCACGAGCAGTGCAGCTACTACCTGGTCACCGGCCGAAGCTGGCCGGTGCAGCTCAAGGGCGTCAGCGAGACGATGAACCTCTACGAGGTGATCGGCCTGCAGCACATCGACGAGCTGGTGGTCCATTGACCGCGCCGACCCGGGCGTGTGCACCATCGCGGTTCGGGCGTGTCGACAAGCGCGGTAGGGGCAGGTCTCAGACCTGCCCG
>CAYONP010000086.1:0-6976 GCA_964405335.1 uncultured Fimbriimonadaceae bacterium
CTCGACCGCTCCTCGCGAGGGACCGTGTTCCAGCGCGCGTGAGCGGCCGGGCGCCGCCGCGCGTCAACCGCCGCGCAACATCCATCCGAGATTCGCGTTTGACACCACCGACGCGTGGGGACGATGCTGGTGATCCCGGCGGCACGGCGGCCGGGCAAGGGGGCGTGCGATGCGTGGGAGTGGGGTAGCGGGGTGTGTTACTAGCGGCGATCTCGAGTGAACTGGACGGCCGGACGAGACTATTCGGCGCGCCGCGGACGACCCGGCGCCGAAGCGACCATGATACCGGTATGCCGGCGCTGCAGTCCGGCTGCCATGGTCTGCTGGGCGCTGGCATTCTCCGCCGCGCCGGCCGGCGGCGAACTGGTGCTGACCTGCCGCGTCGAACGCGTCGAGGTGCTCGAAGGCCTGTCCATCGTGTTGCCGCTGAGGTTGTCCAACCTCTCCGCGGTGGCCCTCCGCGCGGTCGAGCCGTCGCCGTACCTGAACTCGCTTAGCGTGCGGGTCGTCGACGCCGAGGGCCAGGAGCTTCCGGGCGTGTCGGTGATCTACAGCCCGATCATCCTGAACACACAACCACAGGTCATCGTGCTGGCCCCGGGCGAGGGCGCTGACGTCGATCTGTGGCTCGGAGCCTTCGGTCGCTCATCGCTGGTCCGGGGCGAGTACTCGGTGACCGTGACCTACCGATGCGCAGCGTACGACGGATGGGACATCAGTCCGCAGATCCGTGACCGCGCCGGCGCCAGCGAGCCGGTGGCGGTCACCGTCAACGAGCCGACGAGCGAGCTCGACCGCGCTGCTGCGGCGATGTTGGCTGGCCGGCCGCGGCTTGCGCCGGCGCCGCTCGACGAGCTGGTCAACCGGCACGAGGCGCATCTGCGGGCGGTAGTCGAGCGGTACCCGGAGAGTGCCTACGCTGTAGAGGCCTGCTTCCGCGCGGCGCGATTGCTCTACCACGAGGGCGAGCCCGGCCGAGCGCTGGCCTGGATCGAGCGCCTACGCCGAATGGACCCTGACTTTGACCCGGCGGAGGAGCTGGCCTGGATTCGGATCGACTGCCTCCTCGCGCTTGGTCGTCGGGCAGAGGTCGAGCCGTTGCTCCGGAGCGTTAAGACGCGCCGCTCATTCGCGGACTGGTGGCTAGCGCGGATCGAGGGCGGCGACGAGCCATAGCCGGTTGAACCGCCACCCCTACCACGGCGTTCAATGGGTGAGGAGCCGCGCGTGGAGGCCTCGGTCGCTCAGCTGGCCCGCCTTGACCGCCGTCTGGGCGAGATTCTGCTCGCGCAGGGCGTGATCGACGGCGAGCAACTGGCCGAGGCGCTGGCGCTGCAGCAGCAGGAGGGCGCGCGGCAGCGGCTGGGCGAGCTGCTGGTCGCCCTCGGGCACTGCAAGAGCGGTGCGATTGCCGCCGCGCTGGCCGACCAGTACGACCTGCCGCTGGTCAACCTGCGCGAGCTCGAACTCGAGCCCGAGGTGATGCGCGCCGTACCGGCCGACCTCGCCTTCCGCCACCAGGTGCTGCCGATCGAGCGCCGCGTCAACTCGCTGATGGTGGTCATCGCCGATCCGCTCAACCTGGTTGCCGTGGACGATCTGCGCTTTGTCACCGGCCTGCGGATCGAGATGGCGCTGGCCGACGCGGAGGAGATCCGGCGGCTGCTCGAGGAGCACTACCTGCAGCATGTCATGTCGAGCGCCGGCGGCGACGAGGAGTCGGTCGAGGTGCTCGCCGACGACGACGAAGAGCTCGGCGACGTGCAGTCGATGGCCCGCGAGGCGCTCGTCGTACGGTTGGTCAACCTGCTCTTGCGCCAGGCGGTGGCCGAGCGCGCGTCGGACATCCACCTCGAGCCGTTCGAGCGCGACCTGAAAGTGCGCTTCCGGGTCGACGGCGTGCTGCGCGACATGCCGGCGCCGCCGAAGCGGATGCAGGCGGCGGTGACCAGCCGGATCAAGATCATGTCGCAGCTCGATATCGCCGAGCGGCGCCGCCCGCAGGATGGGCGGATCAAAGTGCGGGTCACCGGCCGCGAGATCGATCTCCGCATCTCGACCGTGCCGACGCTGTTCGGCGAGAGCGTGGTGATGCGCCTGCTCGACAAGGAGACCGGCCTGCGCGGGCTGACCGAGCTGGGCTTCCCCGACGACACGCGCGAGCGGTTCGAGCACCTGATCAAAACGCCGTACGGCATCATCCTGGCCACCGGGCCGACCGGCTCGGGCAAGACGACGACGCTCTATGCGGCGCTGCAGCAGGTCAACTCGCCCGAGCGGAAGGTGATCACCATCGAGGATCCGGTGGAGTACCAGCTCGATGGCGTGAACCAGATCCACGTCCGGCCGAAGATCGGGTTGTCGTTCGCCGAAGGCCTGCGCCACATTCTGCGGCAGGACCCCGACGTGATCATGGTCGGCGAGATTCGCGACGGCGAGACGGCTGACATCGCCATCCACGCCGCGCTGACCGGCCACCTGGTGTTCAGCACGCTGCACACCAACGACAGCTCGAGCGCCGTGGCGCGGCTGGTGGACATGGGTGCCGAGCCGTTTCTGGTCAGTTCGAGCGTCGAGGGGGTGTTGGCCCAGCGGCTGGTTCGCCGGCTCTGCCGCCACTGCCGCCGGCCGTATGAGCCGAACGAGGCCGAGCTGCTCGAGCTCGGCGCCACGCGCGAGCAGCTCGGCGGTCGGCCGCTCTACCGCGCCGCCGGTTGCGAAGAGTGCCGGCACACCGGCTATGCCGGCCGGGTGGGGCTCTACGAGCTGCTGATCATGGACGATAAGATCCAGGAGCTGGTGATGAATCACGCGCCATCTCTTGCGATCCGCGAGCGGGCGCAGCAGAATGGGATGAGGACTCTCCGCGAAGAGGGTGTACGGCGAGTTCTGGAGGGTATGACATCGGTCGATGAGGTCACACGGGTGACCCACGAGGACGAGAGCGTCCTGAGTGCCGGTGGCGGGACCGAGATCCGCTGACCGACGCGCCGTGGCCCGGAGGAGCAGTGATGCCATTCCGTTTTCGTCAGAAGTTCTGGCCGGTCGTGCCCGGGCTGGCCGTCGCCGGCTTTGCCCTGGCCGCGATTGTGCTGCCGGTCGGCAGCGACGGCCTCGGGGTGCGTGTCGGCAACGAGCCGGGGCTGGTTCCGGCCAGCGCGCGCTGGGCGCGCGACATCCACGACGGCTACTGGCGCGACCGCGCCGCCGTGGCCGACTTGACCGGCGGGATCAGCTTCCGCACACCGCTCTCGAGCGACCGGCGGCGGGCGCTCGAGCTCTGCTGGCTCGGCCAGGCGCGCGAGGCGGTGGCGCTGTACCAGCAGATCGGCGTCCTGCTCGATGTCGATCGCGAGGCGCTCTATCACCTCAACGCGCGGCTGATCTGCGACGCCGACTACGACCTGTGCGAGTGGTATGCCCGCGAGGCCGACCGCCTGCTCGGCGGCGCGTCGTTGCGCAACAACGTCGCCTGGCACTACACGCAGACCGGCATCCGGCAGCAGCAGTGCCTCGACCTCGCGCTCTCCAGCGTGGCCGACAGCCGCAGCGCTTGCAATGTCGACACCCTGGCCTGGGCCTACCTCAACGCCGGCGACCGGGCGCGGGCCCGCAAGGTGGCGCTCGAGACTCTCGAGATCAACGAGCCCTACCTGAGCGACCTGTCGCTCGAGCAGCAGCAACTGGCGAAGGACTCGAGCCGTCGCCTGCTCGCCCGGCTCGACGGGCCGGCGCAGCAGGAAGTGACCGTCTTCGAGTCGGGCCCGGCGCAGTACTCGATCACCATCCGCTGAGCGCCGGGAGCGAACGCAACCGGTTGGCCCGGCGTCGGATGTAACCGGCGGCGAGGCGTGCTGCCTCGCCGCCTTGCTATGTGAGGGCGGCGTTGGCGGTCTATAGTTACCTGGCCCTGGATGCACGTGGCGCCGAGAAGTCGGGCAGCGTCGAGGCGACCGACCAGAAGGCGGCGCTCGACGCGGTGCGACAGCTCGGCCTGCACCCGATGTCCGTCGAGCCACGGAGCGGGCCCGCGGTCGAGCGCCGCGCCGCCGCCGGCGGTGCGCGGCGGCGCGGCCGGCGGGTCAAGCTGGCCGATCTGACGCTGTTCACCCGCCAGCTCTCGAACCTGGTGCGCGGCGGGCTGGCCATGATGCAAACCCTCGACGCGCTGCAGGACAACACCGAGAACGCCCGCCTGCATGACGTGCTCGGCGACATCAAAGCCCAGGTCTCGGGCGGCTCCAGCCTGCACGAAGCGATGTCGAACCACGCCCGCGTCTTCCCGCCGCTCTACCTCAGCCTGGTCTTCGCCGGTGAGTCGTCGGGCGAGCTGGCCGAGGTGCTCAACCGCCTGGCCGACTTCATGGAGCAGGACCTGGAGCGCCGGGCGCAGATCCGCGCCGCCTTGATGTACCCGGCCCTGCTGGCCATTGTCGGCACGGGTATCGTTTTTGCTCTGGTCACCTTCCTGATCCCCCGGTTCAAGGTGTTGTTCGACGAGTTCGAGCGCGCGCTGCCGGTTTCGACCCAGGTGGTTCTCGCCGTCTCGAACTTCCTCAGCCACTGGTGGCTGGCCATGCTCGGCGGCGCCATCCTGCTCCGGCTGGTGCACCGGCAGTGGATTGGCACGCCGGCCGGACGACTGGTCTGGGACCGCTGGCGGCTGCACTGGCCGCTGTTCGGCAAGCTGCACCACCGCGCGGCGACGGCGCGGCTGGCGCGCACGCTGGCCACCCTGCTCCGCGGCGGAGTCAACATCCTCGACGCGCTGGAGATCCTCGAGGGCGTGGTCGACAACGCCTGCCTGGCTGCCGCGCTGCGCGATATTCGCGGCGGCGTGCGCGAGGGTGAGAGCCTGGGCCTGCGCGCCCGTGAATCGGGCGCCTTCCCCGGCCTGCTCTGCCAGATGATGCTGGTCGGCGAAGAGACCGGCGACATGGAGTCGGCGCTGACCACCGTCGCCGACGCGTTCGACGTCGAGGTAACCAACTCGCTCAAGGGCCTGGTGGCGTTGATCGAGCCGGTGATCATCCTGGTCATGGGCGGCATCGTGGCCGTGGTCGTGATTTCGATGCTGCTGCCGATCTTCCAGCTCAACGAGGGGATCATGTAGGGTCGGCCGGCGCACCGGGTCGGCGCATTGCGATGCGCCATCACAGGCGCAACACGACGACAGATGTAGGGGTGCATGGCAATGCGCCCGCGGACGGGGTGGTCAGCCTGACGGTGCACGGTTCGGCCGTCGTCGTGGCGGCGCACCGGGTCGGCGCATTGCGATGCGCCGCTACAGTCACAGCACGCCGACAGATGTAGGGGTGCATGGCAATGCGCCCGCGGATAGGGTGGTCAGCCTGACGGTGCACGGTTCGGCCGTCGTCGTGGCGGCGCACCGGGTCGGCGCATTGCGATGCGCCGCTACAGTCACAGCACGCCGACAGATGTAGGGGTGCATGGCAATGCGCCCGCGGATAGGGTGGTCAGCCTGACGGTGCACGGTTCGGCCGTCGTCGTGGCGGCGCACCGGGTCGGCGCATTGCGATGCGCCGCTACATGTGTCGTGCTTGGGCAGGTGGGCGGACTACCCCGCTTCGGGCCACCACTGCTGCCCCCTCATGCTAGCCGCGTAGTTCTTGGCCGGCGCGTCGACGCGGCCGTCGGCCAGGAACGGATCGCCGGTCTCCTCCATCCAGTCGTCGAGGATGGCTCGCAGGTCGCGCAGCGTGGTCTCGAGGGTCGCGTCGCCCGCCAGGTTGCTCAGCTCGTGTGGATCCTCGTGCAGGTCATACAGCTCCTCGGCCGGCCGCTCGGCCAGGTAGCTGTTGGCCAGCGCGCGGGCGGTGCCGCAGCGGCTGGGGCAGAGGTCCATCGGCAGCGTCAAGCGCGGGCCCGGTTGCAGGTTGCGAAGGTACTTCCAGCGCTCGGTGCGCACGCAGCGCATCGGGTCGTAGTCGTCGTGCCAGCTCTTCTCCGCGAAGAGCCACTGCCGATGCGCTCCGCCCGCGCCGCGGAGCTGCTCGCCGAAGCTGCGGCCGTCGAGGTTGCCGGGTGGCTCGATGCCAGCCGCCTCGAGCAGCGTGGGGCAAAGGTCGACGTTGCTGATCATCGCGTCACAGCGCCGGCCGGCCGGCACGACACCCGGCTGGCGGACGATGAGCGCCGTGGCGAGGCCACTATCATAGAGCGTCGACTTGCAGCGCGGGAACGGGATGCCGTGGTCGACGGTGAAGACGAACAGCGTCCGCTCCGACAGCCCGGCGCGGTCGATCGCCTCGACGACCCGACCGACAGCCTGGTCAATCAGCCGGACGTGGCGGTAGAGCCCGCAGAGGTCCTGGCGCACCTCGTCGCAATCGGGCCAGAACGGCGGCACCATCACGTCGCTCGGCGCCACCGAGCCGTCGTCGTCATCCCACACCCGGTGCGCCTCGAAGGTGTTGATCTCCAGGTAGAACGGGTCGCGCAGCGCGCGCTCGGCGAGCAGCTCCTCGACGGCGGTGGCGATGCCGGCGGCGCGGCCGCCGCAGCGTGGCTGCAGCCGGAAGCCGAGGCGCTCGGTCTCGCTCGGCGTGACGATGTGCTGGAACCCGCACAGGGCGGTGTCGTAGCCGTCGTCGGCCAACCTGCGGCTGAGGGTCGTCTCGCCGGCGGGCAGGTTCCAGCCCTGGTTGACCAGGCCGATCAGCCCGTTGACGTGCGGGTACCGCCCCGTCTGGATGCTGCCCCGCGACGGGCTGCACAACGGCGTGGTGCAGAAGTTGCGACTGAACGTGGTGCCCTCGGCGGCCAGTCGGTCGAGGTTCGGCGTCGGCACGCTGGTGTCGCCGTACGGCCCGAACGCCCGGCCGGCGTCGTGGCAGGTCCAGAGGATGAGGTTCGGGCGATCCATGGCGGCGGGCTCCGGCGTTGGGCCGTTGTCCGCGATCGTCGCGGATCCTGCCGTCGGCCTCCTCGATCTCGAAGGCATCGAGGCCGACGA
>CAYONP010000086.1:6986-25474 GCA_964405335.1 uncultured Fimbriimonadaceae bacterium
CCCCGGGGAGGCGGTGCGGGCGACCCCGGGCGGCGGCCTCCGGGGTGGGGCCGGGGTCCGCGATGGGCGGGGATCCGGCCGGGGGCCCGCGCCGCGCGCCACTACGATGGGCAGCCGCGCCGCGCCCTGACCCGCCGCGGGAAGGGGGTCGGGGGGTTAGGTTCCGCGGGTTCCGCCACAGCCGCTACGGCGCCGGTGCCGCGAGGATCCCCGCCGCCCGCACGCGGTCGAGCCCGAAGATGGTCTGCCGCGCCGCCATGCTGAAGCTCTTGCCGTTGCCGCTGAACGGCGAGTCGAAGATCCCGGCGGCCATGTCGCGCCAGAAGTCGAGGTACTGCGCCTCGCCGGTCTGCTCCCAAGCGAAGGCGATGAGCTCGGCGTTGAGCATCGACAGCGAGCCGCGCTGCCCCGTGTCGCGGTACTTCGCGCAGTTGCTGATGTAGCGGAAGCCCCTGCCGGGGCACCAGCTCTCGTGCATCAGCCAGTCGGCGCCGCGGACCAGCATTCGCTCGACCTCGGGCCGCGGCTCGGGCTCGACATCGAGGTAGCGCAACAGACCGCAGCTGAGGATGCCGACGGCGAAGGCCTTACCGCCGAGCACCTCTTCGCCGTCGGTCTCGCTCAACGGCGGGCGGTGGAGCCAGCCGCCGGTGACCGGGTCCTGCCGCTCGAGGCAGCGCTCGACCATCAGCCGCGCGGCGTTCAGGTAGAACGGATCGCCGCTGACGCGCCAGGCGGCGACCATGTTGATCAGCGGCCAGCCGCCCGAGCGCTCGATGCCGAAGTCGAACGACCGGGTGAGCATCCGCGCCTGGTTGTCGCTCACCCGCGCGGCCACGTCACGCAGCCAGCCGTCGCCGGTCAGCGCGGCATAGAGCCAGTTGCCCTCCTGGTAGATGTGCCCCTGGCGGTCGATGGCCCCGTTCATGAACCCGCGGCCGAACTGCTCGACGTAGCCGGCAACCTCGGGCGGGAAGCGCGGATCCTCGGGCGCCAGGTCGCTGCCGACATGATTGAAGCTGTGCGTCCAGACCAGCCCGTTCATCGGCTCGGTGAAGCCGCCGTGCAGCGTGTCGACGGTGGTCTGGTGGCGGGCCATCTCGAGCCCCCGCTCGAAGAGCCGCCGGTCGCCGCTGCGCAGCCAGTGCAGCGCCATCACCTGGCTCAGGTCATACTCGCTGTTGCCATAGTTGAACACTCGTTCGCCGAACCAGTCGCCCCAGTGCATCCAGCCATAGGTCCGGCGCTGGGCGCGGTCGGCCTCGAGCCGCTCAAAGCCGGCGGCAAACGCCGCTTCGTAGCTCTCCCACCCATCGCCCGGCAGCGACAGGTCGCGGCCGTAGACGCCGGCGCCGACCAGATACTCGGGCGGCGCCTGGGGTAGCAGTGGCCGGTTGCACCAGTCGGCCAGCGCCGCCGGCGAGGGGCCTGCGCCGGGCCGGTCGTAGCGCACGGTGACCCGGTGCTGCGTCGCCTGGCCGGCGCGCAAGTGGTAGTTGCCCTCGCGGCACCACGAATAGAGGATGTGCCACTGCTCGCGGCTCGCGACGTCGAGGTACTGGTCGGCGGGCAGGGCCGGCAGCAGGCGCACGTGGACGCCGTCGGGCTTGACCGCGAAGCCCGAGGGATAGGTCTGCCAGAAGTCGTGCAGCACCACCGTCGCCTGCGCGCCGTCGTCAACGGCACGCGCGACACCGATCGCCCGCTCGCCGTCCTGCACGCCTTCGGCCAGCCGCAGGTCGAAGCGGTTGTCGAAGTCCTGGTGGATCCAGAGCCCGTCGTCGTCGGGGATCGGCTCGGGAGCCAGACCCTCAAGGCTGCCGCGGAGGCCGCCCGCGGCATCGAGCGGCACGCGCAGCGCCAAGGCGCGCAGGTCGCGGAAGGCCGGCTGCGGCTGGTCGTTGATCACGGTCAACGCCACCTCGATCTGCGGTTGGCCGCGCCAGAGCGTCAGGCGCAGACCGTAGCCCCAGGCCCGCACACCGTCGGGCGCGACGAACGAGCCGTGCAGGCGGACCACCGCCCGGACCGGCCCATTGACCTCGACCAGCAGTGCCTCGGGCGGGCCGAGCGTGTAGAACGCGCCGTCGGGCAGCTCGAGCTTGACGTTGGCTCCCAACGGCGCGGCGGCGATCCGCTCGCCGTCGTCGATCCGGCCGTCGCCATCGCGGTCGAAGCCGACGCGGCTGAACAGCGCCGGGATCGGCTTGGCCAGGTCGAACGCCAGCGCATCGGTGCGCAGCCGCCAGGCCTCTTCGCCCTCGGTGACCGTGAGCAGTGGCGCGGCCACCGCGGGCGGCAACGTCTCGAGCACGCGCAGACGATAGTCCCGGTCGGAGTCGGCCAGGAAGGCGAGCGTGGCCCACTTCACGCTGCCGTCGGGCCAGCGCGAGAAGAGGTCGGCCTGGAGCGGCAGCGCCGCGCCGTCGGCCGCCTCGAGCCGCAGGTGCGCCACGTCGGCCAGCACGCCGGCGGCAAACGGCAGGCCGACCTGCGCCGGCCAGGCGGTGCGGGCCTGCTCCGTCGGCTCGTCGACGCGCAGGGGAATGACCGTCGGCCGCGAACGCGCCAGCCGCGCCGGCCGGGCCGAGACCGCGAACGGCGGCGACTCGACCCGCTCGCCCTGCACGGTGGTGACCACGCGCGCCTGGTAGGCTACCCGAGGGTCGAGCCCAACCAGCCAGGCTTGGTGGTTGCGGCCGACGGTCAGGTCGGGCGGGCCGGCAATCGGCTCGCGACCGCCGGTCAGCTCGACCTGCCCCGTCTCAATCGCCTGCGTGGTGGTCCAGCAGAGCTGCACGCTGCCCGGCTCAATCGCGCGGCCGATGAAGTGCTCGAAGCGCAGCGGCGGCGGCTCGATCGGCGTGGTCGAGATGAGCAGCGACTCGATCCGATAGAAGCCCACCTCGCTGCGGCAATCGAAGCTGAGCACCTCGCCGGCGCGCACCTCGAGCGGCACGGTGAGGCTGAACAGCGCCCGCGCATCGCCCGTCGCGTCGGCCAGGATGGTGCCCACCTCGCGCTCGCCCAGCCGGATGCGCAGCTCCTCGATGCCGTCCTGGTCGTCGACCATGCGCAGCGCGACGTAGTAGGTGCCCGCCGCGCCGAAGGCGTGGCTGAACGCTGCCGGCGGCCCGCCGGCGCGGATCACGCCCTGATCGACCTCGAAGCCATCCAGCCTCAGCTCGCTGGCCGGCACGATGCGCCGGCCCGGCTCAGCGAGCCAGGCCTCGTCGCGAAAGCCGCTGTCGATACGGATCACGTTGGCCGCGCTGTCGGGCAGGCGGACAAAGCGCACGTAGTCGAAGTAGCCGGGACCCGGGTTGCCGGCGGGATGGGCGTACCGATCGTCGACCCAGAACTCGAACGGCCCGTCGATCCGCTGCTGGCCCCAGAGCAGCTCGCCGCCGCCGTGGCGGAACCAGGTCAACCCATCGCGCGAGTAGCCCAGCGGCCGGCCGGGATTGCTGATATAGATGCGGTAGAGGCCCGGCGGCAGGTCGTCGATCAGGCAGTGCAGCGCCGGCGCGCCGGCGTCGGGCCGGTCACGGTCCGCGGCGACGACCGGCGAGGCGAGCACCGCGCCGCCCGAGCGCTTGGCCTCGATGTCTTCCTCGGTGGTCCACAGCAGCCAGCGGTCGGTCGAGCGTTCGTTAAGCCGCCAGGCGTCGGCAGTGCGGACAATGTCCTCGGCCTCATAGACGATGCCGGCGGGCGTGACGGCCGCCGCGCGGAGGGCGATCAGGCAGGCGAGCAGGCAGCACGACCGCATGTCAGGCTCCGGTCGGGTGGGGTGAGTCTAGGAGGTGAGGATGGGGGGTGTCAATCGGTCCGGGCAGTCGGAACGACCGCGGCCACCGGGTCACCCCGGTGGCCGCGAAAACGAGATCGTGCACCCGCCGTCGTGGTCACACCCCGCGACGGAACGGTGCTCGCCGGCTCCAAGCGGGCGGTCGGCGGCACGCAGTGTCCTTCCCTTATGGCTGCTACCTTCCGGTCCTGACCAGGTTCGGGTGGCCACCGTTGCGCCGGGCCCGCTCTTCATCGCTGCGCTTCACCGTCGGGCTCGCGGTTCGCGACCCCTCGGGCGGGAATTCAGCCCCGCTATAGCGGATTGCGGGTACAGGGCTCCGCTAACGCCCCGCCTAGCACGATCTCAGCGGAGGAGGTGGGATTCGAACCCACGGTGGACGGTCGCCCACACACGCTTTCCAAGCGTGCTCCTTAAGCCACTCGGTCACTCCTCCAGACAGGCCGATACCCCCGGCAAGGATCGAACTTGCGCCTCAGGTTCCGGAGACCTGCGCTCTATCCACTGAGCTACGGGGGCACGACGGAGAGGGTGGGATTCGAACCCACGGTGGGAGTTACCCACACGGCTTTTCGAGAGCCGCACCATCAACCACTCGGACACCTCTCCCGGCGAACCTTACCCCAGGCGGGAATCGAACCCGCATCTACCGCTTAGGAGGCGGCCGCTCTATCCATTGAGCTACAGGGGCCAGGGACGGAGAGGGCGGGATTCGAACCCGCGATACCCTTTTGGAGTATAACCGCTTAGCAGGCGGTTGCCTTCAGCCGCTCGGCCACCTCTCCAAATGCGCTGCCAAGCCCTCTGACATTACCACACCGCCGGCGCTTCGGCAAGATCGACGCGAGGCGCCGGACGTCCGTTCGGAGCGCGCGCGTCCCCGCCCGCCCCGGTTGGCGCGCCCAGCGACATGCGGCCGGGGACGGCCGCGCTCCGTCAACGCCCGGAGCGCGGGCGTCCACGCCCGCCCCGGTTGGCGCGCCCAGCGACATGCGGCCGGGGACGGCCGCGCTCCGTCAACGCCCGGAGCGCGGGCGTCCACGCCCGCCCCTCGGCCGGCGGTCCGGGCGGAGACGCCTGCCGATTGCCGCCCGGCGCGGGCGGCCGGTTGTGGTAGACTGAGCCGACCCGAGCGGCGGCGAGTCGATGCCTTATCTCTGCCTGTTCCGTCAGTACCGGCCCCGGCGATTCGACGAGGTGCATGGCCAGGAGCCGATCACCCGCACCTTGCAGAACGCCCTGCGCCTTGGCCGCACCGCGCAGGGCTACCTCTTCTGCGGGCCGCGCGGGGTGGGCAAGACCACCGTCGCCCGCATCCTGGCCAAGGCGCTCAACTGCGCCGACGGGCCGACGCCGACGCCGTGTGAGACCTGCGAGAGCTGCACCCGGATCAACGCCGGCCACAGCCTGAGCGTGATCGAGATCGACGCCGCCAGCCACCGCAGTATCGACGACATTCGCAGCCTGCGCGAGGACGTTCAGTTCGCGCCGACCGACGGCCGGACCAAGGTCTACATCCTCGACGAGGCGCATCAGATCACCGGCCCGGCCTTCGAGGCGTTCCTGAAGACCCTCGAGGAGCCGCCGCCGCATGTGGTCTTCGTGCTGGCGACGACCGAGCCGCACAAGATCCCGGCCACGATTCTCAGTCGCGTGCAGCGGCTCGACTTCCGGCGGCTGGCGGTCGACGCGATCCTCGAGCGGCTGCGCGAGGTCCGCGCGGCCGAACAGCTCGACGTCGACGAGCCGGCGCTGCACGCCATCGCCCGCGCCGGCGACGGCAGCCTGCGCGATGCCTTGAGCATTCTCGATCAGATGCTCGCCTTCGGTGGCAACCAGGTCACCGCCGCCGACGTCGACGCGGTGCTCGGCACGCTCGATGCCAAGACGCGCTTCGCCCTGGCCGACCGGCTGGCCGCCGACGACCTGAGCGGCGCGCTCGACTGGCTCGAGCGCCTGCTCGACGAGGGCCGCGACGCGCGGCAACTGGTCGGTGAGGTACTCGGCCACTTCCGCCTGTTGCTGCTGGCCCGGCTCGGCTGCGCGCCGGAACAACTCGCCGCGCTGCCGGCCGACCTGCGCGAGCGACTCGAGTCGCAGGCCGAGCGGTTCAGCGCCGAGCGGCTGACCGCCGTGATCGAGGCCTGGGCCGCCGCCGACAAAGCGCTACGCTGGCACCCGCAGCCGCGTATCCTGCTCGAGGTGACGGTGATCGGCCTGCTGCAGGCGCCGCCCGCGCCGGCGGCCGCGCCGCGGGAACCCGAGCCCCGGCCGCGGGCGCTGCCAGCACCAGCCGAGCCGGCGCTGGTCGAGACTCCGCCGCTGGCGGGCGATTCGCCGTTGACGGTCGAGGCGGTGACCGATCGGCGTGAGGCGTTCATGGCCCGCCTGCGCGAGGGCTGGCCGTCGCTGGCGGCGCATCTGGTCCACGGCCGCATCACGCGCGTCGAGGGCGAGATGCTGGTCTACGGGTTCGACGGCTGGGATGCGTCGCTCAACCTCTGCCAACTGCCCGAGCGGAGGCGGGTGATTGAGCAGGTCTGGGGCGAGCTGCTCGGCCGCCGGATCGAGTTCCGCGGCGAGCTGCTTGACGCCTCGCCGGTCGCGGTGGCCGGTCCATCGCTCGACGACGCGGTGGCGCTGGCGCTGGACGTGTTTCCCGGCTCGCGGCCGGTCGAATCGGAGGGAGCGGAGACATGACGACCGATCTGTCCGCGCTGGCGGGCTTCTTGCAGGCGATGAACAAGAGCATCGAGGAGCTGCAGGCGCGGCTCGGCCGCGAGCGGATCGAGGCGGCCGCCGCGGGTGGGCTGGTCAAGTGCACGGTCAGCGGCCTGGGCGAGGTGATGCAGGTGAGCCTTGACGGCGCCAAGCTCGGGCTCGACGAGGCGGCGTCGAAGCAGCTTCAGGACGCGGTCACCGCGGCGGTGCGCGGTGCGCTGCAGGCGGCGGCCAAGCGGCGTGAGGCGGTGCAGGAGGAGTTCGCCGGCGGGTTTGGCCGGTAGCATGGCCAGCTATCCGCCGGCGGTGGCCCGGCTGATCGACGCCCTCGAGCGGTTGCCCAGCATCGGTCCGCGCACGGCGCAGCGGCTGGCGCTGTGGCTCCTCGCCGCGCCGGAGCAGCGCATGGCCGGCCTGGCCGAGTCGATCGCCCACGCCGCGGCGACGGTCAAGCTGTGCCTCCGCTGTGGCTTCTTCAGCGAGGCCGAGCTGTGCCCGCTATGCGCCGACCCGCGGCGCGACGACGAGCTGATCTGCGTCGTCGGCGATGCGCGCGATCTGCTGGCCATCGAAGAGAGCGGGAGCTACCGCGGTCGCTACCATGTGCTCGGCGGCGTGCTCTCGCCGATGGACGGCATCGGGCCGCAGGAGCTCAATCTGGCCGGCCTGCTCGAGCGCGCCGCGCCGCCAGTGGGCGAGATCATCCTGGCGCTCAACCCCACGCCCGAGGGTGACACGACGGCCAACTACCTCGCCCGGCTGCTCCAGCCGAAGGGTGTGCGGGTCACGCGTCCGGCGCTCGGTCTACCGGTCGGCGGCGATCTCGATTATGCCGACCGTGTTACCATAGAGCGTGCCCTGGAGGGCCGCCGCGAGGTGTGACACCGGCGGTCTCGCCAGGTCGGAGGAGACCGAGGTGGAGACGCTGAGCAACGGTTCGCAGGCCGACGGCGCGGGCTACTCGTGGCGCGAGAAGGTGGGCCTGGCGCAGATGCTGCGCGGCGGGGTGATCATGGACGTGGTCACCGCCGACCATGCCCGCATCGCCGAAGAGGCCGGCGCCGTGGCGGTGATGGCGCTCGAGCGTGTGCCGGCCGACATCCGTGCCCACGGCGGTGTCGCCCGCATGAGCGACCCGGCGCTGATCGAAGAGATCATGGCCGCGGTCAGCATTCCGGTGATGGCCAAGGTCCGCATCGGTCACTTCGCCGAGGCCCAGATTCTCGAGTCGCTCGGGGTCGACTTCATCGACGAGAGCGAAGTGCTCACCCCCGCCGACGAGGTCTATCACGTCGACAAGCACGCTTTCCGGGTGCCCTTCGTGTGCGGCTGCCGCGACCTGGGCGAGGCGCTGCGCCGCTGTGGCGAGGGCGCGGCGATGATCCGCACCAAGGGCGAGGCAGGCAGCGGCAACGTGGTCGAGGCGGTGCGCCACATGCGGGCGGTGATCGATGGCATCCGGCGCATCCAGAGCCTGGGGCCGGAGCAGTTGATGGCCGAGGCGAAGAACCTCGGCGCGCCGTATGAGCTGGTCAAGTACTGCCGCGAGCACGGCGAACTGCCGGTGCCGAATTTCAGCGCCGGCGGCATCGCCACACCGGCCGACGCGAGCTTGATGCGGCAACTCGGCGCCCAGGCGATCTTTGTCGGCTCGGGGATCTTCAAGTCGGGCGATCCGGCGAAGCGGGCGAAGGCGATTGTCGAGGCCTGCACCTACTACGACGAACCGGCCAAGGTCCTGGCGGCGAGCCGCAACCTGGGCGACGCGATGGTCGGCATCAACGTGACCGCGCTGGCCGAGGAGGAAAGGATGGCGGTGCGGGGGTGGTAGGATGAAGCCGGCTGCGGAGCCGTGGTGGGCAAGATACGTTTTCCGTCTCGCGTTGGCGTCGGTGCTGGTGTGGCTTTTCGTGCGAGATGCCGCGCAGCTCATCGCCCTGCTGAACGGGATAGCGTTGCTAGGCTTGACGACTGCTCTGCTGTGGGGACTCTGGCGCTACCCGACCGAGCTCCGAGACCTGCTTCGACGGCCATTCGAGTGGCACCTCGGGCCGCTGGGCAAGATCGTGGCCCCCGAACTGAGCGAGGACGAGTATGAGCGCCATCGGCGCAACATCGCGGACAGGCCGATCCGGCTGGACGGAGCTGCGGATGCCGATGCCGCGACGATCTCGACGAGCCACTCCCCAGGGCCCGAGTAAGGACGCCAGGCGAACCGGACCCGATTCGTGCGCGTTTGGGCAGAGAGAGGGAAGCAGAGGAAAACACCGACATGAGCATCGAATGGTCGACGCTTCGGGACGAAGCAGGCACCGATCCGCGCCGGGCGGTGTTCAGCGCGTTTGATGTCCTCGCCGGGACGGCGGTCCGTGTGGCGGCGAGCAACCCGACCATTCTACCGCTTCTCGGCGACACGCCGACCGGCGACGAGGCCGTCCGAGCCCTGGTCTCGACCAACCGTATCGCGCCGGCGGTCTTTGAGACCTATATCCGGCTGCGCGACTTCCGCGATGAGCTGATCGCCAAGCCGGTCCAGCCATACCCAGACGACGCCGCCAGATACGTTGACCTGGCTAGGCTGACCAGTGGCACCATCGCCACCATCGACCGGGTCGGCGTCGAGCTGAGCCCCTCCGGCCGCAACAACGACTCCTGACCATGACGGTCCTGGCCGAGGAGAGCAGGATGGCGGCGAGGGGGTGGTAGGATGAGCGAGCCAGGCAAGGAGCAGGCGTGGTGGGGCCGCGGATCGTTCCGCGCAGCCGTCGGCTTCGTGCTGGCCGTCGCCGTGGTGCTGCTGGTTGGCGCCAGGCTGACCTGGCCGGCGTTCTGGCTCATCTTCGTCGGCCTGTTCCGGGAACAGGTGGCAGAGCTGCTTCGTTCCCTCAGTGACTGGGTGGAGCTGAAGTACAAGGACCTGGAACTGAAGCGAGCGTTGCCGCAGGCCGAAGCCCGCGTCGACGCGGGCTTGGCTCGGTTGGGCCAACTGCCGCGGCTTGACGGCGAACGCGAGGAAAGCGACGAGGTAACCGCCGATGCTTAGCTTCGACCCGCCTGATCGACGTGATTTGATCGATCGAGCCTATCATCAGGTCAAGGAAGCGCTGCGGGGACTGGCGAGAGAGCGGAGCCTTGAGCCGTCGTCGGAGTACTCGACCATGGCCGCCCTGCTCGAGCGTGGGGTGCTCACCGAGGACGAGTTCGATGCGCTCGACGACTTCCTGCAGGCGTCCAGGGCCTACCGGTCGGTCTGGCTCCCAGCGGCGGTCCCGCTAGCCAAGTACCTCAAGTTGGCGAGGTCGCTCGAACAGCGGCTGGAGGCGCTGCGGACGACGCCAGCGCAGGTGGCTTGATTGCTCGCCGGGGTGTCGCGGCCGTGCCCACCATCGGCCTCCTAACCCTCCAGGGCGACTTCCGCGAGCACCGCGAGGCGCTCGCGCGGATCGGCGTCGCCGCCCGCGATGTGCGCACCGCCGAGGCTCTGGCTGAGTGCGATGCGCTGATCATCCCCGGCGGCGAGAGCACCACGATCGGCAAGCTGCTCGTCCGCTTCGGGGTGATGGAGCCGCTGCGGCGCTTCATCGCCGCCGGCCGGCCGGTGATGGGTACCTGCGCCGGCGCCATCCTGCTCTGCGACCGGGTGCTCGAGGGCAACGTCGACAGCGTCGGCGGGCTCGATGCGGAGATCAGCCGCAATGCCTATGGCCGGCAGATCGACAGCTTCGAGCGCGACCTCGAGGTCGCCGGGCTCGAGCGGCCGTTCCGCGCGGTGTTCATCCGCGCTCCGCGATTCCTCGCCGTCGGGGCCGGGGTCGAGGTGCTCGCCGCCATCGACGGCGAGCCGGTACTCGTCCGCCAGGGTGCGTTGCTGGCGTTGACCTTCCACCCCGAACTGACCGCCGACCCGCGCATCCACCGCCTGCTGCTGGCCGCGCTCGGCGACTAAGCGCTGACGCGGGCGTTCAGGTGGTAGGCCACCCGGTCGACCAGCTCGCGGGGCAGGACGGGCTTGGCGACGTAGTCGTCGCAGCCGGCCTCGCGAGCGCGCTGCTCATCGCCCGAGAGGGCATGGGCGGTGAGGGCGATGACGGGAATGCGGCAGGTCTTCGGCTCGGCCTTCAGGCTCGAGGCCGCCTGCCAGCCGTCGAGCGTGGGCAGCGACAGGTCCATCAGGATCACGTCGGGCGACTGGTCACAGGCCAGACTCAACGCCTCGTTGCCGTCGGCCGCCTCGATCACCTGGTGGCCGTGGACCTGGAGAATCTGGGCGAAATACTCGCGGCTGTCGGCGAAGTCCTCGACGAGCAGTACCCTGGCCATCGTCGCCTCCCACAGCAGTCTGGACGGCGCCCATTATAGCCAGCGATCTCGCTATCTCCGCTGCGCTGGTGTTGCGTTCTGGTGACGACCACTACGGAACCGACGTGCGCCGGATGGCCAACAGCGTCAGATCGTCGCGTTTGGCGCCGATCTCGTACTCCTCGAGCGCCTGAAACAGCAGGTTGCACAGGTCTTGCGCCGATTCGGGCGTGGTCTGATCGAGCAGCTTAACCAGCCCGTCGACCTCCAGCTCGCGATTGCGCCGGCCCTTGGCCTCAATCACCCCGTCGGTGTAGAAGAGCAGGAAGTCGTCCGGCGCGAGCTCGATCCGCTGGGTCCGCGAGCGATCGCGCGGGTCGATGCCGAGCGGCGGACCGAGCTCGGCCAATGGCCGCACCACGCCTCCCGCGGCGGTCTGGTGCAGCGGGTAGCAGTGGCCGGCGTTGGCGATGGTCAGCGCGCCGGCGCCGGGCTCGACCAGGGCATAGACCATGCTGACATACATCTCGGGCGGAAGCTCCTCGTAGAGCAGCCGGTCGAGGCGGGTCATCACCGCGCCCGGCTCGCGCAGCTCGGCGGCGCAGACGCGAAAAGCGTACTTGACCAGCGGCAGCCGCAACTGGCCCGGCACGCTCTTGCCCGAGACATCGGCGCAACAGAGCCCCAGCGCGCCGTCGCTGAACGCCACGCCGTCGTAGAAATCGCCGCCAACCACCACGTCGGCCTGCCTGGCCCGCACCCCGATATCGAGCCCCGGCACGCGCGGCAGCTTGGCCGGCAACAGGATCGACTGCAGCTCGCGGGCCATGTTGATCTGCTGCCGAAACTCATCGACAATCGCCCGCTGCTCACGCGCGGCGGCGCGCTCGGCCTGCCAGGCTTCGGCGAGGTACGAGCAGAGTACGGCGACCATGAAGATCTGCAGCACTTGGGGCAACAGGATCGACTGCAATTGACCGTAGCGCAGCTCCTCGGCGACGAAGGTCATGACCGAAAAGGTCGCCGCCAGGCTGCACAGCGCGGCGGCGCCGACCGCGCCGGCGACGCCCAGCCAGGCCGCGGCGCTGATCACTACCAGGTAGTAAAAGGCGAACGCTTGCGGCCGCAACTCGCCGTCGTGGCAGACCAGGAAGGTGACCAGGATAGCGTCGACGACCAGCTCGCCGACGCGCCGACCGGGCAGTTCGAGGCGGAAGCGGAGCAGCACGGCCACGCCGGCGGTGTAAACCACCGCGATGCCGGTGAGCCAGGTGATGCCGGGCGAGCGACGCAGGCCGACCACCGCTGGGGCGAGCAGAACCACCAGCAGGACCAGTGCGCGGATGAGCGCGACGACGACCTCGGATTCGATCACGGTGTCGCGCGCGCCAGCCGACGGTAACGGTGGGTTACGGTGGCTCATCGCCTGCGTATCGAGCCGTGCGAGCCTGGTCGGCGCGCGCGGTTCGGCCTCGGCTCGCGCGCTTCGCCCGCGGCGGCCCGGAACCTGCCCAGCGGCCTATTCCTCGTCGCGGAAGATCGAGTCGTCGAGGCCGGTGTTGACTCGGTAGCCGTCGAACTTCATCGTGACGGAGAAGCGCTCGACTTGCCGCTCGCCGTTGACCTCGCGGGCGGACTCGCCGCTGACCCGCACCTCGGTCGGCATCAGGAAGCCGGAGACCCGCTGGTGCGTCACGTCGAGCTGCACCGGCGCTTCGTTGGCGGGATAGGTCCGAATGCGCCGCACCACGTAGGTCTCGCGGTCGAGGTAGAGCAGGTGATACTGGATCGGCCCGCCGGGCTCGTCGGGGTTGAGCTTGATCACATGCTGCGCCCGGCCGTCGATCGACTGCTCGGCCAGCAGCACCGGCTTGTGATGCTCGAGCAGCCGGTCGACCACGCTGCCGAGGGCGAAGTTGTAGGTCCGCGGCAGCACGGTGAAGTCGCCGTCGAGCGGCACCGGCTTAAACTTGTCCGGCGCCTTGTAGTAGATGCGCACGCGCGAATCGGGCACCCGGGCGCTAGTCGACTGCACGCGGAAGGTCATCACCACGGTGAAGTCCTTCACCCCGTCGGCCACGTGACGGCTGCGCGCCAGGATATCCTCGAGCGGCCCCGCCTGCACCGTCGTCGCCGCGCAAATCAGGGTCAGGACCCACAGCCTATTGGTCATCGTCGTCCTCGCCGGGCTCGGCTACACCGCCAAGCGTCTGGACGGTGACTTCGGGTTCCACGTTCACCGCTGCCTGTGCCAACGATGTCTCGATCACCTCGCGCACCCCCGCGTCGATCTCGATGCTCAGCCGCTCGGCCAGCGCCGAGCGGGCCGGCTCGTCGCCCAGCGCGGCGAGCTGCCGCGCGGCCTCGGCGCGCAGCCGGTGATCGGCCTCGTACAGGCCCACGGCCAGATCCTCGAACGCGCCCAGCCGGCCGAAGGCACCGAGCAACAGCATCTGCTCATCGAAGGCGGCCGACAGGTAGCGGCTCTGCAGCGCCGCCAGATCACCGGTCGCGACCAGCGCGTCGATCGCCAACCCGCGCAGGCGTGCGTCGGGATCGGCCAGCAGCCGCTTGGTCAGCGCGGCTCCGTCGGGCCCGGCCAGCTTGGCCGCGACCGTCGCGGTCAGCGCCGCGGCAGACTCGGCCGACGGGTCGCCGGCGCAGTGGGCCAGCAGCGGCGCATACTGCTCGGGCACGGCGAGCGCCAGCTCGACCGCCACCGGCACGGCGAGCGCGCGCCGCGTCGGCTCCTCGTCGCGCAGCCACTCTGCCAGCCGGGCGAAGGCGAGGTCGGGCGAGAGCCGGCCCAGCGCGGCGATGATGCGCCGCGCCGAGCAGGTGTCGACGGGCGTCGCGCGCCGCAGCGCGCCGAGCGCCGCGACGCCGACCTCTCGCCAGTCGGCTGCCTCGTCCAGCGCGGGCTCGTCGCCGGCGGCCTCGGCGGCGGCGAGGGCCGCGGCGGTGTCGGCCCGGGGGCCGAGGGCGCCAGCCAGATCGCGCCACAAGTCACCATCGTCGGGCAGGTGGCAGAGCGCCTCGCCGAGGGTGGCCACGGCCGCGTCGCGCCGGTCGCAGCGCCACAGTGCCGCCGCGGCGTAGCGCCAGGCCGCGGCGTCGGAGGGGTTGCGCCGCGCCGCCAGGCGGAACAGGCGCGCCGCGTCGGGGTAGCGCTCGCCGCGCCAGAAGGCACGGGCGCGTCGCTCGAGGTCAGCCGGTTCGCTCACCGGGCCACTCTCCGCCAGCCGAGAGTATAGCCGCCGCGCCGCGGCGCCTCAAGGGACCGGCGCCTGGCCGCTGTCGAACGCCGCCACCGCGGTCAGTGGCGGCTCGGGCCCCAGCTCGGGCGGCAGAGCGGTGGTGCCCAGCCGCATCGCCGGCAGCCATTCGCTGACCAATCGCCGGTCGAGGTGGAAGAGCACAAAGCCGGGCATGCGCAGTTCGCGCAGGCCGCGGACCTGCGAGATGGTGTCGGCCGGCGACTCGTGCCGCCAGGCGGCGATGCCGGGATAGAGCGGCACCCGCTCGCCGACGTCGCGCTGCTGCACGTTGAGGTAGCGGAAGAAGGTCGTATCGAAGGTCTGGTAGTTCATCGGGCAGAGGAAATCGACCCAGCCTTCGTGCGCCCACTTGACCGGATCCTGCCCGACGGCGTAGAGCGCGTCGACGAAAACCGGATAGACCGCCGCCGAGACCTTGATCCGCGGCCGGACCGCGCGCACCGCCTGAGCAATCGCGGCGACCTGCGCGTCGACCTGCTGCGTGCGCCAGCGCAGCCATTCGGTGCGGTAGCGCCCGCCGCGTTCGACGTCGGTCAGCCAGTTGATCGGCGCGTCGAGCAGTTGCGCCTCGAAGGCCGTCTTCTCAGCGTTGGAAAAGTCGGCCTCGGGACCGTTGTAGCGGATGTAATCGAGGTGCAGCCCATCAATGTCATAGCGCCGCGCCACCTCGGTGGCCATGCGCACGGTCAGGTCGCGGTTCCGCCGGTCGGCCGGCCGCAGCCAGCGCAACGTCTGGCCCGATCGGTTCTGCTGCAACCGCCCCGCCTGCTCGAACCCGGCGAACCACTCCGCCGGCGCCAGCGGGCGGATGTAGTTGACCATCATCCAGACATGGCACTCGACGCCGAACTGGCGGCACCAGTGCAGCGCCTCGGCCAGCGGGTCGGCGCCCTCGACCGTCACATGTGGCAGCACGTCGCTGGGGTAGTTGGCATATCCCGGGTTGAGCACGTTGATGAAGATGGCGTTGAAGTTGTTCTCGCGCAGCGAGAGGATGGTGCGCTGCCAGTCCCACTCCTTGAGGCCGCCGGCGTTCTGCAGCCAGACGCCGCGGAACTCGCCGCCGCGGCCGGGCTGCGAGATGTAGTAAGCCTGCTCGGCCGCCTGCTGCGCCTCCCAGCCGAGGGCGGCGACCGGCGAGTAGCGTTCGACCGGGCTGGTCGAGGGCGGTTTCTCACCCGGCTTGGGCACCGTCGTGCCGATCCGCCGGGCCGCCTCGTACATCTGCTGGGCCCGCTCGCGCTTCTCCGTCGCCGTGGTCAGCGCCGTCCAGGCCAGGGCGCGCCGCTCGTCGGGCAAGGTCGCCGTGCGCAGGCGCTCTTTGATCTCACTCAGCGACCGCGAGTCGCCGACCCGGCCAACCGAGGCGATCAGGCTCGGCACCGCCTGGTGCCACAGCTCGGGCGCATAGTGCGTCGCCAGGCCGAGCAGCAGGTGCGCCTCACCGGTTCGGTCGTCGCCGTTGATCACCGCGCCGATGTAGGCCCCGCCGCCGACCATCACCGCCGCCGGCAGCAGCTCGCGCCGGCGCGGCACCTGCTGCCAGGCGCCGACCAGCCGGGCCGTCGGCTTCGGGGTGAAGTGCTGCACCGCCCAGTCGCGCTGTCGCCAGACCGCCGGTAGGGCGGGAGCGATGGTCAGATCGAAGCTCACCGCCTCGCGCGTCGAGTCATCGGCCAGCGCCATGGTGCCGGGATCGTCGACCCCGACGACGTCGGCCAGATCGGGCGGCAGGGGCGGAAAGACGATCAGGTTGCCGCCGCGGTGCGAGAAGCGGGTCAGGTGGTCGGCCACCGCCCGCGGCAGGCCGGGGTTCGAGGGCAGCACGACCAGCTTGACCGCGGTCAGGTTGTGCGCCAGCAGCGCCTTGTCCTGGATCACCCGGAAGCTGAGCCCGGCGCGGTTGAGCGCGCGCTTGACCATGCTGCCGCGGACGTAGGTGTCATACGGGTTGATGTCGCCCGTGTCTTCGACCACGACGATCGACTGCGCCGCTGCGCCGGCGGCCATCAGCAGCAGCGCGGCGGCAGCCAGGCGGGCGGCCGCGCGCGGCCGCGTGAGGATGGACGGCGAGCTGCTCAGCGGTACAACTCCTTGATCCCCAACTCGTCCAGCGCGGCGAACAATTCATGCCGTTCGCCGGCGTCGAGCGGCCGAATCGGCCGCCGGGTCGGCCCGCAGTCGACGCCGAGGTAGCTCATCACCGCCTTCTGCCCGGCGATGACCTCGTAGCGCAGCGCCGGCGCCATCATCCGGTTGGCCTCGAACTGCGCCGCGTTGGCCGCGGTCAGGTCGCCGGCGGCAATCGCCGCATAGCATCTGACCAGCAGCGGGGCGAGGTAGTTGTAGGTCGAGCCGATCGCCCCGCTCGCGCCGGCCTGACGGGCCCAAGCGCACTGCTGGTCATAGCCGCTGAGCACCCGCAGGCGGCCCTCGCCGGCGACCAGAATCTGACGCATGGCGGCGATGTCGGGGTCACTGAACTTCATCCCGACCACGTTCGGCAGCGACAGAATGTCCTCGACATCCTGCGGGCCGACGCGGTGGCCGGTCAGCCGCGGAATGTGATAGACGTAGCACGGCAGGTCGCTCGCCGAGCCGACCGCGCGCCAGTGATCGAGGATGCTCGCCTGGCTGATGGGGAAGTAGAGCGGCGGGATGCTGCTCACCGCCGCCGCGCCGGCCCGCGCCGCGTGGCGGGCCAGCCGCACGCTGTCGGCGGTGGCCAGCGCGCCGACGTGGACCATGACCGGGATCTGGCCCGCCACCTCGGTGATGGTCACCTCGGCGACCTGCTCGCGCTCGTCGGGCGAGAGCAGCAGCCCTTCGCCGGTGGTGCCGCAGACGAACAGCCCACTGATGCCCTGGGGCACCAGCCAGGCAATCAGGCGGCGCAGTCGCTCGACCGAGACGGCGGCGCCGTCATCGGTCAGCGGCGTGAACATGGCGGGGCAGATGCCGGCGAAGTCCATGCGCAATCCCAAGCGCTCCGCGCGAGCGGATTGGCCGCCGCCCGCGCGGGCCCTCCCCGCGCGGGGCGGAAGGTCACGCCCAGTCTAGCATGAAACCGCGCCGCGGAGCCGTCCGTGAAGATCACCGCCGTCACCGCGCGCCTGATCCCGCCGCGCTGGAGCCTCGTCCGGATCGAGACCGACACCGGCCTGGTCGGCTGGGGCGAGCCGACGCTGGAGGGCCACGCGCGCACCGCCTGCTGCGCCGTCGAGGAGATGAGCCGCGTGCTGCTCGGCGAGGATCCGCGCCGGATCGAGCACCTCTGGCAGGCGGTCTACCGCGGCAGCTTCTACCGCGGCGGACCGATCTTGTGCAGCGCCCTGAGCGGCATCGAGCAGGCGCTGTGGGACATCGTCGGCAAGCACCACGGCGTGCCGGTGCACGAGCTGCTCGGCGGCCGCGTGCGCGACAAGATCCGGGTCTACCGCGGCGCCGGCGGCGGCACGCCCGAGCAGGCCGCGGCGGCGGTCCGGCGGCTGCGCGACGAAGGCTTCACGGCGCTCAAGACCGGCATGACCGACGGCGCGACGGCGATCGTCGACACGCCGGCGGTGGTTGATGCCACGGTCGAGCGCATCGCCGCCATGCGCGAGGCGGCCGGGCGGGAGTTCGACCTGGCCATCGACTGCCACGGCCGGCTCAGCCCGGCGATGGCGATCCGCCTCTCGCGGGCGGTCGAGGAGTACCTGCCGCTGTTCGTCGAGGAGCCGGTGCTGCCCGAGAACCTCGACGCGTTGCGCCAGGTCGCCGCGCACACCAGCGTGCCGATTGCCACCGGCGAGCGGTTGTTCACCAAGTACAGCTTCCGCGCCGTGCTCGAGACGGGGGCGGTGGCCATCGTCCAGCCCGACCTGAGCCACGCCGGTGGCATCCTCGAGGTGAAGAAGATTGCGGCTATGGCCGAGGCCTGGTATGCCGGCCTGGCGCCGCACTGCCCGCTCGGCCCGGTGGCGCTGGCGGCCAGCCTGCAGGTGGCCGCCTGCTGCCCCAACTTCGTCATTCAGGAGCACACCCAGCAGGCGCTGGGCGAGGGTTATCTCCAGCAACCGTTCATCGTCCGCGACGGCTACCTCGACGTGCCGACCGGCCCCGGCCTCGGCATCGAGCTCGACGAGGCGGCCATCGCGGCGATGCCGGGGCATGACTGGATGACGCCGCAGTTGCGGCACGCGGATGGGTCGGTGGCGGACTGGTAGCCGGCGGTGCCGGGGTTGCGCCGGGTAGGGCGGTTTCGCCGAAACCGCCGGGCAGTCGCCACGCAAAGTGATCTCAGCCAGCCGGCACACCGGGACCGTAACGGGCGTATGGGAAAGTGCGGTAGGGACTTCTCACAAGGAGTCAAGTCTCCTGCGGTCGTGGTACGACCG
>CAYONP010000087.1:0-25323 GCA_964405335.1 uncultured Fimbriimonadaceae bacterium
CCGCCGATGAGGCCGAGGCGCTGGCCGCCGCCGGTCGCGCGACGGTCGCCGGCGCCACCGGCGCGGCGACGCGCTCCGACGACGTTGCCCGCTCGCTCGAGCAGCAGGCCACCGTGGCCGTCAAGCAGCTCGACGAGGCCACCGTGGCGGTCGGCGGCATGGCCGCGCGGCCGGCCACGGTGCCGGTCAACCCGCGGCCGCGCGGGACGATCGCCGCCGAGAACGAGACCTGGGTCTCGGCGGCCGAGCAGACCATTCCCGCGACGACCATCGCCGCCCGGCCGCCGGCGGTGGCCCGGCCGCCGGTCAACCCGGTCACGCGCGGCGCCATGGAACTGGGCGACGACGCCATGCGCGCCGGCGACTTTGCCGCCGCCGAGGCGCATTTCCGGGTCGCCTTCCTCGACGCGCAGGATGACGCCGCTCGAGCGCTGCTCAGCTCACGGGTGCGCGAGGCGCGGCAGGCGGCGCGGTACCACGCGGCGCTCGAGGCCCGGGCTGCTCGACCGGCCGTGCAGCAGATCGCCGCCGAGGCCGACGAGGCGATGCTGCCGTTCAGCGCCGTCACGCGGCAGCACCTGCAGGGCGTCCGCTATGCCGACACGGTGCCGATTGCCGGCACGGCGGGCGGGCCGCGCCGCGTGCTGGGGCCGAATGGCGAGACGATCGGCATCTGGAAGCCGGCGCAGGCGCCGGGCGGCCAGTCGCTCGGCCAGGTCCAGGGCGAGGGCCAGCAGGTGGCCGAGGTGCTCAACGCGCAGCTCGCCCGCGAGCTGAACCTGCGCGTGCCGCACTCGGAAGCGATGACCCTGCGCGAGGTCGACGCCGCGGGCAACGTGATCGAACATGCGGGGGTGATCAGCCGCTTCATCCCACACTCGCAGGAGCTGAACCAACTCACCCGCGGTGCCCGCGCGGCGGTGGCCGCGCAGGTGGCCGAGTTCCGGCCGCTGCAGACGATGATGGGCAACTACGACGTGCACATGGGCAACTATCGGATCGACCGCGCCGGGCGGGTCTGGGCGATCGACGCGGGGATCTCGATCTACACCCCGACCGGCCCGGCGGGACCGATTGCCGGTCGCATCCCCGGCTGGCAGTCGACCGGCGACGACGCGCTCGACTGGGCGGTGTTCAGCCGCGACTTCTACGCCAACGCGCACAGCATGGACTCGGTCCGGCTCGATGTCGGCCGGCTCGACGCGGTGCTGCCGGGCAGCCGCATGGCGCCCATCGGGCGGCGCATCCAGGGCCTCAGTGACCCGCAGCTCCGGCGCATCCTCGAGCAGGCCCTGCCGCCGACGCATCCCGAGTTCGACGGCATCCTCGAGGTGCTGCGCTCGCGGCGCGACGGCATGCCGCGGATCATCGGCCGGTGGACCGGCCCCGGCGGCGGGGCGCTGCTGCTCTTCCCGCGGCGCGGACGGCTGGCGTTGCGGCCGGCGGCGTGACCGGCCTGGGCAACCACCCGTGGGGGCAGGTCCCCGCGCCTGCCCTCCCCGTGGACCGGGTGGCCACAGGGAGCCGCCCCTTCGCCGGCGCGGCGGCCGGTCAGCCACGGAGCGCGGGCGTCCCCGCCCGCACGCGACGCCGGCTCCGACGATAGCCGTAGGCGCAGGTCCCCGTGCCTGCCCTCCCCGTGGACCGGGTGGCCAGTCGGGCCCCCCCTACCGCCGGCGAGGCCCACCCCCGGGGGCCGGCGGTCGGTCGGCCGGCCCGCGGGTGCGTTGGTGAGTTCGCGACTCAGCGGATGAGCATGATCTGTTGCTCGCCGACCAGGAACTCGGAGGTGTTGTAGCCGACCTCCCAGCCGCTGGTGTCGCCCTGGCCGGGGTTGCCGGCGCGGTAGACCAGGCTGACGTCGCCACCGGGGAAGGTGGTCAGCGTCTTGGCGATCTG
This sequence comes from uncultured Fimbriimonadaceae bacterium, assembly GCA_964405335.1. Lineage (GTDB taxonomy): Bacteria > Armatimonadota > UBA10988 > UBA10988 > UBA10988 > CAYONP01. The sequence continues at coordinate 1,900 of CAYONP010000087.1, forward strand.
GATCTTGCCGTTGGCGTCGAACACCAGCGCGCCGTTGGCATCGGTTACCGGCACGGCGATGACGTCGGGAATCGGCACCGAGTCGGTCCGCCACTGGCGGTTCGGCGAGCGGGTGCCGGTGACCGACAGGCGGTACTGGTTGCCGTCCGCATCGCTGACCACGCCGTGGCTGCTGTTGCTCGCGCTCATGTCGAACAGCAGCGGATAGGCCAGGCCGGTGTCGGCGTCGAAGCAGGTGACCGCGAAGTCGAGGTCGCAGCCGGCCACCTCGGTGTCGAAGTTGCTGATCTTGATCTGGGTGGTCTTCTCGGGCACCGAGGCGATCGAGAACGACGCCTCGTAGATGTCCATGTAGTTGATCACCGTCCGGCCGCGGGCATAGGCGCCCAGCGCCATGCCGTCGGCCACGCCATGGGTCATGGTGTCGAACGCCACGCCCGTGGCGCGGTGCGTGCTGGCGCGCATCGAGAAGCCGTTCTCGCTCGAACCGGCGGTGGTCTGGGCCATCACGTAGTAGGGCCCGGGGTGATTCGGGTCGGACGTGTCGAAGAAGAACCCTTGCGGCGTGACCCACTTCAGGTCGGTGGCCAGTTGCGCCTGCGCCGGATCGGCGTGGGCCGGGGCGTGCGACGCGTCGGTGGCCGGATCTTCGCGGTGATACCAGAACGGCGTGTTGGCCTGCGGGCCATAGGTTACCGTCGCGATCAGCGCGTCGTTGGCGTCGTACAGGCGGAACTCGGTCTGGGTCGAGCGCACGCCGAAGTTGTTCGGCTTGGTCTTGCCCGCGCCGCCGGGCGCGGCCAGGATCTCGTCCAGCGCGCCGATTTCCGGCTCGGTCTTGTCGCCGTTGGTGTCGACCAGTAGCTCCGGCGTCTCGATCACGTGCGCCGGGTTGTTGATGCTGCTCTTGGCCGGATCGTTGATCGTGTCGGGATCGAACAGCTCGACCCGGGCGTAGGTCGAGTAGGGGTCGCCCGCGACGGGGGTGAGCGTTGGGATGATCAGGTCATAGCGCAGGCCGTCGGGCTGGTACAGCGTGTTCGGATCGCCGTTGTCGAGCAGCACCGTGCTGAACGGGTCGCCGAGCTGGTGGCTGCCCTGCGGGCCCATCTGGGCCACGCTGGCCTTGTCGGGGAAGCCCCACCGACTGCCGAAACCGATGTCCAACCCGGGCGGCACCTCGACGTCCATCGGCGCCGCCGAAATCACCGCCGCGACCGCCATCGTCTCGGTGCCGGTGCGCTTGATCCCGATCAAGCCCATGATCCGCTGTTCGAGCTCGCGGTGGATCTTGACGTGGTACCGATCGCTGGTCGGATCGTCGACCGACATGGTGTCCGAGTTGTAGCCATAGGCGTCGACGGCGGTCACGCCGTCCTGGCCGATCACGTAGTGGTTCTCCGCCAGGATCGCCGACACCGCCTCGCGGGCCAGGTCGGGGTCCTTCGAATCGACCAGCTCGGCCATGCCGGCCAGCGCGGCGGCGTCACAGGCATGCTGCGTCTGGGCCCGCACCCGGTGGTGAGTGCCGTTGTCGATCACCAGCGCCGCGGTGACCATCACGACTCCCGCGGAGACCGCCAGCATCACCACCGTCTGGCCCGAAAAGCGTCGGCGTCGAAGCATCATCGTCTTCCTCACCAGGCACCCAAGTGCGTCGGCCGGAGGCCGAGGTATGGTCCTTGCAACGGTCATCTACCATGATCACCGCCGGATTGAGTAAAGAAAGCTGCGCGACCGGGATTCCGCCACCGCGGCCGGAACGTCGCCGGCACGGCCATGATCATTCCACTGCTGCTTGCCACCTCCATCACCACCGCCGCGGTGCGCCAGCTCGGCGGGCGGACCGAGCTGACCGGCGGCACCGTCACCGCGGTCTTCGCCGGCGGCACGCTCGCCGGCTTGGTCGATACCGCCACCGGCGAGCCCCTGCTCAACTGCGACCCGCCGGCCTGGTACGCCGAGCTCGGCACCCGGCGCGCCGGCCCCGCCGGCACGCCGCGGCTCGAACTGGTTACCGAGGGGGAGACCATCACCGCGGTGATCCGGCAATCGGTCGGCCCGCCCGAGCCCATCGAGGCCGAGATCCGCGTCGTCGCCGGGCCGCGGCCGTGGCTCGAGCTGAGCATCGCGGTGACCAATCGCTCGCGCGACGAGATTGAGCTGGTCGGCTTCCCTGCCGGCGCGCGACTGCAGCGCGGCGCCGGCCGGCACCTGGTCTATCCGTTCCAGAGCGGTGCCCTGCTGCCGCTCGACGAGCGGTTCGGGCGGATGCGCATCTACGGCTCGCTACCATTCGTCCACGGTTACCCCAGCAACCTGTGCGCCATGCAGTGGCTCGGCGCCGTCGGGCCACGGGTGGCCTGGATGCTGCAGGGTACCGACCGCTACGGTGCCCTGACCCGCACCGGCGCGGTCGAGTCGGACGGCGCGGCGGTGCTCGTCTGGGAGCACCAGGCCAGCCTGCCGCCGGGCGAGACCTTTGCCCCGCCGCCGCTGCGGCTGCACTCGTTCCCCGCCGGTGACTGGCACGACCTGGCCGATGCCTATCGACGCTGGATCACCGAGCGGCGCGCCGACGGGGCCACCGTGGTCCGCGACGGCGAGCGCATCCCGCTCCAGTTCGTCCCGTTCCGGGCCAAGCTGGCCGCCCGGCCGCGGCTCGCCCAGGTGATGACCACCCACGGCTATCCCGAGCATGCCATCCGCGAGCAGCCCGACGGCACGCCCTTTGCCTACCTGCCCTATGGCCTGGTGCTGGCGCTGCAGGAGCGGTTCGAGCGGCTCTACGACAGTCCGCTCACACCGCAGCTCTGGAGCCCGCTGGTCCCCGGCGGCCACGGCTGGCGGTTGTTCCCGCCGAGCGACCTGCCGGCGGCGGCGATGCAACGCGACGGCATCGACGCGCCCGGCTGCGACCTGGCCGAGTTCGTGCGGCGACAGCGCGCGCCGGTCTTTCTCTACGTCAATCCCAGCTTCTGGACCGAGCGCACGCCCGAGTTCGACCCGCGCTGGATGATGGACATCGACGGCGACGGCACGCCCGAGACCACCGGCGGGTTCGAGGCCGGCGCCGCCGGCGCTCCGTACTACGTGCAGCCATATCTGGTGCGGGACTACTTTGTGGCGCAACTTGAGCGGCTCGGGCGGCTTGGCGCGCCGGGGATCATGTTCGATTCGAGCCAGGTCTTCGGCGCCACGCTGTGGAACAACAGCCGCCTGCGGCGCGACGCGGTCAGCGGCATCGACCGCAACCCGGCGGCGCGGTACCTCGAACGGTACGGCTACCGCGGCCGCGACAGCTTTGTGCAGGACAAGCTCGGCACCTACCTCGCGCTGCACGAGGCGACGCCCGGCGCGGCCAAAGTCGGCGAGTGGATCGGTGAGTTCGAGTCGCTCTTCCTCGACGCCAACGCCGGCAGCCTCGACCTGCAGCGCGAGTATCCCGACAACCGCCCGCGGCCGGGCGACGACAACCTCATCCCGTTGCCCCTGTTCCAGATGGTCTACGGTGACAGCGAGCTGTTCGTCATCCGCGTCGGCGCCGCCAGCGACGCCCATCTCAACGACGGCGGCCAGCCCTGCTCGGCCGAGATCAGCCGCCGCGCCACGTCGACCTTCGGCGCCGTCGGCCAAGTGCTCTTCTGGGGCGGCATCGCCTGGGCCGGCCCGGCCGCCGAGCTGCGCGGCCGGACCTGGCAGATCGTGCGCGACAGCGTGGTCCGCCGCGAGACCTTCGCCCGCCGGGCGCGGCACCGCCTGCTCGACGCCGACGGCCGGCCCACGCGCGGCATGTTCGCCCTGCGCGAATCGAGCTGGAGCGACGACGGCGGCCGCGTCGTCGGCCTCCACTGGGACAACAACACCGGCGCGCCGGCGCGGGTGACGGGCGCGCTCGGCGACGATGAGGTGACCGTCGCCGGCCTGTGGGGCGTGTCGGACTACATGCCCGACTCGCTCGAACGCCTGCGGCTCGGCTCGACGGTGACGGTGACCGAGCGGGGCTTCACGCTGTGGCATTTCGCCGGCGAGGTGCGACGCGGCGGCCGGCTCGTCGCGCGGGTGACCGACGGCGCCGGCACGCCGGCAGGCCTGTCGGTCACCTTTGACGGCCGGTACCTGAGCCTCGGCAACGAGTCGCCCGTGCCGCGCGCGGTGACCATCGAGCTGCCGCCGGCGCGATTGGTCGTCGACCCGGCCCGCCCATCGCCGGCGCCGGAGATCACCGACGCCGGGGAGGTGACCCGTCTGACGGTCACGCTCCCCGGCGCGGAAGCCCGTGCCGACGACCGCCCGACGGCGGTGCCGTGCACGCTGGCGGTCTACCGGGTGGAGTGACTACTGCTTGCGGGTGTAGTGGACTTCGACCACCTTGGTCGGCGCCTCGGCCATGGTCAGGTCGTAGATCTCGAACACGGCGTGGTCATCGTCGATCTGGCGACTGATGTATTTGATCGGCAGATCGTGCATGTCCATCGTCGGCTCGTCCATCAGCCCGTAGAAGACGACGTCGTTGGAGCCGGGTCGGCGGACACCCTCCATGGTGCTGATGCCGGTGCCCATGGTCGAGAGATTCGTGGCCACGAACTTCTTCTTGAAGTTGTCGTAGCCGACGTAGTTGATCATCTCGACGGGCATGCCCATCATCTCGAAGGTCAACTCCTCCTGCAGGAACCGTCCGCCGAGGACCATCTTGGCGCTGGCGCTACCGGTCGACTCGGTCACCGGGCCGTCGGGGCCCTCCATCCACATCTTGGTCGTCAGGTCCCACTCGCCCACGCCCTGGGCGATCCACTCATGCGGCTCGCCGGGGGTCATGGCCGCCTGCCAGGCGGCCATCATCGCCTCCTCGTCGGGTTGGCCGCCCTCGGCCGACTGCGCCCGGCCGACGAACAGGACCCCCACCACCAACACCGCCGCCGCCAGAGCCAGGCTCCGTCCTCGTGACATGCGCTCCCTCCAGACGGGCGACCATCCGTCGCCCGAGACATTATGGGTCAAACACGCCGGGGCGCGGTTGGTTCCCGGGGAGCGGTCACTGCCGGCCGCGGGTCAAAGCAGTCCTGCCGGCGAGCAGGGCGTGTTGACCTTCGCGGTAGGGGCAGGTCTCAGACCTGCCCGTCGGCTAGTGAATTCGCTCTGGAAGCTGGGTTGTTGGCATTCGGGCGGGTCTGAGACCCGCCCCTACGCCACCTTGTCAACACGTCGGAGCTGCGGTGCGGCACTGGCGTACACACCGCCTGTGCCCTTCGCGCCGTCAGCCGTTGCGGTTGGGCGCGGCCGATGAGTGGCCGCGGGTCAGAGTAGCAACCGGTGCTCGTGCGGGCCCCAGTCGGCCTCGTAGAAGGCCGAGACGTGGGTGCCGGGCGGCACCAGGGCGTCGATCGCCGCGCGGTCCTCGGCTGTCACTTCGAGCTCGACCGCGGGCAGGTTGTCCTCGAGCTGCTCCATCGTCCGCGGGCCGATGATCGGGCTGGTCACGCCCGGCTGGCGCATCACCCAGGCCAGAGCAAGCTGACTGACCGTGCAGCCCTTGGACGCCGCCAGCGGGGCCAGGCCCTCGACCACGTCGTAGACGCCCTCGGTCTTGCGGCGGCGGAAGCGCTCGTTCGGCTCGCCGGCGTAGCGGCCCTCGGCCGGGTCTGCGCCGCGCTGGTATTTGCCGGTCAGCAGCCCGCCGGCCAGCGGGCTCCACGGAATGCAGCCGAGCCCGAAAGTGCGCAACGCCGGCAGCAGGTCGCGCTCGATCCGGCGGTCGACCAGATTGTACGGCGGCTGCTCGCAGACGAAGCGGTTGAGGCCGAGCTCTTTGGCCACCCAGAGCGCCTCGACCACCTGCCAGCCGGCAAACGTGCTGGTGCCGACGTAGCGGACCTTGCCCGCGCCGATCAGGTCATCGAGGGCACGCAGCGTCTCGTCGATCGGCGTCCGCGGCTCGGGCCGGTGGATCTGGTAGAGGTCGATCCAGTCGGTCTGCAGTCGCTTCAGGCTGGCCTCGCACTGCTGGATGATGTGCCGCCGGCTATTGCCCGAATCGAGCGGGCCGTCGCCCATGCGGCCGTGGACTTTGGTCGCCAGCACAATCTGGTCGCGCTTCCCGTTCCGCGCCAGCGCCTCGCCGGTGACCTCCTCGCAGCGCCCTCGGCTGTAGACGTTGGCGGTGTCGAGGAAGTTGATTCCGGCGTCGATCGCGCGGTCGATGACAGCGTAGCTGTCGCCGGGCTCGGTGCGCCCGCCGAAGTTCATGCAGCCGAGGCAGAGTCGGCTGACCGGCACGCCGGTGCGGCCGAGGGGGGTGTACTCCATAATAGCTCCTGTCGAGGCTTCCGCCGCGGCGATCCAGGCGTCCTGCCCGTGCGAGACGCAGCGACGAGGATGTTTACGTCCGGCGTAATACCGCAGCCGTGCCGTCCGCCGCATCGAACAGCGAGTGGTTCTTGAGCGGCTCCACCACGGCTGGCGTCAAGCCGCGCCGGCCGTGATAGACCGCGAGGGCGATGGTCGGCGGCGCCTCGGCCGTGTCGCCCAGCCGCAGCCGCAGACCCTCTTCGACCAGGCGCGCCAGCGTGGTCTGCTCGCGCGCCGCCGCCGACTCGGCCCTGGCCAGAAGCGCTTCGTCCACCTCGATCATCGCCTTCAAGGCACGCTCCGTGTCGCGTCCTGTGCCCATTGTATCGCGTGCCGGCCGGCGGTGGCATTGTCGGTGGCGTGGAGTGCGACCGCGCGCATGGCGGCACCGTTTCAAACCCGTGTCTGACGATACAAACCCCGCCCGACGGGCGGGTTTGGCTCACACATACCCGCACCTCGACGCCAGTCGGTGGCGCGACCAGTTCGGGCCGGCGCCGACCTGACACGTGGTGGTGCGTCGACCAGGCCGACGACCGGCCACGGTTTCACGACGCACAGCCGCATACGGCCCTGTGCGCTGTGAACCAGCCATCTGAGGGTCGGCCTGCAGTAGGCTACGCTGGATCCGTCCGGTCGCCGTCCTGATCGTCGCTGCGTTTGTGCAGTGCCTTTTGAAGGTGAGTCCAGAGCCGGGCTACCTGGCGCCGAACCACGCTTGATCCGGTGCGGTGAGCAGCAGTCAGGCCATAGGTAACGAAGTTGCCTGTGGCGCTCTCGTTGTGGGACAATTTTCGCCTAAATAGATGTGAGTATGTGTTATACAGTCGCCTCTTATAGATCTGGCGTTGGTCTCCCGCCGCGTGCGCCCTGCTCGCTGCCGTGGCGGCACAAACCGCGCGGTTCATCCGTTGGTGGTACCTGGCCAGCGTGGACGAGCGTAGTGATATGCTGCACCCGTCGAACTCAAAACCCAGATACTGCAGGCGTGCGGCAGACCGCGAGTCCCGGCTGAATTCCACACGGTCGGTCTTGACGTCATTGAGCTCGAGGGTCAGGTCAGCAAGGCCATCGTGTGTCTTCGTCTCGACTACGTCGGCGTAGTCCCCTGGCACTATCCACAGGATGTCATCGCTGTAGCGGCGATAGGAGCCGCCCACCGTGGAGGCTAGCTGGCTCATCTGCAGATCGAACTGCGCAAGATATACGTTTGAGAGAAGTGCGCTGATTGGCGAGCCCTGCGGCACGCCCTTCCCGGCCTTGTTGGTGGCGATGAGTGGTGCGATGGTGCTGCGAAACTCAGCGGGGCTGCAGAGACTCAGCCGCTCACTGCGACTGACCCGTTCGTCTAGCCTAAGCGCAGCGTACGCCTGCGCGCGTTCAACGAACGACCACTTTGTGATTGCCCGAAAGACGGCGTACCAGTCGTCTGGTAGCCGGTGCACGCCCAGCAGAGCGCACATTTCATGCTTCAGCTTAGCATGGTCGAGATTGTCAAAGAAACCCTCGACATCGAGTGCAACAGCAACGCAATCCCCACGAGCGCTGATATCGCTAAATGCCTCAACCGCAAAGTGTATGTTGCACTTGCCGAGCGTGCGGTAGGCCAACACCGCGTCGGAGGCCGGTGACTCAACGAGCCAATCCTCGTAGCGTTGGCCGAGTAACCAAGCGTAGTAAGCGAAGATATGTGAATCCATGTGGGCAGCATAGGCGATTGGTCGCTCCTTTGTGGTGCGGGTCCGAGTGCCATCCGCCTGACGTTTGTAGCGAGGTGTCACGATCACAGTCTTGATGAACGGCAAGAAGCCGTGTCGGGCAACGCCGATGGGATCCGTAACGAGCCGCTCCACCCGAGCAAGCCTGACTGGGATGTCGAAGTGCTGGTACCGACGTGATCTATACCAGGGCGGGCGGTTCGTGAGCTTGGGCTGGCGTCGGCTCGACAAGTCCGGTGCTCATACGTTACAAAGCCGAGGGGCTGGACTTGCGGCATCCATGGTGCCCCTCGGCGCACGTCGTATTCCGTCACCGGACCGAGGCCCGATGCGTCCGCTGGCATAACTGCCTGTTGTCAGGCGGCGTTCATCCACAAGGAGAACTCATCATGATCGCTGTGGCCGCGATGGCCGAGGCGGTGACGAGCTACCTCGTCGGGAACGACTAACCCATGGGCCTAGCGCCCAGGTGAATCCAGGATACTCCCACTGCGGCAGGGAGTCAAGTCCGGCGCTTCTCCCGCTTCTCCGCTTCTCCCGTGGCCGAGACAACCTCCCGATCCAGGCGTCCGGACCCCAGCGCTCCTACCGCCTCACGAACCGCAGCAACGCCTGGTACTTCGGTGCCGTGGCCGGGTCCTGATACTCGCTTTCGAGCACGCCCCAGCTCCCCCACTTCGACGGCCGGGCGACCGAGCTGAAGTTGCACAGCAGACCGCCGCCCAGCTCGCGCCACTGCTCGACGTACTGGACATACAACTCGCCCATGCGCGGGCTGCGGTTGGCGGCGATGAACAGGTTCATCAGCGCCTCGTGGTTCTCCGCGCCGCCGTGACCGACCAGGTGCTGACCCGCCTCGTAGGCAATCAGCGCCAGCGGCCGGTCGCCGACGATCTCGGCGTTGCCGACCACGGCCAGGTTGGCGGTGACCGCCTGGCGCACCTCGCCCGCGACGGCCTCGCCGCAGCGGTCGAGCAGCCGGTCGACGCCCCAGCCGGCGACCTCGTCGGCGGTCTCGGGCGAGCCGAACTGGTAGCCGAAGTAGGGCGCAATCGCCAGCGCATCGCACTCGGCCGCGGCGTTCTCGAAGCGCAGCTTCTGCTCGGCCGACCAGGGGTTGGCCGATTGGCTCGCCATGACCCGGACCAGTCGTTCGGAGCCGCCGAAGACGTCGCTCCAGAGGCGGAAGATCTCGACGGAGCGGCGGCTGGCGTAGAACAGCATCGCCTGGTGGTCGTTGTCGCTCAGGGCCAGCCGCCGGCCCTGCTCCGCCGCCCAGCGGGTCTGCTCGAAGCCGTAGTTCCACAGCTCGTTGCTGTACTCGAGGTAGACCGGTAGCTCGTTGCGCAGCTCGTCGCGCACGTAGGTGGCAAACTGGCGCACATAGTCGTCACTGGCGCGGTGCGGCATGCAGAACCAGGGCGGCACGCCCAGCCGGTTGGCCAGGTCGACCATTCGCTCGAGCGGTATGCCGTGCGTGGTCCAGACCGCGTCGTCGAGCTTCGGCCGGTCGTCCCACTCGACTATCCGGCTGCCGTTGGTCTCCATCCAGTCCATGAAGCGCAGCACGGTGAACCCGCGCCAGCGCTCGAGGAAAGCGGGGTCCCACGGATCGACGTCCCACTCGGCCACGTCGGCCGCGGCAACGAAGTGGATGTTGCGCACCGGATCGGCCGGATCGGTTTCGCGCAGGCGCAGCCAGACCACCTGGTTCGGCCGCACCGTGACGCGGATCTGCCCGGGCTGCACCTCGCGAGACTCGGCGACGTTGCCGAACTCGATGCGGCCGCGGCCCTGGTAGAGACAGACGAACTCACCGCCGGGGTGATGCTCGGCGGTGAGCAGCGGCGTTTCGACCCAGCAGCCGGGCTCCAGGCGCGTCGGCCAGCCCTGCTCGTCGAGCGCCACGGCCGGGCCCTGCCCCCAGCCGGCGCCCTCGCGCTGGCTGATCCAGGCGCGGGCCGAGCGGAACAGGTCGCGGAAGGGCAGCTCGGTCGACCAGTCGGCCAGTCCCGACAGGTTGGTCCCGACGCTGAACGACGCCGGCGGCGGGCCGGCCTGGCTCGGCCGCGCGCAGGCGGTGAGCAGCACCGTGACGGCGCACAGGCTGATGGTTCGCATGGCCGCCGCTTCGTCGCGCCGCCACCGACGCCTCCCGCCGGCCAGTGGGCTAGTCGAGCAGCTCGACGGTGATGTGATCGATGGTGCCGTTGGCCCCGGCGATGTTGAACGCCGCCACCGCTGACCAGACGCCGACGTGCGTGCCGGAACGGATCAGGTACTCGCCGCCGGTGTCGGGGATGTTGAACACCGCATTGATCACATAGTCCTCGCGGTCGTCGGCGAGCATGTGCCACGCCGGCACCGGCGTGAGCACGTTCATCATGCTCTCGCCCCAGTGCGCCGGACCGGTCGGCAGGCCGGCCAGGTCGACGTACATCTCAGCCGCCGCGCCGGTCGGCAGGCCGCCCTGGATGGCGATGTAGACCCATTGCAGCTTGGCCCGGGCGGTGACCCGCAGGCGGGTGTAGCCGCTCGGCACGGTGACGCTGCACTGCATCGCGGCGTAGGCCTGCGAACCGACCAGCGAGAGCCCCGACATGCCGACGCTCTCGACCTCGCCGGTGGCGGCATCCGCGGCGGCGACCGGTCGAGGGAGCTCGCCCGGCGGGATGCCGGCGGCGCTCAACTCGGTGTACGAATCCTCGAACGGCGCGGTGAACTCGAGCGGCCCGGCGGCGGGCGGCTCGGCCGGCGCATCCTCGGCCGCCGAGCCGGTCAGCACCAGCGTGGCGCTGCGCAGCGTCTGGATGCGCTGCCCGGCGGTTGGCTTGGCCTGCGCCAGCACGCCTTCGGCCACCCGGGCCGGGTCGAGCCGCGCGTCGCGCCAGGCCTGCAGCAGCGTCGCCTGGTGGCCGCGGTCGAGCTCGCTAACGATCTGCTGCAGCTCGGCGCGGCGGGCGAACAGACTGCCCCGGCGGAGCTGTTCGACGACCGCCGAGATGCTGCTCTCGAGCGCGCGATTCAGCGCGCCGTAGCCGCGTTGCCGGCGCAGGGCGTCGACGAGCTGCGAGCGCTCGCGCGCGACCGCCTCGTCGACCTTGACGGCCAGCGCCTTGGCCTCTTCGGCGCGGCGCTCCTGTTCGGCGCGGGCAAACTCGTCGAGCTGCGCGGTGAGGCGCTTGGCCGCCTCGTCGGAGATGCCGCGCCTGGGCTCGCGGCGCTCTCGAGCGCCGGCCGGCAGCAACATCATGGCCAGCAGCCAACCGCAAAGAAGTCGCGACATCAAGCTCCCCGAATGGCTCAGTATGCGTCGGCCGGCAAGGAGGCGCCGCCCGGCGTTGAACCACTCCCCAGAGGACGCCCATGGACCGGCGGCAATTCCTGACCCTGCTCGGAGGCGCGGCGGCGGCGGCCTCGGGCGCCCGGAGGCGGCCGATGAACGTGGTCTTCTTCCTGGTCGACGACCTCGGCTGGAGCGACCTGACCAGCTTCGGCAGCAGCTTCTATGAGACCCCGAATGTCGACCGGCTGATCGCCCGCGGGATGAGGTTCGACCAGGCCTACGCCGCCTGCCCCGTCTGCTCGCCGACCCGGGCGAGCATTTTGACCGGGCGCTACCCTACTCGCACCGGCGTGACCGACTACATCGGCGCCGCGCAGCCCGAGGCCTGGACCCGCGACACGCCGCTCTTGCCGGCGCCCTATGCCGACCGCCTGGCGCACGACGAGGTGACCCTGGCCGAGGCCTTCGCCGAGGCCGGCTATGCCACGTTCTTCGCCGGCAAGTGGCACCTCGGGCCCGAAGGCTGGTGGCCCGAGGACCAGGGCTTCGCCGTCAACCGCGGCGGCATCGACCGCGGTGGGCCGTATGGCGGCGGACGCTACTTCTCGCCCTACGGCAATCCGCGGCTCGAGGACGGCCCGCCCGGCGAGCACCTCCCGGTGCGGCTGGCCCGCGAGACGGCGGCCTTTCTGCGCGAGCAGCGCGACCGGCCCTGCTTCGCCTACCTCTCGTTCTATTCGGTCCACACGCCGCTGATGGCGCGGCCTGATCTCGAGGCCAAGTACCGCGCCAAGGCCGAGACGGTCGATCCGGCGCTCGAACGCTGGGGCAGCGAGGGCGAGCGCCGCGTTCGCCTGGTGCAGGACCACGCCGTCTATGCCGGCATGGTCGAGGCGATGGACCTGGCCGTCGGCACGGTCGTCGCCGAAGTCGACGAGCTCGGCCTGTTCGACCAGACGGCGTTCTTGTTCATGAGCGACAACGGCGGATTGAGCACCTCCGAGGGGCATCCGACCAGCAACCTGCCCCTGCGCGCGGGCAAGGGCTGGCTCTATGAGGGCGGCATCCGCGAACCGATGGCCATCATCGCGCCGGGCGTCGCCGCCGGCAGCCGCTGCTACACGCCGGTGATCAGCACCGACTTCTACCCCACGCTGCTCGAGTTGACCGGCCTGCCGGCGCGACCGGCGCAGCACCTCGACGGCCTCAGCCTGGTCCCGCTGCTGCGCGGCGGCGGGCTGCCCGAGCGGCCGCTCTTCTGGCACTACCCGCACTATGGCAACCAGGGCGGCGCGCCCGGCGGCGCGGTGCGGCGCGGCGACTGGAAGCTGATCGAATGGTACGGCGAGCCGCCGCGGCTGGAGCTGTTCAACCTCGCCGACGACCTCGGCGAGACGACCAACCGGTTGGCCGACCAGCCGGCGCGCGCGGCGGAACTGCACGCCCTGCTGCGCGCTTGGCGAGACGAGACGGGCGCGCGTATGCCGACCGCACGATGAACCGCCGGCGGTTCGTCGGCGCGGGAGTTGCACTCATGGCCTCGTTGCGCAGCGGTGCGGAGAGCCACCGGCGGCCGAACGTCGTTCTGATCCTGACCGACGATCAGGGCTACGGTGAGCTCGGCCGGCATGGCAACCCGATCCTCCGCACGCCGCACCTCGATGCGCTGCACGACGTCAGCCTGCACTTCGAGCGGTTCCACGTCAGCCCGACCTGCTCACCCACCCGCGCCAGCCTGATGACCGGCCGGCACGAGTTCCGCAACCGCGTCAGCCACACCATCCTCGGCCGCAGCCTGCTCCGCGAGGATGCCTTCACGCTGCCGGCCATGCTGCGCGAGGCGGGCTACGACACGGGCATCTTCGGCAAGTGGCACCTGGGCGACAGCTATCCCTGCCGGCCGGTCGACTTCGGCTTCGCCGAATCGCTCTGCCACGGCGGCGGCGGCATCGGCCAGACGCCCGACTGGTGGGGCAACCACTACTTCGACGCGATGCTGCTGCACAACGCCGAGCCGACGGCCACCGAGGGCTACTGCACCGACGTCTTCTTCACCGCCGCGCTCGACTGGATCGCCCAGCCGCGCGAGGCGCCGTTCTTCTGCTACCTGGCGACCAACGTGCCGCACCGGCCGCTCGAAGTCGGCGACGAGTGGCTGGCGCTCTACGCCGACGCGCCGATCGACGAGCAGGCGAAGCACTACTACGCCATGATCTCGAACCTCGACGACAACGTCGGCCGGCTCGTCGCGCGGCTCGATGCGCTCGGACTGGCCGACGACACGCTGCTCATCTTCATCGGCGACAATGGCTCGGGCGAGGCCGGCGACCCGCGCCGCGGGCTCTACAACGCCGGCATGCGCGGCGCCAAGGGCAGCCCGTATGAGGGCGGCACCCGCGTGCCGAGCCTGTGGCACTGTCCGGCGCGCTTCGGCCCGGCGCGGGGCATCGACGCGCTCGCCGCGCACCTCGACCTGCTGCCGACCCTGGCCGAGCTGTGCGGCGGTCGGATTCCGAACGATGTTCGGCTCGACGGCCGGAGCCTCGTCCCGCTGCTGACCGATCCCGACCCCTACTGGCCCGACCGGATGCTGGTCACCCACGTCGGCCGCTGGCCCTCGGGCGACGACCCGGAGACGTTCCGGCACCGCGCCTGCTCGGTCCGCTCGGCGCGCTACCGCTGGCTGCCCGGCGAGCTCTACGACCTGCACGACGACCCGGGCGAGACGACCAACGTGATCGAGCAGCACCGGCGCATCGCCGCGCGGCACGAAGCGTACTACGAGGCCTGGTGGGCCGAGGTGCTGCCCGAGCTGCGTGAGCCGGTGCGCCTGCGGCTCGGCAACCCGGCGGAGAACCCCTCTCGCCTGGCCTGCCACGATTGGCACGCCAGCCGGGTCGACCCGCGGCCGGCGCAGCGGCAGATGTTCTTCTGGGAGCAGGGCCAGCTCGAGCGCGCGGTCACCGGCCAGGGCGTCACCGTCGCCGGGGGCGAGGTGGTCCACGGCGCGATGGGCGCCTGGGCAGTACGCCTGGAACGCGCCGGCCGGTATGAGTTCACGCTGCGCGCCCTGCCGCCCGCGGCAGGCGAGAAGGGCCGCCTCAAGGCCGGCGAGGCGCACCTGCTGTGCGGCACGGAGAGTGTCAGCGCGCCGGTGGCCGACGGCGCCTTCGAGGCGGTGCTGGCGCTCGACCTACCGCCCGGCCCGGCTTGGCTCGAGTGCTGGTTCACCAACCAGCGTGCCGACGGAATGCCGGCCGGCGCGTACTTTGTTGAGGTGCGGTATGCCGGCGGCTAGGGCGTGATGACTTTCGTCGTAGGGGCAGGTCTCAGACCTGCCTGCCAGCGAGTCGATCCGCTCTGCAAGCGGGTTCGTCGGCATTCGGGCGGGTCTGAGACCCGCCCTTACGCCACCTGTTCAACACGCCGAACCCCTGGGTCTGGCGCACTGGGTTCGCCGATGGCGGTCCAGTGCTCAGCCTCCCAACCTCCTCGGCGAAGGTAGTCGACCCAGCGCGGCGACAAGCTGGCATCGACGACGAGCAGCATCAGCCGACAGCCAGCTCGTGCTCTTCGCTCATTCGCCAGGCCGCATAGGCCAGTACCTCGCGGATGTCCTCCGGCTCAAGGTACGGGTACAGCTCCAGGATCTCGCCCTCGCTCACGCCCTCGGCCAGCAGGCCCAGCACAATGCCGACGGTGACCCTCAGTCCGCGGACGCAGGCCCGACCGCCCATCTTGCCTGGTTCGACCGTGATCCTCGGGAACTCCATGACGTGCTCCACTGCCTCTGGTGCGGCGGTCACACCCAACGGCCGCCGGGCCGGTCACCGCGCGATCGGCTCGGTCGACTGCTCACCGCTCCAGTCCGGATCGTACCGCATCTGGCCGGGCTTGAACACGCCCCTGCCTGTCGCGGTGCTGCTACGGCGGCCTTGCTGCCGCCGGTGAATGCGCTAGAATGCCCGCCGCGGAGCCGCCCATGTCAGCCCACGGCATCTCGAAGACCATCCCCAAACACTGCGGACCCGAGGTCGCCGAGTCGCTCTACGACGGCTCGCGCGATGAGTTCGAGTTTCACATCGCCGCCAACCTCACCCGCGTCGCCGTCGGCGATTGGGTCTACACCATCCTCGACAACCGGCTGATCGGCCGTTGCCGCATCACGCAGCTCATCGGCGGCGCCGTGAATCCCAGCAGCGGCGCGGCGCGGGTGCTGGTGATGGTCGAGTGCCCCGGCGAGCGGCTGGCCGAGCCGATCCCGATGCCGGGCCACCGCGGCACGCGGTATTGCGCGGGTGACGACTGGCCTGGCTGAGCGGTCAGAGCCCGATCAGGCCCAACTGCCGCGCGCGGCGGAAGCTGACCAGCCGCTGACTGGCCTCGTCGAACAGGCTCAGTGGCACGGTCCGCAGGCTTTCCCAGAAGGTCATCACCGGCGCGGTGTGGAAGATCGGATTCTCGTCGTGGCACTGCTGCAGCAGATAGTTCGGGATCCGCGGGCTGAGATGATGCACGTGGTGCAGGCCGATGTTGCCGGTGAACCACTGCAGCCACTTGGGCAGCTTGTAATACGAACTGCCGACCAGCGCCACGGCGCTGTATTCCCAGTCCGGTGTGTGCACCCAGTAAGCCTCGTCGAACTGATGCTGGACGTAGAACAGCCAGACACCCATCGAGGCGGCCAGCACTCCGGCGGGGAGAATGACGAAGATCAGCAGATTGACGCCGACCAGCCAGGTCAGGCCACCATACCAGACCAACAGGGCGACATTGGTCAGGTGGATGCTCAGTCGTTCGGCCTTCGCCTCGCGCGGCTCCGACCAGGGGAAGCGCTGGAGAATCAGGAAGTGCACCGCCGGCCCGATGCCGAACAAGACGAGCGGGTTGCGGTAGAGGCGGTAAAGCAGCTTGCCCTTGAAGTCGAGCGCCCGATACTCCTCGACCGTCAGCGTCCGGATATCGCCGGTGCCGCGGTGATCGAGATTGCCCGAAGTGGCATGGTGCACCGCATGGTCACGCCGCCAGGCCGCATAGGGCGTGAAGGTCAGCACGCTGCACAACATGCCGACCCGGTCGCACCAGACGCGGCTGGTCAGGAACGAGCCGTGACCGCAGTCGTGCTGGATGATGAACACGCGGACCATCAGGCCGGCGATGACCGGCGAGAGGAGCAGCGACCAGGCGCCGACCGTCACGGCCAACGCGCACGCCGCCGCGACGGCCAGGGCGAGCGGGACAAAGGTGTTAACGAGCTGGCCAACGGCCAGTCGATCATCGGCCCGCTGATACGGCTTGACCACGGCCATCCAGTCGGCCTTGGAGGCGGGCACGCGGCAGTCAGGTGTCAATCGATCGAGCTCCGGCCCGGTCTCGCCGGGAGGGCTGGCGCGGGCGGTGTGAGGCCTCGCACCCAGAGCATACCACGCCGATCCGGAATCCGCGAATCCACCCCGGGGTCAGGCACCGGTTTCGCCCGGACGGTTACGCCGTCGGCGGGTTGACGTAACCGAGTGCATGATTCTCGGACCTGACCCCTCGCTCAGGTGGACCAGCCTTTGAGGATCTTGACGTAGTTGCCGCGCTCGAACGCATGCGGGTCGGGCGAGGTGAGCAGCCCCATGCTGCCCCGCATCTGGGCGATGCTCTGGTACTCGTGCTCCTCCATCCACTGTGCCAGCCCATTGCGCATCGCCGCCAGGTAGCCCGGCCCGCCGCGCAGCAAGGCGCTGACCAACTGCACGCTGTGCGCGCCGCACATCACCGCCTTGACCGCATCGGACACGGTGTGCACCCCGCCGGTCACCGCGAGGTCACACGAGACGCGGCCGGAGAGGATGGCCGCCCAGCGCAGGCGGAGCAGCAGCTCGCTCGAATCGGATGGGCGCAGCGCCCGCTCGGTCTCCAGCTCTTCAATGTCGATGTCGGCCTGGTAGAAGCGGTTGAACAGCACCACCGCCTTGGCCCCCGCCTCGACCAGCCGGCGGCAGAGGTTGCCCGTCGAGGTGTAGAACGGCGACAGCTTGACCGCCACGGGGATGGTCAGATTCTCGCACACCGCGCGGACCATGGCGCAGGTGTTGGCCTCCATGCGCGCCCCGCCGACCTCGAGGTCGGTGGCGATGTCGTAGACGTTGAGCTCCAGCGCGTCGGCGCCGGCGTGTTCGATCTGCTTGGCATAGTCGAGCCAGCCGCCGAGCGACGAGCCGTTCAGGCTGGCGACCACCGGCACGTCGACGGCCTCCTTGACGGCCACGATGTGATCGAGGTAGTCGTGGGTGCCGAGCCGGTAATCGAGCGGGTCGGGGAAGTAGCTCAGCGCCTCGGCGTGCTGCCAGGTGTAGCGCTCGACGGTGCCCAGCTCCTCGAGCTGCTCGGCGACGAGCTGCTCCTCGAACAGGCTGCTGAGCACAATCATCGGCGCGCCGGCGTCGACCAGGCGGCGGACGGTGTCGAGGTCCTCGGACAGCGGACCGGCGCCGGGCACCAGGGGATGCGCCAGGTCGAAGCCCAGGTATCGGGTCGAGAGATCCATGCCAAGCCTCCTCGGCTACTCGCCGGCCGCCTCACCGTTGACCTGACCGTTGTCGCCGGCCGGCGGGACGGTCAGCCGGGCCAACTGGTCATACACCGCCACGCGCTGGCTGGCGTGCACCTGCGCCGCGGCGGCCAGCGTGGCGAACCGCTTCGGGTCGATCCGCTCGACCATCCGGAACCGCGTCTCGTTGAGCATGTAGTCGCTCACCGCCGTCTTCGGCGTGCCGCTGTCGAGCTGCAGCGGCGGCTTGCCCTCGGCAATCAGCCGCGGATCGAAGCGGTACAGCGGCCACAGCCCGCAGTCGACCGCCAGCTTCTGCTGGTCCATGCCCCGCGCCAGGTCGTAGCCGTGGGCGATGCAGTGGCTGTAGGCGATGATCAGCGACGGACCGTCGTAGCTGTCGGCCTCGAGCAGCGCGTCGACCACCTGCCGGTCCTTCGCGCCCATGGCCACGCTGGCGACGTAGACATGCCGGTACGACATGGCCATCAGACCGAGGTCCTTCTTGCCGATGCTCTTCCCCGCCGCGGCGAACTTGGCCGCCGCGCCGATCGGCGTCGACTTGCTCGCCTGACCGCCGGTGTTCGAGTAGACCTCGGTGTCGAGCACCAGGATGTTGACGTTCCGCCCCGTGCTGACCACGTGGTCGAGCCCGCCATAACCGATGTCGTAGGCCCAGCCGTCGCCGCCGAGGATCCAGACGCTCTTGCGCGCCAGGTAGTCGGCCAGGGGCAGCAGCCAGCGCGCCTCGGGGCGATCGATCGTGACCAGCTTGGCCTTCAGCGCCGCGACCCGCTCGCGCTGCGCCTGCAGGCCCTTCTCGCCGGCCTGGTCGGCCGACAGCAGCTCGTCGACCAGCCGCTCGCCGAGGTCGCCGGCGAGCTTGACCAGCAGCTCACGCGCCTGCTTGGCGTGGCTGTCGAGGCCCAGCCGGAAGCCGAAGCCGAACTCGGCGTTGTCCTCGAACAGCGAGTTCGACCAGGCCGGGCCGCGGCCGTCGGCGTTCTGGCAGTAGGGCGTGGTCGGCAGGTTGCCGCCGTAGATGCTCGAGCAGCCGGTGGCGTTGCTGATCAGCAGCCGGTCGCCGAAGAGCTGGCTGAGCAGCTTGACATACGGCGTCTCGCCGCAGCCGCTGCAGGCGCCCGAGTACTCGAACAGCGGGCGCATGAACTGGCTGCCCTTGACATCGATCCGCTCGATCGCCGTCCGGTCGACCTCGGGCAGGTCGAGGAAGAAGTCGTAGTTCGCCACCTCCTGCTCGCGGAGCGGCAGCATCGGCGACATATCGAGCGCCTTGTGCTTCGGGTTCGACTTGTCCTTCGCCGGGCAGACGTTGGCGCACAGCGTGCAGCCGGTGCAGTCCTCGGGCGCGACCTGGATGGTGTACCGGAAGCCGGGGAAGTCCTTGGCGCGGAAGTCCATGCTCTGGAAGCCGTCGGGCGCGCCGGCCAGGCAGGCCGGGTCGTAGACCTTGGCCCGGATCGCCGCGTGCGGGCAGACCAGCGCGCACTTGTTGCACTGGATGCAGACGTCCGGGTCCCAGACCGGAATGTCCTGCGCGATGTTGCGCTTTTCCCACTGCGTCGTCGCCGTCGGCCAGGTGCCGTCGGGGGCGAACACACTGACCGGCAACAGGTCGCCGGCGCCGTTCATCATCATCGCCGTGACCGACTTAACGAAGTCGGGTGCGTTGTCCGGCACAGTCGGCGGCATCCGGCGCTCGGTCGTCGCCGCCGCCGGCACGGCCACCTCGTGCAGGTGGGCCAGGGTGGCGTCGACCGCTTCCCAGTTGCGGCGGACAATCTCGTCGCCCTTCTTGCCGTAGGTCTTCTTGATCGCCTCTTTGATCTTCGCGATCGCCTCGTCGCGCGGCAGCACGCCGCTGATGGCGAAGAAGCAGGTCTGCATGATGGTGTTGATGCGCCCGCCCATGCCTGTCGCGCGGGCCACCGCATAGGCGTCGATGACGTAGAACCGCAGACCCTTGGCGACCAACTGCTCCTGCGCCTCGCGCGGCAGGTGGTCCCACACCTCGTCGGGGCCGTAATGGCTGTTGAGCAGGAAGACCGCCCCCGGCGCGGCGTAGCTCAGCACGTCGTACGAGTCCATGAACTGCGGCTGGTGACAGGCGACGAAGTTGGCCCGCTTGATCAGATAGGTCGAACGGATGTAGTCGGGCCCGAAGCGGAGGTGCGAGATGGTCATCGCCCCCGACTTCTTCGAGTCGTAGACGAAGTAGCCCTGGGCCCAGTTGTCGGTCTCCTCGCCGATGATCTTGATGCTGTTCTTGTTCGCCCCCACCGTCCCGTCGGCGCCGAGACCGAAGAAAACGCTCCGGTTGCAGCTCTCCGGCTCGATATCGAAGCTCGCGTCGACCGGCAGCGACAGGTGGGTCACGTCGTCGATGATGCCGACCGTGAAGTGCGGCTTCGGCGCCGTCGCGGCGGCCAGGTCATAGACCGCCTTGACCATCGCCGGGTCGAACTCCTTGCTCGACAGACCGTAGCGCCCGCCGATGACCCGCGGCATGGCGGCGATCTGCCCGGCTGCCTGCGCCTCGCACAACGCCGCGACGACATCGAGATAGAGCGGCTCGCCCGCGGCGCCGGGCTCCTTCACCCGGTCGAGCACGGCGACCGTCTTGGCCGTCGCCGGCATCGCCGCGGCAAACGCGGCCACGTCGAACGGGCGGTAGAGCCGGACCTTGACCAGGCCCACCTTCTCGCCCTGGGCGACCAGGTAGTCGACCGTCTCGTGGACCGTCTCGGCGCCGCTGCCCATGCATACGATCACCCGCTCGGCCTGCGGGTGGCCGACGTAGTCGAACAGGTGGTACTGCCGGCCGCAGCGCGCCGCCAGCTCGTCGAAGACCTGCTGGACGATGCCCGGCACCGCGTCATAGAACGGGTTGCAGGCCTCGCGCGCCTGGAAAAAGACGTCGGGATTCTGGGCCGTGCCGCGGAGCTGCGGGCGGTCGGGGGTGAGCGCCCGCGCGCGGTGCGCATTGACCGCCTCAATGTCGATCAGCGCCAGCAGGTCGTCGTCGCGGAGCAGGTCGAGCTTGCCCACCTCGTGGCTGGTGCGGAAACCGTCGTGGAACTGCATGAACGGTACGCGCGAGCGGAGCGTGGCGGCGTGCGCCACGGCCGCCATGTCGGGCGCCTCCTGGACCGAGTTGGCACCAAGGATGGCGAAGCCGGTCTGCCGCGCGGCCATGATGTCGGAGTGATCGCCGAAGATCGACAGCGCGTGGGCGGCCAGCGCGCGGGCGGTGACGTGGATCACGAACGGCGTCAGCTCGCCGGCGATCTTGTACATGCTCGGGATCATGAGCAGCAGGCCCTGGCTGGCGGTGAAGGTCGAGCTCAGGGCGCCGGTCTGCAGCGCACCGTGGCAGGCGCCCGCGGCGCCGCCCTCGGACTGCATCTCGATCACGTCGGGCACCGTGCCCCACAGGTTCTTGACCCCCTTGGCGGCCCACTCGTCGGCCAGCTCGCCGATGCCCGACGACGGCGTGATGGGATAGATGGCCATCACTTCGCAGATGCGATGCGCAATCGACGCGACGGCCTCGTTCGCGTCCAGGGTCACCATCGGGCGGTCAGACATCGGCGGTACCTCCACTCACCACGCACAGTCGGTTGCATCATCCGAGACCGCTGAGGGGTTTGTCTCAGGTGAAGAACGCGAACGGCTAGACTGCAACGGGTTTGCCAGTGGTGGAGCGGGCGCTGACCGGACCCGCGGCGCCTTCGCGCCGCCGGAAGGCCTCGCCGGAACCGTGGCGAAGGGTCCAGGCGATCAGGTCGATGTCTGACTCGGAGAGGCCGATGCGACGCTTCGCCCTGCCGGTTCTGCTGCTCACCGTGCTGCCGGTCGTTGCCGCGCGGGTCGAACAGGTGCCCAAGCCGAGTGGCCAGGACAACTGGATCAGCGACTCGGCCAGCCTGCTCGGGCCGACCGATCGCGACCGGATCAACCGCACCTGCAACCTGCTCAAGAGCGCCACGGGCGCCGAGCTGGTGCTCGTCACCGTCGGCCGCTGCGACGGCACCGCCTCGGTCAAGGACTTTGCCAATGAGCTGTTCAACCACTGGGGCATCGGCCAGCGCGTCGCCGACAATGGCGTGCTCATCCTGATGTCGCAGGGCGACCGCCGCGTCGAGGTCGAGACCGGCTACGGCGTCGAGGCCGCGCTGCCCGACAGCAAGGTCGGCCGGATCCTCGACACGGCCGTCATCCCGCGCTTCAAAGAGAGCAACTTCGCCGCCGGGCTGGTTGCCGCCGTGGACGAGATTGCCGCCGCGCTGCGAGCCGACACGGCCTCGGGCGGCGCCCCGCCGATGCCCGTGACCGGCTCGGCCGCGCCGCCCGCCCCGCCCGGCGAGCGCCGCGCGGTCGGCGGCATCTGGCTGGCCGCGGTGGGGCTCGGCGCGCTGGCTTTCGGCGGGATCAAGCTGGGCCAGCGGGCGAAGGTGCGCAAGTGCCCGTCCGGCTGCGGCGTGATGCGGTTTCTCAGCGAGACCGAGGACGACGAGTATCTGAACACCATGCAGGTGCTCGAGGAGCGACTCGGCGGCACCGACTACCGGGTCTGGGTCTGCGATGTCTGCCACGACGTGCACCTCGAGCAAAAGAAGCGCTTCTTCAGCGACGTCGAGGACTGCCCGCGGTGCGGCAACCGGACGGTCAAGACCCGCCGCTGGACCGTGCGCCAGCCGAGTTACGTGTTCGAGGGCATGGAAGAGGTCGAGCGCGACTGCCAGGCGCCCGAGTGCCGTTTCCATGACCGCGACCAGCGGACCATCCCGCGGCTGCAACGAACCGTGACCACGAGCAGCAGTTGGAGTTCGGGCGGCGGCAGCTCGGGTGGCGGCGGTGGCGGCGGCGGTCACAGCTTCGGCGGCGGCAGCTCGGGCGGCGGCGGCGCGGGGCGGAGTTGGTAGGAGCAGGCCATGCCCGATTTGGTCGATCCCGAGCCGGAGGCGTTCGACAGCCGCGAGGCCGAAGAGGTCCTCGAGCGCGCGACGGAGCTGCAGCTCCACGCCGAGGCCGATGACCGCCTGAGCACCGACACGCTTACCGACAGTGCCGAGGAGGCGGGGATCGACCGCGAATACGTCCACGAGGCGATCCGCGAGCAGCGCCAGGCGAAGCAGGAGTCGGTGGCCCGGCGGGCGCTCTACCGCAACCTCTGCATCGCCGCCGGGGTGGTGGTGCTGCTCATGGGCTTCGGTTCCAGCGCGACGCTGAACCGGCTGCACGGCCAGGCCGTCGCGGCACAGGCTCAGGTGCAGAACGTGGTCGAGCGGCGCGACGCGCTGACAGCCGGCCTGGGCGGCGAAACCGCCGCGGCCAGCGACGAGACGTTGCGCATCCGCAGCGACGAGCTGGTCGGCGCGGAGAACCGCATCGCGGTCGAGCGGCAGCGTTACAACCAGGCCGCGACGGCCTACAACTCAGCGGCGCGGTCGTTCCCACGCAGCCTGTTCCGCCCGTTGATCGGTCTGCCGGCGGAGCTGCCGACGCAGTGA
>CAYONP010000088.1:0-13561 GCA_964405335.1 uncultured Fimbriimonadaceae bacterium
GGCCTTCACCCGCTCCGCCGCGGCGCGGTTGTCCATCGCGTTGAGCTCGGCGTTGAACGGCTCACAGGTCACCGGGCCGTCGTAGCCCATGCGCTTGAGCTGAGCCATGAACCCAGCGCTGTCGATCACCCCGGTCGCCGCCGGCAGGCAGCGCACGTTGTCGACCTGCTCGTCGCGGTCGACCCCCGCCGGCGCGTCGTTGACGTGGACCAGCACCACCTGCGCCGCGCGCAGGCCGGCCAACTGCTCGATCGTCCCGTGCGAGGTGTACCAGTGCCAGCAGTCGAGCAGCAGGCCGACGTTCGGGCCGATCGCCGCGGCGAGCTCGAGCATCTGCGGCAGGGTGTGGACGAACTCGTGCTTCGACCGCGCCCGCAGCGTCTTTGGGCCGATGAACTCGAGGCCGAAGACGCAGCCGTGGTCGCCCAGGAGCTGAGCCACCGGAGTGAATCGCCGGACGCAGAACTCCCACTGCGCCTCCCACTCGCGCTCGTCCGAGCCGGGCGGCAGCCAGGTGGCGCAGCGCGGCGCGCCGATCGCCTCGGCCGCGGCGCAGAGGCGGGGGAAACCGGCCAGGTCGGCCTTCCAGTCGTCGGCGGAGCCGTAGCAGCGGACCGGCAGGCCCCACGAGCCGAGCCGCAGCCCGCGCGAGGCGTACCGCTCAGTGAACGCCGCCGCCGACTCGCCGTCGATCGTGTCGGCGGCCAGGCCGATCGGCACGTCGACGCCCTCGAACCCCGTCTCCCGCGCCAGGTCGAGCCCGTCCTCGAACCCGACCTGAACCCCAATCGCACCCCAGCTCGCGTTGCGGAACACCGTCTTCTCCCAGACGGCGTGAGTTCGCGGTGCCGGGCGGCGGTCCTTCCGGAACGGGGAAGAGCTGCGGCCGAACGGGGTGGGTGAAGAGGCTCGGTCGGGGCGGGTCACAGGCCCGCCCGTGTGCCAACAAATCCGCTTTGAGAGCGGACCGAATCATCGACGGGCAGGTCTGAGACCTGCCCCTACACGGACGGCCAATCACCCGTGGCGGGCAGTGCTCTGCGATGATCGTGCCGGCTCAGCGGTACGGGTCCCACACGTTGACCGGCCCTTCGGCCAGCAGCTCGACCTTCTGACCCTTGGCGTGGCCGTCGGCGAAGGCGACCATGCAGAGGCCGTCGTCGGGCGTCGCGCCGGGATAGTCGTTGCCGCTGTGGCTGCCGCGGGCGAGTTGGTAGACATCGGTGGCGGTGAACGCGCCGCCGAGAGTCAACCAGGGGTAGAGGTTGTTGCCCTCCAGGCTGCGGTCGCAGATCGCCGGCGTCTCGGCCGGGTAGTTGACGCGAGTGGTCTTGACCCCACCCAGCGCCAGATTGTAGCCATAGCTGACGCCGGTGCCGTTCATCAGCGGGGCGACCTTGCCGTCGAAGGTCTGCGTCTGCCTCACCGCCTTGCAGAGCATGATCTGGTTGCTCCTGGTGTAGGGGTAAAGCATGTAGGTCCAGGCGTACGGCTGCCCGTCCACCGGCGTCAGCGAGGCCACCTCGGCATAGGCGGGCGCGCCGAGGAAGGCGAACGGCAGCTTCCCGTCATAGTCGCCGTGGTACATGATCAAGGCTTTGCCCAGCTGCCCGAGGTTGTTCAGGCAGTCGGCCTGATAGGCCTTGTGGCGCGCCCGTGAGAAGACCGGGAACAACATCCCGGCGAGGATGGCCATGATGGCGATGACGGTGAGCAACTCGATCAAGGTAAACGCACGGTGCGTTCGGGCCCTCATGCTTGACCTCCGACGTCGGACAGCGGCGCGCGGCCTGCCCTCTTCGTACCCTGCCGGCGGTCGACCGAAACGCGCGCCGGAGCCGGCCCGTCTACACTTCGGCGCCCGACGGCCGGTCCTGTAGCCGGCTCAGGCGACGTATGACTCAGATTGGGGCGAATTGACCTCCACCGTGCCGTCGAGTTTCCGCAGCGACTCGGCCTTCGCCTCGCGCAAGACCCGCTCGGCCAGTTCGGCGCGCCGCTCCTGCTCCTCGACCGGAAGCGATTCGTCGACGCCGATCTTGAGCCACAGCGCCGCGCCGCGCGTGGCGTACAGCAGGTACTTGCCGATCAGTGACGACAGGGCGGCCCAGGCGCCGAAACCGAACGCCAGGCCGCCGACCAGTGCGCCGACGACCGCCGCCAGCGGCAGGTCGGCCAGCGACAGGCCGGCCGCCGTCGGCGAGGTCAGGCCGACCAGCAGGCCGCCCAGCAGGCCGAGAACCGCCCCGGCGACGGCCAGCTCGCGGACCTGACTGACCGGCCGGACAAAGCCCAGCGGCGTGCCCGTGACGTCCTCGCTCGGGTCGCCGAGGTACCACATCCGATCGGCGGCGAAGCCACGCCGACGCGCCGCGCGGGCGGCCAGGAACAGCCCGCCCTGCGTGTGAAACTCGCCGCTCACCCCGCGGCCGGTCGACGGCCGCTCACCCGCGCTCTGACCCGCCATCGCCGCGCCTACCTCCACCAGCGTCCCCGTCACCGCCGGCAGTCTGCCGCAGGCGAAGGTCTTTGTCAACCGCTATGCCTCGCCCCACCAGGCCGGCCCGACACCCAGCTCGTGGGCGTGCGCGCACCAGGCGCGGCGCTCCGGCTCCCACGAGTCGGCGATTGCGTCGGCCGGCGTGCCCGCCTCGAGCGCCTCGCGCGGCGCCGAGCTGTTGAAGCGCGCATCGAGCGCCCCGGCGCGGATCTCGAACTCGTTCGGCCACAGCGTGCGCAGCGATTCGAGCAGGTGGATGCCGACGCGGGGCGGGTCGAAGCTCATCCGATCGGTGACATGCAGTTGCACCCCGCGGCAGACCTCCCCGTCGTGCTTCGAGAAGGTCGGCTCGAACGCCGCAGGGCGGGCGAGCAGGCCGGGCAGGTGGCGGCGATTGAGGTCGTAGGCCAGGGCCTGGTCGTCGCACCAGGGCGCGCCGAGCAGCTCGAACGGCCGCGTCGTGCCGCGCCCTTCGCTGACGTTGGTCGCCTCGAGGATCACCGTCGCCGGAAAGCAGAGCGTGCTGGCCAGCGTCGGCAAGTTCGGCGACGGGGCGACCCAGGGCAGCGGCAGGTCGTCGAACCAGAGCTCGCGCGGCGCCTCGATCAGCGGTACGACGGTCAGATCGACCGCGAGCCCCTGCTCGGCGACCAGCATGGTCAGCAGCTCGCCGGTGGTCAGGCCGGGCCGCATCGGCATCGGCAGCGGGAACCAGTGCCGCCCGGCGGTGCCGACGTTGCCCTGGCAGATGGCGCCGCCCAGCGGGGTAGGGCGATCGAGCAGGACAAACGGCAGGCCCTGCTCGGCGCAGGCGGTCAGGCAGCGGGCGAGGGTCATCTGAAAGGTGTAGGGCCGCGCCGAGGCGTCCTGCAGGCAGCCGACGAAGACCTCGACGCCGGCGAGCATCTCGGCGCTCGGCGTGGCGGTCTGACCATACAGGCTGTAGGCCGGCACGCCGGTGTGCCGATCGCGCGCGTCGGCCACCTGCTCGCCGGCCTGCAAGTCGCCCCAGACGCCGTGCTCGGGCGCGAACAACGCCGCCAGTTGCCCGCGGTCGTGGAAGATGTCGATCAGGTGGCCGTCGCGGCCGAGCCAGCCGGTCGGTCCGGTGCAGAGCCCGACCCGCCGGCCGCCGACCACCTCGAGCAAGCCCGCCAGACCAATCGGCATGTCACACCTCCACGGTCACCGGCTCGCCGGCCGGGCCGAGCCAGTAGCGCTGCGCCGGGTACTTCGCCGCGACGTAATCGGCGAACTTGCGCGGGTCCTCGCTGTTGCCCGGGAACATGTCGAAGTGGGTTGGCACGGCCAGGCCGACCGGCAGCGGCGCGACCAGGTCGGCCGCCTCGGCGAAGCCGAGGTTGCCCAGGCAGCCGCGCCGGTACCGCTCGGCGTCGCGGCCGTTGATCGGCACGAAGGCCAGGTCGATCGGCAGCAGGCCGCGGAGGCGCGATTGCAGCCCTTCCCACCAGACCGTGTCGCCGGCGTGAAAGGTCGAGGTGCCGTTGCCGCGCAGCAGATAGCCGAGGTAGGGGAAGAGCCCGTCGGCGGTCTCGTCGAAGAACTCGTGCGCGGCCTTGACCGCGGTGATGGTCAGCCCGGCGACTTCCTCGGTCTCGCCGTCGTTCAGGCCGATCAATCGGTCGGGCGGCACGCTGAGCGAGAGCATCCGCTCGCGGCAGGCAGCAGGGGCGACGAAGCGCGCGTGAGAGGCGGCGGCGATGCCGGGGATGGCGCTCGGATCGATGTGATCGCTGTGGTCGTGCGTGCAGACGATCAGATCGAACGCGGCGCACTGGTCGGGCGTCAGCATGGGCGGCTTGGTCCGCCGTTCGTCGGGCTTCAGGTAGGGATCGATGAAGACCAGCGCGGTGGGGTACTTGAGGATGAAGCTATGCTGACCGGTCCACCAGAAGGCGACCTGCCGCGGGCCCGCCGCCGTTGCGGCGATCGACTCGAGCAGCGTCTCGCCGGCGCGCGCGACCTCGTCCCAGGCGGCCATCGTCGCTCCTCCCGCGGTCGGCTATCGGCCGCGCGCCGGCTGGTTCCTCCCGCGGCGTTGACGGCGTTGCTGCTCGCCGGGATGATGGCCCGCGGCGAGGTCAGCGTGAAGCCGGACATCCCATACTACA
Organism: uncultured Fimbriimonadaceae bacterium; assembly: GCA_964405335.1. Classification (GTDB taxonomy): domain Bacteria; phylum Armatimonadota; class UBA10988; order UBA10988; family UBA10988; genus CAYONP01. The sequence continues at coordinate 4,633 of CAYONP010000088.1, forward strand.
CCGGTGACGATGCCGTGCCGGCGAAGCAGGCGCTCGACCTTTACCTGCCCGACGGCGACCCGCCCGAGGGCGGCTGGCCGGTCTTTCTGTTCGTCCACGGCGGCGGCTGGACCTCGGGCGACCGGCGCTACCTCGGCGAGCTGTACGGCAACGTCGGCCACGCCGTCGCCCGCGAGGGCATCGTCGGCGTGGTGATCAGCTACCGGCTCGCCCCGGCGGTGCAGTACGAGGCGCAGGCGCTCGATGTCGCCCGGGCTGTCGCCTGGACCCAGGCCCACATCGCCGAGCATGGCGGCGACCCGGCGCGGCTGGTGATCGGCGGCCACAGCGCCGGCGGCCACCTCAGCGCGCTGGTGGCGTTGGACCGCAGTTACCTCGCGGCCGCCGGCGGCGATGCCGACGGCATCCGCGGCGTGGCCGGCATGTCGGGGGTCTACGATGTGGCGGCGATGGCGCGGGTGCAGGCGCTGCGCGGCCTCATTCGCCCGGCCTTCGGCGACGACCCAGAGGTCTGGCGCGCGGCCTCGCCGATCACCCACCTCCGCGCCGACGCGCCGCCCTTCTGGCTCAACAACGCCGAGCTCGACTGGGGCCTGCAACGCCCCGCCGAGCAGTTCGAGCAGGCCCTGCGGCAGGCCGGCGTCGAGGTCTCGCGGAGCATCACGCCCGAGACCAATCACCTCACCGTGGTCGCCCGCATGGGCGCCGAGGGCGACCTAACCACGACGCGGCTGATCGAGTTCGTAGGCCGCGTCACCGCCAATCGATGACAATCCCGTTCGCCTCGGTCGCCGCGCCCTCGCCGGCGACCAGCTCCTGGTACAGCCGCACCGCCTCGGACGGTCGGGCGACGTGAGTGATGGCCGGCGAGAAGTCGATCGCGCCGCGGGCCATGAGCTGCGTCACCGCGCGGCGGCAGGGGACCAGGCCGTCGTTGCAGGGGAAGAAGCAGGTCAACTGCTTGCCGTGCGGCGGGATGAAGTCGAAGGCGATGGGCTGGTCGCCGCCGTAGTTGCCCTGGAAAACGAACTTGCCGTGCGGGCGGGCGAGGCTGAACGCCGTGTCGAGCAGGCGCCCGAAGCCGGTCGCCTCGAAGACCACATCGGCGCCGGCCGACTGCAGCGCGCAGACCGCCTCCTTCGGATCGGCCTCGGCCGCGTTGACGGTGACGTCGGCCCCCATCGCCGCCGCCGCGGCTAGCCGGGCCGGGTGGACATCGATGGCAATCACCCGCGCGCCGCGCAGCTTGGCCGCGGCGACGACCCCGAGGCCGATCAGCCCGCAGCCCTGGACGGCGACCAGCTCGTCATACCGCACGCCGGCCGTCGCGGCGCCGTGGAAGCCGACCGCGGCCATGACGTAGAGGCTGGCCTGCCGGTCGTCGATGGCGTCGGGCACGCGCAGCGACGGACCACGTTGCGCCACCGCCGCGGCGGCGTGGCAGCCCGAGACGGGGTGGACCGCCTCGCCGGCGAAGCGCGACTGCCGCCAGATGACCTTGTCGCCCGGGGCGAAGTCGGTCACCTCGGTGCCGACCTCCTCGACGATGCCGACGGCCTGATAGCCGATCACCTGCGGGAACCGGGCGTAGTCGAGCCGGCCCTCCCAGAGCAGCCGCTCGGTGCCGATGCTGACGCCGCTGCACAGCGTGTGCGCGCGGAACTCGTCGGGCGCCAGCTCGTCGGGCAGCTCAATCTCGCGCAGGACCGGCTTGCCCTTGGCCTCGAAGACTATCGCCGCGACGGTCATCCCAACTCTCCACGGTGGGGGTTCGCGGAGCGGAACCGGGTTCCTGTCGCGGAGGCCCGGCCTACGGGTAGACGTCGGCGGCCGAGCGCTGCGGGAAGAAGTAGGGCAGGCCGGCCAACGCGTTCATGCCGTCGTCGTAGGGGCAGAGCTGCTCGTACGGCAGCCACTTGGCGTGACCGTCGACAAAGCCGGCCAGCCCGCCGGCGAAGTGGCGGGCGGTCTCGTCGGTGGCGCCCGGCGGCTTGTCGAACGAGATTGGCGCCGGCGGCGGGGCATAGAACACGCCGTCGTTCCAGTCGCCGGTCAGCGGCCCAATCTGCGAGTCGTTCTCTTCGACCAAGAGGTAGGTCTGCGAGGGAAACTGGCACTGGCCGACGCGGATGCCGAGCCAGGTGCTGTTGTTGACCAGATTGCTGTTCATCGTGTACGAGGTGCGGGTCCACTGTCCCCCGGCGCCGTCGAGATACTTCTCCTCGGTCAGCTTGCCGTTGGGGCAGACATAGAGGTCGGCGTTCTTGACGTAGACGTAGACCCCGCCGAGTTCGACGGCGATGGCGCCCGGTGTGCCGGGCTGCACCACCTTGACCCAGTCGCTGCCGCGCTCGTTGCCGCCGAAGTAGTTGCCGGCGCTGGGGAAGCGGTCGTCGTAGTCGGAGGTGTAGATGCAGAAGGCCATGCCGAGCTGCTTGACGTTGCTCGTGCAGGTGGCGGTATAGGCCTTGACCCGCGCCTTGGCGAAGACGGGGAACAGAATCGCGGCCAGGATGCCGATCACGGCAATCACGACCAGCAGCTCGATCAGCGTGAATCCACGGCCTCGGCGGTTCGCCATCGTTCATCCCTCGCGCGTCGGCGGCGGTGTGGCTCTATAGCCCTCGCCGGCCGATTCGGTTTCACTTCGCCGGGCCACACCCACCCGACGCCCGCGGCACCGCCCTGGTTCCGGAGGAGCCTTGCCGCGTGGCGCGAACCGCGCGCCCTGGAGCGCGTGTGCGATACCTCGGCCTGCTGGTCTTGGCCGCAAGCGGCGTGGCGGCGCAGAGCTACTTCATCGGCCTGGCGCCGGGCGACGCCGGGCTGACGCCCCAGGCCGAGCGACGCGCGCTGCTGGCCGCCGGGGCGCGGATGATCGAACTGCCCGTGCGCTGGGAGCTGTGGGACCAGCCGGGCGGCCGCGCGCAGGCCGACGCGGCGGTGGCCGAGCTGCTCGCCGCCGGCTGCCGGCCGATGCTGCTGCTCGCGCCGGGCGACCAGCCGGACGGTCTGTTCGAGCCGGTCTTCACCGGCGGCAGCGACTGGGCGACGATCGACTCGACCGCCAATCCGGCCAACCCCTGGGCGGGCTTCGTTCTCGCCGTGGCCGAGCGCTACGACGGCGACGGCGTCGACGACGCTCCCGGCTCGCCGAAGGTCGGCCACCTCTGCCTCGGCAGCGTGCCGTTCCGCGATGGCCGGTTCGCCTGGCCGGGCGGCGTCGAGGCGGTGGCGCGGATGATCGCCGTCGGTCGAGCGGCGGCGCGTCAGGCCGAGTACACCGTTCGCGTCGGCTACGAGCCAGGCTCGTTCGCCGCCCTCGAAGCGCTGCTGGCGCAGGAGGCCGTGCCGTTGGCCAGCGGGTTCGACTTCCTCGGCTACGAGGCCGGCACGGCGACCGGCTCGGACGAGGCTTGTTACGGTCCGAGCGGCATGGTCACCCTGGCCGACGACATCAAGGCGCTCTTCCGCCGCGCCAACGGATACCCACCACGACTGGTCTGCCGCGGTGTGGCGGTCGGCGACACGGGCCGCGTGCAGCGCGCCGCGGCGGCCAAGGTGCAGCTCGTTGCCGCCGCCGAGGGACTGCTCTCGGCCCGCTGGCGCGCGGCTTGGGAGCCGGCACCGAGTGGCAGCGGGCTGGTCGAGGATCCGCGCGGTCTGCCCGAGCAGGGCGATGGCTGGCGCCGGCGCGACGCCTACTTCGCCATGCTGACCGTCGACCGCCTGCTCGGCGAGGGCCTGGCCAGCGGCGCCGATTACCTCGACCGGGCACTGACCGTCGGCAACGACGCGCGCGCCTACCGCTTCGATTGCCTCCGCGGCGAGCTGGTGGTCGCCTGGGCCTACGACGCCGACGGCGACCCTGAGCGGCGGGTGACCGTCCGCCTGCCGCTCCGCGCGGGCGAGGTCTATCATCGCTGCCGCTGGGATTTCAGCCGCACTGGCCGGGCCGAGGAGACCGTCCGTGTCGGCCCTGACGGCTATCTGGCCGAGCTCGGCATCGACCCCGAGTACTTCCTGATGGGCGACCCACCGCTCTGCGCGCCGGCAGTCGAGCTGCCGGCGGCACCGGCGGAGCAGCTTCGCTACGCCGCCTCCGAGGATTCCGGCGGGGCACCGCTGGCGGCCGACGGACGCCTCGAGACGGCCTGGCGCAGCGCCGGCGCGCCGCGGCGCTGGTGGCGGATCGAAGCGGATGCACCGCTGACCGCCGAGCGGCTCCGGCTGTTCGTCTCGCGCGGCGCCGGCCGGTCGGTCATCGTCGAGACCAGCGCCGACGGCGAGCTGTGGCGTGAGATCGCGCGCGCCGGCCTGCCCGACGGCGGGGGCTGGGCCGAGGTGGGCCTTGGCGCGCGGGTGAGCAGCCGCTGGTGGCGGCTGATCTTCGCGCTGCCGGCGGGGCAGGAACTGGCCCTGGCCGAGGTGGAGCTGCCGCCGCGGTGAGCAACTACGAGGCGCTCGGCTTCTCGATGCGCGACCGCGGCGAGGCTGAGGGCCTGGCCCGTGCGCCGGTGCGGCACGCGCCCGCCGAGGTCTACTTCCACGAGGGCGAGGCGGTGGCTGTGCATCGGCTCGAGGTGGGCGAGGGCATCGAGTTGTGGAGCCTGCTCCGACGCGGCCGGATCGTGGCCGCGTTTCCACACTTCATGGCCCGCGTCGCCCGCCGCGGACGCACGGCGCGGGTCACCTTCCCGGCCTCGGCATACGCGCCGCGCATCTGGCTGAACGACGGCGCCGAGCTGGCCTTTCAGGTGGTCAACTACCTGGCCTGCGCGTCGCACGGCCTGGCCGCAGGCGCGATGGTCGAGGTCCACCTCTCGGCCCTCGCCGGCCGCGGACTGGCGGCCGAGCGAGGCGAGCCGGGCCTCTGGCCGGCGGCCGGCGAACAGGCCGCCGCGGAGAACTGCTACCGCGCGACGGGGATGGTCGCCGAGACGCGGGAGTTCGCGAATCCGCAGACCGGAGTCATGCTACGATGGCTCCGCTTGGCGCTGGGCCCGTGGGGCGAAATCGAGACCGTCTGTCGCGCCGACGCCGCGCCGCCCGCCGCGGTGGGTGACGTGCTCGGCGGCGAGGTCACGCTGCGCGGCACCATCACCGACTTGCCGCGCGACAACGAGGTGGCATGAGCGACATCCGGGTGCATCGGCTGGACAACGGCCTGACGCTGCTGATCGACGAGCTGCCGCGGCCGGCGGCGGCGACACAACTGCTGGTGCCCGGGGGCTCGGCCGCCGACCCCGACGGGCTCGAGGGCGCGGCGACGGTGCTCTGCCGGCTGCTCCAACGCGGCGCCGGCGAGCGCGACACGCGCGCCCTTGCCGAGGCCGTCGAGGGGCTCGGCTACCGCTTCTCCTGCGGCGCCAACCACACCGGCTGCGGCCTCGGCCTGGTCGGCCTGGCCGACGACTGGCCCGAGGCGGTGGCATTGCTCGCCGATGTGGTCACGGCGCCACACCTGCCCGACAGCGAGCTGGAGCCCTGCCGGCAGCTTGCCCTCCAAGACCTCAACGGGCTCGACGACGAGCCGCGGCGGAAGATGAGCATCGAGCTGCGCCGGCGGTTCATGCCCGGCCCGCTGGGCCGGCCGACCGAAGGCAGCGAGGCGGGCCTGGCCGCGCTCGGCCCCGCGGCGATGCGGGCGGCCTACGAGCGGTGCATCACCCCGGCCGGCGCCGTCATGGCGGTCGCCGGTGGCATCGCCGCCGAGCGCGTGATCGATCGCATCGAGGCGCTGCTCGGCGGCTGGCGCGGGAACGGCCTGGCCGCGCCGGTGCCGGCCACCGCCGAAGTGCCGGGCTGGACGCATGTCGGGCTCGAGACCGAGCAGGTCCACCTCGGCGCGGCCTACCGCGACCTGCCGCCCGACCATCCGGCCGGTTATCACGCCGCGATGGCCGTCGAGGTGCTCTCGGGCGGCGGCGCGGCGCGGCTCTTCACCGAGGTGCGCGAGAAGCGCGGGCTGTGCTACACCGTCGGTGCCGGGCGCGCCACCATGCGCGGGTTGGGCTGGGTCCAACTGGCCGCCGGCACGACCACCGAGCGGGCCGGCGAGACCCTCGAGGTGATGCTGGCCGAGCTGCGCCGGCTGCCCGGCACGGTGACCGCTGATGAGATTGAGCGCGGCCGCGCCCGCCTGACCGCCGCGATGGTGATGAACGAGGAGAGCACGCCCAGCCGCGCGGCGCGGATGGTCAGCGACTGGGTGCGGCTCGACCGCGTGCGCACCACCGACGAGATGCGCGCCGGCGTCGCCGCGGTCACGGCCGCCGGCCTGAACGACCATCTCGGCGAGCACCCGCCGGGCGCGTTGACCGTGCTGACGCTCGGCAGCGAGTTCGTCTGGCCCGCTGGATTGGAGCTGTAGATGCGATACGACCAGGCGGCCCTGGCCAACGGTCTCGAGCTCGTCGGCGAGTATCAGCCCGACGCGCTGAGCTGCGCCGTGGGCTTCTTTTGCCGTACCGGCTCGCGCGATGAGGTGCCGGCCGAGTCGGGCGTCAGCCACTTCCTCGAGCACATGATGTTCAAGGGCACCGAGACGCTCAGCTACGAGGACATCAATCGCATTTTGGACGAGATGGGCGCGCGCTCGAACGCCTTCACCAACGAGGAGAACACCGTCTACTTCGGCCAGGTGCTGCCCGAGCACCAATCGCGGCTGACCGACCTGCTCGCCCGGATGATGCGCCCGGCGCTGCGCGGGGCCGACTTCGACATGGAGAAGAAGGTCATCCTCGAAGAAATCGCGATGTACGAGGATATGCCCCACTGGGTCGCCTACGACCGGTGCCGCGAGCTGCACTACGGCGACCACGCGCTGCGCAACAGCGTGCTCGGCACCAGCGCGAGCATCACCGCGCTGAGCCGCGAGCAGATGGCCGACTACTTCGCCCGGCGCTACGCCGGCGACAACCTGACCGTCGCCGCCGCGGGCAACTACGACTGGGACGCCCTGGTTGCCCAGATCGAGTCGCTCTGCGGCGGCTGGCAGCCGGCCGGCGCCGGGCGCGAGCTGCCGCCGGCGCAGCCCGGGTCGCGAGTGGCGGTCTATCCGAGCGAGCGGCACGCGCAGGCGCACCTGGTGGTCATGGCGCCCGGCCTCGCCGCGCAGGACGAACGGCGCTGGGCGGCGGCGGTGCTTGCCTCGGTGATCGGCCTGGGCACCGCCTCGCGGCTGCACTGGGCGCTGGTCGATCCGGGCATCGCCGAACAGGCCAGCCTGAGTCACGACACCGAAGACCAGGCCGGCGCCTTCGGCGGAACGTTGGTCTGCGAGCCGGAGCGCGCGCAGCAGGCGCTCGACCTCTACCGCGGCGTCCTGGCCGAGGTGCAGGATTCCGGCGTCACCGCCGACGAGGTCGCGCGGGCCGTCCGGCGCTTCGCCAGCGGCTTCACCCTCGGCGCCGAGTCGCCGCTCGGCCGGCTGATCAACGTCGGCAGCGACTGGGTCTACCGCCGGCGCGTCACACCGCTCGATGAGGCGCTGGCCACGCTCCGCGCGGTCACCGTCGACGACTGCCGGGCGCTGCTCGCCGACCGGCCGTTCGATCACCTCAGCGTCGCCTGCGTCGGCCCGGTGACCGAGCTCCGCTGAGCGGGATCTGCACCGCGGCAGGACCCGCTGCGCGATCGGCCAAGCCGGACCGCGGGAGCGTGGGATGATCCGGCAGTTGACCGTGGGCATGATCTGCGCAGTGGCCGCACTCGGCCAGGAGGGCCAGCCGATGGCTGCGGATGGGTTCTACAACGTGCGCGACTTCGGCGCCGCCGGCGACGGCGCCACCGACGACATGGCCGCCATCCAGGCGGCCATCGATGCCGCCGCTGCCGCCGGCGGCGGGCGGGTCCGGGTGCCGCCGGGCCGCTACCGGGTCAGCGGCAGTCTGACTGTCAAGCCGGGGGTGGTGCTCGAGGGCATCGCCCAGTCACCGCAGACGATTCGGCCGCTGTTGGGCAGCATCATCGAGGCGACCGGCGGCCGCGACGACGAGACCGCCCCGGCGCTGTTCGAGCTCGGCGACAGTTGCGTGGTCACCGGGCTGACCATCTTCTACCCCGAGCAGTCGCCGACCGACATCCACCCGTACCCGTGGACCTTCCACCTGGTCGGGTTCGACAATACGGTCGAGAACTGCACTCTGATCAACAGCTACAACGGCATCCGGGTCGGTCCCGAGCCGAACGTGCGACACCGCATCCGCAGCGTCGTCGGCTGCATGTTGCGCCGCGGCGTGTGGGTCGACTCGACAACCGACATCGGCCGGGTCGAGAACGTCCAGATCCACTGCCACTGGTGGAGCGCGGCCGAGATTGGCGGCGAGTGGGGGCCGGTCCACGAGTTCATGTGGCGCAACTGCGAGGCGTTCGTCTTCGGCCGCACCGACTGGGAGTTCGTGACCAACAACTTCGTCTTCCCCTGCAACATCGGCTACCGCTTCATCCGCACCGAGCGGGGCATGTGCAACGGCCACTTCACCGGCAACGGCGCCGACGAGTGCCAGACCGCGGTGCAGGTCGACGCGATGCAGCCGATGGGCCTGCTGTTCACCGGCGGGCAGTTCGTCTGCCTCCACGGCGACGAGCAGATCGGTCTCAAGGTCGGCCCCGAGGTGGCCGGCAACGTGCGGCTGGTCAACTGCAACTTCTGGGGCACGTTCGACCATATCGCGGTCAGCGAGTCGCCGAACGCGCAGCTCGGCTTCAGCGACTGCTGGATGACCGGCTACGACCGCCAACAGCGCGGCGACTTCGCGCTCGATATCCGCGCCGGCCGGCTCCAAGTCTCCGGCTGCACCTTCGCCGGCACGGGCAATGCCATCAAGCTCGGCGAGGCGGTGGCGCACGCGGTGATCACCGGCTGCAACGGCCCGAACGGGGTGAAGGTCGAGGACCCCGGTGGCCGGGCGGTGATGTGGGGGAA
>CAYONP010000088.1:13661-23988 GCA_964405335.1 uncultured Fimbriimonadaceae bacterium
CCCCCAATCATCGACATCGCCTCCGGCCGACGCACCTCGCGCAGGCCGTGCTCGGGCTTGATCCGCATCAGCTCCGCGAAGCAGGCCGCGATGTCCGACTCGGCGCCGTAGCGCGCCGCGTCGCGGAGAAAGACCTGCTCGTCGCCGAGCAGGCAGGGCTTGAGGTAACCGTCGGCGGTCAGCCGCACTCGGTTGCAGCGCTCGCAGATGTGCTGGTGCATCGAGGCGATGAAGCCGACCTCGCCGCGGGCGCCGGGCAGCCGTGTGTACTCGGCCGGGCCGAGGGTGTTGAGCACCGGCAGCTCGCCGATGCCGTGCGACAGCGCGAGCTGTTCGGGCAGGCCGAGCCGGCGGCGGACCTCTTCGAGCGGCAGCACGCCGACCATGCGACTCTCGCAGTCGATCGGCTTGTCAACCGCCTCGGCCAGCTTGGCCGGGTCGGTGCTGCCGGTGAACGGCATGACCTCGATGAACCGCACGGTCAGCGGGCGGTCGATGGTCAGTTGCCCGAACGCCTCGATCTCGTCGTCGTTGAACCCACGCATGGCGACGACGTTGATCCGCGGGGCCAGGTCGAGCGCGAGGGCCGCGTCGATGGCGGCGAAGACCTTCTCGATCTGCCCGCCGCGGGTGATCTCGCGGAACTTGTCCGCGTCGAGGGTATCGAGGCTGAGGTTGACCCGGCTCAGGCCGCCGGCCCGGAGCGCCTCGGCGTGCTCGGCAAAGCGGATGCCGTTGGTGGTCAGGCAGAGCTCCTCGAGCCCGAGGGCGCCGAGCTGCTCGATCAGGGTCACGCAGTCGCGGCGGACCAGCGGCTCGCCGCCGGTGATGCGCACCTTGCGCACGCCCAGGCCCTGCGCCACGCGGACGATGCGGACAATCTCCTCGTAGCTGAGGATGGTCTCGCGCGGCTTCCACTCCATGCCCTCGGCGGGCATGCAGTAGACACAGCGCAGGTTGCACCGATCGGTGATCGAGATGCGCAGGTAGGTGATGGTCCGCCGAAACGTGTCGACCAACCGGCGGCCGGCTTGAGTGGCTGTCTGCATCATGATCCGTCACCTCATTGTGCGTCCCGAACGCTGTGCTGTCCAGGCCGGCCGACCGCGCGGCGCAACCGACCCTTGACACCGGGAACTCCCCAACCGATAATATGGATATATAGGTCCAGAACTCGGATTTGTCAAGGGCGGGGCGGGTCGAGGAGTGCACCATGAGCAGTGTGACGCACGATCGGACCCTCGCCGGCACCGGCGGTGATGACGCCAAGTTGCCGGGGCACTGGATCCTGGCCCGGCTGGGCAAGCGCGTGCTGCGGCCGGGTGGGCGAGAGCTGACCGGAGCGATGCTGGCCGCGCTCGACATCGCGCCGGACGACCACGTGATCGAATTCGCGCCCGGCCTCGGGGCCACGGCGCGACTGACCCTGGCGCGCGGTCCGGCGAGCTACACGGCGATCGAGCGCGACCCGTCGGCGGCCGAGTGCGTGGCGGCGCTGCTCGACGGCGACCGCCAGCGCCTGGTGCAAGGCACCGCGCAGGAGACCGGTCTGCCGGCGGGCGCGGCGACGGCGGTCTATGGCGAGGCGATGCTGACCATGCAGTCGGCCGCGACCAAGCAGCAGATCGTCGCCGAGGCGGCGCGGCTGCTGCAGCCCGGCGGGCGGTACGGCATCCATGAGCTGTGCCTCACGCCCGATGAGCTGCCGGCGGAGCGCAAGTCGGCGGTCGAGCAGTCGATCGGCGCGGCGATCCACCATGCGGCGCGGCCGCTGACCGTCGCCGAGTGGCGCGAACTGCTGGCCGCGTCGGGCTTCCGCGTGGTCGCCGAACAGCGCGCGCCGATGGCGCTGCTCGAGCCGCGGCGGCTGGTTGCCGACGAGGGTCTGTTCGGCGCGCTGCGGTTTGCTTTCCGGATGCTGACCCGGCCGACGGCGCGCCGGCGGGTGCTGGCGATGCGGCGGACGTTCCGCGCGCATCGCGATGAGCTGGCGGCCATCATGCTGGTGGCGATCAAAGAGGAGCGCTGACATGGCGGGCGAGTACGTCTTCTACCAGGACCTGACGGCCGAGGCGGCGGAGCAGGCGGCCGGCATCCTGAGCCGCAAACTGCACGACGGTGACGGGGTCAAGGCGGTGCTGTTCAGCTTCGCCCCTGGCGAGGAGCTGTCCGAGCATACCGCCGCGGTGCCGGCCAGCATCTTGACACTGCAGGGCACGGCCCGCTGGCGGATCGGCGACGACGAGTTCACCTGCGGGCCCGGCTCGTGGCTCCACCTGCCGGCCAACACCCCGCACAGCGTCGAGACCAGCGAGCCGATGATCATGCTTCTGCTGCTGGTGAACAAGAGCTAGCGCCGCTCCTGACCCCATTTCGGCGGTTGGGGCTCGGCGGCGGGCGTGGTAGCATGGGGCCGAGGAGCCTCGCTTGACCGTCCGCACCCGCTTTGCCCCCTCGCCCACCGGCTACTTCCACGTCGGTGGGGCACGCACCGCGCTGTTCAGTTGGCTCTATGCCAAGCAGCACGGGGGCGAGTTTGTGCTCCGCATCGAGGACACTGATCGGGAGCGATCGACCGAGGAGAGTGTCCAGATCATCCTGGAGGGCATGGACTGGCTTGGGCTCGATGTGGACATCGGGCCCTTGTTTCAGAGCGAGGGCTTGGAGCGGCACCGGTCGGCTGCCGAGCGACTGCTCGACTCAGGAGCAGCCTACCGCTGCCATGCCACGACCGAGGAGATTGCCCGGGCCCGTGAGCAGGCCAAGGCGGCCGGCAACCCATCCTGGAAGTACACCGGCCCGGGCTGCGTCATCTCGCTTGAGCAGCAGGCCGAGCGGGCTGCCTCGGGTGCCCCATCGGTGGTCCGTTTCGCCGTGCCACGAGAGGCCGGGCCAATCGAGTTCGAGGACCTGGTCTATGGCCCGCAGCGGGTTGACCCGAACGAAATCGACGACTTCGTTCTGCTCCGGGCCGATGGCTCGCCACTCTACATGCTGAGTGTGGTCTGCGACGACATCGAGGTGGCCATCTCGCACGTCATCCGGGGCCAGGACCATCTCTCCAACACGCCCAAGCAGATCCTGCTCTACCGGGCACTCGGGGCCGAGGTGCCGCAGTTCGCCCATCTGCCGCTCATTCTGGCACCGGGTGGCGAGAAGCTCTCCAAACGCAAGCATGGCGATGTGGTCAGCGTCACCACCTACCGCGACCGGGGCTTCCCTCCGGAGGCGCTGATTAACTTCCTGGCCCTGCTCGGCTGGGCGCCGGGCGAGGGTGAGACGCAGGAGATCTTCACTCGTGACGAGCTGCTGGCCCGGTTCGACCTGACTCGGGTCAATCGCTCCAACGCGAAGTTCATCTTCGACCCGCACGATCCCCGGCAGTGGACCGACGCCAAGGCGTTGAACCTGAGTGCTCAGTGGATCCGGACCATGCCGCTGGAGCAGCTCATCCCACAGGTGCAGCCGTGGCTGGAGCGGGCTGGAGCGTGGGACGAGTCCTATCTGGCCGAGCAGCGGGCCTGGTTCGCGTCCACCCTCGACCTGATCCGGGAGCGGTTCTGGACTCTCGAGGACTTCGCTCGGCAAGGTGCGGCCTACCTCGGGGAGCAGTTCGAGTTCGACGAGCGGGCGGTGGCCAAGAACCTGCGGCACGAGGTGCTGGCCGAGCTGCTGCCGGAGTTGGCTGGTCGGCTGGAGTCGCTGCCTGCTTTCGATCATGAATCGGTCGAAGAGGCCGTCAGGTGGCTGGCCGAGCAGCAGGGGGTCAAACCGGGCCTGTTGATCAATGCGCTGCGAACGGCGGTGACCGGCCAGTCCGTCGGTCCTGGCGCGTTTGAGCTGGCTGTGGCCATCGGCCGCGAGCGGGTCTGCCGGCGCTTGAGGGAGGCGGTCGGGCTGGTGGCCGCGACGACATGAGCTACCGGCTGGTCGCGCTCGATGTCGACGGCACGCTGGTCGGGCCGGGGCCCGACGAGGTGCGGCCGGCGGTGGTCGCGGCGCTGCGGCGCGCGCACGCCGCGGGCGTCGAGCTGGTCATCGCCACCGGCCGCGGCCCGCGCATGGTCCGCCACATCGCTGAGCAGCTTGCCGTGCCGCTGGGCATGGTGCTAGCCAACGGGGCGATCATCGCCGAGTCGCTCGAGGCGGCGCCGATCGAGCAGCGACTGGTCGCCGTCGCGGTCGCGCGTGAAGCGATCGCGGCGTACCGCGAGGCCGGCTGCGAGCCGATCATCTTCGACGACCCGTCGGCCGGCGAGCACGTCTACTACGAGCGCGAGCATCCCTGCCTGGCCCGCTGGCTGCCGCGGAACGCCTGGCGCAGCCGGCGCGTCGAGGATCTGGTTGCCTGGTGTGACCACCGGCCGCTGATGGTCGGCACGTTCGGCGGCGAGGCGGCGATCAAGGAGCTGGCCGAGGCGTTGGGCGAGCGGCTCGACGGCACGGCCTCGGTGCAGCCGTTGTACCACCCGAAGTATGACCAGTGGACGCTGGACGTGTTCGCGCCGGACTGCACCAAGTGGAGCGGCCTGCGGCGGTATGCCTCGCATCGCGGCGTCGCGGTCGGGTCGATCCTCGCGGTCGGCGACGGCTTGAACGATCTGCCGATGATCGAGGGTGCGGGGTGGGGTGTGGCGATGGGTAACAGCGATCCGGAGCTACTCGCCGTGGCCGACGCGGTGGTCGGCACGTTCGACCAGGACGGCGTGGCCGAGGCGCTGGCGCGGTATGTATGGGCGACGGCGGAGAGCGCGGCATGAGCAGCAGCACGGCCTATCTGGCCGAAACGGCGCGGGTGATCGAAGCCATCCCCGAAGCCACGATTGACGCGGTGCTGGAGGCCATGGTGTCGGCCTGGCGCGACGGCCGGCGGATCTTCTGCTGCGGCAACGGCGGCAGCGGCAGCCTGGCCAGTCACCTGGCCTGCGATTTCAACAAGGGCTGCAGCCTGCCCGGCGTGCCGCGGATGAAAGTCGTCGCCCTGACCGACAACGTGCCGACGATGCTCGCCTACGGTAACGACGCCGATTTCGGTGACATCTTCGTCGAGCAGCTCGCCAACCTGTTCGAGCCGGGCGACGTGGTGCTGGGCATCAGCGGCAGCGGCAACAGCGAGAACGTGGTCCGGGCGCTGCGCTATGCGCGCGAGCGGGGTGGCGTGACGATCGGCTTCCTCGGCTTCGGCGGCGGGCGGATGCGCGAGCTGTGCGACCTCGCGGTGGTCGCCGACAGCCACGACATGCAGCACTGCGAAGACGCGCACGTGGTGTTGATGCACCTGCTGATGCAGCAACTGGTGGCGGCGGCGGAGACGGGCCGTGTGGCGTGACCTGCTGCGCTATGCCGAGGTGACCAGCACCAACGACCTGGCCCGCGACCACGCCCGACGCGGCGTGGCCGAGGGTACGGTGGTGGTGACCGGCTATCAGACCGCCGGCCGCGGGCGACAGGGCCGCGAGTGGCTGGCGCCGCCCGGCACCTCGCTGCTGATGAGCATCATTCTCCGGCCCAACCCGGCGCTGGCCCGCTCGGCCTGGCTGACGCTGATTGGTGGCGTGGCCGTGGCCGAGGTGATCGGCGAGGTGTGCGACCTGCCGGCGCGGGTCAAGTGGCCGAACGACGTGCGCATCGACGGCCGAAAAGTGGCCGGCGTGTTGGCCGAGGGCAGCCGCATCGAGGGCGCGCCCGTGGTCGTGCTCGGCATCGGCCTCAACGTGGCGCAGACGGCCGATCAGTTTCCGCGCGAGCTGGCCGAGACGGCGACTTCGCTGCGCCTGGCCGGCGAGCGAGAGTGGACGCCGCGCGAGCTGCTGCAGCCGGTCTGGCAGCGCCTGCGCGAGCTGTACGAAGAGCTGCAGCGCGACGCGGTGGCGACGGTCCGGCGGCGCTGGGAGAGCGTTGACGAGACGGTCGGCCGGCTGGTCACCGTCGAGGTGGGCGAGACGCTGTGGCGCGGCCGCGCGACGCGGATTGACGACCACGGCTCGCTCTGGATCGAGGACGAGGCGGGCGAGCTGCGCGAGGTGACCGCCGGCGAGGTGACGCTGCGGTTCGAAGCCTGAACCGCGGCAGGTCGCCAGGAAGGTCTCGCCGTCGCGCCCCGAACCTACCCCCGGCCATGGCAGGATCGCTGCAGCGCCCCGGCGCCGGTGAGCCTGCGGAAGGACGGAGTGCGATGGCGAAGTCGAAGACCCTCAAGGTGGGCGTGATTGGCGTGGGCGGCATCGCCCGGACCCATTTCCCGGGCTGGCTCGAGAGCCCGCTGACCGAGATCGTCGCTCTCAGCGACATCATGCCCGAGCCGCTCGAGCGCGTCGGCGCCGAGCTTGGTGTGACGCAGCTCTATGCCGACTGGAAAGAGATGCTGCGCAACAAGGACATCGACATCATCGATGTCTGCACGCCGAACATGTACCACACGCCGCAGACGGTGGCGGCGCTCGAAGCGGGCAAGCACGTCATCTGCGAGAAGCCGCTGGCCCCGACGCCGAAGGACGTGCGCAAGATGATCGAGGCCCGGGACCGCTCGGGCAAGCTGCTGATGACCGCCCAGCACTTCCGCTTCCAGGGCAACAGCAAGGCACTGAAGGCGGAGATCGACGGCGGCACGCTCGGCGACGTCTACCACGCCCGGAGCTGGATGCTCCGCCGCTACGCCCTACCGACCCGGCCGGGGTTCATCCTCAAGCAGCACTCCGGCGGCGGGCCGTGCATCGACATCGGCGTCCACATCCTCGACCTGACGCTGTGGATGATGGGCAACCCGAAGCCGGTGACGGTCAGCGGTGTGACCACCGACCGGCTCAGCCGCGTGCCCGGCGCCTTCAGCTCGTGGGGCGGCGATATCCCGCAGGAGATGGACGTCGAGGAGTTCGCCGCGGCGTTCGTCCGCTTCGACAACGGCGCCACGCTGATCCTCGAGGTCTCGTGGATGCTGCACCACGAGACCACCGGCGAGGACATGCAGATGTGGCTCTACGGCACCCAGGGCGGGAGCCACTGGCCGCAGAACAAGATCCTCTCGGCGAACAACCAGACCAAGCAGCACTACGCGCTGCAGCTCACCCGCGCCGAGGGCGGCGAGCCGCACGCCAAGGAGTGCATGGCCTTTGCCGAGGCGGTGGCCAACAAGCAGCCCAGCCCGGTGCCGGCGGAGCAGTCGCTCGACGTGATCACCATCCTCGACGGGCTCTACCGCAGCGCGGCCAAGGGCAAGGAGATCGCGCTGTCCTGACGGCTACGGCGTCTCGGGGCGCGGGCGTCCCCGCCCACTCGTGGCGGCCGGGGCGCGGGCGTCCCCGCCCGCGCCTGGCGGCCGGGGCCGTCGGCAAGCGGCCGGGGACGGCGGCGCTCCGATAGACGCGCTCGATGCGGGCGGGAGGGCCGCGGCGGGGCGTTACCCATTGGCGTTGGCTTTGGGCCCAACGACCGCCTCTTTGTGCCACCGGCGGCTTGCCCGCCAGTGCCGCCGCCGAGCTGCTGGGCAGCACTGGCGGAAAGCCGCCAGTGGCACCATCCACGCATGTCAACGATGAACTGACGCCGATGGGCGCGCTACTCCTCCGGCTCGTCCTCGATCTGCCGTTCGGCCTCGACGAGCAGTTCGTCGTCGAGCTCTTCCTCCGGCTTGGTCGACAGCTCTTCGATGTCGTCCTTGCACTGCGCGATTTCGCCGGCGAGGCGCTCGAGCTCGTCGAACGCCCCGGTCAGGTTGTCGGCGCTGAGGGCGTTCTCGCTGTGCAGTTCCCAGGCGCGCTCGCCGACGGTGCGGAACTCGTTGTTCATGCGCCGCTCGAGGTCGAGCACGCGGATCTTCAGCTTGGCCAGCGCGGCATGACGCTTGCTCTCCCGGCCGACCTGCTCGATCAGGGCCTCGGCGCGGTCCTTCAGCTTCTCCAGGTCGAAACTCATGGCATCCTCCTCACGCTCGCCTCACGCCCGCAGGCTGCTGCCGCAGTGGCGGCAGAAGCGGTCGCCCGGGTTGGCCTCGGCCCCGCACTCGGCGCAGTGACCCTCGCTCTCGGCGCGGCCGGCCGAGCCGCGATCCTTCAACGCCGCCAGCTCGGCTTCCTTCTCGTGCACCGTCCGCTGCAGGCCCTCGAGATCGACGAACAACTCGTCCAGCTCGACGTGGTACAGCTCGTTCTTGCGGTGCAGCTCCAGCGTCCGCGTGCCCAGCTCGTAGAGCAGGTCGGCCAGCTCGCTTTCGAGGCCCTTCAGCTCGGCCGCCAAGCGCGCCAGGCGGGTCAGCCGCTGGCTCTCGTCGACCACCGTCTGCGCCCCGCGGCGCACGTCATCCCAGAGTGACATCGGCATCCTCGGCCTCCCGCTCCGTCGGTGCGAACCAGGCGTACTGCACCCGACCCGTGGTGACCTGGCGCGCCGGGCCCATTGCGGCCAGGGCCTCGTCCCCCGCCCGCGACTTGACCACCACCGCCCTGTTGACCAACGCCCGCGCCCGCTGCACGGTTTCCGCTCGCAGCGGACGATGATCGGCCAGGGCTCGCAAGCCGCTCAGACCGGGCGAGTCGAGCGGCCGGTCGAACATCGGGTCGAAGTAGACCACATCCCACCGGGCCGGTGCCGCCAGCACCCGCTCGCCGTCGGCGCCGATCACCCGCACTCGGCGCATCGGTTCGGCCAGCGCATGATCATAGGTGGCCAGCCCGCGGCGCACCAGCGCGGCGATGATCGGCGACGATTCGACGCCGACGAGACAACCCTCCGGGCCGACGGCGTGGCTGAGCACGATCGCGTCGGCGCCGAGGCCGAGCGTCGCGTCGAGCACCCGGTCGCCCGGCCGGATCGCGGCGAACTCGAGCAAGCGGTCGGTGCCGCCCGAGCGGAGTGCCCGCAGCCGGCCGATGGCCATGTTCGGGTGCCAGCGGAACTCGGCACCGGCTCGGTCCCGCCAGACCGGCTGGCCGGCCTGCACGGCGATGGCCGCGTCGAGCTGCTCTTCGGCGATGAACCGCGCCAGGCTGCGCCGCCGGCGCGGACGGAACTCGGCGACGAGCTCGGCGGCCAGCGCGAGCGCCTCGGCCTGCTCGGCGGCGCGCTCGTGCTTCGAGGTGGTGACCGCCAAGCGGCTCATGGTTTCGGCGGCTTGACCGGCCGCGGCCCGCTCGGAATGCGCGCGGCGAGCTCGTCGACCAGCGGCGGGCTGCGCCGGTCGTGCAGATGCTCGACCAGAAACAGCGCGTTGGCCTCGGCGCAGTGCCAGGCGCGGGCCGTCAGGGCGACCACATAGCTGGCCTTGCAGAAGTTGTAGACGCTCGCTCGCAGGCGGTCGAGGGGGTTCTTGCGCAGGCCCTGAAAGTCGACCGCCGGCAGGCCGTCGTGGTTGGTCTCGCGGCGCTCCAGGCGGTGGGTGATCCAGCTCTTGAAGCGCTGCGAGTGGGCCCAGTCGCCGAGGTTGCCCGACCGTTCGAGGACGATTTCGGCCAGCGCCCAGCGGCCGATGGTCAGGCTCTCCTTGCCCTGCTCGAAGGTCAGCTCGGTGTGGCCCGTCTCGGTGACCAGGTTCTTCAGCTTCCACTCGCGCGGCACCTCGCATTCGAGGTCGTAGGCGGTCCACAGATCGAGCTCGCCCAGCGGCGTGTCGTAGAGCGAGCCGAGCACCTGGCGGGCCAGTTGCTTGAGCCCCTCGTCGCCAAGCGGCGCGTTGACCTGCGCGAGGGTCACCCGCTGCGCCGCCGGACTGTACCAGATCACGCCGATGGCCTCGATATCGCCGCGCCAGCGGAAGCTCTCGAAGCTCGAAACCTCGCGCTTGCCACGCTTGATCAGCCTAATGTCGCGGTCGGCGCTGAACTCGATCCGCCGCCGCCGAGCCTGCTTCTCGAGCTGCGCAATCCAGCGGTCGAGGGTCGCCTTGGGATCGACCGACTTCTGCTTCGCGGCGTCGAGCCACTTGATCTGCAGCCGCGGCAGCGCCCCGTCACTGAGGTAGAGCTCGCCTTCGGCGCGGTCGATGGAGACCTTGTCGAGATACCAGTCGACCGGCGCGACGAAGGTCATCTGCTGCCACCCGAACCGCCGCCAACCCTCGGGCATGCCCTCGCCTCCGCGCGGCAGTGTACCACGCGAGATTCCCGCACCGCGCGGGAGGAATGCGTGGTATCATGGAGAACAGATGTTTGCAGATGCTTGGCGGCGGGGTACCGGTCGCACACGGCATCGATCGCTGCGCCGACCGGGACGGTCGGCCTACTGCCGCCTCGTCGCCCGCGCGGCGCCGGAGATGGGAGTGTTGTCGTACGCAGCCCGCTGGCCGGCGATGGTCTCCGGCGCCGACCGGGACGGTCGGCCTACGCGTAGGTCGACC
>CAYONP010000089.1:0-23069 GCA_964405335.1 uncultured Fimbriimonadaceae bacterium
CGCCTCGCGGCAGGGCGCGGCGATCGCCGCCGAGCTGGCCTCGATGTAGGTGACCGAGCAGATCGACGCGCTCCGCTCGCTGGCCACCGACCCGGTCGAGTATCTGGTGGTGCCGCGTTTCGCCGCGGCGCTGGTCGCCGTGCCGTTGCTGACCGTGCTGGCCAGCGTGGCGGGGATCACCGGCGGCTGGCTGGTGGCCGCCTCGTTCGAGATCCCGCGCGAGGTCTTCTGGGGCGCCGTGCAGCGCGGCGTCGAGGCCGGTCACGTGCTCACCGGCGTGATCAAGGCGCTCTGCTTCGGGGCCATCATCAGCATCGTCTCGTGCCACCAGGGGTTGTCGGCCGGCTACGGCGCGGAGTCGGTCGGCCGCGCGACCACCGCCTCGGTGGTGCTCTGTGTGCTGCTGGTGCACGTCGCCGACTTCTGCCTGGCGCTGGTGTTCGGCGGATGATCGAGATCAGCAACCTGGTCATGCGGCGCGGGACCCAGGTGGTGCTCAACGGCATCAGCCTCGAGGTCGCGCGGGCCGAGATTGTGGCCGTGATCGGCCCGTCCGGCTGCGGCAAGACGACGCTGCTCAAGTGCCTGGCCGGGCTCGAGCGGCCGGATGCGGGGAGCATCAAGGTCGCCTGCAGCACCAACGGCGACGCGCCGGTCGACCTGGTCAAGCTGAGCGAGGAGGAGCTGAACCAGTTCCGCCGTTCGGTCGGCATGGTCTTTCAGTACGCGGCGTTGTTCGACAGCATGACGGTCTACGAGAACGTGGCCTTCCCGCTGCTGCGGTTCCGGGCCGATCTGACCACCCGGCAGGTGCGCGACGAGGTGGCGCGGCTGCTGGACCAGGTCGGTTTGAACCCGGCGCAGGATTGTGACAAACTGCCGGCACAGCTATCGGGCGGCATGAGGAAGCGGGTCGGCCTGGCGCGGGCGCTGGCACTCGAGCCGGAGATCATCCTCTACGACGAGCCGTCGAGCGGGCTCGATCCGGTCAGCGCGGCGAACATCGATCGCCTGATTGTGGCCATGCGCGACACCGTTGGGGTAACCTCGGTGGTGGTCAGCCACCATGTGTCGAACGTGATGCTGAGCAGTGACCGGGTGGCCATGCTCTATGGCGGGGATGTGTTGGCGGTCGGCAGCCCGGCCGAGGTCGGCGAGGCGGCCGATCCGCGGGTCCGGCAGTTCATCGCGGGCTCGGCCGATGGACCGTTGACCGACATCGAACGGTAACCGCTCGCGGCGAGGGAGCAAACGGTGCAGCAGGCGGCAGAACTCAAGGTCGGCATCTTCGTCGTCGCCGTGGTGGCCATCGGCCTGTTCGTGGTCAGCCAACTGCAGGGCGGCCTGGCGGCGGGCAAGCGCGGGTATGAGTTCGAGATCTGGTTCCAAGATGCGCCGGGCATCGGCACGGGCAGCCCTATCCGGCTCTCCGGCGTCGACATCGGCGAGGTGATTGCGAAAGACATTATCACCGTCACCGAGTCGGTCAGCTTTGCCGCCGCACCCGACGACGAGGCGGCCGCGTTGCTGCCCTTCGTGCGCATCACCACCTGGTCGGTCGGCCAGCCGGGCGAGGCCGGCTATGCCGGCATCGAAGTCGAGCGCCGGCGGCTGTCGACCACCGAGCGGCGGGCTCAGGAGCCGTACTCGCGACAGCGCTCGGTGGCGCAGCTCAAGCTGCGGGTCAAGAACCAGTTCGAGATGTATTCGGGCTACAAGTACTCCATCTCCGGCGGCCTGGTTTTCGGCGACAAGCAGCTCACGGTGACCGACGTGGGGCCGAACGGCGTGCCGCTGCCCGACGACGAGCGGGGCGTTTCGATTGTCGCCCAGCGCCGCGAGGACAAGCGCGTGGCGGTGCTCGGCGGCGCGCCGCCGAGTGTCGACCGGATCGTCGGTACGGTGCAGGACACCATCGACCAGGAGACCAGCCAGCGGGTGAAGCAGATTGTGGCCAACATCGAACGGGCGACCGACGAGGCGGCCGAGCTGGTCTACACCATGCGCACCACGGTGCAGGGCAACCAGGGCAACGCCGACCGGACGATGAGCAACCTGGCCGCGGCGACCGACGAGATCCGTACGGGAGTCAACGAGGCCCGCACCCTGGCGCGGCGCAGCATCCAGAACATCGAGCAGGTGACCGAGACCGGGACCCGCCTGGCGCGTGACAACGAGGCGCGGCTGAACCGCATCGTGGGCAACATCGAGCGGGCCAGCGCGAGCGTCTCGCGCATGGCCTCCGAGAGCGAGGGCGAGGTCGCCGCGGCGGTGCGCGACGCGCGGGGGATCATCACCGAGGTGCGCGACATGGTCGCCGCCAACCGGACCAACTTCGACCACATCGCCACACGGCTGACCGAGGTGTCGGACGATCTCGCCGGCCTGTCGGGCGAGAGCCGCGCGGAGATCCAGCAGATCCTCGAGGCGACGCAGGCCGCTGTGGCCGATGTGCGGACGCTGCTGGCCAGTGGTCAGACCGAGATCACCACGCTGCTGGGCACCGCCAACGAGACCGCTGCCAACGTGCGTGACATCACCGCCGAGGTGCGCGATTCGACCGGTACGCTGACCCGCAGCCTGACCGAATCGAGCGAGAACCTGCGGGTGGCCAGCGGCAACGTCGCCGCGCTGACCGGCGACGAACGGCTGGGGCGCATTCTCGACAACGTCGAGGGCGCCACCTCCGAGGCGCAGAGCGTGATGGGCGAGGTCCGCGGCGCGGTGCAGGACATCCGCAGCCTGACCGGCGATGCCGAGATGCAGGAGAACATCCGCGCCACCACGCGCGAGGTGCGCAGCGCCGCGGAGGGCATCAACCGCACCATCGGCGGGTTCAGCAGCTATCAGCCGAGTGTCCGCACCGATGTCTACTACGTGCCCGACCAGAGCCGCTGGCAGGGCGACGTCCACGCCGATATCGTGTCCGGCCGGCGCACCTCGTTCCACGTCGGCGTCGACGATGTCACCCGCTCGCCGCTGTGGACAGTGCAGTTGGGCAGTCCCGTGCTGACTCCGGGCCTGCGCGCGCGGTATGGCTTCTACCGCGGCCAGCTCGGCCTCGGTGCCGATTACCGGCTCGATTCGCGCGGCACCGTCTCGGGCGAGTTCTGGGACTTCGAGGATCCGCAGGTCGACTTGCGCTTCGTCTACCAGTTGCCCTGGGGCCTGAGCGGCCTGGTCGGCGTCGAAGATGCGTTCGACCGGTTCGACTGGACCTGGGGCGTGCGCATCGGCACTTCGCTATGGTGAGCCGGCGGCCAGGTCGGTGACCTTGATCCAAGGGGCGAACCGGTCGAAGTCCTCGCGGTTGCCGGTCAGTAGCTCGTCGATGCCGTGGGCGAGCATGGTGGCCACCAGGTTGGCGTCATGCACCTGTGCGCCGCCGACGTCGACCTGGCCGAGCAGGCGAACGAACTCATCGAGGACCCCGGGGCCGTCGTGGACGACTTCAAAGGTCCGCCTCAGGTCGGCCAAGCTGCTCAGCAGTTGCGCTTTTAGCATCGGTTGGCCGTGCGGCTGCGGGCGGCTGACGGCGGCGGCGAACTCGCGCAGCACCTGCGAGCTGATCACCAGGCTGTCGCCGGCCTGCGACCGTTCGGCCAGGACGCGATTCGCCGTGGTGTGAAACGGCGAACTGGGTGACAGTGCGTAGACGAGCACGTTGGTGTCGACGAATGTCCTCACCGCGGCTGCGCCGGGTAGAAGTCCTCACGGCGCAGCCGGCCGGACTGCGGCCAGTGGCCCAGATCGTGCTTGAACCGGGCCAGGAACTCGTGCATGCTCAGCCGCGGCGGCGGGTCGGCCAGCCACACGGTCGCCTCATGCTCCCCCGGCTCGACCGCGTCGTCGACGCGCAGCGTCAGGACACCGTCGTCGCTCACCGTCGCGGTGCCGTGGATGGTCTTCATCGTCACGCCTCGTGGGGATTGTACCTCGCGACGCGTCCCGGCGTTGCATGGCGGTGATCTGTCTGCTAGAATCGGCTGCCTCTCACCCCCGGAGAAGAGGATGCTGACCCGTCTGCGTCGGCGTACGTGGGGACAGACACTGGCCGAACTTGGCCTGGTCTGCGGGATCCTGAGTTCGATGGGCGGCGGCGCCGGCGCGGCCTGGCAAGTGCTGGCGGCCAGCCGCCGGACCGACGCGATCAGCAACCTGAAGCAGATCTACGCCGCGCTGCTGATCACCGCCGAGGACGGCCAGATGCCCAACGCGGTCTTCTATCCCGACACGCGTCGCGATCCGAACGCCGTGCGGACTGACCCGCGCTGCATCGTCAACCAGATCCGCGGGCTGCCGGCGCACTTCTGGATCTCGCCCGGCGCGCCGCCCGAGTTCCAGCGGCTGGGTCTGACCTACGTCTGGAACTCGAGTCTCAACGGCCGGCTGCTCGACCAGCTCGACCCGCGGACCTGGCTGCTCATGGACATGAACGGCGCGGCCTATCTGCTGCCCGACCTCGTGCCCAAGGCGCCTGGCTACCTGGTGCTCTATGCCGATGGTCAGGTGAAGTACGAGACCCAGCCGCCGGCGGTCATGCGCGCCGATCAGGCCGCCCAGGTGCGGGCGGCGGCAGGCGGCGGCGGTGCCGCGGGTGGCCCGACCAACGATCCGGGCACGGAGTTCGGCACCCCGCCGGGTGGCGGGCCGCTGGTCAGCCCCGGCGCGGCGCCGCCGGTGAAGGTGCCGGCCGACCCGGACCAGGCGATCCGGCAGAAGGAAGAGACGGCCCGGCGCAACAATCCCGACGAGGACGACGCGCTGAATGAGTGACGCCGACGAAATGGACCGCCTGTCGCGTCCGTCGCGGCGAGCCAGGGGACGCCGGGAGCCGGCGGCCGGTGAGCCGTTGCCCGGCACCGAGCCGCCACCGGAGCCGGCTGCCGTCGAGCCGGAGCCCGAGCCGGCGGCCGAGCCGGAGCCGGCGCTGCCCGAGCCGGAGCCGGTGGCCGACGAGCCGGAGCGCCCGCCGGTGCGCGGGCGACGATCGCGGGTCGTGATGCGGGAGCGGGAGGTAGCCATGCCCAGAGCGGGCGGCGAGACGCTGGAGCGGATCAAGGTCATCGGCTGTGGCGGCGGTGGCGGCAACGCCATCAACCGCATGGTCGAGGCCGGCTTGCGCGGCGTCGAGTTTGTGGCCATCAACACCGACGCCCAGGACTTGGCCGACTCGAAGGCCGACATCCGCCTCCAGATCGGCGAGACGGTGACCCGTTACCTCGGCTGCGGCGGCGATCCGGCGAAGGGCCGCGAGGCGGCGCTGGAGGACAAGAACGACATCGCCCACGTGGTCTCCGATGCCGACATGGTGTTCATCACCGCCGGCATGGGTGGCGGCACCGGCACCGGCAGCGCACCGGTGGTGGCCGAGTGCGCGCGAGCGGCGGGCGCGTTGACCGTCGGCGTGGTGACCAAGCCGTTCCGCTTCGAGGGCCGCCGGCGCGGCGAGGTGGCCGGCGAGGGCATCCGCCTGCTCCGCGAGCAGGTCGACACGCTGATTGTCGTGCCGAACGAGAACCTGATGGGCATCGTCGACCGGCGCGCGCCGTTGATCGAGGCGTTCCGGCAGGTCGACGACGTGCTGCGGCAGGGCGTGCAGGGAATCGCCGAGCTGATCACCGTGCCGGGCCTGATCAACCTCGACTTCAACGATGTGCGGGCGGTGATGAAGGATGCCGGCAGCGCGCTGATGGGCATCGGCATCGCCAGCGGGGAGGGTCGCGCCGCGCAGGCGGCCGTGGCGGCGGTGAGCAGTCCGCTGCTCGAGGGCAGCATCCACGGGGCAAAGAGCATCCTGTTCAACCTCACCGCCGGGCTCGACCTGAGCATCAACGAGGCCGAGGAGGCGGCGCAGCGGATTGCCGGCGAGGCCGGGGTCGACGACGCCAACGTGATCTTCGGCGTGATCATCGACGAGCGGCTGGCCGACGAGCTGCGCATCACGGTCGTTGCCACCGGCTTCACCGCCGGCAACGACGGCGAGCTGAGCCCGGTGCGCCGGCCGGCGACGCAAGCCCCGCCGGTGAGCCCGGCGCCCGGCCCGGGCACCGGCTCGACCCGCTCGGCGCCGTCGTCGGCCACGCGGCCGCCCGACGACGACGACCTCAACATTCCGCGCTTCCTGCGCGGCCAGTAGTCCCGCCGGCAGGCCGTTCCAGCGCGCCGTCGCGCCGCGGGTTCCACCGTGGAGTCTCCGTATGATCGACATCCGCCAGCTTCGTGCCGATCCCGCCGCCGTCGAGGTGCAGCTTCAGCGCCGCGAGCCGGGGCTGTCGCTGGCGCCGATTGTGGCTCTCGACGAGCAGCACCGCCGGACGCTGAGCGAAGAAGAGGCGCTGCGTGCGCGGCAGAACGCGGTCGGGCCCGAAGTGGCGCGGCGCCGGCAGGCGGGCGAGCCGGCCGACGACCTGATCGCCGAGATGAGCGAGATCAAAGTCCGCATCCAGGCCCTTGCCGACGAGCGGCGCGAGCTCGACACACGGCTCGAGGGGCTGCTGCTGGAGCTGCCCAACCTGCCGCATCCCAGCGTGCCGGCCAGCCTCGACAAACACGACAACGTGGTCGTCCGCACGCACGGCGCCAAGCCGGCGTTCGACTTCGCGCCGAAGCACCATCTCGAGCTGGCCGCCGGGCTCGGGCTGCTCGACCTCGAGCGCGGTGCAAAGGTCGCCGGTACCGGCTGGCCCTGCTATCGCGGGCTGGGCGCTCGGCTCGAGTGGGCGCTGCTGCAGTTCTGCGTCGAGCGCGGGGTGGCCGCCGGCTACGAGCTGGTCCTGCCGCCGCTGGCGGTCAACCAGGGGGTGATGACCACCGCTGGCGTGCTGCCCAAGTTCGCCGAGCAGGTCTACCACGCCGAACGCGACGACCTGTACCTCATTCCGACCGCCGAGATTGTACTCACCGGCCTCTACGGCGATGAGATCGTGCCGCTCGACCGGCTGCCGCTGAAGCTGATGGCCTACACGCCCTGCTTCCGCCGCGAGGCGGGCGCGCACGGGGCCGAGGAGCGCGGGCTGATCCGCATCCACCAGTTCAACAAGGTCGAGCGCTACATCCTGAGCACGCCCGAGGCCAGTTACGAGCTGCTCGAGCAGCTTGCCGCCGAGGCCGAGGCGATGGTCGCCGAACTCGGCCTCCACTCGATCACCACCCTGCTGGTCACCGGCGATATCGCGCAGCAGGCGGCCAAGACCTACGACATCGAGGTCTGGCTCCCCGGCCAGAGCGCTTACTACGAAGTCAGCTCGTGCAGCAATTGTGAGGCCTATCAGGCGCGGCGCGGCAAGCTCCGCTACCGCCCCGCACCGCTGCCCGACGGCAAGCCGGCCCGGCCCGAGTTCGTCCACACGCTCAACGGCTCGGCCCTGGCCACCTCGCGACTGATGGCCGCCATTCTCGAGTCGGGCCAGCAGCCCGACGGCAGTGTGGTCGTGCCCGAGGTGCTGCGGCCCTACCTCGGCGGGCTCGGGCGGATCAGCGCGGGATGAGGCTCGGCGGGAGGACTCGCCGCAGGTGTGAGCGACTCGGGCATGGAGCCGGCGATGTCGGGGCAAATGGTGGGGTGCCCTGTCCGGCCAGGTATGACGTCCGTAGGGGCGGGTCTCAGACCCGCCCGGATGCTGACCAGCCCGCTTGCCCAGCGGATCGGTTGAGGCAGCGGGCAGGTCTGAGACCTGCCCCTACAAGGAAGGTCAACACGCCCTGCCAGGCCGGCCTTCCCGGCACGGAGAGTGAGTGATGTCCGGCTCAGGCTCCCGCCTATCCCGCCGCGGCGCCATCGCCGCCGGCGCGGCCTCGTGGCTCGCGCTGCGCCAGTCGCGCGGCCAGCGGCCCGCGCGGGTCGATCCGTCGACCCTGACTGGGAAAGTGCTGTCGGGGTACCAAGGCTGGTTCGCCGCGCCGGGCGACGGCTCCGAGCTGGGCTGGGTCCACTACGGCGGCGGCGATTTCGGGCCGGGTAGCTGCACTTTCGACCTGTGGCCCGACACCGCCGAGTTCGACGACGACGAGAAGTTCGCCACGCCGTTCCGCCACGCCGACGGCTCGACCGCCTACGTCTTCTCGCCGCATGTGCGCAAGACCGTCGTGCGGCATTTCGCCTGGATGCGCGAGCATGGCCTCGACGGCATCTTCCTCCAGCGCTTCGGCGTCTCGGTCCGCGACGCCCGGCACCTGCGCCACCGCGACCAGGTGACGCTCAACGTCCAGGCCGGCGCGGCGGAGCACGGCCGCGTGTGGGCCAACATGTACGATCTGAGCGGCCTGCGCGAGGGGCAGATCGAGACCGTGGTCAAGCCCGACTGGCGGCACCTGGTCGAGGACTTGCGTGTCACCGCCGACGCGGCCTACCTGCACCATGCCGGCCGGCCGCTCTGCGCGGTGTGGGGCATCGGCTTCAACGACGGCCGCCGCTACACGCTGGCCGAGTGCGGTGAGCTGATCGACCATCTCAAGCAGGGCGGGTGCACGGTGATGATCGGCATCCCGACCTTCTGGCGCAGCCAGACCCGCGACGCGGTGGACGATCCGCGGTTGCACGAGGTGCTGCTCAAAGCCGACATTCTCAGCCCCTGGACCATCGGCCGGTTCGGCACGCCCGAGGCGGCGCGGCGCTACGCGGCCGAGGAGGTCGCCGCCGACCTGGCCTGGTGCGCCGAGCGGGGCAAGGAGTACCTGCCGGTCGCCTTTCCCGGCTTCAGTTGGCACAACCTGATGAAGAGCCGCGGGACCGAGGCGCCGCTGGACGCCATCCCGCGCCGCGGCGGCGAGTTCCTCTGGGCGCAGTATGCCGCCTACCGTGCCGCCGGGGCGACGATGGTCTATCAGGCGATGTTCGACGAGATCGACGAGGGCACGGCGATCTTCCGGGTGACCAACGATCCGCCGGTCGGCGACAGCCCGTTCGTCACCTACGAGGGCCTGCCGAGCGACCACTACCTCTGGCTGGTCGGCCAGGCGACGCGGATGATGCGCGGGGAGCTGCCGCTGAGCGAGGCGATGCCGCGCCGCGGCTGAGCTGGGGTGGGCGATGCTCGAGTTGCCAGAGGCGGTGCACCTGGCCGCCCAACTGACCGACGTGCTGGCCGGCCGGCGCATCGCATCCGCGAGCTGCGGCAACCGGCCGCACAAGTGGGTTTGGTATGGGCCGTCGGCCGAGGAGCTGCCGGTCCTGCTCGCCGGCGCCGCGCCGGTGCGGGCGAGCGGCGTGGCCCGCGGCATTCGAGTCGATCTGGCCGACGGCCGGCTGCTGATGTTCGACGAGTTCGGCGGCCGGATGCGCTATCACCGCCCCGGCGACGCGCTGCCGGCGACCTATCACTTCGGGCTCCTCCTCGACGATGGTGCCCAGCTCAGCCTGGCCGTGCAGGGCTGGGGCGGCATTCGGGTGATCACGCCCGACGAACTGGCCGCGCGGCTCGGCGAGCGCGCCGTCTCGCCGCTTGACGAGGGCTTCACCGCCGGGCGGGTGACCGCGCTGCTGGCCGACTACGAGCCGGCGAAGGAGCCAATCAAGGCCTGGTTCACCAACAGCCGCAGCGTGCTCGGCATCGGCAACGGCTACCTGCAGGACATCCTGCTCCGCGCCGGGGTGCACCCGCGCCGCAAGGTCGGCAGCATCACGGCCGACGAGGCGGCGGCGTTGTGGCGCGGCACGCGTGAGACGATCACCGCCGCCGTCGCCGCCGGCGGTCGCCGGACCGAGTTCGACCTGTACGACCAGCGCGGCGGGTATGAGCCGCTGCTCGATCGCTACCGCAAAGGCGCGCCCTGTCCGCGGTGCGGCACCACGATCGACTCGTTCAGCTTCCTCGGCGGTAGCTGCTACGTCTGCCCGACATGCCAGCCGAAGCCGTGAGGGACGCAGCGTCGATGCGCCTAGCCCTGCTCCAACTCAGCTCCCGCGGGCTCGACCAGGCAGCCGCCTGGTCGGCCGGCGAGGCGGCGTGTCGCCAGGCCGCGGCGGCGGGAGCCGACCTGGCCCTGCTGCCCGAGATGTGGAGCGCCGGCTATGCCATCCCGCGGCCCGACGATACGGCCGGCGTTGCGTCCTGGCAGGCACTCGCCGGTGGGCCGGACGAGGGCCTCTGCGCGCGCTTCGGCCGGCTGGCGGCCGAACTGGGCCTGGCCGTCGGCGTTGGCTACCTCGAGCGTTGGCCCGGCCGGCCGCGGAACTCGCTGGCGCTGTTCGACCGGCGCGGCGGGCTGGTGCTGAACTACGCCAAGGTGCACACCTGCGCGTTCGACCGGGAGATTCTGCTCACGCCGGGCGACGGTTTCCCGGTGGCCGAGCTCGACCTGGGCGCCGAGCGGGTGCGGGTCGGGGCGATGATCTGCTTCGACCGCGAGTTTCCCGAATCGGCCCGCTGCCTGGTGCTGGCCGGCGCCGAGCTGATCCTGGTGCCGAACGCCTGCGACCTGGAGCGCAACCGACTGGCGCAGTTTCACGCCCGTGCCTATGAGAACATGTGCGCGCTGGCGATGTGCAACTACGCCGCGCCGACCTGCAACGGGCAGTCGCTGTTGCTCGACGGCATGGCCTTCGCGGCCGATGAGTCGTCGCGCGACATGACCGTGGCGCAGGCCGGCGAGGACGAGGAGGTCCTGCTCGCCGACCTCGACCTCGCGGCGCTGCGCGCTTATCGCGCACGGGAGCCGTGGGGCGGCGCCTACCGGCGGCCGGAGCTGTACGGGGTGCTGACGGCGGCCAAGACGCTGCAGGAGTGAGGCGAGCGCTGGTCGGGCGTGTTGTGCTTCATGGTAGGGGCAGGTCTCAGACCTGCCCGTCGACGAGTCAAGCCGCTCTGGCAACGGGTTCGTCGGCGTTCGGGCGGGTCTGAGATCCGCCCCTACCGCTCGTTTCAACGCGCCTGGTGGACAACCGCGCGCCGGGAGAGGCCGATGGAGAAGCTGCGCATCGGGGTCATCGGAGTTGCCGGCCGGGGCGGGCTGGCGCGGCAGTGGCACCAGCCGGGTGCCGGCGGGCGCTCGGTCCTCGTCGCCGGCGCGGATGTGCACGAGGGGCACCTCGAGCGTTTCGCCGCCGACCTCGAGGGTGCCTTCGTGACCACCGACTACCGGCGCCTGGTCGAGCGTGACGACGTCGACGCGGTGGCCGTCACTTCGCCCGACTTCTGCCACGAAGAGCACTCCGTGGCCGCGCTCGAGGCCGGCAAGCATGTCTTCTGCGAGAAGCCGCTGGCCATCACCACCGAGGGTTGCGATCGCATTCTCGATGCCTGGCGCGGCAGCGGCCGGCGGCTGATGGTCGGCTTCAACATGCGCTACATGAACATCTTCCGGGTGATGAAAGAGGTCATCGACTCGGGCGCGATCGGCGAGCCGAAGGCGGTCTGGTGCCGGCACTTCGTCGGCTACGGCGGCCATTTCTACTACCACGACTGGCACGCCAGCCGGCGCAATACCACCTCGCTGCTACTGCAGAAGGGCAGCCACGACATCGACATGATCCACTGGCTGACCGGCCAGCACGCGGTGCGGGTGACCGCCTTCGGCCAGCTCGACTATTACGGTGGCGAGCGGCCGAACGACCTGACCTGCCCGGCCTGCGACGAGCGGGAGACCTGCGTCGAGTTCCAGCGCCCGTGGCCGGGGCACGAGCTGTGCGCCTTCCGCGAGGAGGTCGACGTCGAGGACAACAACATGGTCTTGATGCAGCTCTCGGGCGGCATTCTGGCCAGCTACCTGCAGTGTCACTTCACGCCTGACTATCACCGCAACTACACCGTGATCGGCACCGAGGGGCGGGTCGAGAACTCCGAGCCCGAGGAGACCGTCTGGCTCAAGACCAGGAAGTCGGGCAGCTGGCGCGAGCTGGCCGACCGGACCTATCGGGTCAAGCGCGCCGAGGGCACGCACGGCGGCGCCGATCCGGTGATTGCGCGCGACTTCCTCGACATGGTGCTGGAGGGCAAGGAGCCGCTGGCCCCGGCGATCGCCGGTCGGCACAGCGTCGCCGCCGGCTGCGCCGCGGCCTGGTCGCTTAGGCACGGCGGCGAGCCGGTCGGCATCCCGCCGGCGCCGGCCTGGGCGGTGGCCGAAGCAGGCTCCTGACAGCATCCCAACGCGCGCTATCATGGCTCCGGGGCCTTGGGCCTGGGGAGATAGACATGCGCTCGCTCGCCGGCGTGGTGGGGTTGCTGTGCACGTGCTGGGCCGCTTCGGCGGCGGTGGTCGACGATCCGCGGGTGGGGGCGACGCAGGGCAACCCGATCCTGCCGCTCAATCCGCGCACCGGCAACGGCTACTGGGAGTTCGGCGACTTCGGCCTGCTGCTGCCCGCGGTGCAGGACGGCTTGCTGCTGCCCGCGGTGCAAGACGAGTGGGGCAACCTGGGCTGCTGGTTCGACCCGGTGTTCAGCCTCGCCTACCGCTACGGCCTGCTGCTGCCGGCGGTGCAGTTCACCTCGCTCAAGATCCCCGACGGCTTCGCCGTTGAGGCGGTGCTGGGCGATGGCTCGGTCTTCCCGAACCCGCTCGGCCGCGACTGGATCGGTGGCGATGCGCTGTTCTTCGGCGACGGCAGCGTCAAGCCGGGTGATGGCTCGGTGATCCCCGGTGACGGCAGCGTGCGGCCGGCCTCGACCCTCCTGCTGACCGGCATCCGGCGCCTCGACGCCGGTCCGCTGGATGGCGGCGACCCGCTCGCCTTCCCGCTCTTCATCGCCTTCTCGAGCGCCACCGGCGACGACCTGCCGACCGAGTTCCAGGGCCTGGTCTTCACCCAGCAGGTGGTCGTGCCCGAGCCGGCCACCTGGTGCCTGCTGGGCGCGGGGCTGGTGCTCCTGCGGCGGCGGCGCTAAGCCCCGCATCGCTGCTTCTGGCGCACCACAATGCGCCGGGAGGCGGCCTTGCCCAGCCAGTCCGACATCGCCGCGCTGTTCGACGCCATCGCCGCCGGCGATGACCAGACCGTGGGGCGGCTGCTCGACGACGATCGCTCGCTGGCGGCCACGGTCCACCCCGAGCACGGCTACCCGCCGCTGCAATGGGGCGCGATGCACGGCTTCTGCCTGCGGACCAAGCGCAACGCGCCGGTGGTCGAGCGGTTGCTCGAAGACTGTCCGGTCGACATCTTCGCCGCGGCCTACCTCGACCGACCCGACGACATCCGCCGGCTGCTGGCCGACGATGCGACGCAGCTCAGCCGCCGCGACGGGTTCGGCCAGACGCCGCTGCACCACGCCGCCGAGGCCGGTGCATTCGCGGCTGCTCAGGCGCTGCTCGCCGCGGGCGCCGACCCGAACGCTCGCGACAGCCGCGGCGACACGCCGGCGATGCTCGCCGCGCACCCCGGACCGTGGAAGCCGACGGCGGCCGGCGAGCTGCTCGAGCTGCTCTATGCGCACGGGGCCGAGATCGATGTCCACCTCGCCGCGGCGACCGGCGACGTGGCCCGCCTGACCGCCATCCTGGACTCCCAGCCGGAGCGGCTCGAGGCGCGCACGGCGTCCGGCGCGACGCCGCTGTTCGAGGCGGCCCACAACCTCCAGGCCGAGGCGGTGCGGCTGCTGCTCGCCCGCGGCGCCGACGCCAACGCGGTCGGCCCGGCGGGCCAGACGCCGCTCGACACGGCCGAGCTGCACGCCTGGGACACCGGCGGGCCGGCGACGGTCAAGCTGCTCGTCGCCGCCGGTGCGCGGAGGGGTTCTTGAGCGACTCATACATCGACGACAAGGGCCGCACTCGGTGGCGGCGCAACGACGAGATCGCCGAGCTGCTCAGGCGATTGCACGACTACCTGGTGATCGGCGGCTACCCCGAAGACCACGCCGCGCGCTACCCTCGCCTGGCGCACGCTGTCTCACGCCTGCCCGTATCGCTCGACACCATCCGCGCCGAGGGCCGGCTGGGCAGCATTCCCGGTGTCGGCGGCACCATCACCACCATCCTCGAGGAGCTGCTCGAGCAGGGCACCTGCGAGAAGATGCGGCTGCACGGCGAGGAGAGCGGCACGCCGCTGAGCGTGCTCGAGCTGACCGAGATTCCGCGGCTCGGCGCGAAGACCGCCAAGCTGCTGTATCAGGAACACGGGATCGACAGCCTGGCCGCGCTGCGCGCCGCGCTCGACCAGGGCCGGCTCGACGGCGTGAAAGGCGTTGGCGTGAAGATGATCGAGACGATGGAGGCCCACCTCGCCGCGCGCGGCCTGGGCCGGGAGTAGTACGATGGCAGAGCATCCGCCGGGGCTCGACGCAGCGTTGGTGCAGGAGATGGTCGGGGTCTCGCACGGCAACCTCGAGCGGGTGCGCGAGCTGCTCGTCGGCGAGCCGAACCTGGCCCGCGCCTGCTGGGACTGGGGCCACGGCGACTTCGAGACGGCGCTACAGGCCGCCGCGCACACCGGCAGCCGCGCGATAGCCGAGCTGCTGCTGGCCCACGGCGCGCCGATCGACGTCTTCGCCGCGGCGATGCTGGGCCGGCTCGAGCTGGTCCAGGCGTTCGCGGCCGACGATCCAGGGGTCATCCGGTCGCTCGGCGCGCACAAGATACCGCTGCTGGTCCACGCGCTGCAGGGTGGCGAGCCGGCGGCGGGGGTGGTGGCGTGGTTGCGGGAGATGGGAGTGGAGTAGGAGGCGGCACGGTACGCGCGAACACCCGTCGCCGACACGGGTGACCGATGACCGTTCTGTTCTGGAACATCCACGGCAAGCCGCTGGTTGTGCAACTGCAGCGGCTGGTTGCGCGGCATGGCGTGGATGTGCTGGTGCTGGCGGAGGCGCCGAAGCTGGCGGTTTTCAACCAACAGCTAGTGGAGGCCACCGGGCTTGAGCGCGTTGCGAGCCCCGGCCAACACGACAAAGTACGAGCCTACGTGCGATCGGTCCGCGCGCGTGTGGTCATCGGCGATGAGGGTCCTCGCTTCAGTATCGGCGAGCTCCGGTTTCAGGATGCGTTGCCACTGACGATCGCCATGGCTCACCTGCCCAGCCGCGACCACCACTCGGTCGAGTCAGTCGGCGAGAGCTGCCGTGAGTTTGCAGGTGCAGTCACGGAGTACGAGAAGAAGGCCCGCCACCGGCGAACGATCGTTATCGGCGACTTCAACTTGAGCCCGTTCGACCCGGCGCTCGTTTCAGCCCGCGGATTTCACGCTGTCATGGACCAGCAGGTAGCTCTCCGCCAGGCACGCACCGTGGATGAGAAGGACTATCCGTTCTTCTACAACCCGATGTGGTCATGCCAGGGCGACCTCAGCGCCGGGCCGCCAGGCACCTACTACTACCAGGAGAGCGGGCATGTGGCCTACTTCTGGCACGTGTGCGATCAGGTCCTGATCGCGCCCGATCTGCTAGAATGGACTCAGCCGGACAGCGTCGAAGTGCTGACCAGCGATGGACAGGAACCGCTGCTTACCGCAGCGGGACATCCTGACAAGATGAACGCGTCGGATCATCTACCGCTGCTGGTTCGTCTGTATCCAGCGGAGTAGGAGCTGCGCAATGGCCGTCCATGGCCGAGACCTCTGGCCGCGCGACATCACAGCCGAACTGGTGGCGGAGCCCACCCCACGCGACCTGCTGGTTGCCCAGGCGGCACGGCTGTACGAACTGACCAAGGGCGTGCTGCGCGGCGAGGTCGTGTCAGCAGAGCAGCCGCACTCAGCCGCCTGGGAGGAGCTGTTGGGTGAACCCGATCCACCGTCGCTTGTGATCGACGGGGTTATCCACAGATTCAATATCATCGCGCATATCCCACAGCGGTATAGGTACCATTTGTTCTATGTTTGGCACCCCGCCGCGGACCTCTACCCGGCGATCGTCTCGTTTGGCGATGGAGGCCCGGACCGTCTCTGCGATGGCGAAGAAACGCTGGCCGAAGCTGTCGCCGCGGTGCTCGCCCATGACCGAACTCGCGCGATCATCAAGAGCCTCTACGCCCAGGCCGTCTCCGCCTCCGACGAGGCAGCCTGAGCCATCTCGCGGCGAGCTGACCCATCCCGGCAGGACCACCCACCCCACCGTCCAACCCCACACCATGCTGTTCCTCTGTCTGCTTCTGACCGCCACCCCAGGGGAGGGGACCGACATGAACCGCGAGGAGCGGACCCGCTGGCTCGCCGAGGGCAGCTTCGGCATCATGGTCCACTGGCTGATCAGCCCCGCCGGCGAGACCGACCAGGCCAAGTCGGCCGAGTTCAGCCGCATCGTCGACGCCTTCGACGTTGACACCTTCATCGACCAGTTCGCCTCGACCGGCGCCGACTGGGTGATCTTCACCATCGGCCAGAACACCGGCTACTACGCCAGCCCGAACGAGTGGCTCGACGCCCAGGTGCCCGGTCGCACGCCGCGCCGTGACCTGGTGCTCGAGATCGCCCAGCGGGTCAAGGCCCTGGGCAAGCGGTTCATCGCCTATCTGCCGAGCGAGGTCTCGTGGCAGGTTGGGCCCATCCAGGCCGCCTTTGCCTGGGACCCGGCCGACCAGAGCGAGTTCCAGCGACGCTACTGCGCCTTCATCCGCGCCTATGCCACCAAGTTCGGTGCGCTGGTCGACGGCTGGTGGTACGACGGCTGCTACGACTGGGACAAGTTCCCCAACCACACCTACGACTTCCCCGCCTGGCTGGCCGCCTCGCGCGCGGGCAATCCCAATGCGCTGGTGGCCTTCAACGACGGCGCCTTCTGCATCAACAAGGTGCCGCCGGTGACGCCGCTCGAGGACTACCACGCCGGCGAGGTGCACATGCTGGTCGACGGCAGAATCAAGCTCGGCCACGACGCCGACTCGCCGCTCTATCTGCCCGACGGCCGCTGGATCGACGGCGTGCAGTGGCATGCCCTGGTGCCGGTCGACAGCACCTTCGAGGGCGGCGAGCCGTACCACTACGACGACGCCGAGCTGTTCGGCTTTGTCGACGCCTGCCGCGCGGTGCAGGGCGCGGTGACACTCAACCTGCCGATCGGCGTCGACGGGGTCATCCCCGAGCCGAGCATCGAGCAGATGCGCCGGCTGGGGCGCCACTTAGGGCGCTGAGCGTCAGGCCTCGACCGCGATAGCCTCGGGCGCGGTGGCGTGCTCGAGCGCCCACAGCCCATACTCGACGCTGTCGACCAGCGCCTCCCAGCTCGCCTCGATGATGTCCTCGCTGACCCCGACGGTGCCGAAGGTGTAGCCGTTGAGGCGGCTGTTGATCAGCACCCGGACGCGCGCCGCGGTGCCGCGGGTCGAGTCCAGCACGCGCACCTTGTAGTCGATCAGGGTCAGGTCGCAGAGTTTCGGATAGACGCCTTCGAGCGCCGCCTTCAAGGCCACGTTGAGGGCATTGACGGGTCCGTTGCCCTCGGCCACGGTGTGTCGCTCGCGGCCGTCGACGGCGACCTTCACCGTCGCCTCGTGGACGGTGCCGTGGTCGGCGATGCGGTCGAGGCGGACGCGGTAGTTGAGCAGCTCGAAATGCGAGCGGAACTGGCCGGTGTAGCGCTGGGCGAGCAGCTCGAAGCTCGCTTCGGCCGCCTCGTACTGATAGCCCAGCGCTTCCAGGTCCTTCAGCTCGCGCAGCAGCGCGCTGATCTCCGGGCTGCGCTTGTCCAGCCCGGGGAACCGCTGCTCCAGCTTCCAGGCCAGCGCGCCGGCGCCCGCCTGGTCGCTGACCAGCACGCGGCGCTGGTTGCCGACCAGCTCCGGATCGACATGCTCATAGGCCGCCGGGATCTTCCGCACCGCGTCGATGTGCGTGCCGCCCTTGTGCGCGAAGGCGCTGGCGCCGACATAGCCCTGCCGTTCGTCGTGGCGCTGGTTGGCCAGCTCGCTGACCAGCCGCGAGACGCTGGTCAGCTCGGCCAGCCGGTCGGCCGGAATCGAGGCGACCCCGAGCTTGAGCACCAGGTTGGGCACAATCTGGCACAGGTTGGCGTTGCCACAGCGCTCGCCGAAGCCGTTAATGGTCCCCTGCACCTGCACCGCGCCGGCCTTGACGCCCATCATCGCGTTGGCCACGCCGCAGCCGGCGTCGTTGTGCGGGTGAACGCCGACCGGCACGCTTAGCTCCTGCACCACCACGCGGGTGACCGTGTAGAGGGTCAGCGGCATGGTTCCGCCGTTGGTGTCACAGAGCACAATCCGGTCGGCGCCGCCACCGGCCGCGGCGGCGAGGGTGGCCAGGGCATAGCCCTCATCCAGCTCGTAGCCGTCGAAGAAGTGCTCGGCGTCGTAGATCACCTCGCGCCCGGCCGACTTGAGGAAGCGCACGCTGTCCTCGATCATGGCCAGGTTCTCGTCCAGCCCGCAGCGCAGCACCTCACGCACGTGCAAGGTCGACGACTTGCCGAAGATGGTCACCACCGGCGTGTCGGTCTCGAGCAGCATGGCGAGCTGCGGGTCGTCGCCGGCCGGGCGGTCGGCCCGCCGCGTCGAGCCGAAGGCGCACAGCCGCGCGGTGCCCAGCGGCAGCTCGGCGGCGCGGCGGAAGTAGTCGATGTCGGCCGCGTGGGTCGCGTTCGGCCAGCCGCCCTCGATGTAGTCGACGCCCAGCGCATCGAGCGCGACGGTGATGCGCAGCTTGTCGGCGACCGAGAAGTTGATCCCCTCGGCCTGCGCCCCGTCGCGGAGCGTCGTGTCGTAGATCTCGACGCGGTTCATCGACCCGCCTCCTCAACCACCTGCGCGCACCTGTCACAGACTGTCGGATGGCCGGCGACGTTGCCGAACTGGCTGTCCGGCCAGATCCGCCAGCAACGCTCGCAGCGCTGGCCCTGCGCACGCTCGACCTCGACCAGCAGTTCCGTCTCGCTGACCGCCACCGCGACGGAGCTGACCACCAGCAGCTTGCGCAGCGTGTCGCCATAGGCCAGCGCCAGCTCGGCCTCGGGCACCGGCAGGGCCAGGCGCACGTGCATCTCGAGCGGCTTCACCCGATCGGCCTTGGCGAGCCCCTGGTTGACCTGCTCCTGCGCCAGCTTTACCTGATCGCGCAGCGCCAGCAGCCGCTCCAGGTCGGCGGCGAGTTCCTCATCTAGCCGATCCGGCACCGCCGCGGGCCAGTCGGCGAGATGCACGGAGCCCGCCAACTCGGTGCCACTGGCGGCTTGCCCGCCAGTGCGGGACGTGTCGGTCGGCGCACTGGCGGACAAGCCGCCAGTGGCACCGTCGGAGCCGGTGGCACTGCGAGTGCCCTGCGGGAGCGCCGCCCAGACCTCCTCGGCCGTGAACACCAGCACCGGCGCCAGTAGCCTGGCCAGCTCCGAGGCGACGGCGTGCAACACCGTCTGGTACGGTCGACGGTCAGCCGGCGAGCCGCAGTACAGCTCGTCCTTGGCGACATCGAGGTAGACCGCGCTGACTTCGAGCACGAAGCGGTGCACGGCGCCCATCAGGCGGTGGAACTCGTACGCCTCGTACCACTCGACCGCCCGCTGCTTCAGCCACTCTAGCCGGTGCAGCACGTAGCGGCCGAGCGGGTCGAGCTGTTCGAGCGGCAACGCCTCGGCCGGGTCGTAGTCGTGCAGGTTGCCGAGCAGGAAGCGGAACGAGTTGCGCAGGTTGCGGTAGGTGTCCGCCGTGCGCTCGATCACCTCGCGACTGATCCGCACATCCTCGAACCAGTTGACCGAGGCGACCCAGAGCCGGAACACGTCGGCGCCGAACTCGTGGATGAAGTCCATCGGGTCGACCACGTTGCCAAGGCTCTTCGACATCGCCCGGCCGTCGGCATCGAGCACGAAACCGTGGGTGACCACCGTCTGGTACGGTGCCTGGGCGGTCATGGCGACGCCGACCATCAGACTCGAGTTGAACCAGCCACGGTGCTGGTCGGAGCCTTCGAGATAGAGCTCGACCGGCAGTTCGTCGTCGGCGTAGCAGGCGCGGTGGGTCGAGCCCGAGTCGAACCAGACATCGAGCACGTCCTGCTCTTTGGTGAAGGCCGCGCCCGGTCCGCCGCACTCGGGGCAGGTGTAGCCGTCGGGCAGCAGCGCCTCGGGTGGCAGCTCGAACCAGGCGTCGCTGCCCAGCTCGCGCACCTTGGCCACCGCCGCGTCGAGCGTCTCGGCGTTCATCACCACCGCGCCGCAGGGGCAGTAGAAGGCCGGGATGCCGACGCCCCAGGAGCGCTGGCGACTGAGGCACCAGTCGGGCCGGCCGGCGACCATCGGCTTGATCCGCTCGCGACCCTCGGCGGGGAACCACCGCGTCCGCCGCACCGCTTGCAGCGCCAGTTCGCGGTGGGTCGTCTGGCCGACTGGGTGATCGATGTTCAGGAACCACTGCGTGGTGGCGCGGACGATCACCGGCTCGTGCGCCCGCCAGTCGTGCGGGTAGCTGTGGACATAGGGCTCGACGGCGAGCAGCGCGCCGGCTTCGCGGAGCATGGCCACCACGTCGTCGTTGGCCTCGAAGACGTTGCGGCCGGCCAGCCGCTCACCCACCTCGGCGGTGTAGCAGCCGGCCTCGTCGACCGGGCAGAACGGCTCCAGGCCGTACTGCCGGCCGGTCTCGAAGTCCTCTTTGCCGTGGCCCGGCGCGGTGTGGACCAGCCCAGTGCCGTCGGCGACGGTGACGTAGTCGGCAAAGACCAGCGGCGAGTCGCGATCGTACAGCGGATGCTGCGTCACGACGCCGTCCAGCGCCGCGCCGGGCACCGTGCCGAGCTGCTCGACCCCGTTCCAGCCGAACCGGTTGGCCAGGCTGTCGGCCAGGTAGTCGGCCATCAGGTAGACCGCGCCGTCGTTGCGCACCAGTCGGTACTCGACCTCGGGATGCGCGGCGATGGCCAGGTTCGACGGGATGGTCCACGGGGTGGTGGTCCAGATCACCAGATAGGCCGGCTCGTGCCCGGCGAAGACCTCGCCCGGCACGCTGACCCGGAACGACACATAGATGCTAGTCGAGGTGTGCTCGGCATACTCGAGCTCGGCGTCGGCCAGGGCGCTGCGCAGGCCGGGTGCCCACCAGGTCGAGCGCATGCCGCGGTAGACGTAGCCGCGCTTGACCAGCTCGGCGAAGGTGGCCAGGATGTCGGCCTCAAAGTCGTGGTCCATGGTCAGATAGGGCCGGTCCCAGTCGGCCCGCACGCCGAGGCGCTGGAACTGCTCGCGCTGGCGTGTGACCCACTCGCCGGCATACGCTCGGCAGCGGTGGCGCAGGTCGAGGGTCTCCAGCGGCCGACCCGCCTCGCGGCCGACGGCGTGCTCGATCGGCATGCCGTGGTTGTCCCAGCCGGGCCGGAACGGCGCGCGGTAGCCCTTGAGGTCGCGGTAGCGGACCACGATGTCCTTGATCACCTTGTTCATCGCCGTGCCGCAGTGGATGTTGCCGTTCGAATAGGGCGGGCCGTCGTGCAGCTCGAACCGCGGTGCGCCGGAGCGCCGCTCGAGCGAGCGCTGGTACAGCGCGTCGGCTGCCCAGCGGGCAAACCGTTCGGGCTCGCGCGCGGCCAGGCTGGCCCGCTGCGCGAACTCGGTCTGCGGCAGATTGACCGTCTGGCGATAGTCCATGTCGTCTCTCCGGCCCAAACAAAAAAGCCTTCGTCTCCATCGAGACGGAAGGCTCCGTGGTACCACTCGACTTGGCGCGCGCCGCCGCGGCACCTCGCCGCGGTGATGGGCCGCGCCCACTTTGCCGGTACGGCGCTGGGCCAGCGCGATACCGTGCTCCAGGTAACGGTGGAGCGTCCGGATCAGCCTACTCGCTCGGCCGACCGACTCGGGGGTGATTTTCGCCGCGCGCGGCCTACCGGCTTCACACCAACCGCCGGCTCTCTGCAGGCGCCACGAGGCTACTCGTCCCCGTCAACATCGTTGCCGAACAGAGCCTATACCCATCCCACCCACCTGTCAACCCCCGGGGTCAGATCCCCGATCCATGCGCAAGATTGCGGATCGGCGCCAGATACGTAACATACCGCTTGATATTGAGACCTGACCCCGTGGGCGGTGGCTTGACGGCGAGGGTGGGTGCGGTAGGCTTGCGGTGGAGCGATCATGGCTGACCTGGTGCTGGTCACGCGCGGCAGTTTGCTGGCGCGCACACAGAGCGAGCAGGTCGCCGCCGCGCTGCGGGCGCTGCATCCGGGTCTGTCGGTCGAACCGCGCATCGTCACCACCGCGGGCGATCGCGATGCCACCACGCCGTTGCCGGCGATTGGCGGCAAGGGGTTGTTCACCGCCGAGCTCGAGGCGGCGCTGCTTGACGGCACGGCCGACCTGGCGGTGCACAGCCTGAAAGACCTGCCGACCGAGCAGCCCGCGGGCCTGGCCCTCGGCTGCGTACCGGCGCGTCAGGCCGCCTGGGACGCCCTCTGCCTGCCCGAGCGGGTGATGCTGACCAGCAACCGCGCCGACGAGCTGCTCAAACCTGGCATGTGTCTCGGCACGAGCAGCACGCGCCGCGCGGCGATGCTGCGCCAGCGGCGGCCGGATCTGTGCCTCGAACCGCTGCGCGGCAACCTCGACACCCGTTTCCGCAAGCTCGACGAAGGGCAGTACGACGCGATCCTGCTCGCCGCCGCCGGGCTCTACCGCCTCGGCTGGGAGGCGCGAATCGGCGCCGAGATGCCGACCGAGTGGCTGGTGCCGGCGCCCGGCCAGGGGGCCCTCGGCATCCAATGCCGGGCGGACGACCGACGGGTGGCCGACCTGCTGTCACCGCTCGACGATCCGGCCTCGCGCGCCGCAGTGACCGCCGAGCGCGCCTTCCTGGCCGCCCTCGGTGGCGGCTGTCAGACGCCACTCGGCGCGCACGCCGAGCCGGTCGGTGAGGGCCTCCGCCTGCGCGTCGCCGTGCTCAGCGCCGAGGCGACCGAACGGATCGACCGCGAGGCCGTCGGACCGCTTGCGCAGGCCGAGCGGCTGGGCACCGAGCTGGCCCGAGCGCTGCTCGCCGAGGGCGTCGGCCGGCTGCTGGCGGCGGGTTAAGGGGTGTTACTCTTCGTGGTAGGGGCAGGTCTCAGAACTGCCCGCCGGCGAGTCGATCCGCTCTGACAGCGGCCTCGTCGGTGTTTGGGCGGGTCTGAGACGTTCCCCTACACCCCCATTGGCGTTCGCTTTGCGCCCCAAGACCGCCTCTCGGTGCCACTGGCGGCTTGCCCGCCAGTGCCGCCGACGAGCTGC
>CAYONP010000090.1:0-22647 GCA_964405335.1 uncultured Fimbriimonadaceae bacterium
GTGCCGCCGACGAGCTGCTGGACAGCACTGGCGGGCAAGCCGCCAGTGGCACCAAACGCCGATGTCAACGATAGCCTCATGCCAGGGGGTCAGGTCCGGTCTTCATGCTATCGGCTACAGAACCGGGCCTGACGGTAACCAACTGCATGAAGCCGAGACCTGACCCCATGGTTGACGGTGGCTCGGCCGGCTGGTTATCATCTCGTCATGGGCGTTGAGCGGTCGATCGAGGAGGCTTTGCAGGCGGCGCGGGTGGCGATGTTCGCGGCGCTCGGTCTGGATCTGACCGATCCCGTTCTGCGCGAGCAGGCGCTGTGTCATCCCTCCTACGCAATGGAGCAGGAGGCCGACCCGCTGACGGCGAACCAGCGGCTCGAGCTGCTCGGCGACGCGGTGATTCAGTTGGCTGTTTCGGAGCACCTTTACCACCACCACCCGGAGTTCAGTGAGGGCGACTTGACGCGGGTCCGGTCGTTCGTGGTGCGGGGCACGGTGCTGGCGGCGGTGGGCCGGCGGATCGGCCTGGGCTCGGCGGTGCGCCTCGGTCGCGGTGCCGAGGCGAGTGGCGGGCGTGAGCGGACCTCGATCCTGGCCTGCGGCCTGGAGGCGGTGATCGGCGCGCTCTACCTCGAGCACGGGTGGGATGCGGTGCGTACCTGCCTGGTGCGGCTGCTCGCCCCGCAGCTCGAGGACGCCCTGGCCAGCCGGCTGCGCAACTGGAAGGGTGAGTTGCAGGAGTTGACCCAGGCCGCCTCCGCGGGCACGCCGGAGTATTGGCTGGTCGACAGCACCGGGCCGTCGCATGCGCCGCGGTTCACGGTCGAGGCGAGGCTCGGCGGTGAACTGCTGGCCAGCGGCGCGGGACGGTCGAAGAAGGCCGCCGAGCAGGTCGCCGCGCAGGCCGCGCTGGAGCGCCTGACCGGCGCGGCAACTTCGGCTCTGGAGCCGTCTCTAAGCGAGGGGACAAGCCTGTGACGATCATCGACGCCCACACCCTGTTCGGCTTCTGGCCGCAGCGCAAGGCCGATATCTCCGCCGAGACGTTGGTTGGGCTCCTGAAGCACCACCAGGTCAGCGGTTGCGTCACCTTCTCGACCACCGGCATCTTCGCCGACTACCGCCAGGGCAACGATGAGACGCTCGAGCTGTCGGGCAAAGCGCGCGGGCTCTACCCGGTGGGCACCGTCGATCCGCGCCGGTTTGTCGGCACGCTCGAGGAGATTGATGAGCGGATGAAGCAGGGCGTGCGCCTGTGGCGGCTGTTTCCCGAATACCAGGGCTGGGATCTCGACATCCAGCCGGTGACCGCTATCCTGCACCGCCTGGCCGAGAAGGGCGCCTCGCTGATGATGGCCGCCGGCGCGGCCGGCCTGCCCTCGGCGATTGCCGCCCGCACCGCTGGGCTGAACATGAAGACGGTCCTGCTCGGCGTGACGGTGACCCAGCTCGGCGAGCTGATCTCGCTGCTCCGCGCGCACGACCATCTGCTGCTCGAGACCCGGCGGCTGACCGATCCGCAGGTGGTCGGCGCGCTGGTCGCCCAGTTCGGCGCCGACCGGCTGGTCTTCGGCAGCGCGGCGCCGCTGCAGTATGTTTCGAGCGCGCTGCTGCCGCTCCAGTCGGCGCAGATGACCGAGCGGCAACGCGAGCGGGTGATGAGCGGCAACATCTCCGCTCTGGCCAACGCGTAGGGAAGAGCCATGCCGAGCATCGACTGCCACGCCTTCTTCGGCCCGACGCCCGAGACCGTGCGCGAGGGCACGCTCGGCGAACTCGAGCGCGTGCTCGGCGACGCGCAGGTCGGCGCGGCACTGCTGGCCAGCGCCCGCGCGGTGCATGGCGACTTTCGTCGCGGCAACGCCGAGCTGCAGGAGGCGATTGCCGACCGCCAGAACCTGTTTGCCTATGTGACGGTCAATGCGCACTATCCCGAGGAGTCGGTCGAGGAGTGCCGCGTGCGCTTCCAGTCCGACCGTTTCCGTGGACTGAAGCTCCCGCGCGAGTCGGCCGGGCCGCGGATCGACTCGGAAGGTTTCCGCGCGATTCTCCACGCGGCGCGGCGGTTCGGCCGGCCGATCTTCTGTGACACCCGCGACGAGAGCGACGTGCGCGACGTGGTTGGGCTGGCGCAGGAGTACCACACGCTCAAGTTCATCCTCGGCGGCATGGCCGAGGAGGACTGGGAGACGGCCGTCCTGGCCTGCGAAGAGGTGCTCAACACGGTGCTCGAGCTGGGCAGCCTGGTGGCCGACCGCGACAAAGTCGGCGAGGCGGTCGCCTCGGTCACCTGCCGGCGGGTCATCCTGGGCAGCCACTTCCCGCGACTGCACCCGATGTATGTGGTCGGCATGGTTCGCGACGCGGCAATCAGCGACTCGGACCGCGAGCGGATCTTCTACCGCAACGCGATCGAGCTGTTCGAGCTGCGTGGGCTGTCGAACGAGGGGCTGAAGGCGATCCGGCGGCCGGAACCCGAGTCGGTCGAGG
The DNA here is from genome assembly GCA_964405335.1 of uncultured Fimbriimonadaceae bacterium. Taxonomy (GTDB): domain Bacteria; phylum Armatimonadota; class UBA10988; order UBA10988; family UBA10988; genus CAYONP01. The sequence continues at coordinate 2,488 of CAYONP010000090.1, forward strand.
AGGAGGCGGCGGAGTAGCGCGCCGCAAGGTCGCCTGGCGGCGGCCGATTGGGGTTGTGGTCGGCGGGCTCGCCCCGCGCGTGGTGAGTGTCTGTATCGAGCCGGATGGCGCCACGGGTTGAAACCCGTGTCTGCCGGGACGAAACCCGCCCTGCGGGCGGGTTTGGTGCGGTCAGATCCGTAGCTCGGGGCGGGTCAACGGCGGGGCCGAGGGTCGTGCCGCGCGGGCGCGTTGTGACGTGGGTTTGACAAGGCCGCGGCGAGTTTGCTAGACTGACCAGCGCGAGGCTGTCGGAAACTCGAACGCTGGGGAGGATCCGAGCCATGAGAACGGGATTCGTTGTCCGCACGGCGCTCCTGGCCGTCTGCGTGAGCGGCGCCTGGGCCGGCGAGTTGCCCGTGGTGCAACTGCCGACGCTCGAGCAGGGCACCATGGTGCGCGGCTCGCAACTGGTCGACATCGTCTGGAAACCGGCCGACGACGGCACGCCGGTGACCGGCGTCGAGCTGTTCATCGACGATCAACGCGTCGCCGCGTTCGACGTCCAGCCGAACCAGCGCAACGCCATGTTCCCCTGGGACACCGGCGCCGTGCGCGACGGCCGGCGTGAACTGGTGGTCCGGGTCGAGGACGCGAAACACCGCACGCGCGAGTACCGCACGCACGTCTTTGTGCGGAACCAGGGACAGCCGCAGCCGGGACGCGGCAGCACCTGGATCGAGGTGATCGACCTCGACGCGCAGCCCGACACGGTGATCACCCAGCGGGCGATGGTCCGCGTCCACATCGACGAGCGGGTCGGCGCCAAATACGTGCTGATCTACCTCAACGATACGTTCCTCTGGTTCGGCAACCGCTCGACCTTCGAGTACAAATTCGATCCGGCCGGCCGACGCGACCGCGACGGGCGTTACTTCCTCCGCGCGCGGGTGATCCACCCCGACGGCAGCGAGTCGTATCCGGAGCCGGTCGAGCTGATCGTCAACGTCGGCGGCAGCTACACCGGCGTCATGCCGCCGGCCGGCGGCGCGGCGGTGCCACCGGGCGAGACGGCGCTGCGGCCGAGTGACGTCGTTCGCCCGCCGACGGCGCCGGGCAGCCTGGCCGAGGCCTCGGGCCGACCGGCCGGCGTGCCGGCCGAGTCATCGCCGTCGGCGATTGGCGGGCCGACCCGACCGGTGCTGCCGCCGGCCGACCTGCCGACCGCGCCGGCGGCCCAGCCGGGCGGCGCGCCGGTCGATCTGCCACAGCACACGCCGGTCGATGCCGATCGGCCGCGGACGCTGGGCCCCGTGCCGTCACCGGGCCAGGTCACCACGCCGGTGGTGGCGCCCGAACGGCCGACCGCGCCGCCGACCGCGCCGCCGACCGCGCCAGGCGAGGCAACCACCGCCGCCGGACCGACGAGCGAGGGCAGCCTGGCGGCCAGTGGTGGTTCGAGTGCTTCGGGCGGTCTGCTGACCTCTCGCCCGCCGACGCAGCCGACGCCTCCGCCGCTGGTTCGCCTGCCCGGCGAGGCGCGGCCGACGCTGCCCAGCCAGCCGGTTCGCCCGGCGCCGCCGGTGGCCGCGCCGCGGCCGACCACGCCGGTGGTGCCGGCGGTGCAGGGCATGCCGGCGGGGCGCACGCATGTGGTGCAACGCGGTGAGACGCTCTACTCCATCGCGCGGCGGCATCAGGTCAGCGTGCGCGAGGTGGCGCGGCTGAACAACCTGCGCGACCCGAACCTGATCCTGCCGGGCACGACGCTGACCCTGCCCGGCGCGCAAGGCCGGCTGGTGGTTAACGGCCGCACCGTGCTCACCGACGTGCCGCCGCTCGAGGTCCGGCAGGGCGTGCCGATGACCGCGATCCGGTACGTGGTCGAGGGCTTGGGCGGGACGGTCAAGTGGGACAACCCGTTCAAGTCGGTCACCGCGACGACGGTCGATCGGGGCGTGATCCGGATCACCATCGGCAGTGCCACGGCGCAGGTCAACGACGAGACCGTGCTGATGGACCTGGCGGCCTATCTGCACGGCGGCCGGACGATGGTGCCGACGCGGTTTGTCCGTGACGCGCTGGATGTCTCGGTCGACCTGTCGCCCGAGTCGGGTGACATCGACATCCGCGCCAATCGGTAAGCTCGCACGAACCGCCCGGGTCGGCGACCCGGGCGGTTCGTGCTTTAATGCCACCGGCGCAAACTCGCTGCGACCGAACGCGGTCGGCGCGGTCTAAGACCGCGGGCGATCGCGCGCGGCGGGCCGTGCGTGCGCCGGGCAGGATGTCCAGATGCGAGGACGCGCGCGCAGCGTCGGTCTGGTGGCGCTGCTCGTCACCATGGGTACCCGGCCGGTCGCCGCCCAGGGGCGGTGGCGGACCTTCACGCACGGTGCCGAGACCTACTGCCTCGCCGCCAGCGGCGACCGGCAGGCGGTCTGGGCGGGCACCAGCGGCGGCATCCGCATTCTCGAACTCGGCGGCGGCGCCGTGCGCGTGCGCGAGATGGGTCCGGCCGAGGGGCTGCCCGGCCGCGGCATCACCGCCCTCTGCTTGGTCGACGATGGGCTCTGGGTCGGCACCGCCGGTGGGCGGGCCGAACGGCTCGACCTGGTGACCAACGAGTGGCGCCCGACGGTCGGCCTGCCCGCGGCCGAGGTCACCGCCATCGTGCACGACGGCCGCGATGTCTGGGCGGCCACGCGCGCCGGTGTCGCGCGCTACAACGGTCTCAAGCAGGAGTGGGAGCTGTGGGACGAGCGCGACGGCCTGCGCTCGGCCATCATCAACGCGCTGGCGGTCGATGACGAAGGGCTCTGGGCGGCGACCGACCGCGGGCTGATGCGCTACCGCCACCGCACGCTCGGCTGGGAAGATGTGCGCGGACCCGATGAACGGCTGGCCGGCCGGATCGACGACCTCTGCCTCAGTGGCGACACGCTGTGGGTGGCCAGCCCGGCCGAGGGTCTGTCGCGGATCAGCCTGGCCGACCTGCAACTGGTCAGCTATGACCTCGAGACCGACTACGGCGTCGAGCGGGTCGACCGCGTGCTCGTCGCGCCCGACGGGGATCTCTACGTCGCTTGCGACAGGGGGCTGGTCATCGCGCCGGGCGAGGGCGACCTCGGGCCGTGGCGGCTGGTCGAGCGCGAGGGCGGCTGGCAGGCCCGCGACCTGACTTTCGCCGCCGGCGCCCTGTGGGCCGCCACCAGCGCCCAGGGGGTGTGGCAATACGCACCGCAGACCGGCGAGTGGTCGCAGTATGCGCCGCCGGCCGACCTGCCGGGCAGCGCGCTGACCACCCTTGCCGCGCAGGCCGACCGCGGCTGGTGCGGCTTTGCCGCCGACGGCCTGGCGGTCTATGATGCCACCCGTGACGTGTGGGAGCAGCTCACGCCGGCCGCCGGCCTGCCGCGCCGGGCGCGCGCCGTGGCGGCCAGCGGCAACCGGGTCTATCTCGCCGCGGCCGACGGCATCGCGGTCTACGACCAGCGGTTCGCCACCTGGACCGCCTACCGGACGGACGACCATCCGGAGCTGGAAGGTGATGAGTGGACCAGCGTGACGGTCATCGGCGACCAGGTCTTCTTTGCCGGGGCCGGTCGCGTGGCGCTGTTCACGCTCGACATGCAGCACCTCCACACCTATCTGCTGGACCACGCCGAGGCCGGCCGCGGCGGCCGCCTGCCGCGCCTCTATGCCGACGACGCGACGGGCAACGTCTGGCTGGTCACGCCGCTGATGGCCTGGCTTTACCAGGTGCGGCAGGACCGCTGGGGTCAGCTCGGGCCCGAGTTTTTCCGTCCGCTCGACGAGGCGAGCTGGCAGCGGGCCGATCCGCTGATCCGCGACATCGCCGCCGATGGCGGCTCGGTCTGGTTCGTGGCCCAGGACCGGGTGGTGCAGTACGACCGCCAACTGGCGCGCGACGTGCATTGGGACCAGACCGTTCACCCCTCGCTGGCCGATCCGCGGCTGGTCGCCACCGACCAGTTCTCGGTCTGGTTTGCCACCGGCACGGGCCTCTGCCGCTACGACCGGCGCGACGAGCGATGCGAGCTGTTTGCCTGGCCCGAAGGTCTGGCCGGCCAACCGGCGGCGCTGGCGGTCGATCCGATCGAGCCCTACATCTGGGTCGCCAGCGAGCGGGCGTGTGGCCGTCTGGTGCTCGGCCGCGAAAAGCCTGAGTGGCAGGTCTTCTCGGCCCGGACGGGAATCGTCGACGGCGTGAACGCCATCGTGCCGACACGCGATGTGGTCTGGTTCGCCGCGCCGGGCGGGCTGACCGTCTACCGCCGCGAGCTGCGCCCGGAGGGCTGACCGGCCGGCTATGAAAACGGTCGTCTTCGCCGATTGTCACAGACAGAGAGCGCGAACCGGCCGCAGCGGGTCGGCTCGGGGACGTGTCGACGGCCGCGCGAAGGCCGTAGCGAGGCAGTGATGAGGACCATCATCCGCGGACCGTACTACCGCCTGACCGCCTGGCTCTGCGCCGTCGCGTTGACCGCGGCCCTGCTGCCCGCCCCCACCGCGCGCGCCGCCGTGCTGCCGCGCGTGGCCGTGGTGCAGGTGACCGACACCAGCGGCGCGCAGGTGCAAAACCTCGGTGCGCGGATGGTCTCGGCGCTGAGCATGAAGCTGTTCGAGACCGGCCAGTTCGAGGTCATTGGGCTCGAACAGCTTGGCCAGGCGGCCGGCTCGGTGGGCATCACCGGTCCGGTCGATCCCGAGGTTGACGGCACCAAGCTGTCGCTGCTCGCCGCCGAGCTGGGTGCCGATTTCCTGATCCTCGCCGACCTCACCGATGTGCAGGTCGATGTCGGCCAGCAACTGGCCGCCATCGGCGCCCAGGGTCAGGTCTACGACCGGCTCGCCCAGGGCGTGGTGACCACCGCGACGGTCAATGCGTTCAACGTCCAGCGGACCCAGAGCGAGGCGGTGCTGGTCGACGACGCGTTGGACCAGACGGCGTTCGAGCTGATCAAGACGCTGGTCTCGCACCTGGCGCTACGCGGGCGCGTCCTCTCGCCGCCGCTCGAAGACCATGTGCAGGTGAGCTTCGCCCAGCCCGAGACGGTGCGGCTGGGCGCGATGGTCTCGGTCCTGCGCGAGGGCCTGCTGATCGCGCGGGTCAAGCTCGAGGACAGCCTGCCCGGTTACGCCAGCGGCGTGGTGGTCGAGCGGATCCGGCCGGAGCTGGCGATCCGCCCGAACGACGAAGTGGTGCTCTACCGCCAGGGCGACGGCCGGCTGCTGGCCATGGATCCCGACGCCGACCCGAACAAGGACCGGCTGCGCGCCGATGAGCGCGGGCGAAGCAATGCGACCACGCTGTGGGCGGTGCTCGGCGGTCTGGCGCTGATTGCGCTCGGCGTGTGGGCCGTCACGGCCGGCAACGAGAGCCGCAGCGACGCGCGCACGCCGCAGCCGATTGCGCCGACCAACGGCGCCGTGCTGCGGGTCGACGCGATCAACCGACTGGTCACCCCGGTCGACTTCGTGGTCACCGCGACGAAGAGCACCGACACCGTGACCTTCCAGATTGCCACCGACCGCGGCTTCACCGCGCTCGAGGTCAGCCAGAGCGAGTTCGGCGAGGAGACGGCCGGCGGCGGTGGCGGCGGTGGCGGCGGACAGGACGAAGCGGTCGAGGAGCCCTCCACCCGGTTCATCTTCACGCCGGTCGCCGATGAGCCGTTCCTCGCGCCCGGCACCTACTTCTGGCGGGTGATCGCCAGCTCGGGGACCGAGCAGCACATCTCGACGGTGTTCACCTTCACCGTCGCCGGCCCGGGCGGCGGCGCCGGCGGGGCGTTCCTCCGCTCGCCCGACACGGTCAACGCGTTGAGCGGCAACCAGATGGTCGAGGTGCAGTGGACACCGGTGGCCGGCGCGCAGGGTTTCCAGGTCTTCCGGCGCATCCTGACCCCGCGCCTGGACGCCGTGGCGCGGACGCGGACGTTCCGGCCGGGCGGCGGCACCAGCGCCTGGGTGCGCGGGCTGACCAACCGCCGCTCGATCCGCGGTGATCGGCGCACCACGGCAGCCCGGACCACCCGCCAGGCGGCCGAGCTGGCCGGCTTCTCGCTGCTCGCCGAGACCGACGGCGACACGCTGAGCTACACCGACGCCGCGGTGCTGAACGGCACCGAGTACCAGTGGCTGGTGCTGACCAAGGACGCCGCCGGGCAGGTCACGCCGCTGAGTGAAGCGCAGGCGACCAGCTTTGCCACCAGCACGCCGCTGAGCAACGCCGCGCCGGCCGCGCCGAGCAACCTAACGGCCATCCCGGGCGACGGTCAAGTCATTCTGACCTGGACCCAACCCGTCGAGACCGACCTGGCCGGCGTGCAGATCTTTCGCGCCACCTCGGCCAACGGCAACTTCATCGATGTGACCAACAACCTGGTGGTCGACGACGGCTCGCCCGCGGCGCAGGCGCTGTCGGCCGGGCCGGGCGATGTCAGTGTCACCGACCGCGGCCTGACCAACGGCGTGACGATCTTCTACCGCATCCGCTCGGTGCAGCTCACCGCCGAGATCAACGGCACGCTACGCGGCGGGCTGACCAGCGGCCTGAGCCCGGCGGTCGAGGCGACGCCCAGCTCGGCGCCGCCGCAGGAGCTGCAGATCACCCAGCCGCCGAACGGCTCGACCATCGACGCCGATCGACCGCAGCTCGCCTGGCGCGGGGTGCAGAGCGCCAGTCTGTACACCGTGCAACTGGCCACCGACAACCTGTTCACCAGCGGGCTGATCACCACCGAGAGCACCGAAACCGAGCTGATCTACCCGGCCGGGCTGCCGGCCCTGGCCGTCGGTACGCTGTACTTCATTCGCGTCGGCGTGTTCGACCAGGCCACGCAGCAAACCCGCTTCGGGCCGACCTCGAGCTTCACCCGCGGGGCGGTCGGGCGGATCACGACGACCATCCGCACCACCGTCGGCGGCGCGGCGTTCAACGGCGCGACGGTGACCGTCGACGGCGCGCAGCAGACCGATCTCACCCCGAGCGAGGTGATCCTGGCGCCGAAGACCGGCAACGCGCCCTACACCATCGACGCCAGCTTCACCGACAACGACGGCGTGCGGTTCGAGGGCACGGCGAGCTACCGGCCGGGAATCGATCCGCCGACGGTGAGCATCGCCCTGGCCAACGTCGGCACCGCGCCGGTGGCGCCGACGGGGCTGAAGGTGACCGGCCAGACCGACCGGCTGGTGCTGCGCTGGAACCCCGACCCGAACCTGCTCGACGCCGGTCCGCAGCCGGGCAACGTGGCGGCCGAGTACAGCATCCGTCGGCGGGCCAACACCGAGGAGGGCCAGTTCACCGAGATCGCGCGGGTCACCGGCCCGGCGGTGCGCGGCGCGGTCGAAGAGCTGCTGTTCACCGACTTCAACGTGCAGACCGGCGTGCGCTACTTCTACCGCGTGTTCGCGGTCGGCGGCAACGGTATCGTCAGCATCGCCTCGGTGACGACCAACGGCGTGGCCGGCGTCGGCACGCTGCAGACGCTCACGCCGCAGGAGAACCAGTCGTTCGGCTCCGAGATTGAGCAGGGCGGCAAGAGCTGGCAGTCGGTGATCGACTTCGCCTGGAATCCGGCGGCCAACGCGACTCGGTACATCTTCGAGGTCGGCGTCGACCCCGAGCTGAACGTCCTGCTCGAGGACGGCAACGCGTTGATTGCACCGAGCGATACGCCGCAGGCGACCTACACCATCGGCGAGGCGGCGCCCGACGGGTTCGTCTTCACCGGCCCGACGGTGACCTTCGAGCTCTACTGGCGCGCGACGGCGGTCGATGCCGAGAACCGGATCATCAACCAGACCGAGGCGCGGCGCTTCTTCGTCATCGCGCCGACGCTGGCGCCGGAGCCGGACGACGGGTAGTCCGCCCGTCACGCCTCAGTGCATCGGGTAGACCTGGTTGCCGAAGCGGAGGCCGGTGAGCCGGCCGCCCTCGAGCACCAGCGCGGCCGTCTCCTGGCCGTCCTGGAGGTAGAGGTAGACCGTGTTGCCGACGACCTCCCAGGTGCCCGGCGTCTCGGAGGTGCTGCCCACGTCGCCGCCGCTGAACGAGAGCGTCTTCTGGCAGCGGCCGTTGGCGTAGAACTCGTACCAGGAGTAGAACGCCCCGCCGGCGTGCGTCTCGCTGGTGCTGAAGGTATGCCCCGCAATCGCCGCCTCGGCCTCGCGATTGCGCTCCGGCGGCTGCGGCTTGAGGCTGGCGAAGATCCGCTTGGTGCCGGGCAAGAACTCGGCCACCCGCGGCTCGGCAATCAGACCGACCACGCCGAGGTACCAGTCGCGCTTGATCACCAGGCCAATCCAGACCAGCAGCGGCTTGCCCCCGCCGGTGCCGGTCCACTCGACCACCACGCCGGGCACCTCGTCGACCATCACCAGGCCGGGATCGGACCGCACGCCGGTGATCTCGATCCCGCTGCCGGCCAGCATCTGCCGCACGTCGGCCTCGTGCTTGCGGAAGACGTCGACCGGCGACTGGTCGAGGTCGCCGTCCTCGAGCCTGCCCCAGGTGAGCAGGACCACGGCGTCGCGCGCCTCGCCCTGGCGCAGGCCGGGGTTGATCATCGCCCCATCGGCGGCGCTGGCCTCGACGGTCCAGCCGCGCGGCAGGTCGGCGGTGAAGTAGCCCTCCGGGTGCCGCTCGGCGGTCACCGGGCCGTCGTAGACGTCGGTCAGCTCCGCCGGCGCCGGCCGCGACGGTCCCTCGGCGGCAGCGGTGGTGCGGCGGAACGGGATGGTCGGCTCGCCCTGCTGCAGCCGGAGGGTCAGGTTCAGTGTCTCGCCGGCGAGCTCGGCGGTGAAGCGCAGGAAGTGCTCGAACTCCCGCGGCTCGCCCTCGCCGGCCGGGGCGATCTGGACCACGCCCTGCAGCCGCCCGTCGGCCAGCTGCCCGACCAGCGCGCCGGTCTCGCCGCCGATCTCGATCGCGCCGCGGACCCGGTCGGCGCCGTCGGCCTCGATCACCAGGCGCACCGGCCGGCCGTCGGCGCCGACGGCATGGAACTCACCGACATACGGCGCCACGGGCGTCGGCGGCGGGATGGCCGGCCCGGCGGCCTCGGCCTCGACCCGCTGGAACGCCACCCGCGCCGGCTGCTGGGCGAGGTGGAGGGTCAGGTCGATGCCGTTCTCGGTCAGCTCGGCCGCGAACCGGACGTAGTGCTCGAACTCGACCGGTTCGGCGCCGCCCGGGTCACCGATGGCGGCCCGGCCGGTGAGCTGCCCGGTGTCGGCGTCGAGTTCGCCGGCCAGCGGCACGGTGCCTTGCGGTAGGGTCAGCTCGCCGAGGATGGCCCGGCCCTCTTGTCGGAGAGTGAGGGCGAAGCGCTGACCATCGGCCTCGTAGACGTAGTGGCCGACGAACCGGCTCGGTTTGGGTGGCCGGGCGAGGGCGGAGTTGATCCGATCGGCCAGCCCGCCGTCGGCGACCGCGGGACCGGCGAGGAGGAGCAGGGCCAGGACGGTGGCACGAAGCACGGTGATCTCCCGCGCCGCGGGGCGCTGAGGCCGACAACGCAGACCAGTATGGGTTCATTGCCACCATCCGGTTACGGCCGGCCGGTGACAAAGCCGCTTCACGAGCGGGCTGGCGGGCGCGGGCGGATTGACAGCCCGGATCGCGGTCGGTTATACTCGCCGCGCCTCGGCGGGCCACACGATGAGCTTGCGGTGCGACCAGTGCGGGGCGGAGTGCGCGGCGGCCGCGCGGAGCTGCGACGCCTGCGGTGCCAGCCTGGTCGTGACCTGTCCGCTCTGCCCCTTCGAGAACCGGCTCGGTGACCGCTTCTGTGGCGGCTGCGGAGTCGAGTTCGCGCGCCTCGACGGCGATCTGGCCGCCGACCTCGACGAAGCCAAGCGCGACGAGCTGCGCACCGTGACGGTGATGATGGCCGACCTCGACGGCTTCGCCGCGCTGGGCGAGTCGCTCGGCCGCGAGGGCGCGCTGGCGGTCATGAACCAGGTCCACCAGCGGCTGGCCCAGCGGCACATCGTCGACGCCTTTGACGGCTACATCGACAAGTTCCTCGACGGCGACATCATGGCCCTGTTCGGCGCGCCGATCGCCCACGAAGATGCGCCCGAGCGAGCCGTCCGCGCGGCGGTGCGGATGCACGCCGAGCTGCGCTCGCTGCACGACGAGGGGGTCATCCCCGCGGGCACGCCGCTGCGCCTGCGGATCGGCCTGAACACCGGTCTGGTGCGGGTTGGTGGCGTCGGCGCCGGCGGGCGAATCGAATACACCGCGATGGGCGACACGGTCAACCTGGCCGCCCGGCTGATGACCGCCTGCGCGTGGTCGGACACGCTCATCTCCGAACCGACCTGGCGCCGCGTGGCGCGCTCGTTCGAGCTGGCCGAGCGCGAGCCGGTGACGGTCAAGGGCAAGCGCGAGCCGCAGCGGATCTGGTCGGTCCTGGCCGAGGCACGTCGGGCGGCTCGGATCGAGATTGCCAGCCAGGAGGGAATGGCGCGGCTGATCGGCCGCGACGAGCTGCTGGCCGAGCTGCGCGCGGCCTATGCGGCGGCCGCCGGCGGCACCGGGCGGGTGGTCGGCATCTCGGGCGAGGCCGGCATCGGCAAGAGCCGGTTGGTCTACGAGCTGCACCAGGCGACCGATCCGGCGACCTTCCTCGAAGGCCGCTGCTTGAGCTACGGCGAACACCTGAGCTTCACGCCGGTGCGCGACGTGCTGGCCACCGTCTGCGGCGTGACCGATGCGCAGAGCGCCGCGGAGCGGCGCGAGCAGGTCGAGTCGACCGTGGCGGCGCTGGGATTGCCGGCCGACACCGCCCCGCCGCTCGGTTTCCTGCTCGGCCTCGAGTTCGACGACGCCGAGTTTGGCCGGCTCGAGCCGCGCGAGGTGCGCGAGCGGTTGCGCGAGTCGTTCGTCGCGCTGCTCGCCGCGCTGTCGCGCCGCCAGCCGTTGATCCTGTTCGTCGACGACCTGCAGTGGTGCGACGTCGACTCGCTCGAGCTGTTCGATCACCTGGTCGAGCAGTGCGCCGACTTGTCGATGCTGGTCGTTCTGGCCTATCGCCGCGACTTTGTGCATGACTGGGACCGCCGGCCTCACTACGTCGGCCTGCAGCCGCGGCGGCTCGACCTCGACGAGACGCGGGCGATGGTCGGCTCGCTGCTCCAGCGGCGCGGCCACATGCTCGACGACCTGCGGGTCGACGACTCGCTGGCCGAGGCCTGTTTCCACAAGTCGCAGGGCAATCCGTTCTTCATCGATCAGACGGTCAGCGCGCTGCTGCAGCGGGCCGAGCAGACCGGCCGGCCGACGGTCGACCTGCGCCGGGGGCGGCTGCTGATCGCGGTTGCCGAGCTCGACGACCTGGTGCCCGACAGCGTGGAGGAGATCCTTCTCAGCCGCATCGACCGCCTGCCCGCCGCGCCGCGCACGGTGCTACAGGCGGCCAGCGTGGCGATGATCGGCCGCTGGTTCCGCCACAGCACGCTGGCCACGGTGCTCGACACCGCCGAGCTGGACGACGACCTGGCGCTGCTGCAGCGGCGCGACCTGATCCGCGAGGAGCCGTTCGACGGCGGCGACCGGTTGTTCGTCTTCGAACACGCGCTGGCCCGCGACGTGGCCTACAACGCGCTGCTGCGCGCCGAGCGGCGGCGGCTGCACGGCCTGGTCGGCGAGTACCTCGAGCGCCACTTCGCCAGCAGTCTCGAAGCCTACCTCGACGACCTGTCGCACCACTTCTACCACTCGGACCACGCCGATCGCGCGGCGGTCTGGCTGCCGCAGAGCGCCGAGCGGGCGGCGCGGCGGTACTCGAACCAGCAGGCCAAGCTGTTCTATCGCCGGGCGATCGAGTCGCTCGACCGGCTGGCCGGCGCGCAGCCAGGCGATGTCGCCCGGCGCAAGCTGGTGGTGCTGAAGGGCCTGACCACCGTCCAGTCACTGACCGGCGACCCGGAACTGGCCACCAGCGGCGAGCAGCGACTGGCGCTCGCGCGTGAAGCGGAGGACCGCGAGGCGACGGTCGATGCCTCGTACATGCTGGCCCGCTTCTACACCGAAATCGGCCGCTTCGCCGACGCCCAGGCGGCCTATGAGGAGGTCCGGCGCGGATACGTCGCCACGGGGCAGTGGGATGGCGCCCGCGACGCCGAAATGGGCCTCGGCCAGCTCTGCCAACTGCAGGGCCGGGCGCGAGCAGCGCTGGAGCACTTTGCCGCGGCAACCGAAATCCAGGTCGAGCGGCTGCCGTTCGATCCGTTCGGCACCTGGATGCAGTACAACAACCTGGCCGCGGCGCACCACGAGCTGGGTGGCATCGCCGCCGCGCAGGAGGCCATCGACCGCGCCGACCAGGCGCTCGCCGCGCTCGACGAGGGCGACCCGTTCCGGCTCCGGCTGCAGTCCTACTCGGCCGGCAACCGTGGCAACGCCCTCGCGGCGCTGGGCCGGCTGCGGCCGGCGCTCGACGAGTATGCCAAGACGCTGGCCGATGCGACGGCGACCGGCGAGCGGATTGTCGAGACCGAGGTGCGCTGCCGCATGGGCTCGGTACTGCTGCTCACCGGCGAGTTGATCGCCGCGCGCGAGCATCTCGACGAAGCGCTCGAGCTCGCCCGCGAGGCCGGCCTGACGCGCTGGGAAGTGGCGGCGCGGGCCGGGCTGGCAGAGCTGAGCCGGCTGCTCGGCTATGCCGACGCGGCGGCCGCGCAGTTGGCCCCGGCGCGCGAGCTGGTCGAGCAGGCCGGCGACCTGGCCGGCGCCGAGGAGCTGTATGCCGCCGAGGCGCGTCTGGCGCTCGATGCCGGCCGGCCGGCCGCGGCGGCCGAACGGCTGGGCGACGCCCACGACTTGGCGCTGCGCCACGACCGCGAGCTGACCCGCATCGGCCTGCTGCCCGAGCTGGCGGCGGCTGCTCTCCGCCTCGGCCGCCGCGACGAGGCACGCCGGCTGGCCGAGGCCGCCGAACGCGCCGCCGCGGCGGAGGGTCTGGCGCTGGTCAGCGCGGCCGCCGGCCGCCTGCTCGCCGAGCTGGCCGATGACGACGAGGCGGCGTTGGCGCTGCTCGAACGCGGGCTGGAGCTGGCCGCCGAGTGCGAGGCGGTCGAGGCGCAGCTCGACCTGCTCGGCTACCGCGCCGCGCTGCTGCTGCGCTGGGACCCGCAGGGCGCCGGAGCCGACCTGCACGCCGCCGAGCGGCTGCTGGCGGCGGTCGAGCCGTGCGCCGGCGAGGGCTACGTGGCCGCGGCCCGGGCGCGCCATCTGACCGCGCTGGCCACGCCATGAAACCGCTTTTCGCGCTGCTTCTGGCGGTGTTGCCGGCCGGCGGGCAGGCCGCGCTCGAAGGTCGGGTGAGCATCCTCGAGCCTCGTAGTGCCGCCGGACTCCGGCTCGAGGCGACCCGGCTGGAGCTGCATCCGCTGCCCGCCGGCCAGAGCCATGCGACGCAGCCCGCGGCCGATGGCGCCTATCGCTTCCACAGCCTGGCACCGGGGGTCTACCAGCTCGACGCCAGCCACCCGGCGGGCCTGGGCCAGCGCACCTACCTCGAGATCGACACGCCCGGCGTCTATCGGTGCGACGTGCGGATTGCTCGGCGCGCGGTCGCCCTGGCGGTGACGATGGTCTGGCTGGCCTTGACCGGCCTGCTGATCGGCGCGTTCGCCAGCGGCATCCTGCTCTACGGCCTCGGTCGGCGCCGGCCGCTGGTGCGTCCGCGCCGGCGCGACCGCATGGCGCCGCTCGGCTCGGTCACGCTCGGGATCATGATCTGGGGCATGGCCTTCCTGCTCTTCCGCCTGCTCGCCCCGGTCATGCAGCCAAGCCTGATGGAGGTCATGCAGCCGCTCTCGAGCATCGCCGCCGGCGTGCTGACCTGCTGCGTGGTGTCCACCCTGATCGGCCTGCAACCGCGTCCTCTGGCGGCCGCGAGCGCGTTCGGCGCGGGCTGGGCGTTGACCCTGTCGGCCACCACCAGCGACCTCTCGCCGACGGCCACGCGACTGGCGGTCGGCATCGGCCTGATCGTCTGGACCACCGGCGGCGGCTGGCTGCTCGCGCTCGGCCTGCGGCGGCGCAGTTACCTGGTCATGGCCGCGCTGGTGGTCGCCGTGGCCGACTTCTGGAGCGTCTTCTTCGGCCCCTCGGGCCAGGTCGTACAGAGCACCGCACCGGCCGACCAACTGCGCGTCTCGGTCATGATGCTGCCCTGGCCGCAGCTCGGGGCCGACCTGGCGCCGCCGATGATCGGCGCCGGCGACTTCCTCATCCTGGCCTTGCTGCTCGCCGCCGCGGTGCGCTTCGAGCTCGACCGGCAGCGCAACTTCTGGGCCCTGACCAGCGCCTTCGTCGTCGGCGCGGTGATCACCCAGGTCATGGCGCACCTCTGGAGCGACCTGCCCGGCCTGCCCGCGCTGCCCTTCCTGAGTGCGTTCTTCCTGCTCACCAACCGCCGCGAGCTGAGTCTCGAACCGGCTGATCGCAAGCGCATCGTGTTCTTCCTCGTCGGCCTTGCCGCCGCCCTGACGGTGATCAGCCTGGCCACTCGCGACCAGCCGCCGCCGACCAGGGCCGCGCCCGCGCCGGAGCGGCCGGACGACTGGCCGTGGGACACCGCCGAGCTCCGCCTCGGCGCCGGCGGGGCGACGGTGCTGGAGCGGAGCGAGGCCGACGGCCTGGTCGTCGAGCAGATCGAGCTGGCCACCAACGAGCCGGTGCGCGGCTGGCTGGCCTTCGGCCCTGAGCGACTAGACCATCATGGCGCGCTGGTGCTCGACCGCCTGGTCGCCTACGAGGCGCGCGCCGAGGCGGTACGATGGGCCGGTGGCGGCCTGATCGCGCTCTGCCTGGAGTGGACCGGCGAGCCTAATCCATACGCGCCGCCGGCGGCCGACCCGCCGCTGGTCCGCCACGGCCGGGCGGCGCTGCAGTCGCTGGACTACTTGCGCAGTCGCGACGAGTGCAGCGGCGAGGTGACCATTGTCGGCGACGGCTGGGGCGGTGTGCTGGCCCTGGCGCTGGCCGCGCGCAGCGAGGACATCGGCGGCGTGGCCGTGTGCAACGTCGGGTCGATCGAGGGCGACGAGGGGGCCGTCGGCCGAGAGCTGCGGCTACGCGATCCGGTGCTGATCAAGGACTGGTTGTCGGCGTTCGATCCGCTGCGCAACGCGGCGCGGCTGCGGCAGCCGACGTTGCTGTGTGCCGGAACCAACGACCGCGACTACTCGCTGGCGGGCATCCGCTGGCTGGCCGATGCCCTGCCGGCCGGAAGCGTGGCCGAGCTCGAGCCGAACGCCGATCGTGTGGTGACCATCGCGGCCAGCCCGTCGGCGCTGTGGGGTCATCCCAACCGCCGGCCGAAGGCTCTGCCGCCGCCGGCCGAACTGGTGATCGAGCCGCTGCCCACCGGCGACGCGCTGCGCATCAAACCCGCCGCGGGGGCTCAGCGACCGGCCGACGAGTGGTCCTGGCTGGCTGCGGGGCCGAACGGCTGGGCGGGCTGGGCTTGGCGGCGCACGAACCTGGGCGGGCAGGCGGTGACGGTCGCGGCCGATGCGCCGATTCGCGCCGTCGGCGTCGGTCGCGCCGGGCGGCTGGACACGGTGCTTCCGCTCTCGCCGGCCGATTTGCCACGCGCCGGGCCGGTGCACGAGACGTCGACCACGCTCGGCACGCTCTGGCGGCTGGCCGAGCCCGACGCGATCCGCGCCGGGGCGAGGCTGGAACCCGTCAGCAACGGTTGGCTCCTCACCTCGCCGCGGCGGTCCGGCGAGCAGCTCGAGCTGGTCACCAACGACGTCGGACGGCTGCGGCGGCTCGGCCCGTCCGCCCGGCGGCTGGTGGTCAGCGTCGCTGCCGAGCCTCTGCCGCCGCTGGCCTGCGCCGTGGTGGAGCGGTATCACCAGGCCGGCGAGCGGCGGGTCGCGCTGGTGCCGCTGTCGACGCACGAATTCGCCACTCGGGCGCCCGACGGTGGCCCACCGATCGAGTGGCCGGCGGTGGACGGGCTGGTGGTCTCCATCGGCACCGAGGACGGCCGAGCCGAGCTGCCCTTTGGTGGTGTTACACTGACGATGTTGCAGACCGACGAAGTGATGCCCGCGCCATGATCCGCTGGATGCCGGTCGTGTTGCTCGCCGTCGCCGCCGTGGCCGTGCTCTCGGCCGACGCGCCGGCGCGGCCGGTGACCCTGCTCGTCGGCGGGCTGACGCAGGATACCATCGAGCCGTGCGGCTGCGGCGGGCGCACCGCCGGCGGGCTGGCCCGGCGGGCCGCGGTGACGCGCGCGCTGCGACGGCAGTGGCCCGAGCTGGTCTCGATCGACGCCGGCAGCTTCGGCCTGCAGGCGCACAAGTTCCCCACCACCCTCCGCTCGCTGGCCTATCTCGGCGTCGACCTGTGCGCGCTGGACGACGCCGACCTGCAGCAGCATGAGCGACTACTGCCGCCCTTGGCCGACCATGCCTTGCGCTACACCAGCCTCGCCCCGCCCGATGCCGAGCTGCCCGAGCCGCTGCCGAAGTCGGCCGTGATCGGCCCGACCCACGGCCCGCGGATCGGTGTCGTCGCCATCTCCTACACAGTGCTCTCGATCCACGACCTGACCAAGCAGACCGCGGCCGAGTTCGCTCGGCTGCGCGAGGATGAGCGGATCGACCTCGCCGTCCTGATCAGCCACATCGGCGCGCCCGACACGGCGGGTCTGCTGACCGCCGTCGCGCCGGCCGACCGGCCCGCGCTGGTGGTCTACGCCACCTCGGCCGCCATGCCGCCCGAGCCGGTGGTCGACGGCGATACGCTGTGGGTCGGCCTGGCCCGCCAGGGCCGCTCGGTGGCGTTGATCCAGGGCGAGCCGGTCGACGGGCGATACCGCCTCACCGGCCGGGCGATCACCCTCGAGCCGGGCGACGTCGACGGCACCGTGGCCGGCTGGGTCAAGGCCTACTACGACCAGATGCGCGCCGGCGAGGTGGCGACCAACCTGGCGGACAAGCCGGCGAGCTTTCCGCCCGTCTCGGCCTGCGCCGACTGCCACGCCGAAACGGTGGCCGCCTGGCGGCAGCACCCTCATGCCCACGCGGTCGAGACCCTCGAGGCGATTGGCCGCGATGTCTCGGCCTGCCTCACCTGCCACAGCGAACGGTTACGCCGCGACGGGGTGCGACCGGCGGCCGACGGCGACCGGGGCATCGTCTGCGCCACCTGCCACCGCGGCCTGACCTCGCACATGGCCCAGCCCCGGCGGGCCAAGGCGACCAGCATCGCGGTCGACGACTGCCTGGCCTGCCACACCGAAGAGAACAGCCAAAACTGGGACGCCGCCGCATACTGGGCCAATGTGCTCGGCGCCTGCGGCGGTGAGCCGCAGGCGAGGGTTCATCCGGTACCGTGATGGAGAACGGGTGAATGAAGCTCGCCGGCCAGCCGCTCAAGCCCTGGGATGTGCTCCTGCTCTGCCTGCCGTTGGCGATTCTCGCGCGGCTGCTGCACTGGAGCCCGACGGCGCAGTTCGTGCTCAGCGCCCTCGGCGTGATTCCCTTGGCCGGCTGGATGGGCGTTGCCACCGAGGAACTCGCTCACTGGGTCGGCCCGCGGCTGGGCGGGCTGCTCAACGCCACGCTGGGCAACGCGGCCGAGCTGATTATCACCATCTTCGCCATCCGAGCCGGACTGCTCGAGCTGGTCAAGGCGAGCATCACCGGCTCGATCCTGGGCAACCTGCTGCTCATCCTCGGCCTGTCGCTGCTGCTCGGCGGCATGAAGCACGGCACGCAGACTTTCGCCCCGCGCCAGGCGCGGCTGAACAGCACCATGGTCGTCCTCGCCCTGTGCGGCCTGGCGCTGCCAACGATGTTCATCCACGCCGTGCCCCAGGGCCCCGAGCACTGGGCCCGCAGCGAAGCGCTGAGCATCGGCACGGCCATCCTGCTCATGCTCATCTATGCGCTGCATGTGGTCTATGGCATGATCACGCCGGCCGAGTCGACCGCCGGCGCGGCCGCCAAGCCGGAGCGTGAGCACACGCCGGTCTGGTCGGCGACCACCGCCGGCATCGCCCTGGTGCTGGCCACCGCCGGCATCGCCTGGCTGTCGGAGATCCTCGTCCACGCCGTCGAGGACACGGTCGAGGCGCTCGGCTGGAGCGAGTTCTTCATCGGCATCATCATCGTGCCGCTGGTCGGCAACGTGGCCGAGCACCTGGTCGCGGTCCAGACGGCGCTGAAGAACAAGATGGAGTTGAGCCTGGCCATCAGCCTCGGCTCGAGCTTGCAGATCGCCCTCTTCGTCGCGCCGTTGCTGGTCTTCGTCAGTCTGCTGATGGGCAATCCGATGCAGCTCGAGTTCAACCAGCTCGAAATCGGCGCGCTGATGGCGGCCAGCATCGTCGCCGCCTTCATCGCCCTCGACGGCGAGTCGAACTGGCTCGAAGGCGCGATGCTGCTGGTGCTCTACGTGATCATCGGCATCGCCTTCTTCTTCGTCTAGGCGGGCAACCGAAGCACCGAGCCGGCACCCGGCTCTTTTCGTGGCTTAACGTATTGCTCAAAAATGGAACGAGTCGGCCGGCGGCGGCGCTTGGATGGTCAGCGCCTGGGACTCGATCATGATCAGCTTTCGCTGCCCGACCTGTGCCGAGCTCATCACCGCCGCCGACAGCAAAGGCGGCGAACGCGTCGCCTGTGGCTTGTGCGGCGCGGTGACCAACGTGCCGGGAGGTTCGGGCGAGGCCAAGGTGGTCACGCGCGCCGATCGGACACGCCGACTCGGTGCCCTGGCGACGATCGGCGACACGCGCGACCTGACCGTCGCCGAGTGGCGCGAGCAGGGCGAACTGCTGCGGGCCAACGGCGACCACGCCGGTGCCAAGCGGGCCGACGCCGGGCTGCGCAAGGCGGCCAAGAGCGTCCCGGCGCCGACGCCGGTCCGCCGGCGCGGCGACCAGACCTCGCACTTCACCACCGGTGACCTGCGCTCGTCGGACCGCGATATCGCCCGGTTGGTGGCGATTGCCGCGCTCGCGATGGGGCTCGTCGCGCTGATCGTTCGCCCGCTCGGCGTGCTCGGCCTGCTCGTTTCGATCGGCGCCCTGGCCGAAGCCAAGCGCGGACGCATCGCCGCGCTGTACGGCCTGCTCGCCGTCGCGGCGCTGGTGCTCAACGCGTTGGCGGTCTATCTCATGGTGCAGGGCATGCTGACGAGCTGAGTCGGCGGCGAATAAGCGCGACCGTCGTGACGGTAATGTCCTGGAGAGCGGGACATGACCGAGTGGACCTGCCCCAACTGCGGCGAGCAGCTCATTGCCGAGGCGGGCGAGCGGCGCGCCTGCGGGCTCTGTGGCGAGGTCTCGAGCGCGCCGGGAGCGCCCGACGCACTCGAGCGCGAGACGGCCGCGCGGCGGCTCGGCGAACTCGGGCAACTCCAGCGACAACGGGCGCTGACCGCCGACGAGTGGCGCGAGTGCGCCGCGCTGCACCGCGAGACCGGCGACGAGGCCGGCGCGCGGCGCGCCGAAGCCGCCGCGGCCAGCCTCGACCGCGGCGCGGCGTACGACCCGGTGCGGGTCAGCACGCCGGTGCTCGACATGCGGGCGGACGACCGGCAGATCGCCCGCACCGTGGCCTGGCTGTCGGTGGTCTTCGGCGTGCTCGGCTGGTTCTACCCGCTGATCAGCTTCATCGGCTTCGCCTGCGCCTGGGCGGTGATCGTCGAGTTCCGCCGCGGCCGCGCGCCCGCGCGCACCGCCCTGGTCGGCCTCGCCGGGCTGCTGCTCACGCTCTTCCCGCTGTCGGTGGTGATGCTGACCATGCTGCGGTTCTTCGTGCCGATCCGCTTCTAGCACCTGGACGCAGCGCCGGCCGCCTGCTATCCTCGCCGCGCACGGAGGGGTGGCATGCCCGCGCTCGATCCGCTTGCTCTCGGCGTCATGACCAGCCTGGGCGACGACCCGCTGGTCAGCCTGTCCAAGGTCCGCGACCTGGGCTTCCCGAGCTGCCAGCTCGGCGGGCCGTCGGACCGCTACCTCTCCGGCCCCGACGCCGAGCGGCTGACCGACCGGTTCCGCCAAGCCGTCGGCGAGACCGGGGTGGTGGTCACCGCCGTCTTCGTCATGTTCCACGGCCACATCTGGGACTTGGTCCGCGGCCCGCGGACCATCGGCCTGGTGCCGGTGCAGA
>CAYONP010000091.1:0-18292 GCA_964405335.1 uncultured Fimbriimonadaceae bacterium
GCGGGTCGGCGGTCGGCGCATTGCCATGCGCCGCTACGGATGTGGTGCGGATGCGCTATCCGACGTCGGCCACGCGCACCGGGGTGCCGCGGGCCGCCGACTCGATGGCGGCGATGCTGACCGCCATGGTCCTCACGCCGTCGGCGTAGGGCGACAAGATGCCGCTGTCATCTCCCGTGCGGACCGCCTCGCAGAAGGCCGCGTCGAGCGGGAAGTCGCCACCGGGAGTGGACTCCTCACCGCCGTCGGGCAACTTGGCGGTCAGGCCCGCGGTGGTCCAGTGCAGGCGCAGGCCGTCGCCCAGGATGTGGACGTTGTTGGCATACTGCCAGTCGCCCGGCGACAGGCTCCACGAGGTGGTGATCGAGCCCAGCGCGCCGCTGCTGTGGCGCCACTGCACCGCCGTCACGTCGGGGCAGTCGATGTCGTCGACCGCGCGGCTGGCGGCCAGGGCCGAGACCTCCTCGACCTCGCCGGCGAAGTAGCGCATCAGGTCGATGGTGTGCGTCGCCTGCTCGAGGATCTGGCCGCCCGATTTGTCGAACTGGAACGTCCACCGCCCGCCGTGGCCACGGCCGATGCCGCACCAGTAGCTGCCGACGACCATCGCCACGGTCTGCCCGCCGAGCAGCTCGCGCGCCCGTGCCGTCGCCCGGCTGTAGCGCAGTTGATAGCCGACGGCGGCGAGCAGGCCGGCGTCGGCGACGAGCGCCTCGATCTCCCGCGCCAGCGCCATGTCCCGCGCCACCGGCTTTTCGACCAGGAAGGGCAACCCGGCGGCGATCACCGCCCGCTCGGGCTCGCCGTGCAGGTGCATCGGAATGCTGATCACCACCGCCTCGAGCGGCTCTTCGCCGAGCATCCGGTGCAGGTCGGTGTAGACCGCCGCGCCATAGGGCTCGGCCGCGTCGGCGGCGATCTGCTCGACCACGTCGCAGCAGGCGGCGACGCGGGCATACTCGACGCCCGCCACGCCACGCATGTGGCCGCGCGCATTGCCGCCGCAGCCGATGAAGCCGATTCGTACGCTGTCCGTCATGTTACTCCCCCACGCGCAGGATCAGCAGGCCGACATCGATGTTCTGTCCGCCCGTCGTCTGGCGGCAGTGGACCGCGAGCAGGTTCTCGCCGGCGACCAGCAGCCGCTTCTGCTCGATGGTCAGCAGCAGGTCGCGATAACTGGTGATGTAGTTCCGCAGCGCAACCACCCGCTCGCCGTTGAGGTAGATCTCGGCGTCCTCGTCGTGGTAGCAGCGCAGCGTGACCACCGCGCCGGGCTCGAACGGCGCGTCGAGGGTGAAGCGGTGGCGGAGCCAGATATCGCTGGAGTCCCAGCGGGTGCCGAGCACCGCGTTCGGCGTTCCGGGCGTCCCGAAGCCGCCGCGGCCGGTGGCCCAGGCGCCGTCGTCGAAGCCGGCCGCGGCCCAGCCGTCGCCCGGATCGTTGGTGGCATACCGCCACTCCGCGCCGCCGGTCTCGGCCGTCGGCACCAACGCCTCGCGTCGCGAGACCAGGCTCCGCTCGGTCACCGGCTCGGCCGAGCTCCAGCCGGCCGGCACCGGCAGGTCGGCCGCCGTCTCGAGGATCAGCGTCGGCGGCAGCAGGTAGCGTCCAAGCCGCTCGCCGTAGAGCGACAGCCCCATGCCCTCGTCCGCATCAGCCGGGACATAGCACTCGAGCGTCACCGCCTCGCCGTCGGCCAGGCGGCGGGCCAGCGTCTGCTCGCCGCGCAGGTCGAGGCTGAGTTCGATCCGCTCGCCGTGGCTGCCGTGCTGATAGTAGGCGTGGTGGCTGAGGAAGCCGCGGGCGTCGGCCCAGTCGTCGGCCAGCCGCGCGGTGCCGAGGGTCACGCCGTCGATGGCGACCGCCAGCGTGCTCGGCGTGGCGCGGCCCTGTTTGGTCTGCGGGTAGTCCTCGGCGCGCCGGCGCGCCGGCCAGTCGAGCTTCGCCTCGCCGCCGCGCGCCGCCGCCTCGGCAATGAACGTCAGCCGGGTCGGCTGGCTGCCGCGCACGGCTTCGGGCAGGCGCACGGTCCAGCGGAAGCGCGGCCGGCCGACGGCCTCGACCTTGTCGCGCTCAAGCCGCGCCGCCAGCCCCTCATCATCGGGCGCGTCGACGCCGCTGACGGCGTTCGGAGCGATGCGCAGCGCCAGCCGCCGCGCACCGAGTGCCTCCGCCGCCGGCAGCGGCTCAGGCGCGGCGATGACGTTGACGTAGTTGGCCGCCACCCGCTCGCCGCCGACGATCAGCTCGAGGCCGATCGCTCCGACGTGCGGCACCTCGGGCAGGCGGACGGAGAGGATACCGGCATCGGTCACGGTCGCCGGCGCCCAGGCCGCCTCGAGCGTGCCCCGCGGCCCGGCGAACGCGTTGCCGAGCGCGTCCCAGCCGATCAGCCGCCAGCGGATCAACGGCGTGCCCTCGAGCCGGGAGTAGTGGCTGATGAACAGCGGCAGGTCGATCCGCTCGCCCGGCGCCGCCTCGATCACCGGCGCGGCGTCGTAGCCGACGAAGTCCTGGCCTTGCAGCTCGGCGACGGTCATGCCGTCGACGAAGGCGTCGTAGCCGAACACCTTCGGCGTGCGGTCGTAGCAGAGAAAGCCGTTGTGCTCCCACTCGATGTCGCAGTGCTCGGTGTAGACATAGCCCTGGACCTTCGGCTGCTGCCGCAAGAGCGTGGTCAGGTACTTGAAGCACCAGGCGATGTCGCGGTCACCACCGCCGGCCGAGACCCCGCCATACTCGCTGTTCATCAGCGGCGCGTCGCCCTGCGGGAAACCTGGGCACTGGTTGAACGTGCTGCCCGGATAAGTCTCGCTCACCACCTGCGCGATGTGGTCGCGCGCGGCGGGATACTGGTCGATGTAGAAGTGCCACGAGTTGATGTCGGTCTCGGTGTGGTCGTAGAAGCAGGGCGAGTTGTCCTCGACCAGCCGGCTCGGGTCGAGCGACTTGGTCAGCCGGAACATGTCGCGCACCCAGGCGGCGGTCTCGGGCTGGTTCTTCAAGTCGTTGAACCCGATGCCCCAGCTCTCGTTGAAGCAGACCCAACTGAAGATGCTCGGATGCGCCATGTCGCGGGCGAGCTGCTCGCGCATGGTCTGTTCCCAGGCAGCCCGGGCCCGTTCCGAGTGTTGCCACGTATTCGGCACGTCGCACATCAGCAGCAGACCTAGCCGGTCGGCCCAGTAGAGCAGCCGGGGGTCGACCGCCTTGATGTGCAGGCGGATGAAGTTCCAACCGACCGACTTGCTGTACTCGACATCGAACCGAGCATCTTCATCGGTGGGAAACGTGTAGATGCCCTCGGGGTTGAACACCTGGTGCAGCGCGCCGGCCAGGTAGATCGGCTCGCCGTTGAGCAGAAACCCGCGCGTGCCGTCGGGCAGCGCCGCGGCCTCAATCGTGCGCAGCCCGAAATAGCTACGGACCGAATCGACCTCGCCGCCCTGCCGCACGGTCAAGGCGTACTCGTACAGGTTCGGCGAGTCGGGGTGCCACAGCTTCGGCTCGGGCACCGCCACGGCGAGATCGACCGGCGCACCGCCGGCGGGCAGCTCGACCTGCATTTCGACCGGCGGCACGGCCGGATCGTCGCAGACCAGCCGCACAGTCGCCGGTCCACCCGGTGAGGCCAGCGTGGCGGTCACGGTGGCCACCGCCGGGTCGAGCGTACAGGCCACGGCCAGGTTGGTGACGTGGCTTGGCGGCACCGGTTCGAGCCAGACCGGTTGCCAGATGCCGCTGGTGCGGGTGTACCAGTTGATCTGCTTGCCGGTGGGCAGGTGCGGGTCGGTGGGATCGTATGCGCGGACGACGACGCTATTCTCGCCCTCGACCAGCGCGTCGGTGAGATCCAATCGGAACGGCGTGTAGCCGCCGACGTGTCCGCCGACCTCACGGCCGTTGACCCAGACGCGGCATGACCAGTCGACGGCGCCGAAGCAGAGGTGGATGCGCTCGCGGCGCCAATCGGCCGGGACGGTGAACGAGCGGCGGTACCAGGCCACAGCGCGGGTCTCGGGCTCGGCGATGCCGCTGAGCCGGCTCTCCCACGGAAAGGGGACGATGATCCGGCGGTCGAAGCCGTCGGCGGCGGGGCGGTCGAGACCGCGCGCCAGGCCGTCGTCGTCGGGATCGAAGCAGAACTCCCATGCGCCGTTGAGGGTCTGCCAGCGGCCACGGAGGAGGTCGGGCCGGGGCGGTTCGGCGCGGGGCACGTCGGCGGCGGCGGCGAAGAGCAGCACGGGCACGGTCCACATCGGGCACAGCTCCGGGGTGCGCCGACCGGTTCGGCCCGGCCGGGCGGGTTCCTGTCGCACGCGCCACGTCGCGCTGCAGGAAACCTGCCGGCGGACGAAATCGATAGGGAAGCAGGCATGGTGGTCCGTCTCGACAGACCGGACGGTGACGGCTGCGCCCTCGGTCTGGGGGAGCACCACCTCGGCACGGCTGCCGATTGCACCGTCCGGCTCGAGCCCGGTGCGGCGGAGCACCACGCCAGCCTGCTCGTCCGGCCCTACTCCGCCCTGCTCGCCGACCTGCCCGAGAGCACCGGCACCTGGCTCAACGGCGTCCGGCTCGAAGTGCCGACCCAACTCGCCGACGGCGACCTGCTGCGCCTCGGCGAGAGTGAGTGGCGCGTGCGCGTCGAGCCGCGCGACGAGGCGACCGGACCGGTCGTGCTGCCGGCCCGGATCGAGGTCGTCGAGGGTGAGCGAGTGCTCACCGGGCAGGTGATCGACGACGGCCAGGTGATCTGGGTCGGCCGCGCGCCCGACCTCGACTTGACCCTGGCCGACCGCTTCTGCTCGCGCCGCCACGCCATGCTGCGCCGCGAGGGCGACCGGCTCTACGTCCGCGACGCGGGCAGCGTCAACGGCATCACCATCGGTGAACAACGGGTGCTCGAAGCGCGGCTCGAGAGCGGCGAGACGGTGACCATCGGCCGCACCACGCTGCGCTTCCGGGTGATTGCCCCGCCGCCGCCCGAGAGCGACCTGAAGCCGACCGGCCGGTTCGGCCCGTACCGGGTCTTCGACGAGATCGGTCGCGGCGGCATGGGCCGCGTCTATCGCGCCCAGCGCGACGGCGACGGCCTGATCGCGCTGAAGATCATGCGCACCGACCGGATCAGCGCCGAGACCGCGGCGGTGCGCCGGCGGCGATTCGAGCGCGAGGCGGCCGTGTTGCGCCGCGTGCGGCACGAACACGTGGTCGGCTTTATCGACGCTGGCGAGCACCAGGACATCCCCTATCTGGCGCTCGAACTGCTCGACGGCGAGTCGCTGATTGAGCTGCTCCGCCGCCGCGAGCAGTTGCCCAATGCCGAGATCGAGCGGATCGTCTTCCAGCTCTGCGCGGCGGTCAAGGCGGTGCACGAGGCGGGGGTGATCCACCGCGACATCAAGCCGGCCAACGTCATCCTCCACGGCGAGCGGCGTGTGGCCAAGTTGATGGACTTCGGCATCGCCCGCTTCCGCGATGCGGTCGACCTCTCGGGCGATGTCGAGGAGCTGACCGAGCGGGCGCTCGAGGCCGAGGTGACCGCCGAGGGCAAGCATCCCGGCACGCCGCTGTTCATGTCGCCCGAGCAGGTGCGCGGCCGCGGCGTCGACATGCGCAGCGACATCTGGTCGCTCGGCGTGGTGCTCTACCTCCTCGTCTCGGGCCGGCCGCCGTTCAGCCAGACCGGCTCCGAGGCACTCAAGCGCGCGGTGGTCGAAGCCTGCCCGGCGCCCTTGCCCGACGACGTGCCGGCCTACCTCCGCTCGGCCATCTATCGCTGCATGTTGAAGCCGCCGTCGCACCGGTTCGACTCGGCCATGTCGCTCATGGAGGCGCTGCATGAGCGGCGCATCGAGCAGCCCGTGCCGGTCGGCGCGCATGGGCCAGAGATTCGGTCGCTGAGCCACTGCCCGAGCTGCGGCAGCTATGTCAGCCCGCGGCAGAACGAGTGCCCGATCTGCCGGCTCGACCTGCGCGTCTTTCGCACGCGGCAGATGGTCTGCGTCGAGCTGGACGGGCAGTTCATCACCGCCTGCGGCGGCTGCGGCATGAGGGCCGCGATGAGCGACGAGACCTGCCCGCGCTGCGGCCGATTGCTGGCCGTGCTCCGCTCGGCCGCCGAGCTGCTCGAATCGAGCGACATCAGTGATGACGACGCCGCCGCGCTGACCGACGCGCTGCGCACCACCAAGACCTGCCCCGCCTGCGGCGCGCCGGCCGATGCGGGCCGGCCGCAATGCCCGGCCTGCGGCATCCACCTGCCGGCCATCTTCCTCGGCCGGGTGATCCTGATCGAGACCGACGACGCTCGGCAGTTGCCACACTGCGGCAACTGCCGCACCCGCCTGCGCGGCGGCCGGCCGGTGTGCCCGAAATGCGGCCTGAACTTCGTCACCGGCCGACTGCGCAACGGCACCGCCTGGCACCGCCCCGCGCCGCGGGGCGAGCGGCGCTGACCCGACCTGCCAACGCCCGATGCCACGGCGGTAGCGACACGCCAACGGCGTGTCCAGGTCGACCGGCGGGCGACGACCGCACGCGGTAGGGACACGCCGACGGCGTGGCCAGGTCGATCGGCGGGCGATGACCCCTCGCGGTAGGGACACGCCAACGGCGTGTCCACGGTCGCCGATCTGCCACCGCGGCGGCCAAACGGGCGCGTCGGCGCTCGGTTAGCGCCGCGGCTTCTCGTACAGCACGGCGCAGGCGATATCGGTGCCAAAGGCCTTCAACGGCTGGCGTGCCGGTCCCTGGGCGACCTGGCCGTTGGCGTGGAAACGGCTGCCGTGGCAGGCGCAGAAGAGCTGGCCCTGCTGGCCGTCATACTGCAGCTTGCAGCCGTTGTGGGTGCAGACCGCGCTGCAGGCGATGAAGCTTTGCTGGTTGTACCGCGCGACGAGCACCTCCGTGCCGTCGGGCAGCTTGACGATCACCGCCCCGCCGGGCTGCTGCAGCGCTTCGTGCTTGGTCAGCGGCACGGCAAAGGCCTCGAGCTCCTGCTCATCGCCCTGGCCGCGGGCGGTTTCGATCAGGATCATGCCGCCGACCACCGAGGCGGCGAGGATGTCACGACGCGAAACAGGCTGGTCCATCGGAGTCCCTTCAGCCGCACGGGGCGCCGTCGCGCCAGACGCAGAGGAATGGCTCGCCGCGCACCGGCTCGCCCGGCGCGCTGGTGATCCAGGGCTTCATCAGGTGCTCGCCGGCAGCCTCGAACGGCGTGTCGCCGAGCATGTAGTGGAACGCGATCGCCCGCCGCGGCCGCTCCGAGGTGTTCTCATGCGAGCCGTGCCAGGTGAGGCAGTGGTGCAGGCTCAGGCAGCCCCGCTCGACCGGCCAGAGCTGCTTGGCCACCGGCCGGCCGTCGGGCGGGCTGAAGCCCTCGCCGATGCCGTTGTAGCTGCCCAGCCGGTGGAGATAGTCGATCTGCACGCCCCACCGGTGGCTGCCGGGGATCATGGTCATGCAGCCGTTCGATTCGTCGACGTCGTCGAGCGGGATCCAGGCGCTGACCGCGGTGTTGTCGCCCAGCGTCGGCCAGTAGGGCCCGTCCTGGTGCCAGTGGTTGACGCCGCCGTGGCGGGCCGGCTTGTACTGAATCTGGTCGTGCCAGAGATAGAGGCTGTCGGCGCCGCTCACTTGCGCCACGGCGGTGACCACCGCAGGGTCGCAGGCCAGGGCGCGGAAGGCGTCGGAGGCCTGCCAGATGTTGACGATCTGCCAGACCGGGTGGGCCTCGTCGCCGCCCAGGTTGCGCAGCGACACCGGCGGGTGCTCGGTCTCGCCGGCAATGACCTTGTCCAGGTCGTCGCGCAGCACCTCGATCTGCTCGTCCGTCAACACGCGGCCCGCCCGCAGACAGCCGTCCCGCTCGAACCGCGCCACTTGGTCCGCACTCAGCATACCCTCTGCTCCAGGGCGTCAGTATGCGGCCGGGGCCGGTTGCTGTCCGCCTCGTCACCAGGCGTTTGCACGATACTGGAATCGGCGCCGGCGGTGAGGCGTCCGGTGGCCAGGAGGGAGGAACCCATGACTGGACGGACCCTGCTTCGTGGTGCGACGTTCGTCTTGGCGGCCGCCGTCGTCGGCCTGGCCGCCGCCCAGATGCAGCGCGACCTGACCCGGCCGGCCGAGGTGCAGGCCCAGACCCCGGTGACCGACACTCGACTCCGCCGCACGCCGCCGAACCCGTTTCGGATCACCATCGACGGCATCCCCGCCGGCGGCTTCCTGAAGTTCGAGGTGATGTCCGAGCAGATGGAGGTGATTGAGTTTCAGGATGGCGCCGACCTGCTCACCCGCAAGCGGCCGGGCCGCGTCGGCGTGCCCGACCTGGTGTTGCACAAGAACGTCAGCGACTCCACGCCGAACCTGTACAACTGGTGGACCGCCTGTGAAAACGGTCAGCTCGAACGCCGGCAGATCGTGGTCGAACTGCTCGACGGCGCCGGCGTGCCGCGGCGGCGATGGACCTACCACAACGCCTGGCCGAGCAAGTGGGAAGTCGTCGTGGCCGAGAACGGCACCCCGAGCGAGACCTTCACCTTCTCGGCCGAAGAGGTCGCGTTCGACTAGCCTGCGGAGGATCCGACATGCACACTCCATCGCGTCTCGTCCCGTGGCTGTGGCTCGTCGCCGGGCTGGCCGGCGGCGCCTGGCTGGCCCGCGACCCGGTGCCGGTGGCCGCCGCCGGGCCGACGGCGCGGCGCCTGGCCGACCCGCCGCTGGCGCTGCGCCGCGGCACGGCCAACCTGCGCGTCAGCGCCGACGGCGCGGTCCAGCCTTATTTCACCGAGATCAGCGAACTCGGCGCCGAGCTCGAGGTGCGCGAGTTCCGCATGGGCGGTTCGGCCACCCGCGTGTCCGGCCTCGTGGTCGGCGCGCAAAGGCCGGTGCGCGTGACCCTGGTCAAGGCCGTCTCCGACCCAGCCCCTGGACTCTATAGCTGGTGGGACGACCTCAAGGCCGGCCAGCCGCGCCGCGCCGCGCTGACCGTCGAGCTGCTCGACAACACCCAGCAGGTGGTCCGCACCTGGCGCTACACCGCGGCCCTCCCCTGCGCCTGGGAGCTGGTCTACAACGACGAGGGCAGCCTGGTCGAGGAGGTCACCTTCGCGGCCACCGACGTGCAGACGCCGTAGGCCGACCGTCCCAGTCGGCGCGGGCTGGGGCTACCCTACCACCCGCCGCTTCAGCGCGTCGGCATAGTAGGCGTAGTTCGACCACGAGACATCAGACGGCACCAGGTGGTCGAGGTCGGGGATGTAGCGCCCCGCCTCGACCGCCGGCCAGACCCGGTCGAGTTCAGCGTCGATCGCCGCCGGGCCGACGGCCAGGGCGCGCTTGTCGATCCCGCCCATGACGCCCAGGTCGGGCCAGCGGCGGCGGAACTCGTTGACGTCGCAGCCGGCGGCGACCTCGAGCGGCCAGAGGAAGTTCACCCCCGCCTCGCGCATCGGGTCGACAATCAGCCGCGGATCGCCGTCGGTGTCGACCTCGAGCAGCGGGATGCCGTGCTCATCGGCGAAGGCGCGGATGCGGCGGTAGCAGGGGCCCATGAACTCGCGCCACATCGCCGGCGAGATGAGCGGCCCCTGCCGCCCGCACATGTCCTCCCAGATTTCGATCACGTCGACCCGGACCAACTTCACCACCGCGGCGAAGACCGTCAGGTAGACGTCGGTCAGTCGCTCCATGATCTCGTGGATCAGCGCCGGGTCGGTGCAGAAGGTGAGCAGGCACTCCTCGTCGCCGAGCAGCCAGCGCACGCCGCCGAAGATGCCGACATCGGGAAAGTAGCCAAGCTGGATGGGGATCCCCGCCGCCTGCCAGATGCCTGCCACCTCGGCCCAGTTGCCGGCCAGTCGATCGGGCTGGTCGGGGTCGAGCCGCAGGTCGCGGTACTCCTCCCAGTCGCGCCGGCTCGCGATCGGGAAGCGCAGGAACTGCGGCATCGATTCGCCCTTGCGCGTGTCGCGACGGACGATGCCCCAGTGATCGACGTGGACATAGTCGTCGGGCCCCGATTCAAGCACCTGGTGCGGCACGCGCGGGCACGGGC
Organism: uncultured Fimbriimonadaceae bacterium; assembly: GCA_964405335.1. Lineage (GTDB taxonomy): Bacteria > Armatimonadota > UBA10988 > UBA10988 > UBA10988 > CAYONP01. The sequence goes on from CAYONP010000091.1 coordinate 10,070, forward strand.
CGCAGTTGACCGGCACCACGTGCGGCACGGCGTCGGGCTGCCAGTGGCTGCGGTGGTCGGTGATCTCCTCGGGCTTGCCCTCGTCGATCCAGCGCTGCCAGGTGCGCCCCCAGGGGCCCCAGAAGAGCCAGAACGGCGGCCGGTCGACCGGCTCGCCCAACAGATACGACACGAACCGATCGCGGTCCGTCATGCCCAGCCCCTATTCGATCGCCACCGCCTCGACCAGCGGCGGATGCCGCCGCCGCGCCGCCTCGACCTCGGCATAGGCCGGCGAGGTCTGCGGTCCGTAGAACCCGAACGCATCGCGCGAGGCCGCCGGGTCGCCCGAGTAGCCGAGCCCGCCCAGATTGGCCGAATCCCACCACGAGAGCGAGCCGCCGCCCTCGAGCCGGACCAGACTGAGTGCCCAGGCATCGCTATAGACGGCGACCCAGTCGGGCGACTCGCCGGCGATGCCCTCGGCGTCGCCCTTGCCATCCAGCGCCGCGATGCGGCCCAGGCTGTCGGTCACCGTCCCGCCGCGGGCGAAGTAGAGCCGATGGTGCAGCCCGGCCACGCTCGGCCGCGCCTCGGTCGCCACCTCAAACCGGTCGGCATAGAACGTGAACGTCCGGGCATAGCGCGTGGTGTTGTCGGCCAGGTTGCGCTCGACCCGCACGACCGTCCGCACCGGCCCGGCAGCCAGCACGTCGAGGCGTTCTAGTTGGCCGTTCTCGTCGACCCAGCCGGTGGCCGCGCTCGAGTAGACCATCTGCGTGATCACCGGCCGCCGCGGCTGCTCGCCGATTTCGATGCGCAGGTGGCGCGGCACGCCGTCGGCCAGGTCGAGCGCATAGACCGGCGTCTCGATCCGCCGGCTGTCGGCCTGCCAGAACCCGCCCGCCGGCCGCAGGCTGCCGCTCTGCGCCGGCTGGACGATGACATCGAACTCGCGGCCGCGGCCGGGCGCCAACTCGCCGTCGATCTGCCAGACCAGCGTGCCGCGCAGCGGGTTCGCCGGCGTGTTCTCGAACTGCGACGGCACAGCCTGCCCGCCGGCGGCGTCGAGCACCCGCACGCTGGCGGGATCGGCGCCGTCGTGGAGCTGCAGCGGGGCGGCCACCACCGCGTCGCGGTGGCTGACCACCGGCGCGGTGACGCGGAACCGCGCCGCCGGCAGCCGCGGCCAGCGACGCCAGTCGATGGCGATGTCGGCCACCGCAGCGGCCCGGTTGTTGGCCACGAGCTGCTCGGTCTGGCCGGCCGGCGGCTCGGCCACGACAGCGAACCGGCGCGGGCCGTCGAGCGCGGCCGTGTCGACCTCGAAGCTGAACGTCTCGGCGTCGCGCGGGGCCAGGTGCAGCGGCTGCTCGGCCCAGGGCAGGCCGTCGACCAGCAGTCGCAGGCGGCCGCCGGCGACCGGCTGCCAGCCGTCGTTGGCGACGATGGCCGAGACGGTCAGCGGATCGCCCTGCTCGGGCGCTTCGGGGGTGAAGATCAGCTCGCTGACCAGCAGGTCGGCCAGCGCCGTCTCGCTGCCGGTGGCCAGCTCGAGCCAGGCGCCGCGCGGGTCGAGCTCGGCCTTGCCCTCGTCGACCAGCAGCACGCGCGCGCCGAGCCGCCGGCCGCCGGCGTCGAGCTCGAACAGCCGCGAATGCTCGACGTCCCAACCCTCGACCAGCGCCGCTGGGTTGAGGGTCAGCGGGTCGCTGCCCTCGGCGATCCGGATCCGCTCGGGCGACTCGACGGTCACCGTCGCCACGCCGTCGCTCATCAGGCCGGGCACGCTGACCGGTTCGTCGGTTGACCGACCGTCCACCGCGGCGTAGAGCCTGCCCCGCACGCGGGTCGCCGGCCCGTTGCCGAGCATCCGTCGCTCGGCGAGGAATCTCGGGCCGACGGCGACGAAGCCATGCGGCGGCAGGGTCACCGTGCGCCCGGCGACGGTGACTTCGCGGGCTTCGGCGGCGAAGTTGACCACCGCTTCGCGGCCGCCGGCGAAGGTGCTGCGCTGCACCAGTCGTTCGGCGGAGAGGAACTCGTGGCCGAGCATCTCGTCCCACATCACCTCGCCGTGCCACGGGCCGGTATGGCGATATGACTGCAGCGTGCGCGCGCGGCCGGCTTCGGTTTCCCAGCCGAAGCCGAGGCTGGTCACCCAGTACATCGGCGGCGTGCCATAAAGCACGTTGAAGGCGTCTTTGCGGTCGCTCAGGCTCGGGTCGAACTCGTCGAGGTAGCCGTTGGTGTCGCCCCAGTACCAGTAGTCGACCACGCAGTCGCCGAAGACCAGCTCCCACAGCGGAATGCGCCGGGCCGGGCCGAGGCCGAACTCGCGGTACTCGTCGCTGATCTGGGCCAGACCCTCCTCGGGCTTGAGCAGATGCCCCGCCGGCCAGGAGAAGTAGGGATTGAGGGACATCATGCCCTCGAAGTAGTCCATCTGCGGCACGGCCCACCAGCGGCCATGCTCGCCGCCGGTGACCAGCCCGCGCTGATTGACATACTCGAACAGCTCACGCTTGTAGGCCATGTCCTGCTCATGGCCGTAGGGGTTGTCGTCGGCGTAGTTCTCGACCAGGTTCATCGCCGTAGTGACGTCGAGAAAGCGGGCCAGGTAGGGCTTCTCGACCAGCTCGGGCGCGATGTAGGCCTCCGCCGCCGCGCGCATCTTGTCTGACCGGCGTTGGTAGTACTGCGTCTGCTTGTCCCAGGTCAGCCAACCCATGTGGAGTGAGCCGTCGCGGTGCCGGGCGACGTGGTCGAGCGGGCCGTGGTTGTTGTCCCACTTTGCTGGATCGGGCTCTTCGAGCAGATCGACATAGTTGTCGTAACGGCTCGACAGGTAGCCGAGCGCGTTGATCGCGGCGAGCCGCTCGCCCGGCTCCTGCGAGTTGACAATCGCCGCGGTGATGCCCAGCCGTTTTGCCTCGGCGGCCCAGGCGGCCGAGGCGCCCCAGACGTCGGCCGCGCCGGCCAGGCGCGAGACCGCCGGCCGGGCGACCTTCTTCTCGCGCAGTGTGAGCAGCGTGCCCTCGCGACGGGCGTACTCGCGGTAGCGCTTGGCGGCGGCCACATAGCCGCCGGTGGCGAAGAACTCGAGCCGCACCCGGCGCGGCTCGGCGAACCGGCCGAGCCGCCCGGCCCAGACCGCCTGTGGCACCAGCCGGCCGTCGATCGGCGCAAGCTGGATGCCGCCGTCATAGGGCGTCTCGAGGATCATCACGTAGCCGTCGCCGGTCGGCCCGTCGCTCAGCCCGACGAAGGGCATGTCGGCAGCGAAGCCCCAGTAGGTGTGGTTGCGGTAGCGCGCCACCTCGGGCGGCAGCAACAGGCCGTTGCCATACGGCGCCAGGCAGATCTGCGGGTCGGCCAGGTCGCTGGTCAGCGGCGGGGGAAAGGCCAGCGCGCGGTCGAGCGGCACGTCGTGGTCAGGCGTGTCGATGGTGAACACCACCGCGTCGCCCTCCTCGGTGGCGGTGACCGCGACGGCCTCGCCGCCCGACTCGGCGGCAAAGCGGAGGCCGTCGGCACGACGGTCGAGCAGCACCAGCGGCGTGGCCGGCTCGCCCGAGGCGGCCAGCACCGTGCCGAGCGGCGACGGCGCCGGCGAGCGCCAGACGCGGCCCGTGGCGAGGTGCCGGACGGCGAGCCGCCCGTCGACCAGGTCGACCCGCACCTCGCTCCGGGCGACGGTGGCAGCGAGCAGGCAGAGGGCGACCGCGGCACGCATCCGGCTCTCCGCCGGGTGCTTCGCGGTGTGTGGTCGCGGCCCTTCTGTCGGGCGGGCGCGGCTGTCAGGCAGGCAGCGTGCCGATTGGCGGTCGGCCGGTCAAGCCGGTAGCGGTTGCCTGCCGCGGCTCGCGGCGCCACAGGCGGCCCAGGTGGCCGCGGAGATCGGCGGTGAGGCGTTGACGACCCAGCGCTCAGCCACTCTCGGCCTCGCGGAGGATGGTGCCGGCATCGTACTGGAAAGGAGTTACGCCGTACCGGTCGAGCGCGGCGAGAAAGTCGGCCCGCGACAGACCCGCGACCTGGGCCGCCTTCGACTGCGACAGCCGCTCGCGCTCATACCAGGTCACCGCGGCGGCGACGCGCATCTCGGCGACGAACGACTCCGGATCGAGGCGCAGGGCCGAAAGCGCCTCCAGCGGCAGTTCTACGGTCACGCTCGGCATCGCTCGCTCCGAACCCCCCTTCGTCACACAGGGCGAGGTGCCCTGCCGACAGGACTCCGTTTCGCGATGGCCAACCTCTTGGAGTCCGCGGCGAGAAGGAGCGTGAGATGGAAGTCGGGGTACGGCAACCGCCGTGCGCGCGCGAGATGGGGTTCGAGGGGTTCTGTGCCTGGGCCGCCGAGGAGGGCTTCAAGGCGATCGACGTGCCGCGCCTGACCGCCGAGGTCAAACAGGCGCTCGACAACCACGGGCTGAAAGTCGGCACCGTCGATATGCCCAACTGGGGCGGCAACCTGAGCCCCGATCCGGAGGCACAGAAGAAGGCGCTGGAGGAGCAGAAGCGGATCTTGAGCGAAGAGGCCGCGCTCGGCGCGCACACCGTGTTTGCCGTGCTGCTGCCGGGTGACCACAGCCAGCCGCGAGCCAAGACGTTCGAGATCTGGAAGCAGACCTATCCCGACGTGGTCAAGCAGGTGCTGGTGCCGAACAACCTGCAATTCGCCATCGAGGCCTGGTTCGGGCCGGGGCCGAACCACCCCAGCATCGGCTGCACGCCCGAGATGCTGCGGCCGATGTTCGCCGCCGTCGACTCGCCGAACCTCGGCCTCTGCTATGACCCGAGCCACCTGATCCGCGTCGGGATCGACCACATGCGGTTCCTGTGGGAGTTCGGCGAGCGGGTCAAGCACGTGCACGGCAAGGACACCGAGATCATCGAGGAGCAGCTCTACCTGACCGGCAACCTCGGTCCGAGCTTCGCCGGCAAGTACGGCTACGGCGAGAGCGCCTGGCGCTACACCATCCCCGGCGAGGGTAGCGCCGACTGGGTGACCATCGCCAACCGGCTGCGCGACTTCGGCTACGACGGCTTCGTCTGCGTCGAACTCGAAGACCACTACTACTTCCCCTCGGTCGAGCAGCAGCAGCAGGGACTGGTCAACTCGCTGCGCTATCTCAACGAGGTGATCGGCTGAGCCGACGACCGCGTCGTGGCGGAGGCCGGGAGCGCGGGCGCGAACAGCGCGTTCGAATGCTGTCGTAGGGGCGGGTCTCAGACCCGCCCGCTGGCGAGCAGATTCGCTCTGGAAGCGGGCTCGTCGGTATTCGGGCAGGTCTGAGACCTGCCCCTACGACGAATGTCAACACGCCCGTCCCGCCGGTCGCCGCCGGCGGGGCCGAGCCGGCGAGGACGCCCGCGCTCCGTACGTCGTTGGGAGCGCGGGCGTCCCGCCCGCCGGTCGCGGCAGAGCCGGCGCACCACACTGAACCTGGAGGCGACCGATGCGATTGACCAGTCTGGCCGCCGTCATGCTCGGCCTGACCGCCTGCCGCGCCGAACCGCCCGCGCCGAAGGCGGCACCGGCGCCGGGCTGGGTCTGGTGGGAGGGCGAGGAGCCCGAGGCGACCAACTTCCCTGCTCGCTCGTGGTTCTCGGCCGACACGTTCCCTGAGAATGCCCACCTGCTCTCCGGCTCGGCCTGGCTGTCGAACAGCGGCGACCGCACCGGAGACGAGGCCTTCGCCCGCTACACCGTCACCGTCCCGGCCGCGGCAACCTACCATTTCTGGACGCGCAAGTTCTGGCAGCACGGGCCGTTCCGCTGGCGCTTCGACGAGGCCGATTGGCGGGTCTGCGGCCGGAACGTCTCGCTCGCCGACTCGGTCGAACTCAAGCTCCACACGCCGGCCAACTGGGTCTATCTCGGCGACGTCGAGCTGGCCGCCGGCCGGCACACCTTCGAGCTGCGCCTGCTGGCCGGTCCGGGCGAGGGCCTGACGGCCGCGTTCGACTGCTTCCTGCTGACCACCCGCCCGTTCACCCCGCGCGGTAAGCTGAAGCCCGGCGAGCGGTCGGGGCTGGCCGATCCGGGCTACTTCGCCTGGGAGCCGGCCGACGACCCGTTCGGCGACGAGGCGGCGTTCGACCTGCGCGGCCTGAACGAGGCGGTCGCCGGGCAGTCCGGCCCGGTCCGTCGCGACGGCCTCGGCATCGCGCTCGGCGACGGCACGCCGGCGCGCTTCTGGGCGGTCAATATCGGCTCCAACCAGGTTACCGGCGACCACGCCTCGCTCGATTACATGGCTCGCAAGCTGGCCAAGTTCGGGGTCAACCTGGTCCGCTTCCACTCGCCCATCTTCGGCACCGGCGACGACTTCTCGGCGCTCAACGAACGGGTGCTCGACGGCCTCCATTACCTTGTCCAGGCGCTGAAGCAGCAGGGCATCTACACCACGGTCAGCGTCTACTTCCCACTCTGGAGCAGCGTCCGGCCGAGCTGGGGGCTGAGCGGCTTCGAGACCATCGAGAACGACAAGCCGTTCGGGCTGATCTTCTTCGACCCGCGGTTCCAGCTCCTCTACCGCACCGGCCTGCAACGGGAGCTGACCGCGCCGAACCCGTACACCGGGCTGAGCCTGGCCGAGGACCCGGCGGTGGCCAGCCTCGAGATCTGCAACGAGGACAGCCTCTTCTTCTGGACCTTCAACCGGCAGAACATCCCCGGGCCCTACTGGGACATGCTGGCCGGTGGGTTCGGCCTCTGGCTGAAGGCCAAGTATGGCGGCGTGGCGGCGGCGATCGAGGCCTGGGGCGGGTTCACCGTCGAGGGCGACGACGCCGCCGCCGACCGCGCAGCGGTGCTGCCGGCCTGGGACATGACCGCCGAGGGCAGCCGGCAGGGGCCGGCCGGCAAGGTCCGCCGGATGGGCGATCAGGTCCACTACCTGACCGAGCTGCAGCGGCGGTTCTATGACGAGACGACCGCCCAGATCCGCGGCTGGGGCTTCCGCGGGCTGGTCTCGGCCAGCAACTGGACCGTCGCCGACCCGGTCATGCTCGACGCGCTCGAACGCTACACCTACACCGCGGGCGATCTGATCGACCGGCACGGTTACTTCGAGGGCCGGCACGAGGGCGAGGCGGCGAGCTACTCCGTCCGCGTCGGCCACCAGTTCGGCAGCCTCAGCGCGCTGACCGTGCCCGAGCGGGTGCCCATCCAGGTGGTCCAGGTCGACGGCTGGCCGCACTGCATCAGCGAGATCGGCTGGCCGCAGCCGAACCGCCTGCGTGCCGACGCGACGCTGCTGGGCAGCGCCTATGGCAGCCTGCAGGGCATCGACGCGATCTACTGGTTCGCGCTCGGCGCGACCAGCCTGGCCGACCAGAGCATGGGCAAGTTCCAGCTCTGCGAGCCGCTCGGCGTCGGTAGCTTCCCGGCCAACGCGCTGCTCTACCGGCGCGGCGACGTGACCGAGAGCGAGTCGGTCATCCACCAGGTCGTCCGGCTCGACGACCTCTACGCCATGCAGGGCTCCGGCGCGGTCAGCGACCGGGCACTCGACGCCCTGCGCGCCGCCGATATCCCGCCCGGCGGCGAGCTGACCGGCGCCGTGACGCAACTCGACCCGCTCAGCTTCTACGTCGGCCGGGTGACCCGCGAGTTCGGCGACGACCCGACCCGCTCGCGGCAGCGCGACCTGAGCCAGTACATCAACCGGCAGCAGCGCGTGGTCCACTCGTTCACCGGCGAGCTGGCGCTGCAGTACGGCGATGGGCTGATGACCGTCAATACCGCCCGCACGCAGGCCGCGGCGGGGTTCCTCGGCGCCGCCGGGCGGATCACCCTTGGCGATGTCGAGATCGAGTGCGGCAACGAGTATGGCCAGGTCGTCGTCACCTCGCTCGACGGCGCGCCGCTCTTCGACGCGGCGCGGATCCTGATCCAGGTGCTCACCCGCGCGCAGCCGTATGGCTTCACGACCGAGGGTGAGACCATCACCGCCCTCGGCGGCGGGCCGTTCGGCGTCGAGCGGATCGAGGGCTCTGTCGCACTCACCATCGCCGGCGAGTTCACCGCGCGGGTGCTCGACGAGAACGGCTACCCCACCGGCGCCACGGCGCCGGTGACGCGCCGCGGTGAGCAACGGGTGATCACCCTGCCGGCCGAGGCGATCTACCTTCTCGTCGAGCGGTGAGCGGCAGGTAGGGCCGCATCGCCGAGGCGGCCGAGGTAGGGCCGCATCGCCGAGGCGGCCGAGGTAGGGCCGCATCGCCGAGGCGGCC
>CAYONP010000091.1:18392-22561 GCA_964405335.1 uncultured Fimbriimonadaceae bacterium
GGCGGCGCTTTCGGCGAAAGCGTCCTACCCATCGCGGGCGTTACGGAGCAGACGTTTGGATCGGACCATCACCCTGGCCCACGGCAGTGGCGGACGCTTGACCGGCGAGCTGGTCGAGCAGGTGTTCATCAGCGCCTTCGATGATGAGCAGGGCCGCCGGCTCGAGGACTCGGCCATTCTGCCGCGGCCGGGCACACGCATCGCGCTGACCACCGACGCGTTCGTGGTCAAGCCGCGCTTCTTCCCCGGCGGCGACATCGGCAAGCTGTCGATCTGCGGCACGGTCAACGACCTGGCCGTGGCCGGTGCCGAGCCGGTGGCGCTGACCGCGGCGTTCGTGATCGAGGAGGGCGTCGAGATCGACGAGCTGCGCCGCATCGCCGCGAGCATGTCAGCCACCGCGCGCGAGGCAGGCGTGCGGCTGGTCGCCGGCGACACGAAGGTGGTCGAGCGCGGCAGCGGCGATGGGGTCTATATCGCTACCGCCGGCTATGGCCTGGTGCCCGACGGCCGCGCGCTCGACTGCCGGCGGATCGAGCCGGGCGACCGGATCCTCGTCTCGGGCGATCTAGGCCGGCACGAGGCGGCGGTGCTGCTGGCCCGCGGCGAACTGCACTTCGAGGCGGCCATCGAGAGCGACTGCGCCCCCCTGGCCGAGACCTGCCGCGCCGTGCTCGCCGCGGGCGGCAGCGGCGTGCGGACCATCCGCGACGCGACCCGCGGCGGGCTGGCGACGGTGCTGTGCGAGTGGGCGCGCACCGCCGGCGCGGGCCTGCTGCTCGCTGAGTCGGCCATCCCGATCGACCCGGCGGTCGGCGCGGTGTGCGAGATGCTCGGGCTCGATCCCCTCTACCTGGCCTGCGAGGGGCGACTGGTCACGGTTGTTTCACCAGACGCAACGGAAGCCGTGGCAGGAGCGTTGCAGGATATCTGCGTTGAGTCGGCGGTCATCGGCGAGGTGACGGCGGCGGCGGATGGTCGCGTGTTGTTGGAGACCGGGGTGGGTGGTCGGCGGGTGCTCGATCTGCTGACCGGCGGTCAGTTGCCGCGCATCTGTTGAGGTGATGTCATGCGCTGGACGGAGCTGATCAGGGCGCTGACCGCCGAGGAGGTGGTGGCCGCCCCCGATTTCGAGGTGGCGGCGGTGGCGGCGGCCGATCTGCTCAGCGACATTCTGGCGACCGACAAAGAGGACTTCGTGGTGCTCACCGGCCAGACCTCACCGCAGGCGATCCGGACGGCGCTGACGGTTGGCGCGCTGGGCGTGGTCATCGTCCGCGGCAAGGAGCCGCCGCCGGAGACGGTGGCGCTGGCGCAGAACCACGGCGTGCCGCTGGCGGTCACCGCGCAGCGCATGTTCGAGGCTTGCGTCACCGCCGGAGGGCTGCTGTGGAGTTCTCCTTCGCCCACGAGCTAGTCCACCGGCTGAAGGTCTTTCAGGCCGTCGCCGCCCACCTGCACACCGTCACGGCCGAGAAGACCATGCGTGCCGCGCAGGGGATCATGCGCGAGTCGCGCGTTTCGGCGGTGCCCGTGGTCGAGGGCGACCGGCTGCTCGGCATCGTCACCGTCGAGGACATCATCAAGGCGCTCGACCATGGCCACATCGACCAACCGGTGGCCGACTGGATGACCCGCGACGTGGTCTGTGTCGACCGCCGCTGGCCGGTCTCGCGGGCCATGTCGATCCTCGACCGGACCGGCTTCGGCCAGCTCCCGGTGCTCGACGAAGAGGGCGCGCTGTGCGGCCTGATCACCCCCGAAAGCGTGATGCGGGCGATGCTGATTGAGCTCAACCGCCTGCTCGCCCGCGACGAGGAGCGCGAGGCCGCCGAGACAACCGTCACCGACGGTGCGCTGCGCATGGAGTTCAAGGTCGCCGCCGGAGACTACGACCGCGCCGGCCTGGCCAGCGTGCGGCTCAAGCGCGAGCTGGCCGGCCGCGGGATCGAGCCGAGCCTGCAGCGCCGGGTGGCGATCGCCACTCACGAGGCCGAGACCAACCTGATCATCCACACCACCCACGGTGGCCAGATCATCGCCGATATCGGCGACGAGGCGATTCGCCTGACGGTCGACGACGACGGGCCGGGCATCGCCGACGTCGAGCAGGCGATGCGGCCGGGCTACTCGACCGCCAGCGATTTCGTCCGCGACCTTGGTTTCGGTGCCGGCATGGGGTTGCCCAACATCCGCAAGTGTGCCGACCACTTCGAGATTCGCAGCGCGCCGGGCTATGGCACGAAGCTGAACCTCCGGTTCGCGATTCAGCCGCCGGAGGCCGTCGCTGCCGACGACGGGGGAGATGAGGCCGATGACCACCCGTGACCTGGCCGACCGGCTCGGGCTGACCGCCGCCACGGCGCTGCACGAGGTCGAGGTAACCGGCGCGCTGGTCGCCGACCTGCTCAGCGACGTGCTGGCCAATGGCGCGCCGGGCTATGTCTGGATCACCATCCAGACCCACCGCAACGTGGCCGCGGTGGCCAGTGCGCAGTCGCTGGCGGCGATCATCATCACCGCCGATCGCCAGCCCGGCGACGAGCTGCTGGAGCTGGCCGCCGCCGAGCAGGTGACCGTGCTGACCAGCCCCGAATCGAGCTACGCCGTGGCAGGACGGTTGTACGAACTAGGCTTGCGATGAGGCGCTGGCTGGCTGCCGACCTGCATCTGCACAGCGTGCTCAGCCCGTGCGGCGACCTGGCCATGTCGCCGAGCGCGGTGGTGGCCCGGGCGCGGGCGATCGGGCTCGACCTGATCGCGCTGACCGACCACAACTGCGCCCGCAATGCGCCGGCGCTGGCCGAGGCGGCACGGCGCGAGGGTCTGGCCGCCTGGTTCGGGGTCGAGGCGCGAACCGCCGAAGAGGTCGACGTGCTCTGCCTCTTCGACGAGCCCGCGGCGGCGGTCGCCTTCGGCGAGTGGACGTATGACCGCCTGCCGGCGGTCGCCTGCGACGCCGAGGTGTTTGGCGACCAGGTGGTGGTCGACGCCGAGGAGCGGATCCTGGGCTTCGCCGAGAAGCTCCTGATCAGCGCCACCTCGGCCACGATCGAACAGGTCTGTGGTGAGGCGCGGGCGCGGGGTGGGTTGGTCATCCCTGCCCACATCGACCGGTCGCGCGACAGCGTGATCAGTCAACTCGGGTTCCTGCCCCCGGGCCTGCCGGTCGACGCGTTCGAGGTGTCGCGTTTCGGCGATGAGGCAGCGCTGCTCGGCCAGGGCCACGACTGGCTGGCGACGGCGCCGGTGGTGCGCTTCTCCGATGCGCACCGGTTGAGCGAGATCGGCTGGCAGCAGACGCGGTTCGAGCTGGCCAGGGCGACGATTACGGCGGCGCGCGAGGCGCTGGCCGACGGCGCGTGGCGGGTGCAACCCGTGCGCCACGCGCGGCGAGAGGAGTAACGACATGGCGCAGACCGAGCAGATGAGCACCGGCTTCGGGTTTGAGCAGGCGATGTACCGTGCGCTCGACGAGTTCGTCGAGTCGCAGGCGGGCTCGCCGGACAGCCTGATCGAGGTCCTGCACCGCGCTCAGGAGATGTTCGGCTACCTGCGCAACGATGTGCTCGAATACGTCGCCGACGCCCTCGCCTTGCCGCTGGCCAAAGTCTACGGCGTGGCCACCTTCTACCACCTGTTCCACCTCAAGCCGAAGGGCAAGTACCAGATCCACGTCTGCACCGGCACCGCCTGCTACGTCCGCGGCGCCGATCGACTGATTGCCCAGCTGCAGAAGGAGCTTGGGGTCAAGCTCGACGAGACCACCGCCGACGGTCTGTTCACCCTCTGCGACGCGCGCTGCATCGGCTCGTGCGGCCTGGCGCCGGCGATGATGATCGAGGAAGACGTCTACGGCCGGGTCGAACCCAAGCGGATCAAGCGCGTGCTGCGGAAGTACCGGTAGGCTGGCGGCAAGCGACCCGTGAGCGCCGAGACGGCCGGCGGCGAGTTCTCCGAACGCGCGCTACGCTGCCGGCTTGACCGCCGCGGCGCACCGCTGGCCGTCCCCCACCCCCAACCCCTCTCCCTGGCGCGGCGCCAGGGAGAGGGGAGTCAGGTCATCGGCGTTCACCTCGAGCCCCAAGACGCCCTCTCGGTGCCACTGGCGGCGTGCCCGCCAGTGCCGCCGACGAGCTGCTGGACAGCACTGGCGGGCAAGCCGCCAG
>CAYONP010000092.1:0-22028 GCA_964405335.1 uncultured Fimbriimonadaceae bacterium
GCCGCCGCGAGGTGAGCCATGGACCCGTTCGACGACCTCAAACAGCGCTGTGCCGTCATCGCCGACCTCAACGCCGCCGGCGGATTGCTGCGCTGGGACCAGGAGACCCACATGCCGCCCGGCGGCGCCGAGCCGCGCTCCGCCAGGAATCACGCGGTCATCGATCCGCTCAAGCAGGAACCGGAATGAGCGCGCAAACCCGGCGCTGGAGCACGTGGGCCGTCGCCCTTGCCCTCCTGGCCGCCGGACCGGGGCGAGGCCGGGGCGAGAGCGTGGCGCCCTTGACGATGACCCTTGGCCCAGTGCCTCAGAACGTCGAACCAGACCTCAGCCTGAGTGATCTCCAGGAAGAGCTCCGCGAACTCGAGACCGTCGCGAAGCAGGACATTGGCCGGTCGCCGACGTCAGACGCTCAGTCGTCGCGATCGCGGGAATGCGGTCTGGCGACCAAGCGGGGAGCGTGTTGATGCGTGTGAGACTCGCCTGGGATCCCACGTGCTCCCGGCGATGGCCGGCAGCCCGATAATGAGTGAGGGAGGCGGGATCGATGGCGGACCATGAGCACCATCACCAGCATCACGACACCCCGACGGCTGACCTGCGTGACCCTGTCTGCGGGATGAAGGTCGATCGTGCCAAGGCGTTGCAGGCCGCTCACCAAGGACAGACCCACTACTTCTGCAGCGAAGCCTGTCTGGCAAAGTTCCAGGTGGATCCGCAGCGTTATCTGACCGACGATGCGCCGGCCGAGCCGATGACTGCGGGCGCGAAGTACACCTGTCCGATGCATCCCGAGATCATCCAGGACGGGCCGGGCGACTGCCCTATCTGCGGCATGGCCCTGGAGCCGGTCATGCCGGGCGATTCTGAGGCCGAAGACACCGAACTCGCGGCCATGACGCGCCGGTTCTGGATGGCTCTGATCCTGTCGATCCCCTTGGTCGTGATCGCGATGCGGGAGATGCTCCCGGGCCAGCCACTCGAGGGCCTGGCCTCGCCGCGGGCGTTCAACTGGCTCGAGTTCGTGCTCGCGACCCCAGTGGTGCTTTGGGCCGGGTTGCCGTTCTTCCAGCGCGGCTGGCGCTCGGTGGTCAACCGCAGCCTCAACATGTTCACGCTCATCGCTTTGGGCACCGGCGTGGCCTACGCCTACAGCCTTGTCGCGGTGCTGGCGCCGGGGATCTTCCCGGACGCCTTCCGGGGCATGTCCGGCACCGTCGCCGTCTACTTCGAGGCCGCCAGCGTGATCATCGCCCTCGTTCTGCTGGGCCAGGTCTTGGAACTCAAGGCGCGCACCCAGACCAGTTCGGCGATCAAGTCGTTGCTGGGCCTCGCGCCGAAGCAGGCCCGCCGGATGAAGGCCGATGGAAGCGAAGAAGATGTCCCACTCACCAACGTCCAAGCCGGCGACCGCCTGCGAGTGCGGCCGGGCGAGAAGATCCCGGTCGACGGGGTGGTCGTCGAGGGCCGCAGCGCGGTCGATGAGTCGATGGTCACCGGCGAACCGATGCCGGTCGCCAAGGAGCCGGGAGCGCAACTGATCGGGGCGACGATCAACGGCACCGGGTCGCTGATCATGGAGGCCGAGCGGGTCGGCGCCGAGACGCTGCTCTCGCAGATCGTGCAGATGGTCGCCGCGGCGCAGCGCAGCCGGGCCCCGATCCAGCGGTTGGCCGACCTGGTGGCGGCCTACTTCGTCCCGGCCGTGGTGGCGATCTCCGTGCTCACCTTCATCGCGTGGTCTATCTTAGGACCCGCGCCGGCAATGGTCTATGGCCTGGTCAACGCCGTGGCGGTGCTGATCATCGCCTGCCCGTGTGCCTTGGGCCTGGCCACCCCGATGTCCATCATGGTGGCGACCGGCAAAGGCGCCCAGGCTGGCGTGCTGTTCAGAAACGCCGAGGCGATCGAAGTGCTCCGCCAAGTCGACACCCTGGTGGTCGAAAAGACCGGCACGCGGACCGAGGGCCGACCGGAGCTGACCGAAATACGGCCCGAGGAGGGCTTTGTCGAAGCGTCGCTGCTGCGCTTGGCGGCCAGCCTGGAGCGCGGCAGCGAGCATCCTCTGGCGGCCGCCATCGTCCGCGGCGCGGAGCAACGCGGCGTGGAACTGAGTTCTGCCGGGTCCTTCGAATCGTTCACCGGACAGGGCGTGACGGGCGAAGTGGACGGGCGACGGGTCGCGCTCGGCAATCACCGCCTGATGGAATCCCAGCAGGTCGATCCGGCGGCGCTCGTCGCCACGGCGGAGGCCATGCGGGCAGAGGGCCAGACCGTGATGTTCGTCGCGGTCGATGGACGGCCGGCGGGGCTGCTCGGCGTGGCCGATCCGCTCAAAGAGACGACCGCCGAGGCCGTTCAGGCGCTCCACGACGACGGCGTGAAGGTGGTGATGTTGACGGGCGACAGCCTGACCACGGCCGAGGCGGTGGCGAAACGGCTGGGCATCGACGAGGTGATCGCCGAGGTGCTGCCCGACCAGAAAGCCGCGGTCATCGAGGATCTGCAGGCCAAGAGTGCCATCGTGGCGATGGCAGGTGACGGCATCAACGACGCCCCGGCGCTGGCTCAGGCGCAGGTCGGCATCGCGATGGGTACGGGCACCGACGTGGCGATGGAAAGTTCCGGGGTGACCTTGGTGAAGGGCGACCTGCGGGGCATCATGCGGGCGCGGCGCCTGAGCCGGGCCACGATGCAGAATATCAAGCAGAACCTGTTCTTCGCATTCGTCTACAATGCGTTGGGGGTGCCCATCGCGGCAGGCGTGCTCTACCCGGCGTTCGACCTGCTGCTCAGCCCGATGATTGCCGCCGCGGCGATGAGTCTCAGTTCGGTCTCGGTGATCGGCAATTCCCTGCGGCTGCGCAGGATCGAGTTGTGACCGTGTCTCGGCGGTCGCCTGGAGGGGCCTGATGAAGCTGCGGGACAGCGGGATGCCAGAAGACGCCGATTCGGAATTGCCGCCGCTGCCCGAGGCAGACCTTGACCGCTTGGGGTTGGGCGATGTGCCGGGCGACGCGGCGGGTTTGGCGGGGGCTACGGGGCTTTGTCGCTGCCGCTGAGCCAGCGGGTTGGCGGTACGCTGTGGACTTATGACATCGAGCAATCCCTCGTCCGGCGCATTCGCGCGAGCAAAGGCCGAAGGCCGTACCAACCTCACGGCCGAGATCCGCGATTTGTTCGAGAACGGCACCGGGCTGCCGGATGGAAGTGTCTGCGCAGTTGGAGGAGACCACCAGAAAGTAGGGGGTCAACCAAATGACGGCACTTCCTGGGAGGGCCAGACAGCGGTCCTTGCAGCGGATGCGTTGTCTGCCTGACCCCCGACTTCTTGGTGGTCTCGCACCGCACCGGATCGACCGACTGCGGCGGTCGATCGAGCAGGCCGGCGGCCCGCCGGCGCCGCCACAATGGGCCACCGGCGAGGAGCCCGCCTCTCGCCGTCCAATCAGCCGCCGCGAGGTGAGCCATGGACCCGTTCGACGACCTCAAACAGCGCTGTGCCGTCATCGCCGACCTCAACGCCGCCGGCGGATTGCTGCGCTGGGACCAGGAGACCCACATGCCGCCCGGCGGCGCCGAGCCGCGGGCACTGCAACTGGCCACCCTCCGCGCCCTGGCGCACCAACAGCTCTGCGACCCGGCGATCGGCCGGCTGCTCGAGCAGCTCGAACCGCGCCTGGCCAGCCTCGACCCGCACTCGGACGAGGCGGCCATCCTGCGCCTGACCCGGCGCGACCATGACCGCGCGGTCAAGGTGCCCGAAGAGCTGGTCCGCGAGATGGCCGCCCACGGCGCCCGCGCGACCGAGGCCTGGCGGACCGCCCGCCGGCAGGATGACTTCAGCCTGTTCCGGCCCTGGCTCGAGCAGGGCATCGCGCTCATGCGCCGGTTCGTCGACTGCTTCGCGCCCGAGGGCAACCCCTACGACGTGCTGCTCGACCGCTTCGAGCCGGGCATGACCCAGGCGCGCATCGCCGGCATCTTCGGCGCGATCAAGCCGCGGCTGGTCGCCCTGGCCGCCAAGATCGCCGCCACCGGCCGGGCTGACGACAGCCCGCTGCGCCGGCGGGTCGATCCCGCGACGCAGATGGACATGGCCCGCTGGGTGACCGAGGCGATCGGCTTCGACTACTCGCGCGGCCGGATCGACCTGACCACCCACCCATTCTGTTCGAGCACCTCGTATAACGACGTGCGACTGACCGTGCGGTTTGATCCCGACCACATCCTGAGCGGTCTGATGGCCGCCATCCACGAGGCGGGCCACGGCCTGCACGGCCAGAACATGAGCCCTGAGCTGTTTCGCACGATGGCCAACGGCAGTACTTCGGCGATTGCCGAGTCGCAGTCGCGGCTGTTTGAGAACAACCTCGCCCGCGGTGCGGCCTTCTGGCGCTGGTACCTGCCGCACTTCCAGCAGCAGGCCGGCGGCGTGTTCGACGACCTCGACGCCGAGACGGCCTACGCGGCGGTCAACCGCGTGGCGCCGTCGCTGATCCGCGTGCAGGCCGACGAGGTGACCTACGGCCTGCACATCATCCTGCGCTTCGAGCTCGAGGACGCGCTGCTCAACGGCGAGGTCAGCGTCGCCGACGCGCCGGGCGTGTGGCGCGACAAGATGGAAGAGAGCCTCGGCATCCGCCCGCCGAGCGATGCGACGGGCATCCTCCAAGACATTCACTGGTCGGGCGGCCTGTTCGGCTACTTCCCCGACTATCTGCTCGGCTCGATGCTCGCCGCGCAGCTCTGGCAGCGGATGGGCGCCGACCAGCCCGGCCGCGAGGCGGCCATCGAAGCGGGCGAGTTCGGCGACATCCTGACCTGGTCGCGCGAGCAGGTGATGCGCTGGGGCCGCAAGCTGACCATCGACGAGGTGGCCGAGCAGTCGACCGGCCAGCCGCTGGCCACCGAGCCCTATGCCGCCTACCTCGAGGCGAAGTACGGGGCGCTGTACGGGGTCTGAGCGGTATCGCCGCCTCGTGCGGGCGGGGACGCCCGCGCTCCGGGCGAACGGGCGCTGCATGGTAGGGCCGCCTCGCCGAGGCGGCCGGCCCGTTCGGCGAACGGGCGCTACCTCGCGTCCTTGCTGTCCACCGTGACCCCCGTTTACTAGCCGGTAATCAGTCCCCCTCCGGCTCATGGTAGGAAGCCTCCAGACGTGGGATCACGAGCTCGCGAGTGCGAGAGCGTCGGGTGCGGATGAGGGAGACAGTCCGATGCTCGAGCAGAGTTCCATCCTTCGGCGGCTAGGTCCGCTGTGGCTGCTGGCGCTGATGTCCGGAGCCGCGCCGGCGGTCGATCTTGATTGGCGAGGGCTCCGTTGGCACGGGTTCGATCACAGCATCTGGCTGACCGACTTCGGCGGCAGCCAGGCGTTGGCCGTCGAGGTGAGCGACATCTCCGGCGGCTACTACATCGGTAACGCGGAGCACCAGACCTCGGACGCCTTCCGGGGCGCGGCCGATCAGGCGGTCGTCGTCCAGGTCTACGACGAGGGGGTCGGCTTCTCCGCGCCGCAACTGCAGGTCTACGACAGCTCTTGGAATCCGGCCAACCCGGGCTCGAACGGCGCCTGGATCATCCTCGGCGCGTGGGACGAGCCGGGCGTCGGCAACTACCGGGTCTACTGGGAAGACTACGAGGGCTTCGGCGATGTGCAGTACCTCGACACCGGGGTGCCGCGCACGGCCGGGCTGCACACCTTCGGCATCGCTCTGGCGGCCGACGGCTCGGTCAGCCTGTCGATCGACGGGCAGACGTTGGGCATCGACACCAGCGCGCTGTCGCCGGGCATGTTCGAGTATGTCTACCTGGCGGTCAACGGCTACTTCGACAACCCCGGCGCGATGGCGCTGTTCACCGACGTGAGCCTAAACGGCGGCCTCGATCCGCCGGGTGACGATCCAGGTCTGCCCGACGTGGT
The DNA here is from genome assembly GCA_964405335.1 of uncultured Fimbriimonadaceae bacterium. Lineage (GTDB taxonomy): Bacteria > Armatimonadota > UBA10988 > UBA10988 > UBA10988 > CAYONP01. The sequence continues at coordinate 5,927 of CAYONP010000092.1, forward strand.
GCAGCTCTCGATCGACGTCCTGCCCTGTTCGCGCCACAACATCGTCAACCTCAACTGGTACGCGGTGCCGGTGGCCATCCTGGGCGAGACGAGTATCGACGTGAAGAAGATCGACCTGCGCTCGGTGATCTTCGCCGGCGCACGGCCCTGGTTCGCCTGCCTGCGCGACATCGATCGCGACCGCGACAAGGACCTGGTGATCTTCTTCCTGACCAGCAATCTGACCCTCACCCCGGCCGACACCGAGGCGACCCTGACCTGCCTCTATGACGGGCTCGAGGCCGAGGGAACCGACGAAGTCAGAGTGGTGCCGCGTCGGCGTCGCCGCTGACGTGCATCGCCGGAGCCACCGCTCCGGTCATCCGCCGCCCGGCCTGCCCCCGGGCGGCGGGTGCTTTGGGAGGGAGCCCGCGCGCGGCGGGCAATCGCCGGCCGGAGCCTTAGGTGACCGACCGCCTGGCCCGCCAGATCGACTTCCTGCTCGAGCTCGACCGGCTCAAGTCCGTGCAGCGCCGCACCGTGCTACTCGACCGCAGCCGTCGCGAGAACAGCGCCGAACACTCGTGGCACCTGGCCCTGTTTGCCCTGGTGCTGGCCGAACAGGCCAATCAGCCGGTCGACCTGGCGAAGGTCGTGGTCATGGCGCTGGTTCACGACATCGTCGAGATCGACGCCGGCGACACGTTCATCTACGACGCCGCCGGCGCTGAGTCGAAGGCCGCCCGCGAGCGCGCCGCGGCCGAACGGATCTTCGGCCTGCTGCCCGACGACCAGGCCGCCGAGTTCCGCGCCGTGTGGGACGAGTTCGAGGCGGCCGAGACGCCCGAGGCGCGCTTCGCCCGGGCGCTCGACCGGCTCCACCCATTGCTCCACAACCTCGAGACCGAGGGCCACGCCTGGCGCGAACACGGCATCACCCGCCGGCAGGTGATCGCCGCCAACCGCCCGATGGCCGACGGCGCGGCGGAGCTGTGGGCCTACGCCGCCGCGCGGATTGAGGCGGCACAGGCGGCGGGGCATCTGGCCGATGAGCCGCCGGACTGATCAGGCCGCGGCGGCGTAGCTCGTCGCGGGCGCGTGGCCGAGCGGGAGCCGCAGGGTGTAGACGAAGCCGTGCTCTTCCTCGCGGATGGCCACCGCGCCGCCGCACTCGGTCATGATGGCCTGGGCCAGGCGCCAGCTCAGCGACGACCAGGTGGACGGCGCGGCGGTCGTCGGCAAGCCGCCGGCGAGCACCAAGGCGGCCTCGTCGGCCGAGGTGCTGAGCACGAGCACCAGCTGGTTGGTCCCGCTCCGCTCGGCCGCCTCGGCAATGAAGTGCCTTACCGCGACCTCGAGCCGACCCGGGTTGGCCTGGACCCAGACGGGTGTGCCGGGCCGGACGCACGAGACCGGCTCGCCGGTCAGGTCGCGCATCTCCTCGGCCACCCACTCGACCAGCCCGGCCAGGTCGACCGGCCGCAGCCCGCGGCGGTCGCCGCCGCCGACGGCCTCGAAGGCCCGCAGCAGGTCGACGGTGCGGCCGATCAGGGCCGGCTCCTGCCCCGCGCGCTGGGCGTCGTTGAGCAGCGCGCGGAGTTGGGTGACCAGCGGTCGCGTGGCCGCGCCGAGGGCGGCCAACCGGTCGCTTCGCTCCAGCTCACGCAGAGCCACCTGCAGTTCGTGGTTCGACTGTGCCAAGGCGCTCGCCCGCGCCGTCGCGTCGGCCAGGCGCAGGCGGGCCTCGAGCAGCCAGCCGGCCAGCGCCACCAGGGCGAAGGTCAGCAGCGCCGAGACGACGTGGTAGACCATCATCGGGGCGCGCAGCATGAGCACGTGCTGCAGCCCTTCCAGCGCCGCGGCCGCCAGCGCCACCGCCAACCCGAGCCTGAGCAACCTGCCGTTCATCGCGCCGCTCCTCAGGCAGAAGGAGACCAGCGCCGCGGCCGGGTTCCCCGCGCGCTCCGGTTACGGCCCGGCCGGCGGCACCCGCGCCGGCGGCTCGACGGTGCACTCGGGCATCGCCCGGAGCAGTGCCTCGGGGCCGTAAGGCGAGTAGATCGCCAGCAGCGTCATCGGCCCATCGCCGGAGTTGACCGTCGAGTGGTAGACGGCGGTGGGGATGTGGACCAGCGTGCCCGGGCCGATCTCGCGCTCGAGCGGCAGGCCGTCGAGCTCGACCATCTGCACGCCGCGGCCGGCGATGACGTAGAGGATCTCCTCCTCGTCCGGGTGGTTGTGCCGCACATGCCCCCGTCCCGGTTCGAGCACCACCACGCCGGCGGAGAAGTGCTCGGCGGCGGTGACGCGCGGTTCGGACAGCCAGCTCAACCGCCCCCAGTCGAAGATCTGGGTTTCGACGTCGGCGGGTTCGACGAAAGTGAGTTTGCGGGACGGCATCGCGTGCTCCGGCGCTACGGCCCTTCGCTGCCACGGCGCCGCTTCCTCCACCGTGGCTGCTGCATAGGCTGTCCGAGGCACGGCGCCGAGGAGGATCTGCGATAGCACGGCCGAAGGCAGGGCGCGACCAGACCGGTAGAGAACGCCGGAGATCCCATGGCCGAGTACCGCGACTGGGAGCTCATCCTCGGACTTGTCGGCGCAGTTGGCACCCCGCTGGAGCACGTGGAGGATTCCCTCGAAGAGCTGCTCAAGGGATACAACTATCAAACGAAGCGAATTCGCGTCTCGACGGAGGTCATCCGGCCGTTATTCGGTGGCCCCGAGAGCGAACCAGCTTCGGAGTTCGATCGTATCTATCATTACATGGATGCAGGTGATAATGCGCGCCGGGACAGCGGGCGCGATGACATTCTGGCTTGTGGTGTAGCGCAGGTCATCTGGAACGGCCGTGCGCGGCCTGGCACGCCGAGCCGGCGAACGGCATACGTCATTCGATCGCTGAAGCACCCCGCCGAGGTGCATATGCTCCGCGAGCTATACGGAGAGGCTTTTTACCTCGTGGCGGTGGACGCATCGTATGAGCGTCGCATCCGGTACCTCACAAAGAGCCGGCATCTGAAGCGGGACCAGGCCCAGCGCGCGATCGATCGAGATGCGTCCGCGAACGAGCCGTTCGGTCAACACACTCGTGAGACGTTTCAGCTCGCCGACGTTTTCGTCCGCTGGGAAGGCAGCGCTGGATGCATGCGACCGCAGCTGGACCGGCTGCTAAGGCTCCTGTTCGGCCACCCATACACCACGCCCACGTTCGACGAGTACGCGATGTTCCTGGCTTTCGCCGCGGCACTCCGCTCTGCCGACCTATCACGTCAGGTTGGCGCAGTGGTGGCGCGCGATCGCGAGATCCTCGCCGCCGGAGCAAACGACGTGCCTGCTCCCGGCGGCGGGCTGTACTGGCCCGACGACGAAGCAGACTGCCGCGACTTCCAACTTGGATTCGACAGCAACAAGCGCGAGCGAGGGGCCATACTCCAGGACGTCGCCAATGCGCTCGGAACACAGGACGAGGGCGATGCCGTAGCGCGGCTAAAAGGGAGCCGGATCGGCGACATCACCGAGTATGGCAGAGCCGTCCACGCCGAGATGGAGGCCCTATTGTCCTGCGCTCGACGAGGCATGGCAACAAAGGGCGCGACGCTGTACACGACCACTTTCCCGTGTCACAATTGCGCTAGACACATCATCGCCGCTGGCATCGGTCGGGTGGTCTACGTGGAACCCTACCCCAAGAGCCGGGCGCTCGAGCTTCATGCGGACGCTATCGGCACCGGCTGGTGGCCGGCAGAGCGCAAGGTTCGGCTCGAGCCGTTCGTCGGGCTGGGCCCGCGTCGGTTCATCGACCTGTTCTCCTGCTCATTGGGCCGAGGACGGGTGCTGGAGCGGAGCAGAAACGGCGAGGCCGTAGCGTGGGGTACTGCAGAGGCAGAGCTACGCACCCGCGGTCGGGCCACAGGTTACATCGATGGCGAATCAACCGCCATGGAAGAGCTGTCCAGGTGGATGGAGGACGACGATGCGACGCGACAGCCCCAGGCAGGGGACGGGACGGCCGCAGCCGACGCCTGAGTTTCGCGCCGCCACCAAACGTGGGGCCGACATAGCCCGCAACTGGCCGGCGTGGCGGAACGCGGACTTTGCTACTGCGCCTCGACGAGACAGCTCAAAGGAGCCCTGCGATCCGTCGCGAGACTAACCCCGCACCAACAACCCCAACATCATCTCCACCGCCCGCGTGCTGAACACCGCGTCGTTGATGTTCGCCGCCAGCTCGACCACCGGCACCGACGGGTTCAGATCGGCGCGGAGGGCGTCGGTGAAGGCCTGGTCGGCCACGCGGTCGCAGAAGCGCTCGCCGTCGCCGTCGAGGATGCTCACACCACGGGTCGGGATGAGCATCGCCACCGGCGCACCGGCGGCCGCCGCGGCGTTGGCCCGCTCGGCGAAGATGCGGCCCATGACGCGGTTCTCCTCGACGTTGGTGCGCATCAGCGTCACCGCGGGGTTCCACTCGTAGAACAGCCGGCCCGCCTCGCGGTACTTCGCCGGCACCGTCTCGGGTGCGCCGAAGTTCGCCATGTCGATGCAGCCGGGGACAATCAGGTGCGGGATGCCGGCCCGCGCCGGGGCGCTGAGCCGCTCGGGCCCGGCGCTGAACACCCCGCCGCAGACCTCGTCGGCCCACTCGGTGGTGGTGATATCGAGGCAGCCGTCGACCAGGCCCTCGTCAATCAGCGACTCCATCGTCCGCCCGCCGGCGCCGGTGGCGTGGAAAACGAGCACCTCGTAACCCTCCGCCTCCAGCGCCGCGCGGCAGGCGTCGACACAGGTGGTGGTGTTGCCGAACATCGAGGCGACCAGCACCGGCCGGTCGTCTGCCGCCGGCTCAGGCTCGGCCTCGACCATGCCGCAGACCGCGCCCGCCGCGCGCGTGAACAGGATGCGGCTGACCCGGTTGAGCCCGGCCACATCGACAATGGACGGCACCATCACGATGTCTTTCGTGCCGACAAAGGCCGACACGTCGCCGCCTGCGGCGGTGCTGACGCAGACCTTCGGCACGCCCAGCGGCAGGGCGCGCATCGCCGCGGTAACCACGCTGCTGCCGCCGGTGCCGCCCATGCCGATGATGCCGTCGAACCGGCCTTCGTCGTAGAGCTGCCGTGCCAGGGCGGCCGCGCCGCGGCACATGACCGCCATCGCCTCGCCGCGGTCGTGGCGCTCACGGAGCGCGGCCAGGTCGGCCCCGCCGGCGGTGGCGACGGCGTCGGCTTCGAGGTCGACCGGGAAAGCGTCGGTGCTGCCGAGCACGCCGGTGTTGACGGCCAGCACAGCGTGCCCGGCGGCGAGGATGCGCTCGCGCAGGAAGGCATACTCGTCGCCCTTGGTGTCGAACGCGCCGAGGATCAGGATGGTCTTGCCCATGCTCGCTCCGCTGCGGGGTAAGCGTATCCGGGCGGGCGGGGCGGGGCAAGTGAGGGCGCGATGACGGTCCAGGCGGAACTACGACCTCAGCGGCGTCCAGGTCGCCTCGGCGGGATCGACGCCACAGACCTGCAGGGCATGGCAGGCGTTGCGCACGCAGTTGGCCGAACCGTAGTTCGCCTCGAACCACAGCCCGTTAGCCAACTCCACAGCGTTCTTGAACGGCTCGGCGTTTGAGTGGCTTGGCGAGGTGTTTACCAGATAGCGCGTGCGCCCAGAACTGTCCGGCAGCGGGCACATCGACGCCTGCAGTCGTCCGACCTGTACTAGCCAATGAAGAGTGCCTTTAAGAACGACTTTCCAGCTATCGGCCTGGACTGCGTGGCCGTCGTTGAACGACAGCCGGACCGCGCACTTGGCCCCGGGTTGCGCCAGCCTCAGGAGGGACGGGAGCGAGTCGTCGTTGGCGGCCGGTGCCTTTCCCGTCTGGGTGCGTAGGCCTGTCTTCAGCTTGGGCTTCTCGGCTGGCTCGACGTTTCCCGCTCGGCCCGTGATGGCTGCGAACAACGTCACCAGGTTCTGCAAAGCGTCGATCGGCGTGGAGTCCGAGATGGCGAACTCCAAGACGACTCGATCAGGAACCAGCTTGAGGAACTGCGATGCATCAACCAAGATCCATTTGTCGCCATTCGTCAGCATCCCCCAGCGGACACTCCTGTTATTGCAGTAGGTGTTGAGCTGCTCCAGTTCGACGTCCGCGAGCTTACTATCCAGCGGCTTGGCCTCGATGAAAGCTACCGGCTTGCCGCTGTCTTTGAGCGCGTAGTCGACGCGTTTGTTGCTCGCCGCGCCAGCGGTGTACTCCGGGGTGACGCGGTCCGCGTCGCGAACTTCCCAACCAAGGAGCAGGAGCACCGGATCGATCAGGGCGTAGCGGGTCGCGGCCTCGCTGGTCACCAAATGGCTACGGTGGGCTTCCATCGCGGAACGGAGTCGCTCGACCTCCGCCAGCAGTGGGCCGATCATACGCGGTGGCTCCTGCTCACCATCGTAACTCTCTCGTCGAAGGGCTTCAAGCCTGGCACCGGTGACGCGAGCCGGATGCGACACAGGAGCGGACGAGTCGTTCTCGGCAGGAGTCGGCGGCTCCCGGCCAAGCAACCGGCGGGAGACGGCCGTGCCCGCCTGTGCCTTCGCGCTCTGCCTCATCGCCCAGCAGCCCGGACCCGAGGCGCTCGGCGAGCTGGTGCCCGCGCCGGGGGCCTGGCTCGTGCTGGGGCTGTTCCGCAACGACCGCGACAACACCGCCTTCGAGACCGACCTGGTCGGCGAAGCCGAGCTCGTCGGGCGGCTCGATGAACGCCTCGACGGCCGCGCCTGGCGGTACTTCGACGATCGCCTGTTCTCTCGTAACTACGACGACTATCAAGACCTGCGCAGCTACTTCGCCGTGCTGTGCGACGAGCCGGTCGACGGCGTGGTCGCCTATGCCCAGACCTGGTGCTGGGCGCCGGCCGCGGTCGACGCCAGCCTGCGCCTGGGCGCCGACAGCGCGGCCAAGGCGTGGCTCAACGGCGTTGAGGTGGCTCGCCACGACCAGGGCCTGCCGGCGCGAGACAGCCTGCGCGTCGCGGTCCGGCTCGCCGCCGGCTGGAACCGCCTGTTGCTGAAGGTTGCCAATCGCGCCGACGGACGGTTCGGATTCTACTGCCGTCTCACCGACCCGAACGGCGGCGCGATCGACGGCCTGCTCTGGTCGCCCGGCGGCGGCGACGGGCCGCTGGCGGTGGCCACCCGCCAGATGACCGAAGCCGGCCAACACCGGCTGCCGACAGCCTGGCGCGACTGGCCCTATGTCGCCGCCGACGCGGCGCCGGTCCTGGCGGCCAACCCCACGCATCGCCTGGCGCCGCACCTGTGGCGGCCCGACACGCTGCTGCGCGCCTCGCCGTTCAGCCTCAGCGCGCAGGGCGGCCGGCCGCCGTATCGCTGGTCGGCCGAGGGCGAGCTGCCCGCGGGGCTGGCGCTTCGGCCCGACGGGACGATCGAGGGGGTGGTGGCGGCCGAGCCGGGCAACTTCCCATTCACCGCCGTGGTCACCGACTCGGCCGGCGCCACGGCGCGCGCGGAGCTGGCCATCCGGGTTGAAGAACGACCGAACCGGTGGTACGAAGCGGCGCGCCTGGTGGCCCTGATCCACGGCCCGGAGCGGCTGCGCGAGGAGGAGCTGCCGGCCTTCGCGGCGACCATGGCCGCGCAGGGTTACGGCTGCGGAATGGTCATCTCGTGGAACAACGGTGAGTACCAGTACCGCTGGCCGTCGCCGTTGGCGCCTGACCAGCCCGATGTGATCATGCCGTACAAGGAGGCGCTCGAGGACGCTGGCATCGCCTTTGGCATGTATCTGGGCAACATGGACGGCCCGAACATGGAGCATCCCGACAACGCCGTGCGGGTGATCGACGACGTCATGCGCCGCTACGAGCCGCGGGCGCTCTGGTTCGACTGGGCCGGCTGGACCAGCGACTCGCTGGACGCGATCTTCAGCACGGTGCGGACGCATGACCCAAACACGGTGATCGTGCTCAACGGCGTGGTCACGCTGAGCAACGGCGACTGGGACGTGATCTGCCTCGAGGGCTGGGGCGCCTGGGGCGCGCGCCACTGGGCCATGCTGCCGTTCGAGTTGCCCTGGCCCAAGCGCCACACCATGGAGACCTGGCGGCTGATTGCCGATCCCGCCTTCTCATACAGCGAGGGCGTGCAGCCCGACTGGCGCGAGTATGCCCGCCTGATGCTGACCATCATCGGTGAGGGCTACGTCTGCAACCTCGACAGCAGCCCGACGATTGCCGGCGCGGTCGAGCAGGGCCGGCTGACCGCGCTCGACGACTCGACCGTCTGGCAGGCGCACCAGGAGCTGGCCGCCTGGGCCAATCCGCCCGGCCTGCCGCCGCTGCATCAGGCTTGGACGCAGGTCGATCCCGGCCCGCTGGCCCCGGCGGCGTGGGGCTACAACGTGATCAACACGGCCCGCGACACCATCTACTGCTACCTGCTCGAGAACCCCTACGGCAAGGTCGGCGCGGGCGGCGGCGAGCTGGTCGTCGCGCCGCTCGGCGCGGCCGTGCGACGGGTGAGCTGCCTGAACTCCGGCGCCGAGCTCGAGTTCGCGCAGGAGGGCGAGACGCTGACCGTTCGGGGCGAGCTGGCGGCCGACGAGGTGGCGACCATCCTCAAGCTCGAGCTGGCCACGCCGTTGCCGCCGTTCGAGGTCGCGCGGCAGCAGGCCGAGGCGCGTCCGCCGGGCAACCTGGCGTTCGGCAAGCCGAGCCGGCTGCTCAGCGTCGACGGCACGCGCGATCTGGTGCCGAGTGGCTTCGCCTTCGCCCGCTACGGCAACGACGGTCTGCTGTTCACCGCCGCGCAGGGGGCCTATGAGTGGGCTTGGATGTACGAGGTCGACCTCGAGCGGGTGCATCGCCTCGACCGGCTGGTGGTCCACTTCGGCGGCGGTTATGCGACGGAGTACGAGGTTCTGGTCTCGCCCGATCGCGAGGACTGGAACCGCTTGGCGCGGGTGACCGATGGGGAGGGTGGGACCATCGAGTTCGACCCGGCGGGCGCGTCGGCGCGTTATGTCTGGATTCGGGCCATCAAGCCGGATGGTCCGGACCAGGTAGGGTCGCAGATGTCGATTGCGGAGGTGGAGGTCTATGGACTCACTTAGGCGCCGGTGGCTGGAGCAGTCGGACGGGCCCCAGGTGGCGGCTGTGCGTCGCATGACACCTGCCCAGAAGCTCGCCGCTCATGACAGTCTCTGGGCGACCACGCGTCGATTGATCGCGGCCGGAATCCGGGCTCGCCACCCGGAACTGAACGACTCGCAGGTGGAGCAACGGGTCGCCGAGAGGGTCCATCGTGGAACACAGTGAACTGCTCCTGACCGCAGCCGAGGCCTTCGACGCCGTCGGTGCTGAGTATGCCATTGTCGGGGGCGCCGCAGCCATCATCTACGGAATCCGGGGACACACGACTCATTTCTTGACCAGGCTGACGCGCTGCGAGAACCCGGGGACACACGACTCATTTCTTCGGAATCCGGGGACACACGACTCATTTCTCGAGAACCCGGGGACACACGACTCATTTCTTGACCAGGCGGCCGCGCTTGGCCTACACTTCGCGGCATGGCACGGATAGCGAGGGTCGTGCTGCCCGGGGTTCCGCACCACATCACCCAGCGGGGCAATCGGCGTCAGCCGACGTTTTTCTGCGAGGCAGATTACCGGCTCTATCGCGACCTGATGGCCGAGTGGGGAACCCACCACGGCATGGCTATCTGGGCCTACTGCCTGATGCCCAACCACGTGCATCTGATCGCTGTGCCGGAGCGGCCGGAGTCCCTGGCCAAGGGCCTCGGCGAGGCCCACCAGCGATACACCCGGGCGGTCAACAAGCAGCAGGGGTGGACCGGTTACTTGTGGCAGGGCCGCTTCCATTCGTCACCGCTGGACGAAGCCTGGCTTTACCATGCGGCGCGTTACGTCGAGCTTAACCCGGTCCGGGCGGGCCTCGTCGCGCAGCCGGGCGACTACCCCTGGTCCAGCGCCGCGGCGCACCTGGCGAACGAGGACGACGCACTGGTCAAGGTGGCGCCGCTGCTCCAGCGATGGCCGGACTGGGCTGACGCGCTGGCCGAAGGCGTGGCCGAAGCCGTGCTCAAGCCGCTGCGCGAACGGACGCGCACGGGTCGTCTTCTGGGCTCGGACGAGTTCGTGGCGCGGGCGGAAGCATCGGTGGGCCGTCGGCTCCGGACGCAGACCGCCGGGCGGCCGAGAGTAGAATAGGTCGTGTGTCCCCAGGTCGGCGGGCGGCCGAGAAGGAAATAGGTCGTGTGTCCCCGCATTAAAGCGCGCCCGCCAGCGCTTCGATGCCGGTGAAGTCGCCCGCGGCGAGCATCGCGCCGTAGCCTGTCAGCTCGCCGGCGAAGAGGCGGCGCCAGGCCTGCCACGGGTTGCCCGTGCGGCGCCAGGCGGTCACCTGCGCGGAGACGATAGCCCGCTCGGCGCGGATGAACGCCGCGCGGGTGGCCGCGTTCCAGCTCGGCATCGCCGCCGCAACGGCGGCCAAGCGGTCGACGATCTGCTCGGTGTATCGCCGGCCCAGCTCCGGCGACGCGCCGGCCTTGATCTTGCCGTCCGGGCCGTAGTCGGGATCGTCGTCGATCCGCTCGATGGCGACCAGTTCGGGGTGCAGGTGCCAGAGCAGCGAGGTCTCGCCGATGCCGGCATGGTCGCCGAGGTAGCCGGCGTCCTGGGCGAGCCAGTACTCGGGCGTGCCGAGGATCGGCAGGTCGAGCCGCTCGCTCATCCGCGCCGCCGTCTCGCGCACGACAATCTGCTGGTTGTGGCCGTAGTGTCCGGTGAGCATCACCACCGCCCGGAACCCGAGCCGGTGGAACTCGCTCAGCAGCCGCTCGAGCCAGGGGCGCAGGTAGCCGTTGTCCCAGGCATTCTCCGGCTCGATCTTCACCGTCGCCGGCTGGTCCAGCCCGCCCATGCCGCCATAGACCGGCGGATGGACCACCCCGCCGGCGCGCCGGGCCGCGAGCACACAGAGCGCGTGGGCCTTGAGCGCGTCGAGCCCGAGCGCGTTGTGCTCGCCGTGCCACTCGACCGTGCCGAGCGGCAGCCAGCAGACGGGCAGCCGCTCGAACGCCGTTCGATATTCGAACGGCAGTTGGCGCTCCCACTGGACTTCGTTCATTCCAGCGGCTCCCCGCGCTCGTCGCGGCGGTCGGTGACCGTCAGCTTGTCGCCGAGCAGCCGCTCCAGGCCGGGCAAGTCGTACTCGCGCAGCGCACCGTGAACTGTGTTCTGGAGCTGACCGATGTTCCGTCCGCCGTCGATGACCTGCTGCCAGCTCGCCAGGCTGCCCTCGATCTTCACCGTCGCGAACAGCCCCGGCTCGCACGCCGCCGCGTGCAGCGCCGGCACGCCCACCGCGCCCACCGCGATCAGCTCGACCGGCTCACCCAGCCAGCGGGCGCAGACCAGGATGTCCTCGGCCCTCATGCCGACGTAGCTGCGGCCGAGCAGATAGGCCGTGAACTGGTCTTCCCAGTCGCTGCCGAAGTCACCGCCGAGCGCCGTCTGCGCGGTCTGCGCCGTCTCGCCGGTGCCCCTCAGATCGACCGCCAGCACCGACCGGCCGGCGGCGGCCAGCGACTCGATCCGCTCCGCCGCCGCGGCTTTGCCCCCGCTGTGGACCAGCAGCACCGGCGGGCCCGCCGGCGCGGCCGGCTCGAGATGTACCGCCGGCAGGGCGATGCCCGGGTCCGGCCACAAGACCACCTGGCTCGGCCCGGCCTGTTCGACCCGCGGCTCGGGCAGTTCGGCCAGTGGGCGGATGCCGGCCAGCGCGCGGACCCGCTCGACCGACGGCACGGCCGGTCGCGCGGCGGCCAGGCGCGCGGCGGTGTCGCGGTTGAGGTCATAGGCCGTCCGCTCGCCGGGCAGGCTGGTGATCTCCCCGTCGGGCGCGGCGAACAGCTCCTCGACCGGGATCAGTTCGATGTCGGGTTCGGCGATCGGCTCGTCGCGGCCCTGCAGCCAGCGGGCCATCCAGCGGACGGTAGCCTCGCGGCTGGCGCGGTTGTAGTTGTGCGGCGCGTCGTTCTCGATGATGTCCATCCGCTCGCTGACGCCGAGCCGCGCGTAGAGCCGCTTGGCATACTCGAAGCTGGTCCAGGCGGCCTCGCGCGAGAAGAAGTCGTCGGTGGCGATGACCATCAGCACCGGCAGTGGCGCCTGCATGGTCAGGTAGTCGGCGTGGTCCATGCCCCAGGCGAGCTGGCCGAAGATGTTCTGCTCGGCATCGCCCATGCGGCCGCCGACCATGTGCCGTAACTGCATGCCGTGGCCGTGGATGTAGCAGCTCGGCGCGGCCGCGCCGATCCGCTCGTCGAGGCTCATCAGGTAGGCCGTCTGCGTTCCGCCGCCGCTGTTGCCGCAGCAGCCGATCCGGTGGTGGTCGACGTCTTCGCGCGACTGGAGGTAGTCGATCCCGCGCATTCCATCCCAGATCTCGTACCGCGCGGTGTTCTCGCCAAGCAGGATGCAGCCGACGCCGAGGTTGGTGTGCGCGCGGGTGCCCCAGTAGCCGGGCCCCTCGGCCGGCAGTTGCCGCCGCTCGCCCTGGTCGATCGGGTCGTAGACCAGCGCGACGAAGCCCTCGAGCGCCAGCAGCGCCGCCATCGTCTGATACGTGTCGTGCGCCTTACCGGTCTGCGAGTGGCCGCAGGGGATGAGCACCGCCGGGTAGGGTGGGCTGAACCGGGGCGATTCGGGCACGAACACCGCGCCGCTGACGTGGAAGTCGGGCAGGCTGGCGAAGAGCACCTTTTCGACCCGGTAGCCGTCGCGGCGGATGACGCCGGTCAGTTCGGGCGCCAGGGGGCACCGTGCCGGCCAGCCGCCGAGCGCCGCGACGAACCGCCGCCGCAGCTCGGCGTGGTGGGCGCCGATGGCGGCCGGCTCCGTGCGCTCGGCATAGGCGGTCTGCCAGGCGCGCCAGCGTTCGTCGCTCAGGCGCAGCAGGTACTCCTGGCACATCTCGTGCAGGGCGATGCCGCCGGGCAGCTCGGGCCGGACAGCGTAGTCGATGCTCGCCGGCGCGGCCGAGAGGCTGAGCACGGCCAGGCCGGCGGCGCAGGGTGGTATCATGGGGCGCTCCCGTGGGGCACTTCCCGCGTGGCTTGGGCGTCTCCTGCTGTGGAGAGGATTTGCCGCCGCCGAGCGCAAGACGTCGACGGCGACGGAGGAGAGGGCAGTGACTCGGATGCGATGGATGCTGTTAGGGCTGATGGTTCTGGTCCCGGCGCTGGCCGCCGAGGCACCGCCGCGCGACGGCGACTGGGTCGAGCTGATCAACGGTGAGAACCTCGACGGCTGGCAGCTGCGCCACCCCGACGGCAAGAACGCCTGGGTGGTCGAGGATGGTGTGCTGGTCAACACCGAGCGGGGCACCGATTTCATCAGCGACGAGAGCTTCGGCAGTTGCCAGGTGTGGGTCGAGTTCATGGTCCCCCAGGGCAGCAACAGCGGGGTCTATCTGCAGGGCCGCTACGAGGTCCAGATTGCCGACACCCACGGTCACGACCTGGGCATGGGCTCGTGCGGCGCGGTCTATAGCAAGGCGGTGCCGAGCGAGGACGCGGCCAAGCCGGCGGGCGAGTGGCAGACGTTCCACATCACCTTCCAGTCGGCCCAGCTCAACGCCGATGGCGAGGTCACGCGCCAGGCGCGGATCACCGTGGTGCACAACGGTGTGACGGTGGTCGACGACGTCGAGATCAACAGCCCGACCGGCGGTCAGATCGACAACGATCACGGCAAGCCAGGCCCGATCATGATTCAGGGCGACCACGGTCCAATCCAGTACCGCCGCATCGCGGTGCTGCCGATGGAGGACTGAGCGGGTTCAGCAACGCCGCGCCCAGGCCCGCTGTCGAATCGCCGACGCGCGGGCGGCGGCCGGAGCGCTGCATGGCCTCGGTGCTGATCGCTCTTGACGGCCACATCGTCGACAGCCTGATCCTGTCGAAGGTGCTCGACCGTATCGTCGAGCGCGGCGTGGCGTATGAGGTGCTGGTGCTCCGGCTCGGACAGGCCGCCAGCGACCCGAGCCATGCCGAACTCCGGCTCACCGCCGGCGATCCGGCGTTGCTCGATAACCTGCTCGACGAGCTGGCCGAGCATGGCGCCGTCGCGCTGGCCGAGCCCGACCTGCCGCCTCCGCCGGCCGAGGCGCGGTGGCAGCCGGCGCCGGCCGACGGGGTCTTTCCCGACGGCTTCTATGCCACCACCAACCTCGAGACCTGGGTGCGGCTGGGCGGGCGCTGGACACCGCTCGACCGGGTCGAGATGGACTGCGGCGTGGTCCTGGCCGGCGGGCGGCCGAGCTGCACGCCGTTGCACCGCGTCCGCGCCGGCCAGCCTGTGCTGGTCGGCGACGAGGCGGTCCAGGTCGCGCCGCCGCCGCCGGCCGCCGCACGCGAGGCGTTCGGCTTCATGGGTGCCGGCGTGTCGGCCGAGCGGCCGAAGGAGCAGAGCCTGGCCGCCGCCGCCGAGGCGATCCGGCAGGCACGGCAGGAGGGTCGCCGCGTGCTCTTCGTCGGTGGCCCGGCCATCATCCACACCGGCGCCGGGCCGATGCTCGCGGCGCTCATCCGTGGCGGCTGGATCGACGTCCTGTTTGCCGGCAACGCCCTGGCCACCCATGACATCGAGCAGGCGCTCTACGGCACCTCGCTCGGGCTCGACCTGGCCACCGGCGCGCCGGCGCCGCATGGGCACCAGCACCACCTGCGGTCCATCAACCGCATCCGCGCGCTGGGCGGCATCGCCGCCGCCGTCCACGCGGGCGAGCTGACCTCGGGCGTGATGCATGCCTGCCTGACCGCCGGGGTCGAGGTGGTGCTCGCCGGCAGCATCCGCGACGACGGGCCGCTGCCCGAGGTGATCACCGACGCCATAGCGGCGCAGGATGCGATGCGGCGGGCGGTCGATGGCGTCGGCGTTGCGCTGATGGTCGCCACCACGCTGCACTCGGTGGCCGCCGGAAACCTGCTGCCGGCCAGCGTGGCCACCTTCTGCATCGACGTCGACCCGGAGACGGTGATCAAGCTGCTCGACCGCGGCACGCACCAGGCGGTCGGCATCGTCACCGATTGCCGCTACGCGCTGGACTCGCTGGCGGCCAGGCTCGACCGCCGATGAGCCGGCGTCTGCTGATGTGCTCGCCGCGCGTGTTCGACGTGGTCTATGAGATCAACGCCTGGATGTCGGTCCGCCGCCGGCCCGACCTCGGCCTGGCCGAGCGGCAGTGGGCGGCGCTGTACGAGCTGCTCACCGCGCGGCTCGGCGTTGCCGTCGAGCTGGTCGAGCCGCGGCACGACGCGCCGGACATGGTCTTCGCCGCCAACTCGGGCCTGGCCCGCGGCCGGCGTGTCTGGCTGGCCAACTTCCGCCACCCGCAGCGGCAGGTCGAGGCGCCGGCCTTCCGCGACTGGTTCGCCGCGCACGGCTACGAGGTGGTGGCTCCGCCCGACGGCGTGATCTTCGAGGGCGAGGGCGATGCGCTGTTTGCCGGCGAGACGCTCCTCGCCGGCTATCTGCAGCGCAGCAGCATCGCCAGCCATGCCTGGCTCGCCGGCGAGCTGGGCTGCGAAGTGCTCTCGCTCGAACTGGTCGACCCGCGCTGGTACCACCTCGATACGGCCCTGTTCGTCTTGGCGCCCGAGCGGGTCGTCTGGTGGCCGGCGGCGTTTGATCCGTATGCGCAGCGAGTCGTCCGCGAACGTTTCGCCACCGTCGAGGTCGAGCGCGACGAGGCGCTCCGCTTCGCCTGCAACGCGGTGGTCATCGGTCGCGAGATCGTCATGCCGGCCGGCTGCCCGCGGCTCGGCACGAGGCTGGAGACCGAGGGCTACCACGTCCACCCGGTCGACCTGAGCGAGTTCATCAAGAGCGGCGGCGCGGCCAAGTGCCTCGTGCTCTGGCTCGACGGCGCGGATGAAGGCGGCTGACCCATAGGCGTTCATTCTGAGCCCCAAGCAGCCCTCTCGGTGCCACAGGCGGCTTGCCCGCCAGTGCTGTCCAGCAGCTCGTCGGCGGCACAGGCGGGCAAGCCGCCAGTGGCACCAACTCCCGATGTCAACGACTAACTAACGCCT
>CAYONP010000093.1:0-8139 GCA_964405335.1 uncultured Fimbriimonadaceae bacterium
GTCGGACGCCGCACGGCCGGGTCCCAAGGTGTACAGCGGTTGGGGTGCACCACAGGCCGCGCCGAGCACGGCACCCACGCCGCCGCCGACCAACCACTGCCTGCTTGCCTGTGACATGCCGTACCTCAGCCGCCCAGTACGCGCAACGGGTCGAACGAGTCCTCGCCCGTAAACAAACGCCAGGTGTTCAAGGACTCGCGTGGTGTCCAGCGCAGCTCAACCTGCTTGATACTTGCGTCGGGTCGCAGTCGCAGGAGGCGGCCCTGAAACACCGGTGGGGTAGCGGTGCCGGGACCCATCGCGTCACCATGCACCACGCATACCACGTAGCCCATGTCCGGATGTCGCACGATATACTCCCAATGGGCCCGCTTGGGAAGGTAGGAGTAGAGGTACGAAACGGTGCCCTGGTTCCACAGCCGCTCGGGTTGGTACAGCCGCCAGAGCGCCTCACCCCAGCCGGTGGACCCCGCCAACGGATCGGCTGCGCAGACCAGAACGCGCGGGTCCGTCAGCCAGTTGTCGGCCAGGTCTGCAAAGCCGAAGGGCCGCTTGCCGTCCCAGTCGGCCATGTACGACTGCACCGCCAGGCCGACTTGGTGCAGATTGCTGCGACACACGGCTTCGTGGGCACGGGCCCGAGCCGCACCGAGTGACGGGGCGAGAAGACTGGCCAGAATGGCGATCATCGCCATCACGACCAGCAGCTCGATGAGTGTGAACGCACGCCGTGCCCGGCGGCCTGCACGCGCCGTGCTTGGTTCAGCCATGAGCGTCTCCTCGCCCCGGGAATGGTCGCGCTTTGAGTGGTTCGCCTACGCTACGGCCCGGGCACGCAGCAGTCGTCGTCTCCGGTCAGACAGCACGTGCCTTTCCAGCCTTCCGGCCCGCATCCCGTGCACACCGGCGTACCATCGCAGGACTTGGTGTAGTGGTTGTCCTGGGTGTACCAGTAGTGCTGGAAGAAGTTGCAGTTCTCATCGCATGCCTTGCAGTAGTTGCACGGATCGAAATCGTACGA
Organism: uncultured Fimbriimonadaceae bacterium; assembly: GCA_964405335.1. Classification (GTDB taxonomy): domain Bacteria; phylum Armatimonadota; class UBA10988; order UBA10988; family UBA10988; genus CAYONP01. Next base: position 1,022 of record CAYONP010000093.1, read on the forward strand.
AGTCGTCTCCATGGGGCTGCACTCGAAGCTGCAGGGCGCCAGAGGCGCCATGCAGCCTAACGGGGGATCGGCCACCACCGCGACGGTGGCGCAGCCCAGAACGGCGACGGCGACTAGGATGCGTCTCATGTCTCTGGTCCTCCTAGCATTGGGTCGGCCCGAACCGAGCGGCATCGTCTGCAGCCGCGCCCTCGATGGCTCGGCGCAGGTCCGCTTGTGGCACTGGTCGAGGCGAGAGCAGTTTGAGCCGGCCGCCGGCGATCACGGCCAGGCCGCCGGTCGAAAGACCCAGCGAGTGCCTTGCCAGGTCCCCCTGCTCAGTGATCACGCAGCCTGGTGGTGCCTCCGGAGCGACCTGGGCAGTCGCATCGTTGGGCACAACGCAGACCAACTCGGCGAGTGGCGGCTGCGTGCGCAGGCTGCGCAATGACCTCAACTGCTCGCGACACGTGCCGCAGCCCGGATCAACCACCGTCACGACCACAGGTCGCTCACGCCAAAGCGCGCTCAGCCGCACGGCCCCGCGTTGCGTGGCCACGATGCGGTCACTCACCCGGCGGCCATACCAGACTGACCGGTTCGTCCCTAGCTCAAACGGTACGTCGCCGAGCATATCCGGTATGGCGTCCACCAGATCGCCCAGCGAGGCATCGCCTGGGCGGGCTATGGCGACAACCGTGCCCACGGGATCGACGAGCACTGCAAATGGCCACGTCTGCGGTTCGTCCAGGCACTGCTCGGTGAGCTCGTACCCGCGATCGGGCAGTGCGGTGAGCCGCACTCCGATCCGACGCAGGTAGCCCTGTGCCTCGGCGTCCGGCCTGCGACTCCGCTCCCAGACCGGTACCACCACGCTTGCCGCGACCTCGCCGCGCCACGTCCTGCTCGCGTCGGCTACGGCGCGGAGTGGTCGACGACAGCTCGAACACGCAGGATTGGCGAAGATGACCAGCCGAAGAGCCGGCGGCCGGACGCCCCCCTCCGGCTGCAATGCACTGGACAGCGCAGTTGGGATGGGCCGCCCGGGCTCGAGCCGATGCAACGACGGACCCGAAGCCTCCGCGGCGCGCGCCTGCGCCCAACGACGTTGGCCGATCGTATGCAGCGCCAAGATCAACGCCGCCCACAGTAGGGCGTACCGCGCCCATCGCGCGGGGAAGGCGATGGCGCGTCGCGTCGATGCGCCTGGGGCACGGTCGCCGAGGTCGCCAGCCCACGGTGCGACGAGGACGAGGAGACATGCCGCCAGCAGCGCGAGGTCCAGACGGAGCGTGTCCACCGGGCTCAGTGGCAGCAGCAGCCCGAAGCAGGCGCAGTCTTCCCTCACGCCATGCGACAGCTTGCTCAGCGTCACCGCGGCAAACGCCCCGGCGAGTAGCGCGCCGGCAATGGCGGCGCGAGGTCGCGTCGGAGAGTGGATGAGGCCCATGCCGACGAACAACTCGGCAGCGAGCACCAGCAGCGCCACCGCGCCAGCCAGCCCAGCCGGCACCCATCCCGTGGCTTCGACGGCGGCGCGCAATCCCGGCAGGTCAAGGGTCTTGGCGGCCGCGGCCACTAGGAAGACACCTGCCACCGCCCACGCGAGCCACCGCGTCGCCCGCGCGGAGCGCCGACCCCACATACCCGATCTGCGGACTAGAGCGCCCATCAGGCCCCCTTGGCACGAGCGCGTACCCATTGTAGAGAGAGAGAGAGAGAGAGAGTCAAGGGGCAGATTCAGGCAGGACTGTCATTATTGCGCAACATGCCTCGCCGGCGCCGTCTGGCAGGTCCGTCTCATCACGGTCATCTTGCTCTCCAGGGAGGATCGCCCCGGTCGCGTGGCCGAATCCACCACCGACGTCACGGAGCCTGACATGGGCCACCGCGCCGTGTTGACCTTCGCCGCGCTCGCCGCTGCCGGGCTGGTACTCGGCCTGGCCGGCGCCGACCCGCCTGCGCTGCCCGAGGGCATCGGACTGGCCGCCGAGCATCCGGGCGACCGCGGCATCGCCGACGATCCGCGGGTGGTCTTCGTCGAGAACTTCGACCATCCCTCGCTCGACGTGTTGGCCGCTCGCTGGGATACGGTCGGCGAGCCGGAGACCATGGCCCTGGTCGACGAGACCGCGCCGGACAGCGCCGACGGCCGCGCGCTGCGCATCACGCACACCGGCGGCCGGGGCACCGGCGGGCAGCTCTATCGCCGCCTGCCGCCCGGCCACGAGCAGCTCTTCGCCCGGTTCTACGTCAGGTTCGACCCGGACTGCCACCGCATCCACCACATGGGCACCAGTCTCGGCGGCTACAACCCGCCGACGCGCTGGCCGCAGGGCGGGGCGGGGGAGCGGCCGGCCGGCGACGCGCGGTTCACCACCAACCTCGAGCCCTACGGCACCGACTGGCGGTGGGACTTCTACAGCTACTGGCAAGGCATGAAGGTCCACGGCGACGGGCGCTACTGGGGCACGCCGTTCCTCAGCGGCGTCGAGCGCCCGCCGGTGCGGCGCGGCGAGTGGCTCTGCCTCGAGATGATGGTCAAGCTCAATGACCCGCCGGGCGAGTCGAACGGCGAGCAGGCCTTCTGGATCGACGGCCGGCTCCATCGCGTCGACGGCCAGGTGGTCAGCCACCAGGGCCCCGGCTACCCCCGCGGCCGCTGGACCGGCGGCTGGTGGCACCCCGACGCGACCGCCGAGACGGCCTTCGAGGGCTTCGCCTGGCGCAGCACACCCGACTTCCTGCTCAACTTCCTGTGGACCTACGTCTACATCACCGACGCGCCGGCCGGCAAGGTCTCGCGGGTCTGGTTCGACAATATCGTCGTCGCGCGGGAGTATATCGGGCCCATGAGCTAGCCGCGGGTAAATAGGGACGGACCCAATTCCGCGGAATTGGGTCCGTCCCTATTTCGACCGATCAGCTCCGCCGGCGCCGGCGCAGCGCTACCAGGCCGAGGCCGAGCAGGGCCAGGCTGCCCGGCTCGGGCACCGCCTGCTGGCCGACCTCGAAGATCCGATAGCCTTCCCAGGAGTTCGAGGCCGTGTCGAAGACGAACAGGTTACCGTTGGCATAGCCCATGTTCCAGCGGTTCTGCGTCGGCTGGAAGGCCGGCAGCAGCGAGCTGCCGAGATAGGCGCCGCTGGTTCGGTCGTGGACCAGGGCATCGCCGCCGAGCGATACGGTGACGAAGACGTCGAAGAACGAGTCGAACCCGATCACCTCGTCAAGCAGGGGCGGGTTGCCCGGCGTGACCAGGTCGAGGTTGACCTGGCTGTCGAGCGTCCCGTCGGCCCCGAGCAGGAAGTTGACCGTGCCGCTGGTCGAGCGAGCGTAGAACAGGTCACGCCCGGTGTCGTAGGCGGCCGCCGCCTGATCGCTCGGCAGGCCCGGCATGGTGCCCAGCACCGCGCCGTTGACGCCGGTGAAGAACCCGCTGCCGTCGAGCCCCATCGACATCAGCGCGGCGGGGCTACCGCCGGCGACGGCGTTGAAGGTGTTGATCTCGATGTCGCCCGAGTTGCCGTTGTAGTTGATCCCTCGGATGTCGACATTGATCGGGTCCCGCGTGTCGAGCAGGTTGCCCGCCGCATCGTAGGTGTAGGCCCGGAAGCTCGGGTTGCCGCCGATGCCGGCGTAGTACTGGTTGAAGCCAGGATGGTACGCGACGGTCATCGGTGTGCTTTCGCGGTCCGGCGCCGCGAGGTTGAACGTCGGCACGGCGTTGGCCAGAATGACCACCGCCTCGGCGCGGCCGGCGGCCAGCGCGCAGAGCGCGACCAGGCCGGTCAGCAGGCATTTGCGCATGTTGTTCCCCAAGGTGCCGTGCAACGGCACCCACCAACCCCCGCGGATGGTCCACCCATCGCGCTGTGTGCAAGTGTGGTGCCAGACGCCGAACCTGTCCAGCGCAATGCCGCCGCGCCGGCGCGTTCGACCGGCCTACTCGTTGCGGCGGAGCTGGAATCGATAGCGCTGCGCGATCTTGCTCCTGTCGGAGCCGTGGATGAGCCGGACCTCGAGCTCGAGCGCTCCACCCATCGGCGGGTTTAGGCCGGAGAAGCTGTATTGGCCCACGGTCTTGACGGCCTGACCGTCGCGCTGGCCACCGGTGAGGCCACTCAGCGCCTCAACGCCGACGGCGCTGTCAGGGCCGGCGATGCGCCACAGATCGCCTTCGTGGCCGGGCGTGTTGAACCACTGGACGACGATGTCCTCGCCATACTCGTAGACGGGCTTCGAGGTCTGGATCCGCTCACGACCCGGCTCGGGCCGCGCCGAGCCAGGCGCTCGGCCGTCACGCAGGTAGGCCAGGAGGAACGCCCGGACCTCACCAGCCTCGCGATTGAGCGACTCCACCGCCACCGTGGTAATGCTCACCAGCACCCGCTCAGCGGCCGCGTCGACCAGGTCGTCGGTGCGGCCGTCGGCCACGAAGCTGACGCCGACGAAGAGCCCTGGCGAGCGGCTGACCAGCACCCAACGGCGGCCTACGGCATCGACCGGATCGGTGGTCCGGCCCAGTTCCGCGATGGCCGCATAGGCGCGTCGACCGGCCTCTTCCTGACTGCTCCGAAGCCAAAACGTGCGACCGCTGTGAAAGAGCGTCGGCGGGCGCTCACCCGCCTCCACGCGCCGCCCGCCGGGATCAGTCAGCAAGAGCGCCATCACCGCTCCAACGGCGACCAACAGGCCGCTGCCCAAGGAGCTACGAAAGTGGACCATCGGCAGTTCCTCCTACGGCATTATGAGCAGCACGAGTAGCGAGGTAAGGCTTCTGGGAGAAGAAAAGGGACGGACCCAATTCCGTGGAATTGGGTCCGTCCCTATTTCAGACCGACTCGACTCCATCGCGCCCTCCATCGCATCATGGGGCTGAGCCGCGGGACGGCGGGCGGAGCGCCGGCCGCGACGGAGGTTTATCATGCCCAAGATTGCCATGATCGGCGCCGGCAGCATCGTCTTCACCAAGACGCTGCTCAACGACATGCTGGCCACGCCGGCGACGGCCGACGCCGAGTATGCCCTGATGGCGCCGACCGAGCCGAAACTGCGCCGGATGGAGGCGTTCGCCCAGCGGATGGTGCGCGAGAACGGACTCGGCGCGCAGGTGTGGGCGACCACCGACCGCCGCGAGGCCATCCGCGACGCGGACTACGTCGTCTGCATGGTCCAGGTCGGTGGCCTCGAGGCGTTCGGCTACGACTACGAGATCCCGCTCAAGCATGGCGTCGACCAGTGCATCGCCGACACGCTGGGGCCCGGCGGCGTGATGCGTGGACTGCGCAGCATTCCCGTCCTGGCCGACATGGCCCGCGACATGGACGAGCTGGCCCGGCCCGGCGCGCTGTTGCTCAACTACACCAACCCGATGGCCGCCTGCTGCTACGCCCTCGGCCGCGTCTCGCCGGTGCCCTACATCGGCCTGTGCCACGGCGTGCAGACCACGCTCGACCTGATCGCCGGCTATGTCGGCGTGCCGAAGAGCGAAATCGACTTCCTCAGCGCGGGGATCAACCACATGGGGTGGTTCCTCAAGCTCGAGCACCAGGGCCGCGACCTCTACCCGCTCTTCCGCCAGCTCTGCGAGCGGCCCGAATACTACGTCAACGAGAAGGTGCGCATCGAGGTGATGCGCCATTTCGGTTACTTCATGACCGAGAGCACCGGCCACCTGTCCGAGTATGTGCCCTGGTTCCGCAGCAGCCGGCGCGGGCTCGAGACCTACTGCGACGAGCCGGCGTTCGGGGGCGAGTCGGGCGCCTACTACAAGTGGTCCTCGGTCGTCGCGGCGAAGTATGCCGAGACCGACGCGCTGCAGTTCGAGTCGCCGGCGCTCGAGCCGCGCAGCGCCGAGTACTGCTCGTACATCCTCGAGGCGCGGCAGACCGGCGTGCCGTTCCGGCTGCAGGGCAACGTCAAGAACGAGGGCTACATCGACAACCTGCCGGCCGGCTGCTGTGTCGAGGTGCCCTGTTACGTCGACCGCGAGGGGCTGCACCCGCTGCGTGTCGGTGCGCTGCCGCCGCAATGCGCCGCGCTGTGCCAAAGCAATGTCTCGGTGCAGACGCTGATCGTCGAGTCGAGCCTCACCGGCGATCCCGAGCTGGCCATGTGCGCGATGGCGATGGACCCGCTCACCTCGGCCTGCTGCACGCTGGCCGAGATCCGCGAGATGGCGGCCGAGCTGATCGAGGCCGAGCGCCGCTGGCTGCCGCAGTTCGAGGGCCGGCGCCTGCGCGCGACGCCGACGATCAGCATCCCGGCGGGCACCCAGGGCGTCGAGGTTCCGCTCGACCCGGCGCTGGCGATCGGGCAACGTTTCTCGACGCTGATCACGCAGGGGACGGAGCAGGCGGCGGGGTAGGGTGGCGTCCAAGGTGGGTGGGGCCGTTCAACCCCGGGGTCGGATGCGGGTTTGGTGCGCACGAAACCCGCTTGTGGGGCGGGTTTGGTTGAACGCAGCCACCGGTGGAGACCGGGAGCGGGAGAAGTCGGCCGTGGCGCACACCGAGACACGGATTTACGTGCATCTCGTCTGGGCGACGAAGGACCGGCTGCCCTGGTTGGTCGGGCGGCGCGAGGCGGCGGTGCAGGCGTGCATTCGGTCCGAGTCGATGGCGCTCGGCGCCGAGGTGGTGGCGTTGAACGGTATCGCCGACCATGTGCATCTCCTGGTCAGGCTGCCGGCGACGCTATCCGTGGCCGCGCTGGCCAAGCAGGTCAAGGGCTCTTCGGCGCACCCGGTCAACCATGAGCTACCAGCCGAAGCGCCACTTGGCTGGCAGCGAGGTTACGGGGCATTCAGCGTCTCCGACAGCGCGCTTGTCGATGTCCGGCGTTACATCGAGCGGCAGAAGGAGCGACACGCGGCGGGACGGCTGGACCAGTCGATGGAGATCGCCCCGGATTGAAGTCCGGGTCTGGTGCGCACGAAACCCGCCCCTTGGGCGGGTTTCGTTGGCTGCAGCCCCCGATGTCAATCGGGGGCGGGAGCGTGTCAGGGCGGTCGAGCCCCGGATTGAAGTCCGGGGCTGGTGCGTACGAAACCCGCCCATGGGCGGGTTTGGTTGGCTGCAGCCCCCGATGTCAATCGGGGGCGGGAGCGTGTCAGGGCGGTCGAGCCCCGGATTGAA
>CAYONP010000093.1:8239-21840 GCA_964405335.1 uncultured Fimbriimonadaceae bacterium
TGGGCGGGTTTGGTTGGCTGCAGCCCCCGATTTCAATCGGGGGCGGGAGCGTGTCAGGGCGGTCGAGCCCCGGATTGAAATCCGGGTCTGGTGCGCACAAAACCCGCCCATGGGCGGGTTTGGTTGGTTGCAGCCCCCGATTTCAATCGGGGGCGGGAGCGTGGCGGGGCGGTGGAGCCCCGGATTGAAATCCAGGTCTACGGCGCACCAAACCCGCCCCTTGGGCGGGTTTGGTTGGCTGCAGCCCCCGATTTCAATCGGGGGCGGGAGCGTGTCAGGGCGGTCGAGCCCCGGATTGAAATCCGGGTCTGGTGCGCACAAAACCCGCCCATGGGCGGGTTTGGTTGGTTGCAGCCCCCGATTTCAATCGGGGGCGGGAGCGTGGCGGGGCGGTGGAGCCCCGGATTGAAATCCAGGTCTACGGCGCACCAAACCCGCCCCTTGGGCGGGTTTGGTTGGCTGCAGCCCCCGATTTCAATCGGGGGCGGGAGCAATGTGCGCGTAGTCCACCGCCGATTGCCGTGACCCCTTGCTTCCACGCCCCCAATGCGTTATCCCTGGAATCGCGCCCGGCCCGAGGCGCTACCGGAGATTCGCATGTCTGTGACCAGCCGTCTGTCGCGCCGTGAGGTGATCGGCGGGGCCTCCAGTCTGGCCCTTGGCGGCGTGCTGAGCCAGGCCGCGCTGGCCGCCCAGGGACGAGCGAAGGTCGTCATCGTCAGCAGTGATGACGTGATCGATCGTGGCCGGCCGGTCAACGCCGGCGCCCTCCGCCGCATGGTTGAGCGCGGTGTCACCGCGCTGTCGGGCAAGCGCGACGTGGTCGAGGCCTGGCAGACCTACATCCGCGCCGGCGACCGCGTGGCGCTGGTCGACTCGGGCACCTGGCTGCTCAACGTGCCCGAGGTGGTGGTCGAAATCGCCCGCGGGATCAAGATGGCCGGGCCGCGCTCGTGCACCGTCACCTACTGCGCACTCGAGGAACGGCACCAGGACCACCTGGCCGCCATCCGCAACGGGATCGTCGGCGTCGGGCTCAACCGCGACTCGATGGACGGCGGGATCTACACCATCCCGGGCCGGTTCGACCGCCACAACTTCGACACGATTGTCATGACACCGACCCTCAAGAGCCACACCATCGCGGGCATGAGCGGCGTGGTCAAGCACTTCGCCACGATGTCGAAAACTCACGTGCGCGAGTATCACGCCAACGCCATGGAGACCGCCGGCAAGGCGATTGCCGACGAGTTCATGACCGTCCGCAAGCTGCTCATCGTCGACGCCCTGCGGCTCGGCAAGGTGACCGAGGGCCCGCAGTTCTGGGCCAAAACCCTGATCTTCGGCACCGACCCGGTGGCCACCGACGTGATCGCGCTCGAGTTCTTCCTCCGCCACTGCGAAACGCACGGCCGCATCCCGCCCGACCGGCACCGCACCTTGGCCGGCACTCGCTATCGCGCCGGCATCGCCGAACGGAACCGGATCGACGTGCAGGAGTTGCGGGTCTGAAACGACTGCTGACAGTCGCGCTGCTGCTTGCCGGCTGCGCCAAGCCCGCGCCGACGCCGCCGGCCGCCGTGCTGCCGCCGGTAACCTCGCCGCCACCGCCCGCCGCGCCGGCCAGCCTCGACGCGCCACCTGAACTGAGCATCTCGGCCGACGGCTGGCGCCTGCAGCCCGACGCGCAGCACCTCGCCGGCGACCAAATCTACGACTACATGAACGGCGAGGGCGAGATCCCCGTCGCCTGCGGATATCGCGCGTTGCACGTTTACCAGCTCCTTCATACGAGCGGACTGGGCGCGAAGCTCGAGCTGTATGACCAGGGCGAGTCGAGCAACGCCTTCGGGCTCTACAGCCAGTGGCGGACGGCCGACGACCGGATCGAGAAGCTGACTCACCGCGCCCGGCTGGCGCCCGAGCAGATCATCTTCTGGCGGGGCAAGTTCACCGCCCGACTGCTCGCCGAGCCGCCTGAGCAGGGCACGCTCGAACTGCTCCGCCCGCTGGCCGAGGACCTCAACGATCAGCTCCCCGGCCCCGGCAGCCTGCCCGACCTGCTGCGCTACCTGCCGGCCGACGGGCGCGTCGACAACAGCGCCGGTTTCTTTCACGGCAAGTTCGCGCTTGATGTCTGGTGGTTCCAGGAGCAGGACCACCTGCGGCTCAGCCCGCGGACGAACGTCGTCCATGCCGATTATGTCGGCAAGGAGTTGGTGCTGATCGTCGAGTACCCCTCCGCCGCGGTGGCCGAGCAGGTGCTGGCCGCCTGGGCCGAGAGCTTCGCCGCCAGAAACATCGACGGCGGCTGGCTGGCTGACGACAGCCTCGGTCAGATGGCGGCCACGGCGGTCGGCGCCCGCCTGGGCCTGGTCCTTTACGCGGCCGACGAACCGTCGGCGCGGGCGATGCTGGCGCGCCTGAACGAGTCGCTCAGCGCGCCGGGGGTGGCGTGGGTGGAGGGGTGAGGTGGGGCGCAACCTCCGCGGCGGATGCAGCCGACTCGAGTCGTAGGGTCCGCACAGCGGACCAAGTCCACATGCTCGCCGGCCGTGGTCTGCCCGTCGGGCCGCGCTCACATGCTCGCCGGCCGTGGTCCGCGGTGCGGACCCTACAGGCCGGGGCCACTGAGTCGTAGGGTCCGCACAGCGGACCAAGTCCACATGCTCGCCGGCCGTGGTCCGCGGTGCGGACCCTACAGGCCGGAGGCCGTCTGGCAGCCGACCCGGGCGATCACCTGCTTGACATCCCCCCTGTGCGGTGGTAGATTCGCCCTTCTCCGCGGGGCCGTAGCTCAGCTGGGAGAGCGCCTGAATGGCATTCAGGAGGTCAGGGGTTCGATCCCCCTCGGCTCCATCCCCCCGCTCCAGGTGACGCCGTGGCCGAGCTCAGCCAGCCGCCGGCCGAGACGACCGCCGATCCTCGCGACCGCGTGGCGTTCCTCATCTCCGGCGCCGCCAGTCCTTATGTCGTGCTCCCGCTGTTTATCCTGCTGATGACCGCCGAATGGGCACCCGGCTGGCGCGAGGCGGTGCTCTGGGCGGCCGTCGGCAGCGCCTGCGTGGTCGGCCTGCCGCTGGGTTACATCGCTATCGGCGTGCGGCGCGGGCGGCTGACCGACATCCATGTGCAACTGCGCGAGCAGCGCGGCGGGCCGTTTCTCGCGGCGTTGTTCGGCGCGGCGCTGGCCGGGCTGGGGTTGCACCTGCTCGGCGCGCCCGACGCGTTGGTGCTGGCGGCCGCGGCGGTGGTGCTCAACGGCGCGGTGTTCGCGCTGATCACGCGGCGGTGGAAGATCTCGATGCACCCCTCGGTCTTGGCCGCCTGCGCCGTGCTGGCGGGGCGGACCGTGGCCGCCGGCTGGTTTGTGCTGCTGGCCGCGGTGCCGCTGGTGATCTGGGCGCGGGTCCGGCGCGGGCGGCACAACTGGGCCCAGGGCGCGGTGGCCAGTCTGCTGGCGGTGCTGCTGACCGCCGGACTGCTGGAGGGTTGGTTGGCCTGGTTGGGAGAGAGGCCCTGATGGACTGGATCTGGTGGCTGAAGTGCCTGACCGTCGGCGCCGCCGGCGGCTTCATCGGCGGATTGCTCGGCGTCGGCGGCGGGATCATCATGGTCCCCCTGCTGGTCTATCTGATGAAGCTCGAAATCCTCGACGCCAAGGCGATCAGCCTGGCGATCATCATCATCGTCGCGGTCAGCGGCACGGCGAAGCACCAGAGCATGGGCCTGCTGGCCGGACGCTGGCCGATGATCCTAGCTGCCGGCATCGCCGCCGCGCTGTGCGGCGTGGCCGGCGCGGCGCTGAGCACCAAGGTGCCGCGCGAGCTGCTGCGCCAGGCTTTTGCCGTGCTGATGATCCTGACCGCCCTCAACCTGCTGCGGCCGAGCAGACCGGCCGCGCCGGCGCCGGCGGTCGAGACGAGCGAACCTGCGCCGGCGCGGTGAATCCGGCCTTACCCCACGGCGCCGGGGCCTTACAGTGAGTCCGTCGGTAGGGTAACCGAGGATACACATGGCCCGCCACGTCGCCACCCGCTCGACGTGGGTGTTGCTCGCTCCGCCCGCCTGCACCGGCGGCGAGAGCCCGCCTTTTGAGCGCGCGCACGAGCAGCGCCGGTGCCGCCATGCCTCGGCGGGCGGTGCGCGTTTCCCATACCTCGAGCGGTTCCGGGTTGATTCGTATCGCTTCCGGGAATACCAGCGGGCGGCGGAACGTCCGGCGGTACTGGGCGCTCTGCAGATGGTCGACGGCCACGGCGGCATCGGCCACGTTGGGATGAGCAGGTTGGGCCGCGTGTCGCGGTAAACGGCACGCTGGAGGGGAGGCAACCGCATGGCCGACGCACGTCTGAACCTCACCTCGCTGCGCGCGCCCGGCGCGTTCGGCGGTTTCGTCAATCCGCGGCTGAGCCGGCGCAGCCTGCTCGGGCTGAGCGGCGCGGCGGTCGCCTCGACCAGCGCGCTGGGGCGCACCTGGCAGGCAGGCTTCGGCCTCCGGCGCGACGGCCGGGCGGCCGAGCTGTGTCTCGGCCCGCGGGTCGCCTGGCGGATCGACCCCGCCGCCTACGACGGCCGCGCCAACCTGGTGATCGACGAATCGGCCGAGCGGATCGTGCTCCAGTTGACCGACGCCCGCTGGCCCGGCTGCGAGCTGCCCGCCGACCTGACCTGCGAGCTGCTCCGCCAACCCGGCGGCTGGATGGCGCGGGTGACGCTGCCCGGCGGCTTCACCGCCGAAGGCCGGGCCGAGCCCTGGCTGGCCGGCGACGCGCCGCTGCGCGGGCGGGCCGACCTGAGCGGCCGGGTCTGCCGGCTGGGCAGCGGCGAGCTGCGACTGACCGGCCCGGCCGAGGCGCGGCTCGACGGTGACGGCAGCCTGAGCCTGCGCGGCGACGGGCTGGTGGCCCTCAGCTTGCCCGGCGCCGAGCTGACCGCCGACGGTCTGGCGCTGAGCGTGGCGGGCGACGACGCGCCCAGCCTGTTCGAGTCGCCGCCGGCGCGGCGGACGGCGATGGCCATCCTGCGCGGCGAGCGGGCCTGGTCGGTCGAGCCCGAAGTGCGCGGCCACGCCTGGCGCCTCTGCTGTGGTGCGGCGAGCTTCGACAGCGCGCTGATCGAGACCGCCGCCGGCCGCGCGGCGGTGGTCTTCGAGGGCGACGGCGAGCCGGTCGAGTTTCGGCCCGACGGGGTTCGCGGCGAGGCCGACGAGTTTGCGCTACTGCTCCGCCGGCCGCGTTACGCCGCGTCGTTCAACCGCCGTGAGACTCATGCGGCGCTGACCGCGGCGGTCGACACGGCGCCGGTCTGGCTGACCGTCGGCGGCTGCAGCCTCGAGGTGGCGGGGCTCGATGCCTGCCCGTTCGAGGCCGTCACGCGGGGCGGGGTGACCGAGACGCTGAGCTGCGAGACGGCGCTGCTGACGGTCAGTGCGCCGCTGAGCGGGGCACTGGCCGAGGCCAGCCTGCCGGGCGGCGAGCGGATCCGGTTCGTTGAGGATCGCGAGCCGAGCGAGGGCCATCAGCTCCGGCTGGCGGCGGCGCCGGTGGCCGCGGGCAACGCCCTGCCGCCGCTGATCCGGCGGGGAGACCAGATCCCCGGGCCGCTGCTCGAGCGCGTGCCGAACCTCAACCTGTTCGGCCTGACGCTGACCGTGACCCGGCCCGAGGACATGCTCCGGCTGCGCTTCAGCTTCCACAACCTGAGTTTTCGTAACCAGCCGAACCGGCACGTGGCGCGGCAGACGAGCGGTCAGGCGGCCTATGTGGTGGTTCACTTCCCGCCGCAGCACCTGGCCGAGGAGGCGTTTCCCGAGCCGCCCTATACGGCACCGCAGAAGGCGCCGCCGGTCAGCGCGCTGTTCGCCGGCGAGAGCCGGTTGGCGTTCTTCATCCCGAACAACATCGACACCATCCCATGGACGCTGGCCGCGCTGCTCGACTGGAAGAACTGGAAGCCGGCCCTGGCCGGCACCGCCCGGCCGCCCGATCCGCCGCGGCGGATCAGCCGCACGCACCTGCAGCCGGGTGGCGTGCAACGGGTTCCGTTGGACAGTATCGAGATCGGGCCGGCGCAGGACTTCAGCCTGGCCGCGCGCGGGGCGGTGACGCGGCAGGAGCTGACCCAGCTCGACCCCGACCTGCTGCGGCGCGCCCAGCGCCGCCGGCCGGGCGGCCGGCTGGGGAAAGTCGACGGCGGCCTGACGGTGTTTCAGCCGGCCGACGTGTCGGTGGTCGAGGTCGACCCGGGCATCCTGCAGATCATCCCCAGAATCGGCGAGCCGACGCCGACCACCACGGCGCTCGAGCTGCCCTATCGGCTGATGATCTCACCGAACAGCAGCGCCGGCTGGGCCCACGCGCTCGACCCGGTGACGCTCAGCGGACGGACCGAGCTGTGGCACACCCGTCTCGGCGTGCTGACCGACCAGGGGACGGTGAACGAGGGTTCGCACTGGCTCAAGACGATCCGCTGCATCTGGTCGCCCGACTACATCGAGCCGGGTATCGGCACGCAGTTCAACTGGCCGCCGCCGCCGTTCGAGATGTCGCTCGACCCCGACTGGCGGCACCAGTTGGTGCGGCTGACCGCCGACTACACCATCCAGGGCTACAAGCCGCTGCCGGTGCCGACGCATCGCCTGATGTTGACCGGCCTGGGCGGCTGGCTGACCTGCCGCGGAGTGTGGGACCCGCCGTTCGACAAGTCGCCGGAGCTCAACGTCTCGGAGTGGAAGCACGAGACGATGATGGGCCGCGACCAGTTCGTCAAGATCGTCGAGGAGGGCTTCCTCTTCCCCTTCGGCCACCGCTGCATCAAGACCACCATCACCGAGCGCAAGGTCGTCTCGCGCCAGGGCTACGCCTCGGTCGCCTACCTGCGCAAGCGGATGTTCTTGACGGTCAAGGAGCCGGTCAAGAGCTATCCCGCCTCGCAGATGCCGTTCAATGGTCGCGACTTGCCGTTCCGCACGGTCGAGTTCGTGACCGTCAACACGCCCGACCTCGATTACCCCGTGCCGCCGGCGCAGACGCTGATCGGCCAGGGCGACAACTGCTTCTGGCCGACCATCAGCAGCCAGGACTTCCTCTTCCTGTGCGTCGGCGAGGACTGGGACGGTGAGCGGATCGAGTTCGCCTGCCCCTGCGTTTGGGTGGTCGGCGGCGTGGCCATCAACAACGCTCAGATGAAGCAACTGGTCACCGCCTATGAGGCGCAGGGCAACCTGAACCGCCGGCGGCGCAGCCTGAACGGCCAGCAGGTCGCGCTGGCGCCGTCGAACGAGCCCGGCGACGCGGTGCTCGGGGTCGTGACGGTGACCCTCGGCGCCGGCACGCCGGCCAACGAGCTGCCCGGCAAGACGCCCGAGTTCTGGCCGCGGATGATCGCCTGCGCGGTGCAGCACGAGGGGGTCAAGCACCTGCTCGGCGCCGGCGGCGGGTCGACCACGGTCGACCTGAAGTACTTCCCCGGCTACCTCACCAACGGGTTCAAGACCAACGATCCCAACGACGTTTTCTGCGACCTGGCCGGCGGCGCAACGGCCAAGCAGGTCAACCTGCCGGGGCAGAAGACGGGTGTCGCCACGCCGGGCGTGGCGGTCAGCGGCATGGCGCGGAAGCACGGCCCGATCGGCGGCAATCCGCAGCAGCTCGACCAGGGCAACTTCAACCCGCTCGAGTTTCTCGGCGATGGGGTCAAGCTGCTCGGCGGGATCAGCCTGGCCGACATCATCCAGTCTATCTTCGACGGCGGTAATCAGGTGCCCGGCCTGACCTACGGGTTCGAGTACGGCAACCCGGCCGAACCGAACACCCCGACCGGGGTCAAGGCGCAGTACACCTGGGAGCCCGAGCTGCAGAACGGCCCCGGCGGGCTCGACCTGTTCGACACCCGCAACGGCCAGGCGACGCTCAAGCTGGTTGCCTCGGTGCGGCAGTCGTTCGAGCCGGGCGCCGAGCCCGAGGTGCTGATCGAGGGCGAGCTGAAGAAGTTCCAGCTCAACCTCCTCCGCGGCCTGTTCGACATGTGCGAGGTGTTGTTCACGAGCTTCACCTTCTCGGGTGGGACGGGGCGTGACTTCGACAGCGATCCGCGGATCGAGGACATTGTCTTCGTCGGCCCGCTGGCGTTCATGGAGAAGCTGCTCGCGATCGTCGGGCCGATGTTCGCCGGTGACAATCAGGGCGGCGGGGGCGGCGGCGGGGGTGGGGGAGGGGGCGGCAGCGATCCGGGCTTCTCGCTGACGCCGATTCTCGATATCGACCCGGTGCACATCGCCGCCGGGGCGTCACTCGGCCTGCCGTTGATCACCGCCGGTGTGTTCGCCATCCAGAACATCAAGGTCACGGCGTTCATCGACATTCCGTTCACCGGCAACCCGGTCGCCTTCCACTTCCGCTTCTGTGAGCGCGAGGCGCCGTTCCTCTTGAGCGTGCTGATCTTCGGTGGTGGCGGCTTCTTCGGCATGGTCGTCGACACTGAAGGGGTGCAGGAGATCGAGGCCTCGTTCGAGTTCGGCGCGACCTATGCGCTCAACCTCGGCGTGGCCGCCGGCTCGGTCCACGCCATGGCCGGGGTCTACTTCAAGTGGGAGAGCGACGAGTGCACGCTGACCGGCTACCTGCGGATCGGCGGTAGCCTGAACATCCTCGGGTTGATCAGCGTGTCGTGCGAATTCAGCATGTCGCTGACCTACAAGAGCGCCGGCAACCAGGTCTGGGGGCAGGCCTCGCTGACGGTGACCATCGAGATCCTGTTCTTCTCGACCAGCGTGAGCATGTCGGTCGAGAAGCAGTTCGCCGGCGAGCAGGCGGCCTGGCTGCCGCCGGCCGAGCGGGCGCGGCTCTATGCCCACCAGCCCGGCCTGCCGCGGCTGGGTGAGCATGGCGCGCGCGACGGCGTGGCGCTGGCCCAGGGCACGGCCACGACGCTGATCGAGGACGTCATGACCCGGCCGCAGTGGGATGCCTACTGCGACAAGTTCGCGGCCTGAGGAGCGTATCATGGCGGGACCCTACACCCAGCAGATCCTGTGGACCGCGCTGCCGGCCGGCGTGCAGGACGGACGGCTCAAAACCACCGTCTTCGTCAGCCCGCGGCTGTTCAGCAACCAGGCCGCGCCGCAACTGAGCAACTGGCCCGACTGGGCCAACTGGCCCGACGCCGCCGATCAGGTCCGGTTCGAGGTCCACATCGGCGGGCAGCAGATCCCGAACGGGCAGCTCACCTGGCTCGAACACCCGGACCCCGCGTTCTGGCCGGAGATCATCCCGGGCAGCGTCCGCATCACACCCTACAGCTACCCGAACCTGGAGGCGCAGCCGGTCTGGTCGTATCCGGTGATGAACGTGGTCAAGCAGGTGACCGACCTCTACGTCAAGGTCGGCACCACTTCGCCCGAGGACCATCCCGTGGTCAGCAGCCCGCTCTTCGCGCCGCTCGAACCGCTCCACTACCACGACAAGACCGGCGGCACCATCAACTCGTTCCAGAACCAGATGAAGGAGCGCCAACGCAAGGCCATTCCGCCGGCGCCGCCCAATCCGATGGTCGACTTCGCGCTGGTCAAGGTCTTCTTCCAACCGAAGAACAACGTCCCGGTGGTGATCCAGCAGCCCGACTTCGACTTTCACCAGGCGGTCTCGGCGCTCGGCGGCCACCCGCGCCTGCTGCGCCGCTGCGGCCTGGCGATCGACCTGCTGCTGCCGATCGGCCCGGGCGATGTCCCGGCCAACGGCAGCCTGCGAGTCATCCCCACCTGGAACCCGGCCGTGCCGACCAAGGACCAGTCGCCGGCCACGCAGTACGAGCTCGCCAATCACCCCGACGGCACCGGCGAGGTCGTCTTCTGCGCCCGCCCGAAGGGTGGCGGCGTGCCGGCCAAGCTCGGCTTCCTCAGCCTCAGCGGGCAGAACTATGACGTGCTGCAGTTCGATCCCGACGGCGCGGCGATCAAGCTCACCGGCCTGGCCGAGACGCGGCACCTGGCCGTCTCAAAGCCGACCGAGCTGCCGTCGCAGAAGCCGCTGACCGTGCCCAGTCTGCGCAGCGCCGGCCTGCAGGTGGTGCGCACCGGGCTGTCGGTCGACCTGGTCAACTCGTTCGCCGACATGAAGACGCTCGACACGCAAGCGCAGGCCAACGACCCGGACGTCTACCTCGAAGACCTGACCCGCGGCTATGTGCTGGACATCTGGGACGACGAGGCCGGCCGCTGGTTCTCGCTCTGCCGCCGCATCGCGACCTACTCGGTTCAGGCTGGGGCGCAGCAGTTCGTCGAGCCCGACGACGAGGGCTTCGTTTCGATTGGCGCGACCAGCGCGCCGAACGGTGGCTTCGATCTGTTCGTCCACGAGGTGCTCTTCCGCTGGGGCGGCTGGAGCCTGGTGGCCGAACGGCCGGGCAAGACCTACGCGCCCGACGAGACGCTGATGGACCCGGCCAACGAGCCGATCGCACCGCTGCGCCTGCTGTCTCACTTCGAGGTGCCGAACGGCTCGCTGCCGAGGCTGCGCTTCGGCCGCCGTTACCGAATGCGGGCCCGCCTGGTCGATCTGGCCGGCAACCGGCTGGCGCTCGACCCGCAGGGCGGCACCGCCGGCGCCACGGCGCTGGTCACCTATCGCCGCTACGAGCCGATCAACTACCCGACCGTGGTGCCGCGGCACGCGCTGGATGATCGCCCGGCCGAGAAGGTCGATCACCTGGTCATCCGCAGCAACTACAACGAGACGGCGGCCAACTACGCCGGGCAGTACGGTCTTCACCCCGACGCCGAGCGGCACATCGTCCCGCCGCGGGTAGCGCCCGATTTCGCCGAGACGCACGGCATGTTGGACGGCCCGACGGTGGGCCTGAGCAAGCTGGCCTATGACCTGATCCGCAGCTACCAGAGCGACCTGCCGGTCTACGCGGACGACAACCAGATTAAGATGAGCTACCTGGCCGACCCGTTGTGCCGCGCCGCGACCTGGCGCGACCTGCCGGGCAGCAAGGGGGCCAACATCTTCGTCAGCTTCGAGAACGGTGACCAGCAGTGGCCCGGGGCGCAGCCGTTCCGCGTGGTCATCACCGAAGGGCTGCACGACGAGCCGAAGTGGGATGCGACCAACCGCACGCTGACGGTCAACCTCGAGAAGTCCGAGATCCGCACCATCCGGCTCAGCTCACGCCCCGAAGCGGGCGACCTGGACAAGCTCGGCGTGTGGGAGATGATCCGCGCCGGCGGCGGCAACGGGCTGAAGAACACCGTCGCCGAGGGCCGGCACTGGATGGTCACCCCGTTCCGCCGCCTGACCCTGGTTCACGCGGTGCAGCAGCCGCTCGAGCCGACTACGCTGTACAAGGCCGACTCGGGCCGCGCCATCGGTGAGACCGGGACGACCATCCGCGGCCAGTTCGTCAACCACAGCAAGAGCACGCGCAAGATCGACCTGCGCGCCGACTGGACCGAGCCGATCGACGACCTGAGCAAGCCGATGTGGGAGACCATCCCCGGCACGGCCCATGTCCACGAGCAGAGCATCGACTATCCCAAGGACCTCGAGGCCAAGATGGTCCACACGCCGTTCCTCGCCTATCAGGAGTTCGGCGACACGAAGTACCGGGCGATCGACTACCACGCCGTGGCGACGACCCGCTTCCGCGAGTATCTGCCCATCACCGACGCCGATATCGAGGCGGGCATCAAGCCGATCACCCGCGCCGGCGATCCGACCACCATCGAAGTGCTCTCGTCGGCCCGGCCGGCGGCGCCCGAGGTGGTCTACGTCATTCCGGCCTGGCGCTGGGACGACCCGCAGACCGAGCGCGGCGGCGCGACCATCCGCCACACCCGGCACGGCGGCGGGCTGCGCGTCTGGCTGCAGCGGCCCTGGTTCAGCTCGGGCGCCGGCGAGCTGCTCGGCGTGGTGCTCTATCCGGCGGGGGTGAACAACAACCCGAAAGAGCTGCACAACCGGACCACCTTCTGGGGCAACGATCCGGTCTGGGCGTCGACCGCGCTGCCGACCATGCGGCCGACCTACAACGACTTCGCGAACCCCGCCGCGCCGTTCGAGGACCAGTTGAGCATCGCTGAGCTGAGCCAGTACAAGGTCGGCGTGGCCGGCTTCGCGGTTGAGTACGACTCGACCCGCGAGCTGTGGTACTGCGACATCGAGTTCAAGCCGACCGGCAGCTACTGGCCGTTCGTCCGACTCTCGCTGGCGCGCTACCAGCCGAAGTCGATCAATCAGCAAGTCAAGCTCTCACCGCTGGTGCAGGCCGACTACGCGCAGCTCGCGCCCGATCGCACCGCGTCGGTCACGCCCGGCCGCGGCGGGTTCACCGTCGCCCTCTCGGGCCACGTCTACACCTCGTCGGCGATGGGCGACGGCGGCACCGAGGTCGAGGCGCAACTCGAGCACCTGGCCGGGCCCGACCAGGTCGACTGGGTGGTGCTCGGCAATCCGGTCGCCCTGCGCCGGCAGCGCGTGCGGGCCGGCGGCGCGCCGCTGTGGAGTGGCACCCTGCCCAACCAGGCCGCGCCGGGCGGCCACCCGCGGCGGGTGGTCGTCCGCGAGTTCGAGCGTCTGCCCTCGGACACCGGCCCGATGCGGCGCCTGATCTACGCCGACGCCATCGAGCTCTGAACCCACCTCCATGTGACGCCTGTAGCGGCGCATCGCACTGCGCCGATGGATGGCCTGTCGCGCCCGGCGTTGCACCCCCTCCGCCGGCGGCGGTGGGTCGCGGGCGGGGTGCCCGCCCGCGACCCTGGTTGCGACGCGGACTACTTCTTGTCGAGCTGCTTGACCACTGCCTTGAGTTCGGCGATCTCGTCCTTGGTCAGCTCCGTGCGCCGGCCGATGAAGGCCACGTACGGGGAGATGGTGCCGCCGAGGATATCGGCGGTGAACCGCTCCATGAGGTGGTTCAGCACGTGCTCGACCGACCGGACGACGCGGTAGTGGTAGAGACCCTTCTCCTTCTGGCGCCACAGGACCCGCTTCTTGTGCAGCCGTTCGAGGAAGGTCTGCACGGTGGTCTTGGCATACCCCTTGGTCTCCTGGAAGTGGGCGAACGCCTGCGGCAGGGTGACCGGTTGGTTGGCCTCCACAAACCGCAGCACTTCCAGTTCCGCCTCGCTCACTCTCGGTTCAGCCACTGTCTGTTCCCTTCGCGCGCCGGCGCGTCGGCGCCGCGCGGACACTACATGCGTGTCATTGTACCCGCGACAGGACGCAGGTAGAAGGGGTGAGAGCCTAACAAAGTAGCGAAGTCGCCTCCCAGAAGCTATCGCGCCCCATACACCCACCCGGCCTCACTCCCATAATCCACCTTATGATAACTCCAGTGGGTCGGCCGGGAGCGCCCGCTCTGCCTCACCCCCGACCCCCGTCCCTCGGCGGAATGGGGGGTCATGGCCCTGCGCGCCTGCTTACCGTAGCGGCGCGCTGCGCGCGCCGACGTGCGATGCAGACATCGTTGTTCGGTCCGAAGCACACTGCGCACCACGGCCCGCATCCGTAGCGGCGCGCTGCGCGCGCCGACGTGCGATGCCGACATCGTTGTTCGGTCCGAAGCACACTGCGCACCACGGCCCGCATCCGTAGCGG
>CAYONP010000094.1:0-21424 GCA_964405335.1 uncultured Fimbriimonadaceae bacterium
TACGCCGCACGAGCCGATGGGCCTTAGGTGTACAAATGGAGGGGTTCAGCGCAGATCGCATCCAGGACCTCGCCGCACGGATCCCAAAGCAGCGTGATCACGTTGAGACGGAGGAGGCGACCAAGAACGCCTTTGTGATGCCGTTCATCGGCGCTCTTGGTTACAACGTGTTTGATCCGCTGGAGGTCCGACCAGAGTTCGACGCGGATGTCGGAGTCAAGAAGGGCGAGAAGGTCGACTATGCGATCCTGCGCGACGGCAAGCCGATCATGCTGTTCGAGTGCAAGTGGCACGGCACCAGTCTCGACGAGATCAGCCCGACGCAGCTGTTCCGGTACTTCACGGCCACCGACGCACGCTTCGCCGTGCTGACCAACGGCATCGTTTATCGCTTTTTCACCGATCTCGACGCGCCAAACAAGCTGGACGGGCGTCACTTCTTTGAGGTCGACTTGCTGGATCTGAGGGAAAACGAGCTCGAAGAGCTCAAGAAGTTCAGCAATTCGGCTTACAACGAGGACGAGATTCTCACCTCTGCCAGTGAGTTGAAGTACACCCGCGAAATCCGCCGCCATCTGGCGGAGGAGATGGGCAACCCAAGCGACGACTTCGTGCGGCTATTCGCGAAGCGGGTCAGCCCTGGTCGGCACCTGAGTCAACTCCGCCGCGAGCAGTTTGCTGAGTTCACCAAACGCGCCTTTCAGCAGCTCATCAACGAGAGCATCAACCAGCGGCTCGACTCGGCCAAGATACGCGAAGAGACACCGAAGTCGCCAGCGCCTGACGAACCCATCCCGAGCGACACCGATGACGGAAACGGTGCGGTTACCACGGATGAGGAGCGGGAGGCATTCTACATCGTCCGCGCCATACTATGCGCCGCGATCCCGGTTGAGCGCGTGGCCATGCGCGACCATAAGAGCTACTGCGCAATCCTGCTCGACGACAACAACCGCAAGCCGATCTGCCGACTTCGGTTGTCTGCGACACGCAATCAGATCGGGTTCTTCGATCGCGAGAAGAACGAAGACATCGTCACTATTACGTCGCTGAGCGAGCTCTACCAGTACGGCCAGCGGCTCCTCGAGACCCTCAGCTATTACACCTGAGAACGGCCGCCGGCCGCCGACCGAGTCGGTCTACCTGGTGCGGTGCAGCAGGCGGAGATGAGCGCCGGCCGAGGGCCGGTCAGCCGTAGGGGCCGCTGCGCGGCCCGGTATCCTGCGTTCGGTCGTCACGGCGCTGCTCGTCGCTTGGGGCGTACCATCCTGCCCCTGCGCGCCGTCACCGGCACCACTGGACGGCGCAACCGCTGCATCGCCGGGCCGCACAGCGGCCCCTACGGCTCGGGAAGCGGTAGGCCTTCCTCGCGCAGGGT
The DNA here is from genome assembly GCA_964405335.1 of uncultured Fimbriimonadaceae bacterium. Lineage (GTDB taxonomy): Bacteria > Armatimonadota > UBA10988 > UBA10988 > UBA10988 > CAYONP01. The sequence continues at coordinate 1,379 of CAYONP010000094.1, forward strand.
GTCGAGTGCCAACGAGAACGCCTCGGCGGCGTTCGCCTCGGCCTCGGCCATGTCAGCGCCACCGGTCAGGATCCAAGAAAAGTCGGGGAAGCGCGCCGAGACGCCGTCGCGGTCGCGAATGAACCACACCTCGTACTGCGTCATGAGTGCCGCGGGGTCCGCCTCGGGCTCCGGCCGGCGCGATTCGTTTGCGCTCATCGCAGCTCCTCCCACAGGGCGAGCGTGTCGAGGACAAACCACCTGCCAACCGGCCGCCGAACGAGACGGTCGGCCTACGCCGGTCCGGGCGTCCTTGCTCGCGTAGGTCGACCGTCCCGGTCGACTCGCCTTTCCGCGCCGACCGAGGCGGTCGGCCTACGCGTGCGTCGCCACCCAGGTCGTTCGCAGCCCTACTCCACCCTCACCCGCCCATACCACAACGCATCCGCCTCGCCGGCCACCGTGCCGTACAGCTCCAGCAGCTCCGACGGCGCGTGGCCGGTGCGCGCCGCGGCGAGCTGGTAGCTGGTGAAGACCTTCGCGAAGGGCACCGGCCGGCCCTCGCCCCAGGCGCCGTCGCGCAGCTCGTAGAGCCGGTTCTCCGGCGTGCCGGCGCGGCTGATGGTGGCGAAGACGAACAGCCGGCCGTCGGGCGCGACGTGGAATCGGCCGTGGTTCGGGATCACCTCGCCCAGTCCCTCGCCGCCGGCGACGATGACCTGCTCGGCGACCTTCTCGCCGCGGCGCAGCACCGCGTGCTTCAACTCATAGGTCAGCGGCGTGCCGGGGTAGAACTCGTCGCGCAGCCGCACATCGCAGCTCCGCTCGTGCCACAGCAGGTGGACGTCGCCATCGTCGGCCACCCACAGGTCGAGGTTCTGGATCCAGCCGCAGGTCGACTCGCGGCTGGCCACCTCGATCCAGTCGTGGAATGGCGCCGCCGTCACGTCGTCGCTCCAGGTGTAGAACAGGCGGCGGAAGTCGTAATCCCACTGTTGGCCGGTGAGTCGTCGCTTCGCCTCGCGCCAGGCCGGGTTCGGCTCGATGATGTCGCTGATGCCGAGGAAGTGGCAGGCCCGGCCGCGGAGCACGATCTCGGGGTAGCACAACCGGATCGCCTCGGGCACCGCATAGTCGGCGCCCCAGGGGAAGACCAGGTTGCCCAGCCCGCGCCACGCGCCGTCGGCGCCGCGGTGGCTGAGCGAGTAGTGCTCGTGGCCGACGATGTTGAACAGAATCGCCTCGCCGGTCGCCGGATCGGCGGCGAAGCTGCGGTACGAATGCTCGGTGAACGGCGGCTCGCCCTGCCAGGCCGGCTGCTCCTCGGCCGGCGTCAGGTCGGCGCCGAAGGCGAACACCGTCGGCCGGGCCGGGCCGTTGTAGGTGTCGGGCGGGGTCAGCGTCGGATTGGCCGAGAGCAGCAGCGTGCCGCCCGGCCCGACGACCAGCGGACACGGCTCGCGGGTGCGGCCCGTTTCGTCGGTGGCCCGGCGCAGCCAGCCGTCGGCGGTGCGTTCGTAGAGCACCCAGCGCGTGTTGTTCAGCGGCTTGGCGCCGGGGATGGTCTCGAGCCCGCTGATGAACCGCCGCTCGCCGACGCGGGCGAGGCAACTGGCACCGTAGCACCAGAGCGGCCCGGCGCCGTTGTCGGCGGCGACGTAGCGGTAGACCTCCTCCTGCGCCTCGACGACCGGCGCGGCGGTGACCAAGAGAGTGAGGCCGAGGGTGAGCATCGCGGCGGCGCTCCTTGGCTCATCCTACCACCCACCATCCGGCCGCGCTAACGAGATTGCATAGAGTAACAATCAGGGCAGCGTCCCCTTTTTCTGTGGGAACCGCGTTCGGCCCAGCGGCGTCGGCTCCCGCGGAGGGAGGTGGCATGAACGCATACCTCTGGCGGGTCACCGCCGCGCTGCTCGTGGTCGCCGCCGGCGCCGCCGAGCGGACCGAACGCTTCGACACCGACCCTGGCTGGGACGGCGACAACCACCGCAGCACGCATTGGGGCCCGCGGACGCTGGTCCAGGATTTCGGCTTCAGCCCGAGCCGCCACGCCGGCGGCGCCGCGGCGGGCGAGATCGGCGGGACCATCACCCCCGCCGCCGAACCGGCCTGGTATGCCAAGCCCATCGCCGAGCTGAGCCTCGACGACGAGCTCACCGCCAGCGGCACCGTGGCCTGTGACGGCGGGCCGTTCCACGTGCTGATCGGTTTTTTCAACTCGCAGACGGTCAACGAGTGGCGCACGGCGAACAGCGTGGCCATCCGGCTGCTCGGCCGCGGCGAGCACTTCTATGCCTACACCGAGTATGCCACCCGCCTGTGGCGCGCCGGCGGCACGCCGCCGCACGGCTCGTTCCGGGCCGGCACGGGCGAGTTCGACAACACGGAGTTCGCCGTCGGGCTGGCGCCGCACACCTGGTCGTTCCATTACGACCCGGCGGCGCACGACGGTCGGGGTGGCCTGAGCGCCACCATCGACGGCCAGACGATCGAGTGCACGCTCGACGAGGGCCATCGCGCCGACGGCGCGAGGTTCGACCGGTTCGGCATCATGACCGTGCTGAAGAGCGCCGATCACCCCGGCGAGGTGTGGCTCGACGACCTGGTGATCAACGGCGTGGCCGAGAGCTTCGACGCCGATCCCGAGTGGGAAGGCTACCGCAACCGGCTGACCTACGAGACAGGCAACATCCGCCCGCGGTTCGACTTCGGCTTCAGCCCGACCAACCTGGCCGGCGGCGCGGCGGCGGGCGAGCTGGGCGGTCAGATCTTCCGCGGCGACTGCCGCGAGCCGGCGCGGATGGCGCACTACGGCGATCGCGTCGGGCCGTTGGACCTGGACCAGCCGCTCCGCGCCGGCGGCCGCTTCGCCATGCTGCGCGGGGTGAGCGACAGCACCACCATCCTCGGGTTCTACAACCGCGAGCAGAGCATGCGGGTCAATCCCGCGCAGGACTCGGCCTGGCCGGCCTGCTTCCTCGGTTTCGCCCTCGAGGGCCCGAGCAGTGAGGGGTTCTACGCCTATCCAGGCTTCCGCGGCCTGGCCGGCGGCGGGACGATCGGCTTCCACCGCGGCTGCCCGCGGGTCTACCCGAACGGTGAGTCGCGCGAGTGGAGCCTGGTCTACGACCCGGCCGGCGACGGCACCGTCACGCTTACGGTCGATGGCGAGTCGACCCGGATGGAGCTGGCGCCGGGCGACAAAGAGGGTGTCACCTTCGACCGCTTCGGCCTGCTCACGACCTGGATCGACGGCAACGGCCAGACGGTCTACTTTGACGACCTGACCTACACCGTGTCGCAGTAGCGCGGCCGGCGGCTACGGTGTCGCCGGCTTGGGCGGCATCGGCGGGCAGTTGTACGACTGGCCCCACACGTTGGCCCGCAGGCCGCGGTCGACCAGCCGCAGGCGGATCGGCTCGACTTCGCGCTCGGGCGGCGTGCTGCCGCTGACCCACTGAATCTGCCCGACGACGTCCCCGGTGGCCGGGTCGATCGAACCGGTCAGCAGCCACTCCGAGCGCGCCTTCTCATACGGAATGAACAGCAGGCCGGCCTGGTAGCCGTTGGTGTTGGCCACGCCGGTGACGGTCATCGGATCGGCCGCGTCGAGCGTCAGGGTCAGATACCAGCTATCGAGCAGCCGGATCTTGGCGTACTGGAATCGGCCGACGAAGGCGCCGGCGAGCTGGTGGAGCTTGAGTGACCGCTCGCGCGGCGCCTCGTCACCGACGGTGACCTCGCCCTGCCAGCCCCGGCCCTCGTGCTCAAGGCGGACCTGGCGCGCCCCGACCGGCAGCGACAACTCGGCCGGCGTCACCTCGCCGGTGTCGCGGCCGTCGACATAGATCGCCGCGCCGGCCGGATCGCTGCGCAGCGTCAGCGGCGCCAGGCGCGCGGTGAGGGTCAGCGTGCCGACCTCGGTCACCCCTTCACGCTCGACGGTGATCACCTTGACCAGGTCTTCGTGCCCGGCGTGGCGCAGGGTGAGGATCGACTCACCGGCGGGCAGTTCCAGCACGCAGGGCGTCACCTCGCCGCTGTCCGCGCCGTCGACCAGCACGGTCGCGCCGCTCGGCTCGCTGGCCAGCACGACGCGACCGGGCAGCCCGCGCATCGGCGCCGGCGGTGGCTCGACCAGCTCACCGGGCCGGATCTCCACCGGATACGGCAACGGGTCGTAGCCCGCCAGCACCAGCGTGAGCGGCTGCTCGCCGGCGGGCAGCAGCAGCTCCGCCGGCGTGACGCCCAGGTCGCGTCCGGCCAGGCTGATCCGCGCGCCGGACGGCTCGCTGGCGAGTCTGACCCGGCCGAGCGGCCCGCTGAGCAGCTTCAGCTCGAGCCCGTCGGGATTGTCGAAGCGCGGGTTCTGCACCTGGCCGGCGCGCTCGGCCCAGGCCGGCACCTCGGCGCAGACGTAACCGGCCAGGCCGGCCAGGGTCACCGCGCCGCCATCGGCGGCGGCAGCGCCGGTGAGACCTTCGAGCAGAAAGTGGGTGAACGCGCCGTGACCCGAATCGGGGTGCTCCCACGCCCGCTCGCCGACATCGCAGGCCAGCAGCAGGGCCACCGTCGGTGCCTGGTCACCCGTGCGTAGGCTCGGCCGCAGGCCGCGGGCAAAGCTCTCGTCGAGCCGGGCGTCGGCGTCGGACCGGCCGGCGCTCGGATCGTTGCGGCAGGCATCGATGAAGAAGACCACCCGCCGGGCCTTCAGGCCGGCCAGCACGTCGCGCACGGCGACCACCGGCAGGGCGGTGACCGCGAGCTGCTCGCGCACGCTGTCGACGGTCAGCAGGTAGGGCACCTCGCCCTCCTGCAGGCCATGCCCGGCGAAGAAGAAGACCAGCGTGTCGTCGGCTGTGGCCCGCTCGCGCACACGCTGCAGGGCGCGGAGCAGGTTGAACTTGGTCGGCTGCGATTCGGCGCCGGGCTGGCTGGTGCTGAGCAGCGTCAGGTTCGTCTCGGGCGTGCCGGCGGCGCGGAACACCTCGGCCAGGGCGGCGACGTCGGCCGACGCGTAGCGCAGCGGCGAGATGCCCGGGTCCTGGTACTGATCGACCCCGACGGCCACTAGATGGACCTCGGCGCCGGCGGGCCAGGCGAGCAGCAGGCAGAGGAGCAGTCGCCGCATGGTTGCCTCCAGCCCACCCCCGGCCACAGAACGCGGCCCGTGCTGGGTGCCTTCCGCGCAACCGTGGAGTCAGTGTGCTTCGCCGGCGTTGGCGCGGCGGGGTTTCAACCGCCGACCACCGTGAGCTCGGGCAGGTTCAGCCCGAACACCGCCCGCTCACCGATGCCGTTGACCACGCTGACCGGTCCGGTCGCCTGATTGCCGATGAAGCTGGCCAGCGTCTCCTCGCCACTCAGCTCGGCCAGACGCCCGCCACGGTTGAAGGTGCAGCCGGAGACCTTCAGCCGTCCGCCGGTGGCGATGAAACACGGTCGGTCGCGATGCAGCGCCCACTCCTGGAGGTTGCAGGCGTGCAGGGTCAGGCTGCCGGCGCGGACCTCGGCCACCGCGTCGGGCACCGCCCAGACATTGCAGCCGGTCAGGGTGAGGTTGCCGGTGTTGGTCTCGCGGAGCAGGATCGCCCGCGTGTCGGCGCCGCCGAACGGCGCGAACATGCCGTTGGTGATGCTCACCCCGATGCCGAACGCATCCTCGACATCGACGCCGTAGACCACGCAGTCGGCACCGATGCCGACCAAGCTGCCGTTGGTCACTCCTTCGGGATACCCCCGCTCGGGCACCGCCTCGGTGTGGAAGAACCGGTAGCCGGTGTGATAGCCGTAGCAGAAGGTGTTGACCACGCTCTGCCAGTCGCTGCGGCCGAACTCGAAGGCGACGCCGTTGGCCTGCACCCAGCGCCGCAGGCCGGGCTTCTGGATGGTGTAGTATGGCCAGAAGTGGACGTTCTCAATGCGGCTGATGTCGTACGTGTGGTCGCTGTGGATGCCGACGCGCAGCGGCTCGCCCCAGACGCCGCTGACCAGGTTGCTGTGGCACTCGTCCAGGTTGATCCCAAGGTACGGGTTGTAGAGGAAGAGCTGCTCAATCCGGCACGACGGCGCGGCCTTGACCGCATATGGGTAGGGCACCGGTTCGTCGCCGTCGGCCGCCTGCTCGGGATACTCGATGGCCAGCCGGCGCACCGCGCTGTTGGCCGTCATGACGATCAGCCCGGGCCCATCGGCCGTGCCGCGCCCGCCGACGGCCAGCAAGCAGTTGTCGGGCTGGCGGCCGAGACCGGTCCAGGTGCCCTCGAGGGTGACGCCGCTGGCGATGGTCAGGCTGCCGGTGAGGCGGTAGCGGCCCGACGGGACGAAGACCGTCTGCCCCGGCCGAGCGGCGCCGAGCGCGGCGGTGAAGGCGGCCGAGTCGTCGGTCGCTCCGTCGCCGGTCGCACCGTAGTCGCGGACATTGACGATCGCGCCGGGCATTCCGACGGCGAGCAGCATCAGCAGGCTGGGCATGGTCTCTCTCAAGCAACGCACAGGGGCCGAGCTCGGTCGCGACGAGGTAGCGCCCGTTCGCCGAACGGGCCGGCCGCCTCGGCGAGGCGGCCCTACCTGGTTCCGCGGCCAGCTCGTTCGCCGCCCGGCCCGGCCGCCTCGGCGAGGCCGCCCTACCCCGGCCGTCAGCTCGCCCGCAAGGTCACGATCTGCTTCGGCCCCAGCGTCACCGCCGCCGCGCCGTCGACCACCGGCACCGACTCGCCCAGCGGGTTCGACTCGAGATCGACCGGCAGCAGCGACGTCGCCTTCAACGCAATCGACGCCGTGACCGGTTGCGCGGCGGGGTTGAACAGCCGAATCTCCGTCGCGCCGGCGACCTTCTCAACCGCCGTGACCACCACCGGGCCGTCGACCGAACAGTACGAGCCGCTCGGCGGCAGGGCGCGGCCCGTGCCGAAGACGGCCTGGTCCTCCGGCCGGATCGGGACGGCCTTGAGGCCGGCGGCCAGCTCCTGCCCGGACCAGCACAACGCCGCCGGGTCGACCTCGGCCAGTGGCACGATGCGGTAACGGAAGGTCAACGTGCGGCCGAGCAACTGGCCGTCGGGCTCGCCGTTGGTCATCACCGTGCGGCGCGTGCCGCGGAAGAGGGTCAGCGCCACCGGCCGCTCGGGCAGGTCGCGCACCGTCGACTCCATCAACCCGACGCTGACCACCGCCAGCCCGCGCCGGCCGTCGGCCACGGCGGTGAAGCTCTGCTGCGGCTTGGTCTCGACCTCGAGCTCGCGGTAGAGGTGGTTGTCGGCGCGCAGCGCGATCGGCCGCTCGACCACGTCGTACGGCGTGTCGGCCCACATCGTGTCGCTCTCCGCGCCGCTCGGGCAGAGCACCCGCAGCCGGTGATCCTCGGCCGTGTTGAGCACCGTGGTGGTCACCTCCAGGTAGCCCTGGCCCGGCCGCAGCTTGACCACGCTGTCGCAGACCAGGTCGACCAGCTCGTCGCTCCGTCGCATGGCGGCGAAGCAGAACTCGCGCGGCACGCGCAGGTGCGTGCGGATGCGGAAGCTGGTCAAATAGGGCCCGTGGTCGACCAGCGCCACGTCGGCAGCCGCGCCGGTCGAGAGCCAGGCCTGGTCGTTGACCGCCACGCCGTGATACCAGCCGTCGCCGATGTCGGCGCAGTCCTCGAAGGTGAGCAGGCGGTGATAGACCGCGCCGGTGCGCTTGTCGGTCAGGGTGATGGTGCCGTTCTGCTCGATGCTGAAGGCGAGCGCCTCATTCTCGGCGCCACGCTCACTGGTCGCCAGGCCGGGCAGCTCGGGATGCCGAGTCGGCTCGCCCGGCTCGGCCCGGCGGACGGTCAGCGTCGTGTAGCCCAGCGGCGGCACCTCGATGGGCAGCGCGACGGTCACGTCGTGCGTCGGATAGGCCTGCGGGAAGGCGGTGCGGCGGAGCCGCTTCTTGGTCCGCCCCATCGCCTGGTCGAGCCGCTGGTACGGCACCTCCTGCCCAGCGCTATCGAAGATGCGGAAGCCCGGCTTCGGCTCGAAACCGAAGAACTCGTTGAACAGCGGCCAGTCGGTCGGGATCGGCAGGGTCAGCTCGGTGTGCCCGGCGAACGGCCGTGGCAGCGGGTTGAACAGGGTCACCCGCAGCGTCTCGGCGGTCACCTCGCCCTCGACGCTGGCGGCGATGGCGGTCGACGCCTCGGTCAGCAGCCGCTCGCCGATCTGCCGGCACTGGCTGAACCGCCAGACCATGTCCTGATGCACCTGGTCGACGCTGCAGCCGCAGATCGAGTCGTGCGGGTGGTTGCGCAGCAGCCAGCGCCAGGCGACGTTGAGGAAGCCGGCGGGATAGTCGGCGCCGAGCGCGTCGGCGGCGAAGGCGCAGAGCGGTTCGGTCCACAAGCAGAGCAGGTCCTGGCAAGCGACGTTGTCCTGCTTGATCCAGACCCGACTCGAGAGCACGCCGGGGATCAGCCACTGGTCGTCGATGCCGGGATGGAACCGCGCCGGCTCGCGCAGCTCGCCCTCGACCGTCGTGCCGATCCGCTCGGCCTGGGCGACCAGCTCGGCGCCATAGGCATCGAGGCTGGTATGGACGATCTCGAACGGGTAGCCCGCGTCGTCCATCGCCTCGCGCAGGATAGCGTACTGGTCCGCGTCGTACTCGAGGTGATCACCGCCGTCGAACATCAGGATGGCGTCGACGTCGGTCGCCGCGGCCTCTTGGTCGAGCCAGGCGCGCAGGTCGGCGCGGGCCTGGTCGGCGTCGAAGGCGTGGTTCGGGTTGGTCGCGTGGCGGACGTCGTAATCGTATCCGCAGTAGCCGTGGTGGCCGAAGCGCATGACCGGCAGCTCGGTGCCGTCGGCGCCGCGCCAGATCAGGTTGCGCCGCTCGATGGTGTTCAGCCCGCGCCAGAGGATGCCGAAGGGCAGGCCGAACAGCCGGTAGAGCTGCGGCACCTGGCTGCAGTGGCCGAAGATATCGCACAGGAACCCGGCGCCCGACGGCTCGACGCCGAACGAGCGGGCCACCTCGCGCCCACGGCGGATGTTGCGCACCAGCGACTCGCCCGAGACGAGGAACTCATCAGGCAGCACGTACCACGGGCCGATCACCAGCTTGCCGGCGCGGGCCAGGCGGGTCACCTGCTCGGCGCGCTCCGGGCGCACTTCGAGGTAATCCTCCATGACCACGGCCTGGCCGTCGGTCTGGAACGGTCCGACCAGCACGCCGGCGTCGAGGTCGTCGACGACCCGGTCGAAGAGCTGAACGAGGCGGTAACGGAAGTGCTGGAACGGCTCGTGCCACTCGCGGTCCCAGTGGGTGGAAAGGACGTAATGGGCTCGTCGGCGACTCACGGCAACCTGCTCCCTGGCAGCGACCGGTTCGCACCCGGTGGCGCAACTCCTGCCGGCGCCGGGCGGGTCGCGTCGAGGGCGGAGATCCTCGAAGACTGGGTCCGACGGCGTCAGATTTCGAGGATGGCCACGGCGCCCGGCCCGGCAGGCTGGCCGCCGATATCCTTGAAAAATGGTCACGCGATCGTCAGATTTCATGGTATAGTCGGCCCATGATTGAGCGGATTGGCAGCCTCGAAGCGGTCCACACGGCGCTGCGCCGCGCGCCGGTGGTGTCGCTGCTCGGGCCACGGCAGGCGGGCAAGACGACGCTGGCGCGGCAGGTCGTCGGCGACCAGCCGGCGACCTGGCTGGACCTCGAGTCGCCGCTCGACCTGGCCAGCCTGGCCAATCCGCAGACGTTTCTCAGCCCGCTCCGTGGGCTGGTGGTGCTGGACGAGATCCAACAACGCCCCGACCTCTACTCGCTGTTGAGGGTGCTGGTCGACCGGCCGGACCAGCCGGCGCGGTTCCTCATTCTCGGCAGCGCGTCGCCGCGCATCGTTCGCGGTGTTTCACAGTCACTGGCCGGCCGGGTCGAATTCGTCGAGCTGGGCGGATTCACGACGACGGAGGTCGGCTTTGAGGCGAGAGAGGCACTCTGGCTGCGGGGAGGTTTCCCGTTGTCCTATCTGGCGGCCACCGAGGAGGACAGCCTGCGGTGGCGCGAGAGCTTCATCCAGACCTTCCTCGAGCGGGATCTCCCGCAGCTCGGTTTCGACCTCAACCCGATCGCAATGCGCCGGCTGTGGACGATGCTGGCACACTGGCACGGCGGCCTGCTTAACGCCAGCGAACTGGGCAGGGCGATGGGCCTCAGCCACCGCGCCGTGCGCCACTGGATCGACTTGCTGGCCGGGGCCTTCGTCCTGCGCGAGCTTGGCCCTTGGCATGTCAATGTCGCCAAGCGGCAGGTCAAGGCGCCGAAGCTCTATCTCCGTGATTCCGGCTTGCTGCATGCCCTGCTCGGCATCGAGGACCGCCGCGGCCTGTTCAGCCATCCCAAGGTCGGAGCGTCGTGGGAGGGGTTCTGCATCGAACAAGTGCTAGACCGCTTCGGAAGTCGCAACGCCTGGTTCTGGGCTACGCACGGCGGCGCCGAGCTCGACCTCCTGTTGCAGCTCCGAGGCCGTTTCGTCGGCGTCGAGGTCAAGTTCTCCGAGCAACCCCGGATCACCCGCTCGATGCGCATCGCCATCGCCGACCTCGGCCTCAGCCACCTCTATATCATCTACCCGGGCAGTGCCCGGATCCCGCTCGACGACGGCATCACTGCGCTCGGTCTCAACCACCTCGAGGCAATCGGCGAATAGCCGCTACAACCACCGCATCCGCCGGAACGGCCGCCACCGTCATGACCAGCGTGAAGGGTCCGCACCGCGGACCACGGCCGGCGCGCGCGTAACCACGGTCCGCCGTGCGGACCCTACGATTCACAACCACCGCATCCGCCGGAATAGCAGCACCTGCACCAGCGCCGCCGCGGCCATGACCAGGCAGACCAGCGCAAAGCCGTGGTCCAGCCCTGCCGCCGGCACGCCGCCGACGTTCATGCCCATCAGGCCGCTGGCGAAGGTCAGCGGCACGAACACCGCCGCCAGCACGCTGAGCACGTACATGCGCCGGTTCAGCTCCTCCGACAGCCGGTTGGTCAGCTCGTCGTGGATCACCGCCGCGTGGTCGCGCATCATATCGAGGTCCTCGACCAGCCGCATGAGATGGTCCGCCACCTCGCGGAGGCGAGCCCGGTCGAGCTCGGCCAGCCAGCTCACCGTCTCGACCTGCAGCCGGACCAGCACCTCGCGCTGCGGCGCGAGGTAACGACGCAGCGAGATCGCCTGCCGGCGCAGTTCGCTGAGCGTCTTGCGCAGCCCCGCCGCCGGCCGATCGACCATCGTCTCCTCGAGGTCGTCGACCATCTCCTCGAGCTCATCGACCGCCGGGTCGAGCTGCTCGGCGATCGCGTCGGACAGTGCCTCGAGGAAACCGCCGGCATCGCCTGGTCCGAGCCCGCGGGCAAGCCGCTCGCGCAGCTCGGGCGCGGCGTGGACCGGCCGCCGCTCGGCGGTCAGCGCCAGGTTGGCGTCGAGCCACAGGCGGAGCGTCACCAGCTCGTCGGGATCGGCACCGGGCAAGAGATTGACCGCCCGCAGGAGGACTACCAGTCCGTCGTCGACGCGCAGGCTGCGCGGCCGCGTCTCCTCGGCGGTCAGCGCCTCCCAGGCCAGCACCGAGAGCCCGAACCGCGCGCCGAGCGACGCCTCGACCTGCTCGCGATGGACATGCACCCAGAGGAGTCCGTCGCCCGGCTGCCAGGCGGCCAGGGCGTCGCCGTCGAGTTCGGCCGCGCCGCCCCGGCCGTCGAGCCGGACCGCCCACAGCACGCCCGGCGGCAGGTCGCTCATGCCGGTTCCGAGGCCAGGTGCCCGAGCAGCTCGTCGACAGTCGCCTGCCACTCGGCCAGTTGCTCGACCTCGGCCCACAGTTCGGGCAGCTCGTCGCGCCCGCGGACCAGCGCCGCGGCGCGGGCCGCCAGCTCGGCGTCGTCGACGCCGACCTGCCGGCGCAGCTCTTCGACGAGTTGGCTCGCCTCGACCGGCATGTCTCGGATCGGCCGCCCCCGCGCCGCGGCGACCAGCGCCCCGGCGGCCAGCGCGAAGCAGGCCTCGGTCGCGTCGAGGTAGTCGTCCGGCTCGAGCTCAATCACCCGGCTCAACGCCTCGCGCAGCACCGCGATGCCGCCGCTCTCGACCTCGGCCACAAAGTCGTGGGCGTCGTCGTTGTCGAAGATGCCAATGCCCCAGGCGCCCATGCGGCCTCCTCAGCCCGCCGCCCTCCGCTGCGCCGCACACTGATCGCGTAGCTCGCCCAACACCGCGCGGTGGGTCGGTTCGCCCACCAAGTTGCGCTCCTCATGCGGATCGGCTGCCAAGTCGTACAGCTCCTCCACGCCGTAGTCCAGATATCGCCAGTATTTCCACCGCGCCGTGCGAACCCCCTCACTTTTCGGAATCCGCGGGTGATCGAAGCGGTGCTCGTAATAGACCGCGTCGCGCCAGGTCGGCTCGCCGCTCAGCCAGGGCAGCAGGCTGCGGCCCTGCATCCGCACCGGCGCCGGCAGACCGGCCGCCGCCAGCAGCGTCGGCGCCAGGTCGAGGTTGAGCACCAGCGGGTCGACCACCCGGCCGGTAGAGCCCGGCTGCCGCGGGTCGCGGAGGATCAACGGCACGCGGATGCTCTCCTCGTGCATCAGCCACTTGCCCGCCAGGCCGTGCTCGCCGAGGAAGAAGCCGTTGTCGCCGGCGAACAGGATCACCGTCTCGTCGAGCCAGCCGCGGGCCTCGAGCCGGTCGAGGATCCGTCCGACCTGGCGGTCGACGCCGGTGATCAGGCGGTAGTAGCTCTTGACCGACTCCTGGTACATCGCCGGCGTGGCGAACCGTTGCCGCCAGCGCACCCGCCCCTCAGACTCGCGGACGAACGCCGGCAGGCGGGCGAAATGCGCCTCGGTCGCCGTCGGCGGCGTCGGCACCGTCACCTCGGCATACAGCTCGGCCAGGTCGGGGTCATAGCGGAACGGCTCGGGATGCCCATCCTGCGCGTGCGGCGCCTTGGTCGCCAGGTGCAGGCACCACGGTTGATTGTCGCGACAATCATCGAGGAAGGCCAGGCACCGGTCGCCCAGCCGCCGCTCGAGGTGCGCCGCCGCCACGCCGTCCTGGTCGGCTGGATAGTAGCTGCCCTGGCCGCTGAACCCGCCCCAGACGTCGTACTCGGCCACCGGCAGCGGGTCGCCCAGACCCCACTTGCCGACGAAACCGGTGCGATACCCGGCGGCCCGTAACAACGCCGGAAACGTCTCGCGCCAGTGCGCCGGCGAGAGCACCTGGTCGAACCGATCGATCCCGTGCCGCGAGGCGTGCTGAGCGGTCAGGATGCCCGCCCGGCTGGCCATGCAGATCGCCGGCGTGGTGAAGCAATGGCTGAACCGCACGCCCTCGGCGGCCAGGCGGTCGAGGTTCGGTGTCTGGACAATCGCATTGCCGGCGCAGCCGACGGCATCCCAGCGGTGGTCGTCGGTGACGATCAGCAGCAGGTTCGGTCGCCGGGCCGCCCGCGCCGGCGGTGCCAGCGCGGCGGCCGCGGCGGCGGTCAGCAGTCGGCGGCGGGTGAAGGTTGGCATGGCGCGATGATAACGGGCAGCGGCGTGCGCGTCACCTCTCCAGCGAAGGGCTCGCCCCAAAACCGAGGCCGGGAACTACGGCCGACGGCTGTACGTTAGGCGACGTTGGATCGGTAACCGGCTGAACCAGATGCAGGGCGGCGGCCTGGCAGGAAGAGACAGGGCGTCCCCGGGATGGGGTCAGTAGCGCAAGTCAATGGGGCATTGTAATGTCGAGCGCGAATACTGGACCATCAAGCCTCTTGTCGAATGCGCTGGTAGCCGCCCTGGTCGGCGCCGTGGTGGCATACCCAACCACACTCATAGCTCTGCTGCCTGGGGCATACATCACCCACTGTGGTACGACCGGCCATGAGCCAAACTGGCGCACTGCCTGGGAGTGCGCGGGATTTTTCGCGATATTTGCGCCAGTGTTTGGGTGTGTGGTGCCTAGTATGAGTTGTCTCTTGTTTGGGCGCCAGGCGCGCCTCGGCCAATTGCTCGTGTACCAGTGGGTGGGTTCAGTGATCGGTCTCTTGCTCGGTGGCTTCGCCCTTGGGTTCCTGGCTTTGCCGGCCGGCATCCTGGGCTGCGCCACGGCGACGGTCATCGCAGGTGGCAATCGTTACACTGAGAGTCAGTCCGCAGGCGCCGCCGCGCGACCCACCGCCGCCGACGGCTGATCCTGAGAGGAACTCCGGCGACGCCCTATCTACTCGCCTTGTCGGTGGGGCGCAGATTGGCTGACCAGCATCACCGAAGCAGACCGGCATCGCCGACGGCACGCGCGATGCGGTGGTCACCTGGGCCGTGGCGCAGCAACGCCGGAAACGTCTCGCGCCACTGCGCCGGCGAGAGCACCTGGTCGAACCGATCGATCCCGTGCCGCGAGGCGTGCTGAGCGGTCAGGATGCCCGCCCGGCTGGCCATGCAGATCGCCGGCGTGGTGAAGCAATGGCTGAACCGCACGCCCTCGGCGGCCAGGCGGTCGAGGTTCGGTGTCTGGACAATCGCATTGCCGGCGCAGCCGACGGCATCCCAGCGGTGGTCGTCGGTGACGATCAGCAGCAGGTTCGGTCGCCGGGCCGCCCGCGCCGGCGGTGCCAGCGCGGCGGCCGCGGCGGCGGTCAGCAGTCGGCGGCGGGTGAAGGTTGGCATGGCGCGATGATAACGGGCAGCGGCGTGCGCGTCACGGGGTGCGCGTCAAGGCCGGCGGCCCCGGCGTCGACCCGCACTGAAGTACGGGTCTGCGCAAGCCAAACCCGCCCGAGAGGCGGGTTTCGTTTGTGGAGCCACGCGTTCCAACCCGTGGCACAACCCGATCCGACGCAGGTTCACGTCACGCGGGAGGAGACCGACATCCGTCGCCTAACTGACCCGCGGAGGGCGCTGATGAGCGGATGGCTGGCGATCATCGCCGCGTTGGTGTACGCGCTGAGCGCGCGAGAGTGGCGGTGGCAATGGCGCCGGCCGATGACGCTGGCGCAGGCATTGACCCGGTTCTTCGGCGCCGACTGCCGCGAGATCCCGATTGTCGAGCGCGGCTTCGCGACCGTCGACCTGCCGAACCTGCACCTGGCTATTCAGCACGAGGCAGAAGCGCGGGCCGGGAGCACCGAGACGCTCGGCTATCGCACTCCGCACGAGCACCCGATGGGCCAGAGCCTGCGAGCACTCATCTCGGGTGACAGCCCGTGGTTCGCCACCGTGGTCGGCGCGGAGCAGTATCGCGAGGTCGACATCGGTCCCGACGAGCGCATCGCCTGCCTCGAAAACGGCCTCCACCTGCTCTCAGTCAGCCGGCGCAAGGTCGCCGTGCACGTCACCGCCAACCCGTTCGGCGGCACCATCACTCTCGAGCTGATGTGCCACGACACCGACTTCGCGCTGCAACTCCTCGACGCATTCCGCCGCCGGGCCAGCGAGGAGAGCGTCTTCCGCGGCAAGCTGCTCGGCCTCGAATGTCGGGCTGACGAGTGGGACGAGTCGGGCCACGCCGGCGTGCGCTTCCTGACCTTCCCGGCCGTCCCCGACGAGGCCGTGATCCTCCCCGCCGAGACGATCAACCT
Organism: uncultured Fimbriimonadaceae bacterium; assembly: GCA_964405335.1. Classification (GTDB taxonomy): domain Bacteria; phylum Armatimonadota; class UBA10988; order UBA10988; family UBA10988; genus CAYONP01. The sequence goes on from CAYONP010000094.1 coordinate 16,954, forward strand.
GATCGAGCGCAACACCGTCCGCTTCTTCGCCCACGCCGAGGCGCTGCGCCGCAGCGGCCGCTCGGTCAAGCGCGGACTGCTGCTCCACGGCCCGCCCGGCACCGGCAAGACCTACACCGTCATGTGGCTTGCGCAGCGCCTGGCCGGCACCACCGTGATCGTGCTCAGCGGCGAGCAGCTCGGGCTGATCAAGCAGTGCTGCGCCATGGCCCGCGCCCTCGCGCCGGCGATGGTCGTGCTCGAAGACGTCGACCTGATCGCCCTCGAGCGGGACGATCAGCGCCACGCCGCGATCCAGGTCACGCTGCACCAGTTGCTCAACGAGATGGACGGCCTCGCCTCCGATGCCGAGGTGCTGTTCATGCTCACCACCAATCGCCCCGACGTGCTCGAACCGGCGCTCGCCGCCCGGCCGGGACGGATCGACCAGGCCATCGCCTACCCGCTGCCCGACCCCGACTGCCGCGCCCGACTGCTCGACCTCTACGGCCAGGGGCTGGTGCTCACGCTGAACGACCGCGACGGGCTGATCGTCCGGACCGAGGGCGCCAGCCCGGCGTTCATCAAAGAACTCTTGCGCAAGGGCGCGCTGATTGCCGCCGAGGAGGATTCGACCAGCAACGGCACACTCAAAGTGACCGACGCCCACCTCGACCTCGCGCTGCGCGAGATGATCCTCGGCGGCGGGGCGATGAGCCGCCAACTGCTCGGCTTCGCCGGCGACGCACCGGCCGCCTGACTCCGGCCCCGAACCCTCGCGTGCGGGAACTACATTGCGCGGCTGTACGTTCTGCTTCGCTGGGCCGGGGACCGGCTGAACCAGATGACCGCCGACCGAACGGAGACGGGCCGCGACCACGCCACCAGCGCCCTGCCGCCCGCGCCAACGGCGGCGGTCGACGACGGCGAGACGGTGGAGACCAGCGCCTATGATGCGACGGGCCTGCGGCGGCAGAAGACCGCCGGCGGGTCGACCACGCACTTCGTCTGGGACCGCGTCAACCTGCTGGCCGAGCTGGACGACACGCTGGCCAGACTCGCGCAATACACAGACTACCCCGGCGTATGGGGCGGTCTGTCGAGCCAACGCCGGAACTCCACCTCCAGTTACTACGCCTTCGACCTGAGCGCCAACACGCGGGCGTTGTTCAACGGCGCGGGGATCACCGACCGGTATCTGTATGGGGCTTTTGGGGTGGAGCAGATCGTCACGGGTTCGACGGAGAATCCGATGCGGTTTGGGGGGCAGGTGGGGTATTTTCGCGACTTGGCCGAGAGGCTGTATGTGCGGGCGAGGTGGTATGAGGTGGGGGTGGGGAGATGGGTGTCGAGAGATCCCGCAATCCCGCCATACCTGCTACAGGCTGGGTATCTCTATGCGATGGACAGCCCCGCGAGTCTCGGCGACCCATCGGGGCTCCAGGCACTGCCGCAGCCACCCGCGTACCCGCCTGTGCCGCCTCGTAGCGCAGCGCTGGCTGAGGTGATACCGCTCCCTGTCGCCGCGGCTGACTGCCTCTGGTCAGCCTCCCTACTCGCGTCAATCCCCTTGCTCTGCGCAGGATCTTGCGCGCTCGACGTGGCGACCTCGAAGGAGGAGCGCAAGATACTCGAGGAGGCCGGCCGGCAGCACGCGCGGCGATTCAAGTGCAAACCAGCGCCGAAACAATCAGACCCCAAGGATGACATATCGGCGGGATGTCGTGCCTGCCGTAACGGCTGCCACAAGCACTGCAGGAAGACGTACCTGGAGCGGCCAATCTGGCGCTGCATCTTCAGTGACCTCGAAAGCGACAGGGCGCGCTTCAATGGCTGTTTCATGGAGTGCAATAGACTCCGTCGCGACTGCGTTAAGAGGTTACCGCCGTGGTTCGATCCCGAGCTGCCTCCCGGTGCGTTGAGCAGGGCTGACCCAGGCACCTGTAAGTCATCGTCGCTGTCCCCGGTGAAAGCTCGCGGATTATGATGACTCACGATATTGTGTTGGCAATCTGGTGCGACGATCGCGATGCAATCCGGCGGTACTTGGCCTCTGGCGGTAGCCCCAATCGGGCAGACCCTGCGGAGCTGCGAGAGCTGGATCGGCGCATTGGTGCCATGGACGCCCTTGACGTGATGGGTATCTACACGGACGATGGCTATGTCAACCCTGTTGCGTTTGCTGCGACACTTGGCAAGGGCGCAGCGCTGGACGTGCTGTTGAGGCATGGCGGGTGCCCGAATGCCTGGGCGATTCGGCCCTATCCGCTGATGAGCCTCCTGATCTCCATCCGTGAGGTCGCGAAAGGTCCAAAGCGAGAGCAACTGCGCCTGGTGATCCAGGTGCTCATCGATAATCAGGCGGATGTTAGTGTGGGTTGCAGGACCGGAATACCGCCGCTGGTTGAGTGCGCCGTGGCTGATGATACTGAAGTTGCGGTGTCATTGCTCGACGCGGGCGCTGATCCCAACGTGCAGGACTATGATGGCGATACGGCGCTGATGTGGGCCGTCAGGAACGGGAGTCTGCACTTCGTGGATCTGTTGTTGCGGCATGGAGCGCGCCTAGACGTGCAGAATGATCGACACGAGACGGCGGTCATGTTGGCTGATCAGTACGGTGTGCAGTTGAACCGTACACTGTGTTGACGTTAGCATCCTGCGCGGCGGAGGTGGCGCGGTAGTGCGGGTGATGCCATCTCGTTGGGCGAGCAGTCGGCCATGATCGCTCCGACCGGCCGCCTCCTCGCCACCGTCGGCGCCAACGCGGGGCGCTGGTCGACCAGCTACGACGCGCGGGGCGGGCTGACCGCCGAGATGGACCCGCTCGGGGCGGTCACCAGCTACACCTACGACCCCGCCGGCCGGCTCACCGAGCGGGTCGACGCGAGGGGCTGGCCGACCACCTACGCGCTCGACCCCCTCGGCCGCACCGTCGGGCAGGTTTATCCGGATGATGCGCGGGTCACCTGGGCCTTCGACCCGGCCGGGCGGACGGTGCTGATGGGCGACGGCACGGGCTTGGCCGACTACGCCTACGACCCCGCCGGCCGGCAGACCGAGGTGGCCCTGCCGCTCGGGCTGCGGTTGACCTATGACAACGATCCGCTCGCTCCGGCTCGGCAGCGTTGCCGTACCTGCGGCAGGGCACTTGCGCGGCCGGGCGCCATCGGGCACACTCGTCTGACCGCCTCGGGCGCTGCCGCCTGTGGCTCGGTCGGAGCAGGGGATGGCGCGTCGGCTCGCCCGCGGGCTCACGCTGCACCTGGGCTGCTGCATAACGGTCGTCGCCGTCGCGGCGCGGCCCGCCGCGGGCACGAAGCACCACCCTCTCCGGCGGCCTCAGCCGCGCTGCCGCGCTGCCGGCGGTGGCCGGACTATCCCGCCGCGACCGCCTACGGAGGCAGGACCTATCAGGCTCCCGGTGGTCGGGCGCGGTTCAGACGGTGATTCGGCGTGGCCACTGGTAACTCCCTGGTCAGCGGAGACCTGGGCCTCGCCCAGAGGAGCAGAGCCGTGAGAGCAAGACGATGCCTGGTGTGGTTGACGGCCGCGATGACGCTGTGCTCGGTCGGTTGGCTGCTCGGCGGCCGACCGGCCTCAGCCCACTGCGACACCCTGGCCGGTCCCGTGGTGGCCGATGCCCGGGTTGCCCTTGAGCGCGGCCAGGTCGATGTTGTGCTGAAGTGGGTCGGCGAGGCGGATGAGGCGGAGGTTCAGGCCGCCTTCGCCGACGCGGTCGCGATGCGGCCGCTGGCCGAGCCGGCGCGGACCGTCGGCGAGATGCGCTTCTACGAGACGCTGGTCCGGCTGCATCGGGCCGGTGAGGGCGAGCCCTTTACCGGGCTCAAGCCGGCGGCCGAGATCGAGCCCATCGTGCGGATGACCGATGCGGCACTCGACCAGGGCTCGCCCGACGCCGTGGTGCACGAGCTCACCGCGGCGGTCGAGGCCGGCATCCGCCAGCGCTTCGCCGAGGTCGGCGAGCGCCGGCTGCGCGCCGCTGACAGCGTCGAGGCCGGGCGGGCCTACGTGGCAAGCTACGTGGAGTGGACGCACTACGTCGAGCGGCTCCACGCCGCCGCCAACCCAACCGAAGAGCACGGCGACGCCCACGGCGAGCACGGCGGAGGGTGATCTTGAATCACAGCGATCTGGTGTGAATGCCGAGGAGTCTTGGCATCAGGGGCGCCCAATGAAGGCGGTGGCCTGCGTGGTGACCGCCGTCATGCTCTCCGGTTGCCTCGGCGCAGCTGGCCTTGCAGACCGAGTGGCGGCCATGCCTGACCCGCCGTCGGTCCTCGCCTCGTGGCAGGCGGCACTGACCGGGATTGAGCACCGCCTAGCACTGCCCGAGAGGGAGTTTGTCTGCGGCGGATGGAGCCTCTGGATGGTTCCGCTGGGCGAAGGACGGTATCTGACGGGAGGGGGCAACCGGGTCCGTATCCGCGACGGGGATGCAGACATTCGCGAGTACCAGCTTCCGGCGTCG
>CAYONP010000095.1:0-21116 GCA_964405335.1 uncultured Fimbriimonadaceae bacterium
TCCCCCCCGCGCACCCGCGGGCGCGGGGGCCGCCCCCCCCCCGGCGGGGTCCGGCCCCGGGGCCCGCCCCCCCGGCCCCCCCCCCGCGACCCGAACAACTGCAGCTGGAGCAGTGACATGGCGTTCTCGCTGGACGAACTGCATGAGAAGGCTTACGGGGGCGAGAAACCGGACCTGGATAAGCTCACTCAGCTTCCCGACAAGTGGAGGGAGCAGCTCCAGAACGTCTCGCAGTGGGGACTCAAGGAGCTGTGGTGTCGTAGCACTTCCGACGAGCCCGAGAAGCATGATCGGTTCCACCACAGTGTCGGCGTCGGGACGGTCGGGCGCCTTTGGCTCGAGAAGCTGCTAGAACAAGGCAGAATTCCGTCGCATTGCCGCCCGCACCCGCTTGATGACGACAAGCGGGCCAAGCTGGTTCTCTGCGCCGCACTCTACCTGCATGACTGGGGACACCTGCCGTACTCGCATGTGTTCGACGAGGTGCTGAAGACGATCAACTGGGTTCCGTCCGAGGTGTCCGATGGTACCCAGGAACTGGTTCTCCAGCAGCGACTTGGGCTGGACAAGGACGCGACGGAAGAAGCCGAGCAAGGCAGAGACGCGACGGAAGAAGCTAAGCAGAGCAGGACGTTCTTCGGAGCGCTCACTAACGAGCTGTCTACCGGCAAGGGGTTGAAGGCCGTCAGCGACGACGAAGCAGCTCGGCTCATCTTCGACGTGATAACCGGTCGTTACGGCGTTCCCTGGCTCACCGCGATGGTCAACTCACCCATCGACGCCGACAAGATTGACTACCTGCGGGCGGACAGCGAGCTCCTCCGGAAGTACTCCTACCACCCGGTCGCCTCCCGCCTCCATCTGGAGTCGCCGGAGGCGTGGCTGACCGAGTTCCTGAGCGAGCAGTACGTGAACAACGCCGGGCTGCTCTGCCTCGATGGGCGCAGCGCCGTGGCGGCCGCCGATCTGTGGCGCGAGCGCATCATGCTCTACGACCGGTTCTACCTGTCGCCCGAGATGCGCGTGCCCGAGCGGATGGTGATCGAGATCGTCCAGCAGTACATCATCCACAGAGCAGTTTGGCCGGCGGACCTGAATGGGGTGCGCTGCTACCGGACCATGATGGAGCGGGCCGGTCAGGGAGCCACCAATCCGATCAAGCAGAAGTTTTGTGTGGCCGTTGAAGTGGCGCTATCGGTGAGCAAGGACATCCTCAGTCGAGCGCAGGAATTCAGTGCACTAGAGGGGATGGCGGATTGGTTGCGGCACGATAGTTCGGGGATCTCAAGTAGCTTCGGGAGCTTCTTGCAGGTGTGCCTTGATCGGCTGAAGGCGGCGAAAGCCGCGGCCGACGACTCTACACGCCACGGCGCGGCCGAACTGGTCCACGACTGCCTGGTCGGCGAGCCGATCCTGGTCGATGTCAATCGCTACGACGACGCCCGCGAGCGGCTGCGCCCCCTCCAGCACGGCTACGCCAACGAGATGTTGATCGACGTCGGTCGGCTGCCGCGGGTGTTGTCGATCCCGCGCCGCTGGCGTAGCGGTCTGGGGAGGGACGCCCCGCGGGTCGCCGACTACTCGATCCTCGTTCCGTCTGGGAAGGTGCAGAGCTGGACCGCCCGCAGCAAGGCGACGGTCCCGCTCAGCGACGAATGCGTGGCCGACATCGAACGGCCGTACTGCCGGATCTGCGTGATCGTACCGGGCCAGGACATCGAGCCCGACTCACCGCGGGCGCACTTCTTGTACGATCGGGTGCGGGCCGTCCTGCACGAAGCTAAGATCCCGCTTTGCCGGGAAGAGGAGGCCCAGCAATGACCACTTACGGGCTGGTCTATCGGCTGCGCGACCTGCCTGCCGACGGTAACGGCCGGCCGGAGGCGTTCGAGGTCACCTTCACCTACGCGGCCAGCTCCGCAGACAAGGGCGAATTCCGCATCCGCTGGCCCTCAACTTGGATGTTCGAGGCGCCGCTCATCGATGGCCCGTCGTATGAGCCGCCCAGCGCGTCGGGGACGGCCGGCCTCTTCGGCGGAGTCGAGGTCCCGCAGCAGCAGCGTCGCTCCGAAGCCTGTGAGCGGGCCATCGGCGACGTGCTAACCGTGCTGCTGAAAGAGGTGCTGATCGACAATCTCGGCTCCGATCGCTGTGTCGCCGTGCTCGGCCCCGCCTTCCCGAAGGTGGTCGGTCGGTTCGCGTCGCTCCATCCGCCGGAAGAGACCAAGATCTTGTTCTTGCAGCCGCTACCGTTCCCCGCGTGGGTGGTCGGCACGGCGAGTGAGCACGTCTTCACACAGCCGCGGGACAACGCCATCATCACCAACGGCAAGTTGAGCGCCGATTGGGACGACGAAACACTGGTGGTGACCTGTCGATACGATCACGAGGGGCGGCCGTACAGACTTCAGGCCCTGCGGCTGGATCTGAGCGCCGCGCTGACGGTGCCCGCGTTCGACTGGTTTCCGGGTGAGTTCCTCGAGACCGGGCTGCCGTTTGAAATGCCGTTCGCGGCGGAGCAGGTGCAGGCTCACGAGGACACGCCGTATAGCCACAATGTTCACGACATGGATTTACCCGAACTGCGAAAGCCCACGGCGGAGAAGCTCCGGACCGGGGCAGGGCTTTTAGTGAGGCACGCCAACATCACGGACAAGGTCTGGACCCTTGACCGACCTGCGCTGATGCAGTCACTCCTTGCGGACCATGCGCAGCCTCGGTGAGGACCTTCGCGCCATCGCGCGAGCCGCCGTCGATCCCATTCTCCTCGAAGCCGGCCTCGGCGACCCGGATCTCCTCCGGTCACCGCTGCCGCAGGTCGCCGAGTTATTGGAGACCACGGTCCTTCGGACCCCCGATCCGCGGCATCCGCTCCGTGCCTCGGTGGCGCCGGCGCCACCGCCCCGCCCGACGCCGCGGCAGATGACGCTGTTCGAGTGCCCGGAAACGCCACCGCCGCAACAACTGAGCTTGTTCAATAGGCCGTCGCTGATCGAGATCCACACCACCGAGGCGGCAGCGCGCTTCGATCTGGCACATGAACTGGCGCACGTGATCTACGACTCAGAGATCCAGTTGGACTACCCGGTGTCGGATGATCGGCGGCGACGCCGTTTGCTCGACTACGTTGCAGCGTTGCTGCTGTTTCCGGACGCGCTGGTCGCGCGGCACTTCGGGGCAGGCGATAGGCTCGAGCCGACGCTGGAGGAAGTCCTGGCCGCGTCGCAACAGGCGGCCGTGCCGTGGCCGACCATGCTGATTCGACTGCAGGAGTACATTCGCGGCCAAGAGGCTCACCTGGCCGTCGCCCTGCTGCTCGTCCAGGAGGCCTTCACTCCGCGAAGCCGCACCAACTACGCGCCACGCATCGAGGTGGCGTGCTCGCCACGGCTGTGGTCGGTCCCGCGCAACCGGCGCCTCACCTCGATCGGCCTGACGAACCTCGATGTGGCCTATCGAGTAGCCGGACCTTACCTGATCCGGTCGTGCACCGACCACATCCTGTTGCGCCAGCGCGGCGGCAAGACCGAGGAGCGGCTCCCGGCCGCAGTCGATTACTTCATCGTCGAGGCCACGTCGACGCGACCTCGGCGGATGTTGGCCCGATTTCCCATCGCAGACCGTGAGCCCGAGCCGACGACCCGGCAGTCGGAGCCGCAATAGCATCACCACGGCGCGAGCTCGTCCCGGAGCTGCTTGGCCAGCGGTTCCGCCCCGGCCTCGTTCAGCAAAGCCAGAAACGCCGACCGCAGTGCCGCGGCGGTCCGGATGGTGTCGGCACCATCCGCCCAGCAGCGCTCCAGCAGACGGGCGACGGCCGCCTGGTCGTTCGACGCGCCGGCGCCTGCCCGCCGGGGCGGATGGGCCGCGAGCCACTGGACGCCGTCGCGACGTAGGCCGGAAGACACCTCGCCGGCGAGGAACCGGACGAAGGCGCGACGACACGGCGGGTGCACCAGCAGCCGCGGCGCGAGGGCGCGCCAGACCGGCGACATCCCGTCGGCCAGGTCGGCATGGTCGGCGGACCACGGGCTGTGGTACCACTGCCAACCCATCAACGAGGCCCAGGGCTCGGCGCCGTCTTGCCAGGCGGGACAGCCCTCGGCGAAGGCGACCATCTGCCGCCAGTGTTGCAGGAAGGAGCATCGCCGGTCGGGTTCGTCCATCGCGATGGCCAGCATGTGATGGAGGAAGGTGGAGAGCGCGTCGCCCGCGGGTTCACCCAGCTCGAGCAACGGCTGCCACAGGCGCTCGGCCTGCTCCGGCGAGCGGAGTTGGAGCACCGTCGAAGCAAGCCCGCGGAACGCCCATTCGAGCCAACTCTGGGAGGGTCGGTAGACTTGCCGCTTGTGGGGCGGGCGCAGCATCTCCGCGGTCACCAGGGCCACGTCGCGTCGCCACTCGATCCACTGCTCCCGCTCGGCGGCATCCCGCGCTTCGCTGAGCGGTGGCAGCCACGTGTAGATGCTCGCTGCCAGTTCCAGGTCGAACCCGGGGAGCCGAAGCGCGTTCTCTGGGGGCGCGCCTGTTGGCAGTGACTCCCAGTCTGCAAAGTCGGTCAGGCTCGGGCACGCCGATGGGATGGCGCCGCGCACGAACGCGCGCCGCAGCCGGGCGGTTTCGCGGCGCAGGCTGAGCCGGGGCCGCGGGCCAGAGACCCAGCCGAGCCGGCAACGCAGTCGGCGCCACCAATGCGCTCGGCGCCAACCACGACGCCGCATCGCCTCGGGCTCGCGCAGCCACCAGTCGAGGTCGCGGTGGAACTCCCCCTCGCGCATCCAGCGGTGCCGAAGACGAGCAACCTGGAGGACGAGGTGTTGCAGCCGGCCGAACTCGGCGCCGAGCTCGGAGCGGTGCCTAGCCGCGCCGGCGAGGAGGCGCTGCGTCGCCACCTCGTCGCCGGCGGTCGCCAGCCGTGCGATGCGGTGCCGGAGCCGGCGGTTCGTCGGCGCGGCCGACCAGAGCACCGGCAGCGCGTGGGCGGCCGTTGCGGGCCACTTTTCAATCCCCAGCAAGGGTCGGTTCGGGAGGGGTCCGGTGGCAGTGATCCGCAGCAGCGTGTTCACGCACCAGCGGCGCCGCTCGGGGTACGACTCGAGCCACGGCCCGGCCCGCACCAGGAGCGCTGCGGCGCCGGCGCAGAGGACATCGTCCACGGAGTAGACCGAGCCCGGATCCGCCGTGCCCGCGGCCGCGTCGGCGGTGACCTGCTGGACCGCCTCCCACACGCGGTCGGCGTCGGCTTCGCCGAGCGGCAGGTCGGCAGCGATACGATCCGAGAAGAGGTAGGGGAGCGAGAAGGCTGCACGCCACCGAGTCAGCGCTTCACGGGTTGCCTGGCCTTCGGGCATCAACTCGGGCGGCAGCCGATACTCGACGGCGCCGCAGCCGGAAGGGTCGTCGATCGGATGGTAGTTGGCCGGGTCGTAGCGCGGGATGCGCCAGCGTAGATTCGAGAGCATCGGATCGTCGGGTGCAGCCGCATCGAGGCGCTCTTGCCACGCGTCGCGCACTTCGGCGAAGAAGTCGGCCATCTCTGGGCACCCAGCGACCAGAGCGGCGGACAGCCGATCCAGTCGACAGGACCGATGCTGAAGCCGGTGCCATTCGGCCCGACGTTCCGCGCACTGGGGCGACTCTCGAGGCCACCACATGCCGGCCAGCAACTGGGCTTCCCGGTAGATTCCATAGCCTTCCTCCCAGACCTGGAACTCGACGACGGCCAGAAGCGGCCGCAGGATGCCGGTGAGCAAGACCGGCTGCTTGGCCGCCACCGCCGCCAGCAACCCGGCGAAGGCGAGTGAGGTCGACTGCTCGATGATCCGCTGCAGCCACGGCTCGACCGGCTCGTCGCGGTCGATGAGGCCGTAGAGCCAATGCTCGACGGCCATCAAGGCGACGCTGACGGTCGTGTTCGAGAGCAGGCCGCGATACCAGTAAAAGGTCCGCCGGTCGCCTCGCCTGCAGCCCCAGCCCGGGATGTCGACGTGATAGCGCTCCGACGGGTGCGACTCTGCTTCGGCATCTGTCCAGGCATCGGTGGCCTTATTGACCAACTGCAGCACCGCGGTCAGGGCCTCGGCAGGGCGTCGTTGAAGGAAGGGTAGAAACGGGCCGTGCGTGGGCATTGCCGGATGCCAATCCGAGGCACTCCACACGGGGACGTGATCCCAGGGCCGCATGGCGGGGAACCGGCCGAGGAACAGGTGCGGCTCATCTTCTTCGGGTTCCAGCAGCAGGGCCAGCAGCACCTCGCGAGCCAGGGCAGGTTGGCACGAAATGAGGTGCCCGAGGTACTGCTCCTCGAGGCACACCTCGCGGAAGTCGTTGTCAACGTGTCTTAGCGGCGCGGGGGAGCTGGCCAGGTGGGCCGCTTCCTCTTCGTTCGCAGCGACTCGCCGCACGCGCCCTCGGACGAACGTCTCGATCCTGTCGGGACAGTGCGGCGTGGCCGCCAGAGCGGCTCGGTAAAGGTCCTTGTGAACGTCACATCGTCGGTACCAGTCGGGAGCATCGGCCGAGGCGTCGGCTCCTTCGGCAGCTTCGCAGACGATGGCGGCCAGCTCGCTCTGCCAAGTCAGCTTGGGTTCGTTGGTGAGGCGCAGCCACATCTCGGCCAGCCGCGCGAACGGCGTCGGCGCCAGCTCCCAGACCTCGTCGGCGTGGCGGACCAACACCTCCAAGAGAGGCGGCCACAGGCGCCACACGGGTATCCGCAGCAGCGAGCGTAAGTGGGCGGGTGAGAGCGCGCCGGAGCATTCGCCGAGCGCGGCAATCCTGTGTTCGTGCGGCTTGGTGGCGATATGCTCAAAGCGCTGCAGGAGCACCTGTAACCGTCGGCCGTCTTCAGCGACGAGGTGCGGCCAGACGCCCTCGAGCGCGGTACCGGCACCCCCGGCGAAGACCACCGAGTCGAGCAGCAGGCCTTCGGCCTCGGGCTCCGCACGGAGCGACTCCAGTGCGCTCATCCATGCCACCGGGTCGGCGCCTTGCTCCAGCAGGTAGACCCCGTGCAGGCGTAGCGCCCGTTGCCACAGAGGATTGGCCAGCCGGTTCTCGGCGCGCAAGAACGGCAACAGGTCCGCTTCATGGTCGAGCAACACCCGTTGCCGTGCCCAGTCGCCGTAAAGGTCATGGGCGAACGAGACCCGCTCATCGCGTAGGCGGCAGATGCCGTCGGTCTGGAGCGCGGAGAGGACTGACAGCAGCGCCGGATCGATCTCACTCTCGGGCAGGGCCACCAACAACCGGTCTGCCAGAAGAGTGCCGAGCTGCTTGGCCAGGCGCGCCCGCTGGCCGGCCTCCGTTCCACGCCGAACCAACTGCTGCCAGATCCACTCAACCGCGTGGGCTTCACCGACCCATCCTGCGGTGTTGGCCGCGGCAACGTGGGCTGTCCCGCGCACCAGCAGGTCCAACACCTTCGGGCGCAGCAGACATGCCTGGAGGTCCTGTCGCTGAAGGACCGGCCGGAGCGCTGGATGTCGATCCAGCAGACCGGCCAACGCCTTGAGCTCGGGGCGGTCGACCTGCACCATCGGCCACGCTGACGGGTCGAGACCGGCGGCCTCAAGCCGGCTGGCGACGCGGTCCCAGCTCTCGCTCTGGCAACTGGCGATGATCGTCCAGGTGCCGCTCTTGAGGTGTCGCAGCAGAGCGCCCAGGTTCTGCCAAGCCTGGTCGCTCGTGAGCCGGTCGAGCCCATCGAGGACGAGGAACGCCCGACCTTCTGCCACCGCCGGAAGCAGCTCACCGAGCAGATAGGGCGTACCGACGCGCTGAGCGAATGCGGTCGGGCCGGCCTCGTCGAGCGTGGCCAGATCCCACCAGATCCAGCGCTCGCCCGCCAACGTCTCGGCCCAACGCTTGAGCACGACGCTCTTTCCGCAACCGGACTCGCCCAACACCGCGATGCCGCGGACGCGCTCATCCTCTGTGTGGCGCAGGATCTCGGACAGCTCCTGTTCCCGCGGGAACCGAAACCCGTCGATCGTGTCATCCACATGCGCGAGCAGCTCGACAGACACGCGGGCCAAGCGATCCCAGTCGGCTTGATGGTTTGGGTAGGCCGCCAGGTCATGCCGCCCGCGCATACGGTCCAAGAGAGGCACCAGCCGGCAGATGCCCCCGTGGGCACGGTAGTCGGTCGCGATCTGTTGCAGGTCGTGCCACAGTGCGTCGGTGTTGGCGTCCGCTGGGTCCCTGAGCGCGGCCCGAGCGTGCAGCGGGATGCTCCGGTGCCAAACGTCAAAGCCCGCCGCCCGGAACTGGCGCAGGAACAGCGTGACGGTCCGTTCGTCCGCGTGAGCGGAGGCGTCGACGTCCTCCGGGCAGCGCCACTGCCGCACAAACCGCTTCTGCTCCTGGCTCAGCGGAATGTCGTGCTCGCCACCGTCCCGGACCTCGGCTCGCTGACGTAGCGTCTCCAGGCGCGCCAGCAACCCAACGTCAATTGAGCCCGCCACGACGCCAAGGAGGTCACGCTCGCGATCGAACGGCGGAGTCACCGCCTGCCGGCCGAGGTGCAGCCGCCAGAGCTGCTTGAGCTGTTCCGTGTCGAGCTGGTTGGAGCTGGTCCGGAGGCCATTCTGGGTGATCGCCTCGAAGCTCTTGACCGAGACCGCGCAGCGTCGCTCGCCATCCGACCGGGACAACGTCAGCACCACGTCGTCTGGCTGCCAGCCCCGGTCGCGCTGCTGGCAGGCGACCTGGACCACGCATCCGTCACCCGGCCACGGCTCTGTGCCGGTCAACAGGCACAACAGCAGATACGCCACGACTTCGTTCTCGAAGTCGAAGCCCTGACCGGCGGTTACCTCCGGCGGCACAAAACGGGGCAGGTCGGGTTCCATCGCAGCCCGTCGCTTCAGTGATCCGACCGCATTGACACAGCGGCGTCGCAGTTCCTGCTCGCTGCACGTCGCTCTCATGGCGGCACGAAGTCCTCCGCGAACGGGTCATCGTGATCCGGGTGATCCGGGTGATCCGGGTCAGTCCTAAACTCCCTATTAAGAGATTCTCTGGGGAAAGTACCGGACTCTGCCGGATCACCCGGATCACCCGGATCAGAAACCGCCCGAATGCCGTAGTAGACACGTATGAACGCACGGGAGTTACCTTCGGTCGCCGTTGGTATCCGTTCCTGCTCGAACCCGCGCGCCTTCATCTGCAGCGCGAAGGTCTTCTCGGACAGCGGCTTGGTCAACCCGCTGTCGTTTGCCCATGCGACGTAGCTCTGATAGAGCTGTCGAGCCGGTGCCACGAGCGCCGCGTTGGCCGTGTCCACTTCGCAGCAGTCGGCCAGCCAACCGCCAAGCGGATCCTGGCTGTCTCGATACTCACGCACCGCAACCCGAACCGCCTCGCAGGTCCCGAGACCATCCGTTTGCCAGTCGAGACAGCCGCGGACCGCCCATGCCAGCACGACCTCAAGGGCATCGGTCTGCAACCGCTCCTTGAGGGTCAGATCGGGTTGGGGCAAGCCGGCGCGTGGTGTCGGGTCATCAGGATCCGCAAGCTGGTGCTCGAACGGAAGCACGCGGACACGGCGCCAGGAGGCGGCGTCATCATGGCGGATGCGCGGCTGCTCGTTCGAGGCGAACCAGAGCTTGAACGTGGCTCGCCAGGTGACCGGCGCCTTGTGCAGCGCGCGCGGTGCAATCTCGTCGCCACCGGTGAGCTTCTTGAGCAGCGCTTCGGCGAAGGTTCGCCCGCGCGCCGACTCGATGCTACGCACGAAGCGCTTCCCCTGCAGGCGGGCGATCTGCGGCGAGGGCTTCTCGCCGTCGATGTCGCGCGTCTGCAGGAACGCCTCGAAATCGGCCGACTCGGAGTAGTCGCCAAGCGCCTGGCCGACGGTCTCTAGCAGCGTGCTCTTGCCCGTTCGGGTCGGTCCGTAGGGGAAGAAGAAGACCTCCTCGCGGGTGCTCCCGGTCAAGCTGTAGCCGAAGGCACGGCAGATGTAGCGCTGCAGCTCCTCGTCGCCGTTGGTCGTGTCGGCCATGAAGCGGCGGAACAGCTCGGCCTCCGGCGTGTCGGCCTCGTCGGCGCCGGGCACGAAGGCGGCGTTGGTCCGCATGGTGATCAAGTCGGCTTGGCGATGTTCGCGGAGCTGGCCGGTCAGCAGGTCGACCGTTCCGGTCGGGGTGTTCAGCAGCCACGGGTTGGTATCGAGCGCGGTGCTCAATACCACCAACGCGGGGTCGGACTGTGCGAGGGCCAGCAGCGCCTCAAGACGCGCCCGGTTGCCGCTCTGGATCGCCCACTTGGCGATCGTGCTCCGCTGCTCTTCGGGTGCGGCGTGTGCCTCGCGGAGGATGCTCCTGGCGGTGGTCTTCGCATACTCGACGGCGCGGGCTTCAACGTCGATAGCCCACCGCGTACCATCCCACACCAGCCACGTGCGCCAGTCCGGGCAGTAGCGCAGGCGGTCGCCGAACAGCTCGACGAGTCGCCCGGCGTTGCCGATATCGTCGCAGCGGTGGACACCAGGCCGACAGAACGCCTGCCGCTGCTCGGCCTCCTCGCCCTGCTCCGCCGTCACCGCCACGGCCGCGTCAAGCACGGCGCGCAGTCGCTCGAGATCCGCCCCATCGGCATACCAGTCTCCGGCGTCGTACCCATCGCGCGCGTCGACCGGCCAGGTGGCGACACGCACCTCCGCCGCGCCGCGGGCGAGGAGGGCCTGCGCCAGTCGAGCCGCGCCGGCGTCACCCGCGGCGTCACGGTCGAACAAGACGACGAACCGGCGGCCGGTGACCAGCTCTGCCGGCAGACGTTCGCGAGCGACGAGGGCCGCGCTACCGGCGCCGCAGGTGTTGGTCACCACGGCCAGCCCGGCGGCGCGGAGAGTCTCGCGGTCTGCCTCCCCCTCGCACCACACGATCGGATCGGCGTCGGCGGAGAGCTGGTGCCAGCCATAGGGCTTGGCTGAGCCATGCCCGGTAGCCCACGGCAGCAGCTTGGCGTCGGCCGCCACGTCGCGGCCGAGTGGGCCGGCGGCGTAGCGGCGCACGTCGAGCAGGTAGCCGTCGGCCGCTCGAACGGGGACCAGGAGGCGAACGCCCTCGGCTGTCTGCGGAAGCTGATAGCGAGGTAGATCAGCAGCGGTCAGCCGAGCGATGCCCCAGCCGCAGGCGGCCGGGTCGATGCCACGGGCAGCCAACCAGGCGCGCGCCTCGGCCGCCTGGCCGCCGCCGGTCAGCTTGCGATTGGCGTCCGCCAGCTCGGCCTCGTCCGGCAGGGGCGCGGCAGGCGGCTCCGGTTCCGGCCGTGGCCGGTCGGCCTGTCGAGCCGGCTCACCGTTGGCCAGGGCCGGGTCGTACGCGGTGGTACGGCGGGCCGAGGCGAGCTTGGTCCGTAGGGTCCGCTCGGCCAGCGGCGGGTCGCAGCGCCGATTCCACTCGGCCAAGAGGGGCAGTAAGTCGGCGTCGTCAAGGTCGAACCGCTCGACGAGGCGGCAGGCCAGCCCGAACGCGCATCGGTCGCGGCCCCCCTTCGTGGCGCCGGGCACGGCGGCGACGTAGCGGCGGGCGCGGTCGGCGGCGGTCATCTTTCGCCGTCCATCGCCTCCATCACCGCCGCCACCAGACGATCCAACAGCTCGCCGGGCGCCAGGGCGCGCTCGAGGCGCGAGATCTCATCGGCCCGGACCCCGAGCCGATGGGCCAGCTCGGTCTGGGTCAGGCCCAGCCGCCGGCGCAAGGCCGGGAGCTGGCGCACGTCGAAGGTGGGTGAAAAGGTCGGTCTAGCCGGCATGGCAGCCAATCTCCACAGCGCGCCGATCCCGGCGCACCGATTGACGCACTCCTCGCTGCCGGCTACCCTTACGGCTCCGTGCCGTTCGCTGGGCCCCGGCTCAGCGTTCAGACGACCCCCGTTTCGCCGACGGGGGTCGTGCCATCATAGCATGATCGAACCCCCGTATGTAGATGGACTTTGGATCGCTGTGCAGAGATTGCCGTGCAGGTTCCAGACCGGGCGACGATCCATCTCGTGTGACATCAGCGAGCGAGATCGCCCTCGGAGTCATGGACCGTCCGGGACGCTATGGGTTGCCTCGTCGCCGCCGTTGCCGACAGGTCGCGTCACAACTCCGCCGTGGTCTTGGCCCGTAGTTGAGCACCCAACGGCCACAGGCGGCACAGCGGCGAAGATGCGCGCGGCCCTGGATGGCAGCCCAGAGGAGCAGCGCCGGCGTGCCGTCGGGGTATGCCCGGGCCGGTGACTGCGGTTCGAACGAGAGGCGCGTCGCCCGCGACGCTAACTCTGTGAGCAGTAGACTGATGATTTGCCACTCTTCGGATTTTGGCATCAAGACCTGTCGGCGAGCTTTGTTATCCTGCCAACGGCGCTCATTGGCGGCGAACAGCAGTTCAGCAGCCCGCTGCACCAGGCGATGCCGGGCGACGCCCTCGCGGGCCCACAGCGGCCACGGGCCGTCGGTCGACTGCAGAAACGAATCGGGCTCGGGAGTCAGGTGGCCGTCGTCGAGTCGATAGCGAGTCCAGTCCCAGACGGCGGGATCCCACACGTCCTTGACGGTCGAGACGGCGACTCCGTGGATCAGGCTGGCGATGCCCCGGTCATCTGGATTGAACTGCGGGTTCGCCCCCGGCGGTGTATCCCAGAAAGTGGCGCTCAACGCGGCGTGGAACCAGAGCCCGCGGTCGCCCTCGGTGGGGCCGTTGAGGGCCAGCCCGGCCCAGCCGTATCGCCAGCGCATCGGGCGACTGCGGCCATAGGGCCGCTTCAGGAAGCCCTCTTCGAAGAGGAAGTCGGTGATCGCCTCCGCCTCGTTGCGTCGCGAAACCGCGGCCACTACCCGGTGAGGCCGCTCCCAGCGCTCGGTGTCGCGATGCCAGAACCGCGTCATGCCGCACAGGGAGGCGATCTCGGGCTCTTGGTAGACGGCCAGGTCGTCGTTTTCGTGGATCACCGATTTCCGGCCCACCCACTCGCGCGCCGGCGAGCCATCGGGCGGCTCGAACCGGCCGGCCGGCAGGGCGCCGAGCGGCGGCGCGGCCGAGCGCCGCCAGACGCGCAGGCGGCCGTCGCCGAAGCCGATGATGCAGTCCGGCCCGGCATGTTCGCGGGCGAAGCGGCCGATGCCGGGCCAGGCCTCCTCGACCCCGCGCTGCTCCTCCTCGTCGATCCGCCGACGCTGCTCCGCAAAGTGATCCTCATTCACCGAGCCTCCTCCTGCCCGCCGAACTCCGCCTCCAACTGCGCCGCCCCGCGCAGCAGCGCCAGGCGGATCACGTCCGAGCGGTTGGGTCGGCCGACAGTCGCCAGCTCGGGCGCGGCGCCGATCCGCGGCAGCAGCGCCTCGAGCCGGCGCAGCAGGTGGCTCGGCAGCCGCACGCAGACCTGCTCGGTACCGCGCTCGCTCATGGCCCTACCTCGGCGACCAACAGCCGCTGCACCGTGGTCGCGTACCACCGCCCGCCGCTCCGCGGCCGCAGGCCCCGGCCCTCGAGCCGGGCCGCTACCTGGCGCAGCGACAGGCCACGGCCGCGCAGTCGGCGAGCGGCGACGGCCACCGCCTGCTCGACCGGCTCCGGCTCGAGGTGCACGCCGTCGGCGCCCAGTCGCCAGCCGTACGGCGGCTCGCCGCCGCAGAACTCGCGTCGCTCGCGCTTGCGGGCCATCGCCAGCGCGGTCCGCTCACGGACCAGGTTGCGCTCCATCTCGGCGGCGCCGGCGATGACCGTGAGGAAGAAGCGCCCCAGCGCGCTGCCGGTGTCGATGCTCTGACCGCCCAGGTCGACCAGGTGCAGCGCCACGCCGGCTTTGTCCCAGCCGGCGGTGACGGTCAGACAGTCGGCCGCGTCGCGGAACAGCCGGTCGAGTTTGTAGGCAATCACCGCCCGGGCGCGGCCGCGGCGAACCACCTCGAGCAGCCGCCCGCCGCCCTCGCGCGCGGCCAGGGTCTTGCCGGCCGAGACGCCCGGGTCGCAGACCAGCTCGACCAGCTCAAGCCCGCGCAGAGCGGCATAAGCGCGGATGCGGTCCTCCTGCGCATCGAGCGACACGCCCTCGGCGGCCTGTTCTTCGGTCGAAACGCGCAGGTAGGCAATGGCCTGGTCGCCCATATGCACTCCAGTCACATAGTGAGTGTATGATAACCACATCCCGATTGTCCAGAGGGGAGTGTGGTCGGGCGGCCGCTATCGTGTGCGCTAGTCGCCGCGGTGGACCGGCTCGTCGGGAGGGCAAAGCTCCTGCTGAGTCGGTCGGCATCCGGCGCGAGCGTCGGCGAGCGGGCTGTCGAGTGACGTTCGGCACCATGGGAGAAGCGACGTCACTCCGTCGTTCTGGACAGGTGCTTGCGCTGCCGTGGTTGCTGGACCGCCCCAGTGAGCCCAAGCGCCTGCGTCAACAGGTACGACACCGTGGCGTTGAGGCTCTGGCCTTCGGCTGCCGCGCGCTGGGCCACGGCGGCGTGCAACGATCGCGGCAGGCGAATGCTGAGCGCGCCGCTGTACCCGCGCATGGGCGCGGGTGCCTCGAATCCCTCGGCTTCGGCGTGCTCCAACATGGCCGCGATGCCGCGGGCCAGCTCGTCGGCCGCTTCGTCCCGCGTCGCCCCGGCGCCGATCGCGCCGGGGAAGTCCACCGCGCGGGCGACGAAGCCGCCGTCGAGGTCGGGCACCACCACGGCCGAATACTCTCGCGCCCGGTCCAAATAGCTGTTCGCCGTGGTCATGGCGCTGGCTCCTCTTGCTCCCGCTCCCAATCCCGTGCTGCGTCGAGAGCCGCAAGGGCGTTGTCGACGTACGCTCGCAACAGGTAGGCCTCGCCGCGGCCGTGTGGCTCGGGCAGGTTGCACCACGCGTTCGAGCGGTGGCGACAAGACCAGTGGCCGCTGTCGCCGCGGCGGCACGTGAAGCCCGCGGCCGTCAAGACCGCCACCATCTCGTTCAGCGTCACATGGCGCCTGTTTCGGCGGAGGCGTGCCTCACGCTTGTCCCGCCTGCTCAATCGGCGCCTCCTGCCCTTGTTGTACCCCTATGTGACGACAAAATCAAGGCGCCGCGGTCAACGGGTCGATCCGACAGTGGCGCCGGCAAACGTGACCGACTATCGGTGGAACCCCATGAACGGGCCTCGCGCCGAGAGACCCCATGACGCTCACCAAGCGGAGCCGCTGATCCGGCCGCGCCCCGCGTGGCTTCTCCGGCCGCACGCGCCCCCTGGTGCGCGCAGCACGGACGAGGCGGATTTGAGGGGTGCCCGCCGCCCCGGTGGCCCAACCTCGGGCCACCGGGGCGGCGTGGAGCGCTGCTAGCCGCGCCGGCCGCCCTGCTCACAGCAGCGCCCTCAGCTCCTCGCGGGTCAGCTCCGTGTCGCGGAGGATCTTGGCCAGCAGACCAGGGCCAAGGGTCTCACCGGCGTGGACTGGAACGGTGGTCGTTCGCCCGTCGGGATGCACCAACCGCACGTGGCTGGCGCGCTGTCGAACGACGGCGAACCCGGCACGTTCCAAGGCTCGGACCAGCTCGGCGCCGCGCAACGCCGGCAGGCGACTCACACGCTCACCCGCTGCACTCCGACAAACCGCGGCGGCGCACCCGGATCGGATTCCTCCAGACACAGCAGGATGACTTCGCGGATCCGCTGCATCAGCTCATCCAAGCCCCGCGCCTGCGTGTAGCAGCCGCGCAGGGCGGGCACCTCGGCCGTCAGGTACCCGTCCTCGTCCTCCTCAATCACCACCGTGAACTCACGCGGCCTGCTCACCCCAGTCTCCAGCCCGCCGATCATACCCCAACCCCGCCCCGACGGCGAACGCCCCGAGCGCCGCCCCGGTGGCCCAACCTCGGGCCACCGGGCGCGACGTGGAACGCTGCTAGCCGCGCCGGCCGCCGAACATCGACACGACCAGCCCGGCCAGCGACATCACGCAGCCGATGATGATCCCGTTCTGCCGATCCTGCATCAGGCCCAGGTTGTTCACCCGGCCACCGCCGATTGACTCGCCCATGAAGGTCGACCGCGGCACTTCGACGCTCGGATCGAAGGCAAAGAAGAAGTACCACACCATCAGCACACCCACCACGAGCAGCAGCCCGCCGAGCACCCGCGTGCCGGACAATTCGGGCTGGCTGATCTTGGGCAGGCTGACCTGCTCCCGCCTCAACCTGCCGAGCAGGGCGTCGAGCTCGGCATCGCCCGGAGGGGAGGCTGGCTGGGCCGGAGTTGGCACGCCCCGCGCGCTCAGCGCCACGCGGGCCCGTGCGGCACCGTCGTCGTCGCCGAGCGCTGCCGCGTGGCCGGCCAACTCGCGCAACTCCTCGCTGCTCAGCGCCCGCTGGCCTTGCAGGGCGAGCAACTCCTGCACCCGCGCCCGTGTCACCTGCTCGACCCCTGGATCCGGAACACGTACCGGCTGCGGTGCTCGAGGCTCCGCCCGCGCGGCGGCCTCTTCACGTCGCTGGGCCGCGGCCTTTTCGCGGGCGGCGGTCAGGTCGCGGGGGATCTTCGACTCGCTGCCGCACAGCGGGCAGACGAACCGCGTGCCGGTGTGCCTCTCGCTCACCTGCAGTCGCTCGCCACAGACCGGACAGGGCCAGGTGATCACCCCTATACTCCGCGTCCGAGCAGGTTGTGCAACAGGCTGACCGCCGCGGTCAAGGGGTTGGGGTGCCCGTGCCGCTCGCGCCATCACGCCACCTGGGCTTGACTCCACGCCCAGCATCCGCCGATTCGCCCTCTTTCGGACCTGCCATCTGTACCCGCGGGACCCCGCCGTTACAGTTCCACGGCGACAGCGCCGCGAATCGGCAAGCCTTGCCGAGTCCGGTGCACCCAGCGGCGGTCCCTCACGATCAACCGGACTCCGCGCACAATCAACCGGAATCCGCACCGTAGCCGGCTTGAATCGACCCGGTATGCCCCTTGAATCGCACCTCAAGGCGACCGAATGCGGGCGTTAGCGGCGATTATGCGGTCTGCGCCGAGTCTCGTGCGGCGGCCGCGGCCCAGGCCGGTCCGCCGCTTCGGCGACGACCGACCAGCGCTCGGTCGTGTCGCCGGCGCGAACCTCGACGAACCGACCATCCTCGCTCAGCGCCGCCTCGACCGCCGGCCGTCCCTCGCGCACGGGGACGAGCAACGTGGCCAGGGTCCAGTCCAGGGTTGGCTCGGTCGGCTGCACCGACAGGTACGGCTCGCCGCCGGGATGATGGTGCGGCTCGACCCTCACCGGGGCCGGGGACCAGAAGACCAGGTCGATCGCCTGCGCGTCACCGCGAACACGAGCCCGGTGGCCCGCGACGACCGCCTCGCCAGCGGTGTTCGCGCGCCACTCCAGGATCGTCGGCCGGCTCGTTCGCACCCGGTCGATCACCAGGGCGTAGTCGCTGCGCAGGATCAGCCGCCGGACGACGGCTTCGACCCCGTCGTACAGCTCGGTCAGATCGGCGGTCACGCCGCCCTCGGTCGGGGCGAGCAGGCCACGCGAGGTCCAGTCCTCGCGCTGCTCTCGACCGTCGATGACCAACGTGTTGTGGCCGCGCGTCGCGGCCCAGTCGTAGCGCGACTTGCCGCCTGGTTGCCAGAAGTCGTCGTCGACCCGCGTGGCCGGCAGCTCGGGCAGCAGCGTCTCGCCGCCGAAGTGGACCAGCAGGCTGCCGCCGTCGAGGTGGGTCTGTGGGTCGTTCGGGCCGGCTCGCAGGGCAATCACCAGCGCCTCGTCTGACCAGTCGCTCCGCAACACCGCCCAGCCGGCGGACGGAAAGCAGCCGGCGATGCTGGTCGGGGGCAGCCCGTCGTCAGCCGGTCGGCCCAGCAGCAACGAGTAAGGCGAGGCCCCGACGGTCAGTCGGCGAGCCAGCCAACGCCAGTCCGGGCGGGCGAGGTTGTCGCTCAGCTTGCCGAGGAGGTCGGGCAACAGCACCGGCCGGCTCGACCGACCGAACTGGACCAACCCCGCCGGCGGCAGCCAGGCGTGCAGCACGAAGTCGCCCGTGGCGGCGAAGAAACGGTGCCGGCGCAGGTCGACCGCGCCCTGGGTGCGGCAGGCGAGTACCTCCACAGCCCACAGCAGGTGTCCGACGGCGGTCTGCCAGTCCGGCAGGCCCGCCGGCCAACTGCCGTCCTCGGGCAGGGCCTCGAGCAGCCGCTGCAGCTCGTCGACCGTGGCCGCCAGCCAGATCGGCGCGCGCGGGTCGTCACCCAGCAACACCGCGGCCACGACCACCGCCGACGCCGCGTCGGCGCAGGCGGTCGGGCTCAGCGCCCGGTCGCTCGGCCGCAGACCATCTTCCAGCGCCGACAGGTAGGGTTGCAGCGCCTGCTCGACCACGATCCCGCGGAGCCGCCGCCGCTCGCCCGGGGTCAGCGTCGCGCCGAGACTGTCGTAGCCGAGCGCGATGCCCGCCGCCAGGTACAGACCCGTCGAGCCGTAGCCAGCGTTCGGCTGGGTGGTCAGCGACGGATCGGCCGCGAGCCGCCAGAGCAGCCCACGCGCGGCGTCCAGCACCGCCGGGTCGGGCTCGATGACCGCCTGCAGGTAGACGTCGTAGGCCAGGTCGAGCGGGAAGTTGACGCCGTCGCCGGTCGGACCGGCCTCGCGCCACCACTCCTGTACCCGGTCAAGCACGAGTTGGTGCCGGCCCCACACCACCTTCTGCGCCGGGTCGTCGCGGCCGGCGCGCAACCGCTCGGCCGTGGCCTCGGTCAGCCACGCCGCCGGCCGGTCGGACGGCAGGTCGAGCCAGGCCGCACTGCCCGCCCAGACCGGCACCGTCGGGCCCGGTGCGCACTCGATCGCGAGGTCGCCCATCGCGCCGGCTGCGCCCTCGACGCCGAGCGCGACCTCCTCAGCGCCGCCGGGAGCCACCTCGACCCCCTCGGGCAGCGAGCCGACCACCTGTCCTGCCGCCGGCTTGCCCCGCAGCCGCAGGCGAACCCGCAGCGGCTCGGCCGACCGGTTCTGGAACCGCCAGAGCCGACGTCGCGGGCCGTCTCCCGCCAACCAACCCAGGTCGTTAACCAGCAACGGCCGCCGGCGAAGCTCGACGGCGCCGATGCTCCAGAGACCGGGTTGCGGCCGCTCGAACGGCATCGCGGCAACCAGCAGAAGACGGTCGATCTGCCGCCAGCCCAGCGGCGCGCCGACCGGCTCGAAGCCGCCGAGCGCGAGCTCGAACCGCTGGTTTGCGCCACCGGCGACAAGGCGCCGGCGAAGCAGATCCCCGCTCGCGGTGGCGGCGTTGTCGGACTCGGCCACCAGCCAACAGGCCGCCGGCCGGTCACAGCCCAGTTCGAGGTGCAGCTCGTCGAACGCCGACCAGTCCCCGGCCGGCAGGTCGAACACGTACGGCACAGCACCGCCGGCATCCCACCGCGCCGCTGGCGCGGCCACCGCCGCGAGCAGCACCACCAGGCCGCTCAATGACGGACCACAGCCCACCGCTCGTCCGCCTTCCAGGCCGGGTCGTGCACCTCGTTGTGGCACCGTACACAGTCGCCGAGCCCACCGCGCTCGATGGTCCCCGCCCGCGGTTCTTCGAGATGCCGCCGCGCCCCGGCATGGCAGGTGACGCACTCAATCCCGCGCTGCGGCAGGTCGGGTGGCGCGATGAAACCCGTGGCGCGGAACGCCTCGGAGTGGCACGCCAGGCACTCCGGCCGCAGCGCTTTCCGGGCCGCCAGCGTCGCCACGGCGCGGGCATGCGCGCCGGCGCGCCAGCGTGCATCGGCTTCGGCGTGGCAGTCGACACAGGCGCTCGGCGGCACGTAGCCGTCCGCCGCCAACACGGCCGGATCGTCCTCCACCCCGTCGACCAGGAACGCCTGTTGCTGAGCCTCCAGGTAGGCGGCCACCTGCCGAGCCACTTCCGCGTCGGTCGGCTGCCGCGCGGTGATCGCCTCGGCCCGCCAGTCGATCCCGACGCCCTCGTCGGTCCAGCGGACCTCGACCAGACCCACCCGCCGGCCCGTCTGCGCCGCCGGCAACAGCCAGCCGCGGCCGACCCGCTCGGGCTCGCGCAGCCGCTCGGAGCCGCGCGCGCCAATGACCAGATCGACCAGCCCGGCCCACGCCTCGCCCATCGCCCGCCGCTCGGCCTCGACCGTCCGATGCGTCAGCAAGACCACCAGATCGACCTCGCCCCGCAGCTTCCGCAACCGCGCCCGGATGCGCTCGATCTGCTCGACCGGCGGCTCGTAGCTGGGCCCCAGCGAGACCACCGCCACCCGCCGCCCCGCCCGCTCGACGATGCGGTCGTACACCGTCGGCGCGCCGTCGAGCGAGCGCAGCCCGAGCACCGGCAACGGTTGCGCCGCGACCAACCGCCGGTAATCCGGCTCCCAGCCCGCCTCGCTCGGCCCGAACGCGACCACGTCATACCCCGCCCGCGCCAACGCCGACCAGACCACCGCCCCGCTG
Organism: uncultured Fimbriimonadaceae bacterium; assembly: GCA_964405335.1. GTDB lineage: Bacteria > Armatimonadota > UBA10988 > UBA10988 > UBA10988 > CAYONP01. The sequence continues at coordinate 20,396 of CAYONP010000095.1, forward strand.
CCCGCCTCCGGCGCCAGATCGCCCCCGTCGACAGCCAACAGCCTATCGCCAACCTCCCGCCGCGCCGCCCGCACCAAGCCCACCGCCTCGGCCAGTCCAACGGCCGCGGTGCCCGCGCAGCCGCAAGATTGTAGGTAGCCGGCGGCGGTGTGGGTGTAGAGGAGGGTGAGGCTCGTCCGGCCCGAGTCGCCGGCGGCGGCGAAGAGGAGCAACGGCAGCGCGCACCGCGCGGTCATGGCGGCGGCGCCGTCCACATCGCCACCGGCGTCGGGTCGAGCGTGGTGATGCGCTGCAAGCCGCTCCCGTCCAGGCCGCAGACGTAGAGCACGTCACCCTCGCGCCCCTCCTCGTCACGCTGGAACTGCGAGAAGACCATCCGCTCGCCGTCCGGCAGCATGGTCACGCGCTGGACGCCACGCGTCGCGCCGCTGGCCAGCAGCTCGTGACCGCGCGGGAGGAGCCTGGTCGGTTCCCACTCCGCGAACGTGCCGGCCGCCGGGTCGATCATCTGCCACCGCTGCGAGCCCTCGCCCAACAGCCGCCCGTCGAGCAGCCGCTGCAGCCGTTCGGCGTAGCTGAGCCCCTCGGCGACGATTTGGGGCTCGCCGCCCGGCGCCAGGGGATTGAGCCGCAGCACGCTCTGGTTGCGGCTCCGGCCGAGCTGCGGGTTCTCGTAGACGTAGTAGATCCCGCCCTCGCCGTCGGGCGCCAGGCCCATCCA
>CAYONP010000096.1:0-20753 GCA_964405335.1 uncultured Fimbriimonadaceae bacterium
TCCGCGGGCGTGCGGCGGGCTCGATGGGGCGCGGGGGGGGTCGCTTGGGGGTCCCCCCACCGTGGGTGGGCCGGCGCGCGGGCCCGGGGCCGGAGGGGTTGACCATCGTCAACATCGTCCGTCCAGCGTTCGACCCGGAGGATGAGCATCATGATTGAACGGCCACGGGCGCTGGCCCTGGTACTCTGCCTGGCGCTCGCCGGCGAGGTCGCCGCGCAGGAGGTGCCGTTCCGCACCATCATCGTGCTGCCGGCGAAGAACAACACCGAGAGCAACCGGCTGAGCTACTTCGCCCCGGCCTGGCAGTACCTCATTCAGGAACGGCTGCGGCTGCTGCCCGGGCTGCACACCCCGCGGCTGAGCGAGAACCCGACCGCGCTGGGCGAGGCGATGAATCGGCGGTTTGACCCCGAGGATGCCGCCGCGCGCGACCAGGTGGCGGCGCCGTTCTACGCCGACCTGATCCTGCTCCCGGTCATGGCCGCCGGCGCGCCCGACTGGGAGATCGGGATGCGCGTCTATCGGCCCGGCGCGGCCGAGCCGGTGGCCGAGATCCCGGCGGTCAAGGGCACCGATCCGGCAGTCGTCGGCGACAACGTGCTCACCGCCGCGCTGCAACAGGCGCTGAGTCAGCCGAGCCTGGCGCTGGCGGCCAATCCCGACACGGCCATCCGCGAGGACGACTTCCGCCTGCTGGCGAGCTGGATCTACCGCTGGCCGTTCTGTGACGCCGACCAGGGCAACCTGCCCCGCGATGGCACGGCCAAGCAACTGGCTGACCAGATCACGAAGGACTTTCTCTGGCGCTCGCAGTTCAGTCTGGTGGTCCAGCACGCCGTCTTCTGCTACGTCGCCGCCGGCGATGGCGCGGCGGCGGTGCGGGCGGCGCAGACCTATGCCCAGCGCCGGACACGCGAGGCGCGGGCGCGCTATCTGCAGGGCGTCGCGCTGGCCGGCTCGGGCGACCAGGCGGCGGCCATCGAGCACCTGACCGAGGCGGCCAATCTGACCAAGGGCGCGGTCCAGATGGTCGACGCCCTGGCCGCGGCTTATCTCAAGCGGGGTGAGAGCGACAAGGCGGTGCAGCAATACGACGCGGCGCTGCAACTCTGGCCGCGCGTGCTGCCGTTTCAGCTCAAGCGGGGCGAGATGGCACTCGCCGCGCGCGACTACGAGACAGCGATCCGCTCGTACCAGAACGCCGCGGCGGTCCAGCCACCTCGGCCGCAGGCGCTGCGCGGACTGATCGACGCGCTCGTCGCCGGCGGCCGTTCCGGCGAGGCGTTCGGCGCGGCGCAGCAGCTCGCTGCGCTGCTGCCCGGCGATGCGGCGGCGCTGCTGTTGGTCGCCGAGACCGGCCTGGCCGCGGGCGACTTCGCCGCCGCCCGCGTCGCCGCGCAGGCGGTGGTCGAGCAGGAGGCGAAGAACGCGGCGGCCCAGCGGCTGCTCGGCCAGGCGGCGCTGGCGCTCGAGGACTACCCGGCGGCCGAGGCGGCGCTGGCGGCCGCGGTGGCGCTGGAGCCGGACCGGGCGGCCACCTACGCCCTGCTGGCCGACGCGCGGCTGCTGGCCGACAACCTCGACGGCGCGGCCGAGGCGCTGGCCGCCGGGATCGGCAAGGCGACCGGAACCGAGGCGGCGCGGCTGAAGCTGGCGCTGGCCCGGGTCGAGTACTACCGCGGCAACTGGGATGCCGGGCTGGCGCAGATCGCCGCGGCACGGGCGGCGCTGCCCGATGATCTGGGCTCGTACTACCTCGAGGCCAATCTGCTGCTCTACAAGGGCGACCTGATGCCCGCCGCGCAGGCCTTTCTGGCCGCCTTCGAGCGAGACGCCGACGGCGCGCTGGCGGTGCAGACAGCAACCGAGCTGGCCGAGGCAGTGGCCGGTGGTGGCGCGCCGGCGCTCAAACTGGGCCTGGCAATGTGCTACCATCAGGCGGCGGCGACGCGCGAGGCGCGGCGCTATTACCGTGAGTTCCTCCAGACGCAGCCGCCGGCCGAGGTGGCGGCCTTCGTCCAGGAGCAGCTCACGGCGCTCGAGGGGCGGTGAGGGCGGAGGGTGCGATGCGGCAGGTCAGAGTGCTGTTGGCCACGTTTCTGCTCGCCGGCGCGCTGGCGGCGGCGCCCGGCCTGCCGGGCAGCGGGCCCGGCGGCCCCGGCCTGCCCGGCGGTTCGGGCAGCGGGCCAGGACTGCCCGGCCTGCCCGGCGGCGAGGGCGGCACCGGCACCGCGCAGGGCCGGCGATACACGCTGCTGCTACTCCCGTTCATCAACGACACCGGCCAGGCCGACCTCGAGTTCTGGTCGCCCGCGCTGCCCGAGTTGCTGGCCGCCCTGCCCCAGGATGTCTACCTGCCGCTGACGCTGCGCCGCTCGCCGGCGATGCTCGAGCAGTTCCTGCTCGGCCGGCGCCGGCCGGTGCTCCAGTCGGCGCAGCAGGCGGCGCTCGAAGCCTGCGGCGGCGACGCCGTGCTGGTCGGGCGCTACGAGCAGAAGCCCGAGGGCTGGTTCGTCCACGCCGACGTCTATGAAGCCAATCCGCTCAGCGGCACGGCCAAGGGCACGGCCGAGGCGACCCAGCCGACCCTCTACCTCGCGCTGCAAGTCGTCGCCGGCGCGCTGCAGACCATTCTCGCACCGGCAGCCACCGCGCCGGTCGGCGGCGGTGAGGGCGGGGTCGAGGGTGGTCTTCCCGGCCTGCCGCCCGGCCCGGCCGGCGTCGGCGGCGGCAGCTCGGGCATCGGACCCGGCGGGCCGCCCGGCCCGGCGGACATCGGCGGCGGCAGCGCCGGCATCGGGCCGGGTGGACCGCCCGGCCCGGGCAGCGGTGTCGGCCCAGGCATTCCCGGCGGCAGCGGGTCGGGCCCGGGCGGGCCCGGCATTCCCGGCCTGCCCGGCAACGAGGGCGGGGTCGACGGCGTGCCGACGACCGGCGCGATGGGCGCGACGGGCGCGCTGTTCGACCTCGACGTCGAGCCGCTGGCGCGCGGCATCGCCGCTTGGCCCTACGGCGATCCGAGCCAGAGCTTCCGCGGTGATGTCGATGCGGCGGTGGCGCAGTTCGCCAAGCAACTCGAGACCGAGCCGCGCCTGGCGGTCGCCCACACCTGGGCGGCGCTGGGCGAGATGGCCGCCGGTGACGTTGCCCGCGGCCTGGCTCTGCAGCGGGCCTGGACCGAGGCGCAGGAGGAGAGCCCGGCCGACTGCTATTACCTCGGGCAGGTGCTCGAGGCGGCCGGCCGCGACGCCGAGGCGCTGGCCGCCTATGCCGACGCGGCCGAGGCCGAGGGCACCGCGCTGCTGGTCGTCCCGCTGCGTCGGGCCGAGCTGCTGATCGAGCGCGGCGAGACCGAGCAGGCCAACGAGGTTCTGACCACTGCGCTCGAGCAGACACCCGGACTGCCGGCCTATCAATGGCTGGTCGGTGACCTCGAGCTGGCGCGCGGCAAGGTGCGCGAGGCGATTGCGGCTTATCAGGCGGCCGATGCCCTGGCGCCCGACGATCTCACCACCCGCCGCCGGCTGGTCACCGCGCACCTGCGCTGGGGCGACGGCAACGCGGCGCTGCGCCTGGCCCGCACCACGGCCGAGAAGCTCAGCGACGACTGGCGGGCGCGCGCGTTGCTGGCCGACGTCTACCTAGCCACCGGCAACAGCGCCGAGGCGGTTGCCGCGGCGGCCGAGGCGGTGCGGCTGGGCGGCGAGGTGGCCGCGGCGCACGAGGCGCAGGGCCGAGCGCTGTCGGCCGCCGGTCATCAGGAAGCGGCCATCGTCGCCTACGGCCGGGCGCTCGAGCTCGACCCGCTCGACAACCTGCCGCTACGCCACATCGCCACCGCGCACCTCTACGCCGACCGTGCCGATGCGGCGCGGAAGGCGATGGTCGAGGCGCTGGCCGCCGCCACGCCGGCGCAGATGCCGGGCACCTGCCGCGACGCGGCGCGGCTGGCCTTCTACCTGGGCGATCTCGAGGCCGGCCACGCCCACCTCGACCTGGCGGCGCAGTTCGCGCCGGTCGGTGCCGAGGACCATCTGCTGCGCTCGTTTTTGCTGCTCTACCAGCAGGCCGACGAGCCGGCTTGGGAACAGTTCGTCGCCGCACTGGCGGCCGGGCCCGACGCCATCCTGGTGGCCGAGGCGATGAAGGTCTGTGAGGGCGCGGTTGCCGCGCGTCCGCCGCTGCTCGCCGCGCACGTGATGCTCGGCGTGCTCCACGAGCGGGCGAACAACCTCGACGCGGCGCGGACGCAGTATCGCGCCTACCGCGCCAAGGCGGGCCGTGGCTTCCTCGCCGAGTACGTCACCGAGCGGCTCGACGCGACCCAGACGCGGCGCTGAGCGATGGCCGAGGAGCCGTGGTACCGGCGCTACTTCGGCGCCGATTACCTGCGCATTTATCGCCTGGCCGACACCGCCGCGCAGCGGGACTTCCTGCGCCGCACACTGCCGCCGCCCAGCGCCGCGCCGCGGCTGCTCGACCTGCCCTGCGGCCACGGCCGGCACGCCGTCTGGCTGGCCGAGCGGGGTTACTGCGTGACCGGCCTCGACCTCAGCCCGACCTTTCTTGGCGTGGCGCGGCAGGGCTCACGCGAGCAGTCGGCGCCGGTCGCCCTGGTGCGCGGCGACATGCGCCGGTTCCCCTTCGCGGCGGCGGCGTTCGACACGGCGATCTGCATGTTCACCAGTCTCGGCTACTTCGCCGACGACGACGATCACCAGCGCGTGCTCGACGAGTTCCGGCGGGTCCTGCGCCCGGGGGCGACGTTCATCCTCGACCTGGCCAACATCGACGCGGTGCGGGTGCAGCCGAGTCACTCGAGCTGGTCGAAAGAAGGCGTTACGGTGTCGAGCGAGTATCGGTTCGACGAGTCGACGCGGCGGGCGAGCACCCGCCGCACGGCGCGCTTCGCCGACGGCCGCGAGGAGCACTACGAGAGCTCTGTCCGGCTGTTCGAGGGTGTCGAGATCGAGGCCATGCTGGCCGCCGCCGGGTTCGGCGTCGCGGCGCAGCAGGGCGACTATGCCGGCGGACCGCCGAGCGCGGCGCTGCCGCGGCGGATCCTGATCTGCCGGCGGGGAGAGGGTGATGCTTAGCATGTGGATGCTCGGGCTGATCACGGCCGGCGGCGCGCCGGCACCGCATCTGGTGATCGACCAGCCGGCCGGCACGACGATCAGTGCCACGGTCGACTTCGACCAGGTGGCGGCCTGCTTCGACCCGCCGGCGAGGCTGGAACCCGACGCGCTGGTTGCCGGCCTGCCAGACGGCGCGGGCGGCTACACGCCGCTCTCGGCGACGTTCGATCCCGAGCAGCCGGGCGGGCGAATCGGCGAGTTGACCGTCTACCTCGGCGAGGCCGCGCCGGCCGGACCGGTGCACGTCTTCTTCACCGCCGCCGCGCCGATCCGCCCGCCCGCGGCCGGGCCCGGCGCGCTGCAGGTCGGCCGCGACGGCGGGGTGATCACCGTCGCCGGGCCATACTACCGGGTGGTCCACGATCCGGCCAAGAACGGCGGACTACCCAGCCTGATTGAGCTGCGCCCGAGCGGCAAGGTGTTCGACAGTCTGCTCTTCCACGACCGCGTCTGGACCCGACTGACCGGCGGCTTCGAGCTCGGCGACGATCCCGAGCCGAGCGTCGAGGTGCTGGTCGCCGATGGGCAGCGGGTCGTTGTCCGGGTGCGCGCGCGCTATCTGGCCGGCGGCACGGCGCCGCCGACGCGGCCGCGGGCGAGCTACGAGTTCACCTACCTGCCGGGCTCGCCCGAGGTGATTGTCAGCGGGCGGTTCGAGCAGGATGCCGCCTGGCCGTGGAGCGAGCATCACTTCCTGCAGCTCCACTTCGACGACCAGGCCTGGCCGGGGTGGCTCGGCCCCGACGGTGCGGTGACGCCGTTCGCGGCCGAGAAGGCCTCGGCCGTGGTTCCCTGGGCCGCCTTCGCCGATGGCGACTCGGTGGTCGGCCTGCTCGGCCTCGGCTCCGTCCGGGTCTACGACGGACGGGGCGAGTACGGCACCTACCTGCACGGACCGTGGGAGCAGTGGACCACCACCACGCAGCGGTACGAGAAGATCCTCTACCTCAGCGGCGCGCCCGGCTCGCGCGAGGCGATCGCCGCGGCGGCCGGCGCCGGCCGGCGGGTGGTGCGGGCGCTGGCCCTGCCCGCGACCACGCACGAGCGCCTGGCGATGCTGGCCGACGGCGCGGCACAGCGGCCGACGATCGGCTGGCTGGCCAGCCTGATCCGCGGCCTGGCCGCCGAGGGCCGGTTGCTCGACGCGCATCGCACCGCCGGCGAGCTGATGCTCCGCTCGCAGGGCGAGGCGGAGAACCTGACCTGGCTGCAGCCACGAGTCGGCGCCTACCTGCTCGCCTCGGACGAGCTCGGCGTGGCGGTCCGTGGCGGGATGCTGGCCAGCCTCTACGACCTTGGCGCGCAGCGCGAGCTGCTCGGCGCCGCCGTGCCGCTGTGGCAGGCGACGCTCCGCACCGACGACCGGCGGCTGCTCGACTACCGGCCCGACGGCGCGGCGGCGGCTCAGCCGGCCGAGCTCACCCGCGCGACGATGCTCCAGCACTCACACGAGGGCAGCCTGCGCGACGGTCAGCGATCGGTACCCGGGCCGCTGGTGACGACGACGCTCCAACTGGATGGCCCGCGACTGCGGTTGCACATCGACATCGACAACGACACGCCCTACTCGCTGTGGAACGTGCGCACGCCCGAGCTGGCGCTGCCGCCCCTCGGCGGCGACGGCCGCGACGACGCGGTGCTCTACCCGTTCCGCTGCGGCGTGCTGCGCGAGAACCCGACCGTCACCGGCGTGCAGTACGGCTCGCGTTACCCGAGCGGCGCGGCGGTGATGCAGTTCTCGGCCATGTACGATGCGGCCGGCGGCGTCTATCTCGGCATCCACGACCCCGAGGCGAGCTGCAAGGAGCCGCGGGTGCAGGGGCCCGACGCCGACAACCGCATCGCCATGTGGTATGAGTGGCCGATGCCCGACATGGGCAAGCCGGGCAACGACTGGCGGCAGCCGGGCGAGACGGTGATCGAGCTGTTTCGCGGCGACTGGTACGACGCCAGCCTGATCTACCGCGACTGGGTCGCCGCCGAGGCGCCCTGGTGGCCGGCGCGGAGCGAACGACGCACGCCCGAGTGGATGCCCGAGCTATGCGTCTGGGCGCTGCCCAACGGCCATGCTTACGAGCCGGACAACGTCGTCGCGCGGGTCAAACGGTTCGCCGAGTTCATGGACGTGCCGACGGCCATCCACTGGTACACCTGGCACGAGATCCCGTTCGACACCTACTACCCGCACTACAACCCGACCAAGCCGCGCATGGCCGAGGGCGTGGCCGAGCTGCAGGCCGCCGGGGTGCGGGTCATGCCCTACATCAACGGACGGCTGTGGGACAGCCGGCTCGACGACTTCAAGGAGGCCGCCATCGCCGCGGCCTGCTGGACCGAGGAGGGCCGGCCGTACATCGAGGAGTATGGCAACGGGGTGCCCAACGCGCCGATGGACCCGACCACCGAGCTGTGGCAACGGACGGTGCGCGAGACGGTGCTCTGGCTGCAGGACGAGGTCGGCGTCGACGGAGTCTACATCGACCAGATCGGCGCCGCGGCGCCGGTGCTGCAGTTCAATCCGAACGTCGCTCACCCGCTCGGCGGCGGGAGCTGGTGGACGGTCGACGGCTACTGGCCGCTGCTGGCACGACTGCGCGCCGAGATGGGCGCCGACAAGTTCATCACCACCGAGGACAACGCCGACTGCTACGCCCACCTGATGGACGGCTTCCTCGCCTGGGCGTGGCAGTCCGACGGCATGGTGCCGGCGTTCAGCGCGGTCTATGCCGGGCAGATCGCGATGTTCGGCCGGGCCGGCAATGGCGACGACCTGGCCCGGCGGATGAAGGCCGCGCAGTCGCTCGTTTTCGGCGAGCAGCTCGGCTGGTGGGACCCCGGCGTGGTCGAGCAACCCGCCGGCGTTCTGCTCCGCGAGTGCGCCCGGATGCGCCACGAGCTGATTGAGTTCCTGGCCCACGGCACCATGTTGCGCCCGCCGGTGCTGGGCGACATGCCCGAGGTCACCGCCGACTGGGCCTTCGGCGGGCCGAGCCAGGTGACCTTCGGCGTGGTCCAAACCGGCGCCTGGCGCGCGCCCGACGGCCGGGTGGCCATCATCCTGGCCAACTGCGGCGACGAGGAAGTAACCACCACGGTGGCTTTCAACCGTAGCGACTACGGCTATCGACCGGACGCGACGCTGACCGCCTTCACCCGCCAGCCGGGCGTCGACGGCGGCCGGCTGGCCCTGCCGCCCGACTGGACCGGCCCGGTGACCGTGCCGGCGATGGGCGCGATGGCGATCGTGATCGAAGCGCCGTAGTCTGTTGTCGCGAACGCGCTGCCCGCCGCCCGCCTCGGCGAGGCGGGCCTACCCGCGGATTGGTGATTGACGGATGGCCCGGCCGGGCCGACAGTATCAACGGAGACCTCGGTGCGCAGTCGTCGCGCGGTGTGTTGGCTCGTCTGGCTGGTGACCTGCGCCGCCGCGGCGGAGCCCCCGAAGCGTGTGGCGCTGACCATCGACGACGGACCGAACCCCGAGTTCTCCGCCGCCTCGCTGCGCCTGTTCGAGCAGCACGGCGTCAAAGTGACCTACTTCGTCTGCGGCTACATGCTGGCGGCCTACCCCGACTTGGCCAAGGCCGTGGCCGCGGCCGGGCATGAGCTGGGCAACCACAGCTACAACCACCCCAACATGACCGCCCTCGGCCCGGAGCAGCGGGAGTATCAGATCCGGCGGACCAACGAGTTGATCCGCGAGCAGACCGGACAGAGCGCCGTCTACTTCCGTCCGCCGTATGGCCGGGTCAACCAGGCCGTGCGGGATTCGGTGGCGGCGTTCGGCATGAACGTGGCGCTGTGGAACGTCGACCCGGCCGACTGGCGGCCGGGCGCCACCGCCGCGGCGGTCACTCGCCATGTGCTTGGCCAGGCGCGCGATGGGGCGATCATCCTGCTGCACGAGAAGAAGACCACCCTGGCCGCGCTGCCCGGCATCCTCAACGGCCTGCGCGAGCGCGGCTATCAGGTGGTGAGCTACGGCCGGCTGATGCACCCCGAGGCGCGGCCCACCGAGCCGACCTGGATCGAGCTCGATGGCGACACGCCGGCGGGCGGTTGGTCCGACCCGGCGGCGCTGCGCTTCCGGCTGACCACGCCTCAACATGCGGTGGGCACCTTCTGGGTGCACCTGCTGCCGCAGGCCGACCCGGCCCGGCCACAGGCGGTGGTGCTCAACGGCGAGCGGCTGGGCGTGTTCAGCGGCCAGGCGATCGTCCGGGCCGAGCTGACCGCCAACGACACCGCGCGCGGCGAGCTGCGGATCGAGGTCAAGGGCGTCGACGGCGCCGCGGTACGCGTGCGCGCGCTTGGGTTCACCACAGGGTCGGGCGAGTAGCCCGGTTGCGCGGTACTCACTTGGACCGATCGGCGGGGCGCGCTATACTCCGCGCATGAGCACGGCCAGCGAGCCCGCGCCACAGGTCGCCGCCTCCGCCGTACGGTTTCGGGCCGTGCTGGTGGCCCTGCTGTTCATCCCCATCAACGCCTTCTGGGTGACCATGATGGAGGCGGTCAAGTACACCGGTCACCCGACCACCTACTCGCTGTTCTTCAACTGCGTCCTGCTGCTTGCCGCGCTGACCTTCCTCAACTGGCTGCTCGGGCGGATCTGGCGGGCGCCGTTCACCACCGCCGACCTGCTCCTGATCTACTTCATGGTCGCGCTGGCCAGCGCCCTGGCCGGTCACGATCAGGCGCAGGTGCTGGTCGGCATCATCGCCTGGCCGATCTACAAGGCGACGCCCGAGAACCGCTGGGCCGAGGCGTTTGGCGAGCGCATCCCGCACTGGCTCATCCCCCGCGACCCTCAAGCCATCGAGGACTTCTTCATCGGCCACAGCAGCCTGACCGTACACTGGCAGGCCTGGGTCGCGCCGCTCGCCTGCTGGGCCGGCTTCACCCTCGTCCTGGTGGCGATGTTCTTCTGCCTCAACACCATCATCCGCCGGCAGTGGGTCGAGAATGAGCGCCTGACCTTCCCCCTCGTCGCCCTGCCGCTCGAGATGGTCGAGCCGTCGCTCGCCTTCTACCGCCGCCGGCTGATGTGGATCGCCTTCTGTATCCCCTGCTTCATCAATGTGGTCAACAACCTGCACATGTGGTTCCCCGGCGTGCCGGAGATTGCCACCCGCAACAAGTTCCTCAGCACCTACATCACCACCCGGCCGTGGGACACGATTGGCTCGACGCCGCTGTTCATCTTCCCCTTCGCCATCGGCATCGGCTATCTGCTGCCGCTCGACGTGCTCGGCTCGAGCTGGATCTTCTTCTGGTGGTGGAAGCTGCAGGTGGTGATTGGCAGCGCCACCGGCCTGACCACCGGCGCGCCGTTCGCGCCGTATGTCAACGAGCAGGCCTTCGGCGGCTACATCGGTCTCGCCGCGCTGTCGATCTATGCCGGCCGCACGCACATCTGGCGGGTGATCAAGTCGGGCCTTGGGCGCGACCCCGAGTATGCCCGCCTGCGCGGCGAAGCGATGCCCTACCCGCTGGCCTTCTGGGGCTTCGTGCTCGGCTTTGCGGTGCTGATCTGGTTCGGCCACTGGATCGACATGCAGATCCTGCCGGTGATCGCGCTGTTCGCCTTCTACTTCCTGCTCTCGATTGCGATTGACCGGCTCCGCGCCGAGTTCGGCTGCCCGACCCACGACCTGCACAATGCCTACATCGGCGAGCTGCTGCCGCGGGCCTTTGGACCGACCAACTTCCACCCGCAGGTGCTCACCGGCTTTGCGCTGCTCTACTGGTTCAATCGCGCGCACCGCAGCCATCCGATGCCGGTTCAGTTGGAGAGCCAGGTGGCGGCCTGGCGGATCGGCGCTTCTCAGCCGAAGTTCGCCGCCGCGCTCTTCGCCGCCGCGGTGCTGGGCATCGTCTGTGGCTACATCGCGGTGATTGAGCCGCACTACTGGTACGGCGCCGAGAGCGCCAAGGTGTGGCAGCTCCTCGGCCACTTCGGCCGCGAGGCGTGGGGGCGGCTGGAAACCCAGATCGACAACCCGCTGCGCCCGCTGCCGGCCAGTCTCGGGGCGATGGTCGTCGGCTTCCTCAGCACCGTGGCGCTGTTCCTGGTCCGCATCCGCGCCGCCGGCTTTCCGCTCCACCCGGTGGGCTACGCCGTGTCGAGCAGTTGGAGCCTGAACCAGGTCTGGCTGTCGTTGCTGATTGCCTGGTGCTGCAAGGTGACCATCGTCCGCGCCGGCGGGCTGCGGCTCTATCGCGCCGCCATCCCGTTCTTCCTCGGCCTCATCCTCGGCGACTTCGTCAGCGGCGGGCTGTTCAACCTGGTCGGCATCTTCTGGGACCTGCAGATCTACCACTTCCTCGGCTGAGCCATGCCAAGCTGCCTGCTCTGGCTCCTGGTCGTCGCCGCGCCGGAGCTGGACCCGGCCGCCGTCTCACGCCTGACCGCCCTCGCCGCGCCGGCGGCGCTGAGCGACGATCCTACAGCGCGCGAGGCGCTGCGCCGGGCCGCCGAGCAGGCCGGCATCGACTGGCTGACCGAGGCCGCCGCGAGCGATAACCGCGCCGAGCGCGTGCGCGCCTGGGAGAAGCTGCTGAGCTGGGAGGCGACACTCGCCCCGCCGGCCACCGGGCCCTCACGCGCCGAGGTCGACGCCGCCCTGGCGGACGTGCTGGCTGATGCGCGGTACGCACCGGCCGCCGGCCGCTCGTGGGTCGAGCCGTGGCTGCCCTACGTGGAGCGGCTGCTCGACCTGCTCTTCGCCCCGTTCATGCACAGCGGGCAGGTGAGTCGCGGGCGACAGGCCGCGGCCGTGGCGCTCTGCGGTCTGACCGCCCTGGCGCTGGCGGCGGCGGCGCTGCGGCTGGCCCGGCGCCGGGCGCGGCGGGGCGAGCCAGGCATGGCTACGGCGAGCCGACGGCGGCGCCCGGCGGTCGATCTCCGCGCCGCCGCGGCGGGTGCGGCGGAGGCCGGCGACTATCGGCGCGCCCTGGCGCTGCTCTACCTGGCGCTGCTCGGGCAACTCGATGCAACCGGGCGGCTGCCGCTGGACGTTTCCAGGACCAATCGCGAGAATGCCGCCGCGGCGCCGGGCGCGCTGGCCGGTCCGCTGGCCGAGCTGGGCGCGGTGCTCGATGCCGTGGCCTATGGTGGCGAGCGGCTGGATCGCGAGGCGTATGACCGCTGCGCGGCGACGGCCGGCGAGATCTGGAGCGCGGAATGAGTGACCGGGCGGCCGACACGGCGCTCGAATCGGTGCGCCGCGAGCTGACCGACGGCATTGCCAAGCTGCGCGAGCTGCTCGGCTCGGCGCGGCTCGACCGCAAGGAGAAGCAGGCCGTCGAGCGCGAGTTCGAGCAGCTCGACGAGCTGCTCGAGCGGCTTGAGACGGGCTATATCTACCTCGCCGTGTTCGGCCGCGGCAGCGTCGGCAAGTCGAGCCTGGTGAACAGCATTCTCGGCCTCGATGCGGGTCACCCCGAGGCGGCGCCGATGCATCCGGTGATTGGCACCACGGTTGAAGAGTTCGAGTATCGCTGGGGTGGCAAGTGGGTGCTGTGCGACACGCCCGGCACGCTGGCCGACCCGCGGCACGAGGCGATTGCGCTCGAGGCGGCGCGCCGGGCGCACGGCCACATCTTCGTTGTCACCGACGAGCCGTCGCGGGACGAGACGACGCTGTTCCGCAAGGTGATCGACGAGACGGCGGGCTCGCCACGGCTGGTCTTCGTCAACAAGACCGACGTCTGGCAGGTGCGCTACACGCCGGAGGAGCGGCAGGTGATGCGGCGCCAGTTCCGCAAGGCGCTGGCCGAGTTCGTCGATGATCCGGCCGACATCGTGTTCGGCCACTGCAGCCATATCGAGCACGGCCTGCGGGTGCGCGACGAGGTGCCCGAGCTGATCGAGCGGATCTATGCGCAGACCAACCAGCTCGGCGAGCTGGCCGCCCTGCTCGACCCGGCCGGGCTGGCGATGGGCGTCAGCGAGCGGATCCAGGAGCGGCTGCGCGAGGTGCGCAGCAAAGTCGCCGACTCCTACGTGCGCACCTTCGCCGGCATCGCCGCGGCGACCGGGCTGATCCCGGCGCCCGGGATCGATGTGGCCGCCTTCGCGGCATCGCAGGTGGGCATGATCCTGGCCGTGGCGCACTGCTTCGACCTGCACCTGACCCGCGCCGAGGCGCGCGACGTGGCGCTGACCATTGCCCGCGGCATCGGCGGCGCGCTGGGCGGGTGGGTCGCCTATGTCGGCGGGGTGATGATCGCCGACAGCCTGCTCAACCTCATCCCCGGCGTCGGCGGCTGGTTGAGCCAGGCGCTGCTCGGCGCGGCGCGGACCGCCGGGGTCGGGTACTGGACTTACCTCGTTGGTCGGGTGGCCATCGAATACTTCGCCGCCGAGATGCGCTGGGGCGGCGAGGAGATGAGCACCGCCATCCATCGCATCCACGGCGAGCTCAAAGACGAGTGGGCGGCCAAAACCAAGCCCGGCCGGAAGCGCTGAATCGGCCGCCGAACCTATCCGTCCACGCTCGCCGGCCGATGGTAGATCACCAGGCGCGGTGCCGGGTGGAGGCGAGCGGTGGCCTACGACGAGCTGCAACGGATCGAGCGCGACGCGCGGGCCGCCGCCGCCTCGCGCCAGGTGCTCTTCCGCAGCGTCGCGGTGGGACTGCTGGTCGTGCTGATCAGCGTCGGCGGCATCCTGCGCCGGCTCGACCGCTCGGTACTCGACCACCGCCAGCGGGTGATGGACCGCGCCGCGGCGCAGTCGACCGACACGCGCAGCGAGCACGTGCTGATTGTCGATGCCGGCCCCGACGAGGTGGACGCCTGGCAGCGCGGCGTGCCGGGCCGCCGCGGCGACCTGGCTTGGCTGGTGTCCGAGCTGACGGCACGCGGCGCCGGCGCGATCGTGCTCGACTTCGCCCTGTCCGCCGCCGCGCCCGACGACGAAGCGCTGGCCAAGGCCTGCGCCGCCGCCGGCAACGTCGTGCTGCGCTGCGAGCTGACCTCGCGCGAGCCGACGCAGTTCACCCTGACCCGTCCGCGCGAGGTCTTCAGCGGCTCTGTCGCGGCGATGGGCTTCTCGCTGTGGGAGCCGTACCACGACGCCATCGTGCGCCACTTTCTGGCCACGCTCGAAGGCGGGGTCGAGCTGAGCCTGCCCACCGCCGCCTGGGCCGCGATGCACCGCCAGCCCGCCTCGGAGGTGTTCTACTCGCTCTACCACCGCGGCCGGCTGCCCGGCACCTCACTGCACCTCGAGCCCGAGCAGCAGATTCCGCTCCACTTCTGCGGCCCGCCCGGCGAGGGGTTCATCACCTTGCCGTATGACGGCCGCGAAACGATCGTGCCGACCCTGGTCCGCGGTAAGGTGGTCATCGTGGGTACGCTGTCCGTCGCCCAGGGCGGTTGGACCGTGCCGCTCTCGACCTCGCTGCGGCCCGAGTGGGTCGACCGCCGGCCGCTCTACATGAGCGAGACCGAGCTGACCGCCAACGCCGTCGACACGCTGCTCAGCCGCCGGCTGGTGCGCACCTTGGGCCCCATCGGCTCGCTGCTGCTGGCCGTCCTGTTTGCCGTCGGCGCGGGCTTCGCACCGCGGCTGACCGACCCGCCGGTGGCGCTGCTGAGCGTCCTCGCCGGGCTGATCGCCTGGTACGTCGGCACCGACATGCTGTTCGCCTCGAGCCGGCTCAACCTGCCGCTGTTCGAGCCGCTGGCCGCGGCGCTGCTCTCGTTCGGCCTGTCGGGTTACCACCGCCTGCTCGAACAGGCCGGCCGCGCCTCCGAGCGCGCCGAGCAGGCTGAGTCCGAGCGCGCCCGCCTGGCCGACCTGGACGCCGCCAAGCGGATTGTGATCGGCACCGTGGCGCACGACATGAAGGTGCCCGTGTCCATCATCCGCGGCCAGTCGATCACCCTCGCCGAAGATCCCGACCGCACGCTCGGCCGCGAGGTGCACCAGGAGTTCCTGCAGACGATGGCCTGGCAGTGCGATCGCCTGCTGCACCAGATCGAAGACCTGCTCGACGCCGACCCGTCACGCGCGGTGGTGCTACAACGGCAGAGCGCCGATCTCAACGGCCTGATCGAGCGCGTCGTGGCGATGCACCGCAGCTCGCTGCCGCTGCACACCATCCGGGTCAAGTCTGTCGGGCTGCCACCGCTCTCGCTCGATGTCGAGAAGGTCGAACGGACGCTGGACAACCTGATCTCGAACGCCATCAAGTACAGCCCCGACGGCGGCGAAGTGCGCCTCGAGGTGTCGATGAAGGCCGCCGAACGCGAGGTCGCCATCGCCGTCACCGACCAGGGTATCGGCATGACACCCGAGCAGGTCGACCGGCTCTTCGGGCTGTTCGTCCGACTGGTCGACCCGGGGCTCAACATCGCCGGCTCGGGCATCGGCCTGTACAGCGCCAAGCGGCTGGTCACCGCGCACGGCGGGCGGATCGAGGTGCGCTCGACCCCCGGCCGCGGGTCGACCTTCACGGTGCTCCTACCGCTCCACGTCACCGCCGGCACGCGCACGTTTTAGGGGTCAGACGCCTGGTTGACGCGCGGCGGGTGGAGGGCTAGAATCGGCGCCGGGAGGCCTGATGCGCGCGACCAGGTACGCCGACGCCGGCGTCGACATCGATGCGCAGGAGGCCGCGATCGGGCTCTTCCGTGACGCGGTTCGGTCAACCTACACCTCCAGCGTCGTCCGCGACCTCGGCGGATTCGGCGGCCTGTTCGC
Source organism: uncultured Fimbriimonadaceae bacterium (assembly GCA_964405335.1). Lineage (GTDB taxonomy): Bacteria > Armatimonadota > UBA10988 > UBA10988 > UBA10988 > CAYONP01. The sequence goes on from CAYONP010000096.1 coordinate 15,853, forward strand.
CCTCGATCGTGCCGCCGCCGACCAGCCGGTGCTGGTCGGCAGCATCGACTCGGTCGGGACCAAGGTGATTCTCGCCGAGTTGGCCGGCCGGCATCGCGGCATCGGCCAGGACATCGTCAACCACTGCGTCAACGACATCGGCGTGATGGGTGCCGAGCCGCTCTTCTTCCTCGACTACATCGGCATCCCGCAGCTCCGGCCCGAGCACATCGCCGAGTTGGTCGATGGCATCGCCAGCGCTTGCCGGGCCGTCGGCTGCGCGCTGATTGGTGGCGAGCTGGCCGAGCTGCCGGGGGTCTATCGCCGGGGCACCTATGACCTGGTCGGCGCGGTGGTCGGGCTGGTCGACCGCGCGGCGGTGCCCGACCCGAGCCGGATTGAGCCGGGCGACGTGGTCATCGGCCTGCCCAGCAGCGGGCTGCACACCAACGGCTACTCACTGGCCCGGCGGGTGCTGCTCGAGCAGGCCGGCCTGCGGCTCGAAGAGGAGATTCCGGCGCTCAGGTGTACCCTTGCCGACGCCCTGTTGGCGGTCCACCGATGCTACCTGCCGGCTCTGCGTGCGGTGCGTGGGGCGGGGCTGCTGAAGGCGGCGGCGCACATCACCGGCGGGGGACTGGTCGACAACCCGCCGCGGGTCTTGCCCGCCGGCCTCGGTCTGCGGCTGGAGCGCGGCACTTGGCCGGTGCCGCCGATCTTCGGCTTGATTGCCGAGCTCGGCGGCGTGCCCGACGATGAAATGCGGCGGACCTTCAACCTCGGGCTGGGTATGCTGTTGATCGTCGGCGAGCACGATGCCGAGGCGGCGCTGGCGCGGTGCGCGGCTGCCGGCTGCGGCGGCATGACAGTCGGCGCGGTGCAGGTTGGCGAGGGTGTCGAGATGGTCGGCCGAGACGAGACCGGGACAGGCGGCAGCCATGGCTGAAGGTCGGATTCTGGTCGTCGAGGACAACCCCGACATCCTCGACATGCTGAAGGTGATGATCGGCGCCGAGGGCTACACGGTGCTGACCGCCACCGACGGTGCCCAGGCGTTGGCGACCACCAAGGAGGAGGCGCTCGACCTGATCATCCTCGACCTGATGCTGCCCATCATGGACGGGCTCGAAGTCTGCGAGCGGGTGCGCGAGTTCAGCCAGGTACCGATTGTCGTGCTGACCGCGAAGACCGGCGAGGTGGACAAGATCGTGGGCCTCAACAAGGGTGCCGACGACTATGTCGAGAAGCCGTTCAGCCCGGGCGAGCTGCTGGCCCGCATCCGCGCCCAGCTTCGGCGCTCCCGCGCGGCACAACCGGACTCCGAAGACCGGTTGCAGGTCGGCGACCTGGTGCTCGAGCCGACGGCGTACCAGGTGACCCTCAAGGGGCAGGTGCTGAACATTACCAAGCTCGAGTTCGAGCTGCTCCAGGCGTTTGCGCTGCGGCCCGGCCGGGTGCTCAGCCGCGAGCAGTTGCTCGACCTTGTCTGGGTCGATCGTGACCACATCCAGCCGCGCGGGATCGACGTCCACATCCGCCGCCTGCGGCTCAAACTGGAGGATGACCCCAAGCACCCGCGGCGCCTGCAGACCGTCCACAGCGTCGGCTACAAGCTGGTTCCGGGTTAGGTGACCGGCAGTCGACCAGCGCTGGGCGAGCTCGAGACGGGCCTTGACCTGCCGGTGGCCTATGTCGCCGCGGCGTGGCGCGACCTCGGTGCGGTCTATCGCGTCCATCGCGCCTGTTTCCCCGTGCCCTATGCCTTCTGGCGCTTCGTCGGCTATCAGTTCTCGTCGGCCGCCGACATCGACATCGCCGTCTGCTCGGGCCGCCTGGTGGGCTACCTGGTGCTCAACCGCGCGACCCACTTCGCGCCGCCGCGGCGGGTCGGCGAGATCATCTCGCTCGGCGTGCTCGACGGCTACCGTCGGCGGGGCATCGCCCGCGCGCTGCTCGGCCAGGCGCACCGCAAGATCGAGGCCGACGGCCTGAGCGAGGCGCTGCTCCAGGTCTCGGTCAGCAACCAGGCCGCGCGGGCACTGTATGAGCAGATGGGTTACCAGGTGGTCGAGCGGCTGCGGCGCTACTATGCCAACGGCGAAGACGCCTGGCTGATGTGCCGTCGGACGGAGCCGGCACGATGAGGCGCGCCTGGCCGGCCTGGCTGCTCTGCGCCGCGGCGCTGGCCGCCGAACTGCCGGTCGACTACAAGACCGAACTGCGCGAGCAGCCCGGGCGTTGCCTGGTGCGCGCCACGCGGGTGGTCATCGGCGGCGAGTCGCCGCTGGCCGGCTTCGCCGTCAGCCTGATGGACGGCGAGCGCGAGCAGGCCGAGCGGCGGTTCCTCGCCGAGGTCGAACAGGCGCCGGAAGCGGCAACCTGCGTGTTCGACCACCGACCGTTGGTCTCGATTGCCTCCGAGACGCTCATCTCGGTCTACGCCACCGAGTACCTCTACCTCGGCGGGGTGCAAGGCGAGAGCCGCATCCTGGCCTACAACTTCGCCCGCCGCGCGGGCCTGCCGGCCCGGCTCGAGCTGAGCGACCTGTTTCGCGACGGGGTCGATCCTCGCCGGCGGGTCGAGCCGGCGCTGCTGGCCCTCTTGCGCGAGCATCCCAGCGCCGATTGGGTGCGCGACGGGACGGTGACTGAGCTGCCGCCCGAGGCGCTCGAGTCGTTCGTGATCACGCGCACGGCGATCAGTTGGCTGCTCGGCGCCGAACTGGTCGGGCCGCGGCCGTCGGGGCTGGTGGTGCTCAAGCTCCCGCTGGCCGAGCTGCGCGACGCGCTCGACCCGGCCGGGCCGCTGCGCGAGCTGCTGGCGGCGCAGGAGCCGTGAGCCGCGCCGCCAACCCTCGCTGTGGAGATGCCCATGTGCGCCGTCTCGCTGCTGGCCGGCTGTCTCATCGGCGCCGCGCCAATCGAGCCGATCGTCCTCTGCGACAACGCCGGCTGGTGCTGGTTCGAGGATGAGCGGGTCGTCGTCCACCGCGGCGTGCTGGTCGTCGGCACCGTCGCCGACGTCAGCGGTGCCGGTGGCGCCGAGCGCGACGGCGACATCCAGGTCACCGCCTATCACCTGGCCACCGGCGCGCTGGTGCAGAGCCTGCTGCACGCTCGGCTCCAGGCCGACGACCACAACTCGCCCGCCTTCCTGGCCATGCCCGACGGCCGGCTGCTGGCGGCCTATGCCAAGCATGGCAGCGACCGGTTCATCCGCCTGCGGACGACGACCGACCCGCTCGATCCCGGCGGCTGGGGACCCGAGCAGACCATTGAGCGCGAGGCGGGGGTGACCTACTCGAACCTGTTCAGCCTCGGCGCCGAGAACGGCGGCCGCGGGCGCCTCTACGACTTCTACCGCGGCGAGGGGTTCGACCCGAACTACATCGTCTCCGACGACGGCGGCGAGACCTGGCGCTACGGCGGCCGGCTGCTCTACAACCTCGGCGACGAGCGCAACCGCATCCGGCCCTATGTCAAGTATGCCGGCAACGGCCGTGACACGGTCCACTTCGTCACCACCGAGGGCCACCCGCAGAGCGAGCCGGCGAGCAACATCTACCACGGCTTCCTGCGCGATGGGAAGGTCCACCGCAGCGACGGCACCGTCGTCCGCGACCTGGCCGAGGGGCCGGTCGACCCGACCGAGCTGACGCCGGTCTACCTTCCCGACCCGGCCCACCGTGCCTGGACCGTCGACCTGCACCTCGACCCCGACGGCCGGCCGGTGACGGTCTTCTCCGAGCACCGCAGCAGCGACGACCACCGCTACCACTATGCCCGCTGGGACGGCGCGCAGTGGCGGCGGCATGAGATCGCCTACGCCGGCGTGCGGCTCTACCCGCGCGAGGAGCACTACACCGGCCTGGCCGCGCTCGATCCGCACGACCTGAACACCGTCTACATCTCGACCAACGCCGATCCGGTCAGCGGCGAACCGCTGCTCAGCGCCGCCGACGGGCAGCGGCACTACGAGCTCTTCCACGGGGTGACGCGCGACGGCGGAGCGAGCTTCACCTGGACAGCGGTCACGCGCGATTCGACGGTCGACAATCTGCGGCCGATCATCCCGATCCACCCCGGTGGCGAGCGGCTGCTCCTGTGGCTGCGCGGCAACTACACCGCCTACACCGATTTCGACCAGCAGGCGGTGCTGCTGCGGCTGCCGAGGGAGTAGGCGCGCGCGCGGGCGGGTAACGTACCGCCGAGAGAAGACCATGACACGTCTGATGCTGCTGATCCTGGCCGCCGCGCCGCTGGCCGCGCGCGACCTGCCGGTGACCTTCCGCTTGGAGCGCCAGAGCGGCGGCGGCTACTGGCGGGCCGTCGCGCGGGTGCCGGTCTTTCCGGCCGCCGACCGGCTCGGTTCGTACGCCAACCGCGCCGTGGCCGACCTGGTGGCCGCGGCGGTCGAGGAGTTCAGAGTCGCGGTGGCCGACGCCACGCAGGACGGCAAGCCACCCGTGCCGTACCAGATCGACCTGACGACCACCGTCTCGCTGGCCACCGACCAGGTGATCTCGCTGTACACCACCGAGGTGACCTACACCGGTGGGGCACACCCCAATAGTGCCTTTCGGGTGCTCAACGTGGCCATGCGTGACGGCCTGCCGGTCGAGGTCAAGCTCGAGGATGTGCTCACCCCACCCGACCGCGCCGAGCGCCTGGCCAACGAGCTGCTCATCGGCCTTCTGAAGCAGGTCGAGCGGGCAAGCTGGGTGGTCAGCGGCGAGGTGACCGAGTTCGAGCCGCCCACGCTGCGCCGTTTCATCCTCACGCCGACGGCGGTGTCGTGGCTGATCCAACCCTACGAGGCGGCCCCCTACGCCGCCGGCGAGTTCGTCGTCAAGGTGCCGCTGAGCGAGCTAGGCGAGCGGCTCAACCGCGGCGGGGCGATGAGCGAGGTGTGGGGGCGGTAG
>CAYONP010000097.1:0-20683 GCA_964405335.1 uncultured Fimbriimonadaceae bacterium
CGAGCAGCCGCGCGGGCGCCGGCAGGCTGATCACCGTCCCGTCGGCGGCGGTGGCCTCGGGCGCGTCGAGCAGGAAGGTGAGGCGCTGATTGCCGCGGCTGAGGGTGATGTCCTTCGGCGCGGCGAGCCAGGCGGCCGGGTCGGGCTTGCCGTCGGCCCAGTCCCAAAGTGGGTCGAGCGGGCGGGCCCCGGGCTCCGGGGGCTCGCCCCATGAGGCCCAGCGGCCGAAGGAAACGGTCAGGCCCATCGCCTCGAGGTAGGGGTGGGCGACGAGCACGGCGCCGTCCATGCTGGCGGGCTTGAGCACCGGGTGGGTGCGCGCCTCGCGCTGCCACGGCCAGCGCTCGACCAGGGGTGACACCTCGAGCGGCCGCCCGGCGTAGGCCAGGCGTCGCGGGACGGCGATCCAATCGCGGGGCGGTCCGAGGTCGAGGTCGAACTCAAGCCCGCGCCAGTTGGCGATCATCTTCCGCACGGCCTGTTCGGCGAGCCAGACCTCGGCGGGCGAAACGGAGCCTTGGCGCGGGAAGCCGGGTTGCACCCGGCACTCGATCATCGCGGAGCAGGAGAAGCCGGAGAGGTCCGTCGCGCTGACGTCGTACGCCATATCGGGCAGGAGGTTCGAACGGACCAGGTGAAGGCCGATCGGATCGCCTGTGGCCGTGCCGCGCGGATGGTCGACGCGGCCGACCGAGGTGAGCGTGCCGCGGGCAATCGAACGGAGAGCTACTGCGACCTGGGCATTGAGGTTGGCGTGCAGGTGGAGGATGGCATGGCGGCGGAGCGGTGCGCGATCGGCGTCAGAAGGAGCTACGAAAAACCCACGGTAGGCGCCCACGCCAATCTCGTGTCGCACCGCGCTCTCGTTCCGCAGCACCAGGTGAATGCTCGCCTCCTGCGCCTCCGGCAGCACGGCGTTCTGCAGTCGAATGGCGTTCTCCCTGGTCAGCTGCACGCCGTCGGGACCCTCGACAAGACGCTGGGCCGGACTACCCTCAGCGGCCAGTCGAATGCTCGCCAAGCCACCGGTGGTCACCAGCACCGCCGTCGTGACGGTGCACACGAACGCCAGCCTGCGCCCGCGCTTCATCGCTCGTTCCCGCATCAGCTGTCTCCACTTCGCGGCCGCGATGCACGCGTGTCCGCCGTCGAGGCCAGACCGGCCACGCGCCTGTTAGTCGGGCTTGTAGAAATCGACGGTGATGTCCGGTGTGTACACACTGCCGGGTGCCGTCGGGTCCTCCCATAGCGGTGCGACCCAGTCATCCCACGCCCATGCGAGCACAAGTTCGACTCTTGTCTCGTCTTCCTCACCGAAGCACACATAGAACGCCCCATCTTGGGCCTCGAAGCAGATGCAGGGGTCATAGATGCCATCGGCCTGGCCAAGTCCTGCAACGACAACAACCTGGTGGTAGGCGAAGTGGCCCTCCTCCTGTACGGTTTGTGTCAGGCCCGACCACCGGCCGTCCTCCGGGAAGTCGAAACCGGTGGTGGTGATGGCGAGATCCGGCGCCATGGCGTTGACCACGCCCCACGCGCCTAGCGCGCTGGCTAGGATGGAAAGATGCGGCGACATCACGCCGCACATTCCTTTGGTCTGGTTGTTGCCACCACCACTGTCCTGAAGCCACCAGGCAAGGTGAAAGACCTGCGAATGGCCCGCGCCATCGTTCCAGTGAATGTATGTGCCATCCTCCGGATCATACTCCCACACAGCATAGTTGTCGTCGATGTAGTAGTTACCACCATCGTCCTTAACACCCCACGATCGCTTGACCAACTGGCGGACCGCGTCGTGTCGATTGTCGGTGAACCGCATCCAGTGCGCCCCGGTGTGCAGCACCGGCCACCACGGCACCGCCTGCGGCGGCTCCGGATCGGCGAGCACTGTGACCAGGCGGAAGGTGAACGACTTGGTCGTGACATAGTTCCACGGTCCGCTGGGATAGTACTGAGAGTAGACGTGGAACTTGCAGTCCATTTCTCCGAAGGTGATGGAGTCCGGCAGCGCCGGCAGCGTCTGCTCATCGGTCGCCGGCAACGGTGACACCGAACCCCAGGTGTTGATGGGGTTCTCCTGGGTCGTCCCGTAGGCGAGCTTCATCAGATTGGTGACCATGTAGGGCCAGCCGGGAAACAGATCGTAGTTCACCTCGATCACAATCCCGCCTGTGCCGTAGTACACGTAGTCACTGAAGTCCCACTCCAAGGTGGCGTTCGTCGACATGAGGAAGCAGGCCCGCAGTTGGGTGTGCTCTTCGTCGGCCACCGGCGGGCAGGGCAGCGCATCCTCTTCGGCATCCGATGAAGAACCGGCCCGGATGCTGTAGCAGTCGCCGGTCAGGCTGACCGACCAGTCACCGTACTGCGCCCCCGCCGGACCGCAACCCAGCACCACCACCCACACCCACGCCCACCGCGCACCCCGCTGACCGAACTTCACACACTCCCCGGCGCGCCCCCTGTGTGGCCGCCTGACCTATACATATCACATAGGTGTTGCGCTAGTATTGCGCCGGCGTGGAGTTTCGGTTGGATTCGGTGATGCCGGCGCGGCGCGGGGTGGGCGTCGGCCCGGCGGCCGGTCGGCGCGGATTGCTGGTTAACCCGTTGCCGCTATAATGAAGACCCGCGAACCCCTCCCCGCGGTGTGGAGCCTCTGGTGGGCATGACCATGACCGAGCAGATCCTCGCCCGGCACGCCGGGCGGGAGAGCGTGGCCGCCGGCGAGAACGTCTGGGTCGAGGTCGACATCCTCATGACCCACGACGTCTGCGGGCCGGGCACCATCGGTGTCTTCCGCGAGCAGTTCGGCCGCGACGCGCGGGTCTGGGACCGCCAGCGGGTGGTGATTGTTCCCGACCACTACATCTTCACCGCCGACGTACACGCGAATCGCAACGTCGACATCCTCCGCGAGTTCGCGCGCGAGCAGGAGCTGCCCTACTATTACGACGTCGGCACCGAGCGCTACAAGGGGGTCTGCCACATCGCCCTGCCCGAGGAGGGCCACACCCGGCCGGGCGAGGTGCTGCTCGGCACCGACAGCCACACCTGCACCGCCGGCGCGTTCGGCGAGTTTGCCACCGGCATCGGCAACACCGACGCGGGGTTCGTGCTCGGCTGCGGCAAGCTGTGGCTGAAGGTGCCCGAGACGATGCGCTTCGAGTTCTGCGGCGAGCTGCCCGAGTACCTGATGGCCAAGGACCTGATCCTCCAGGTGATTGGCGATATCGGCTTCGACGGCGCGACCTACCGGGCGATGGAGTTCGTCGGGCCGGCCGTGTTCGACCTCAATCTCGAGGAGCGGATGACCCTCTGCAACATGGTCATCGAGGCGGGCGGCAAGAACGGGGTGATTGAGCCCGACGAGGTGACCCGCCGCTACGTCGCCGAGCGGACCTCCCGCGCCGGCACGCGCAGCGACTATGCCGAGGTGCACGACACGGGCGACGCGCGTTACTGCTACGTGCAGAAGTACGACGTGTCAAAGCTCGAGCCGACGGTGGCCAAGCCGCACCGGCCGGACAACCGGGCGACGGCGCGCGAGCTGGCCGGGACGAAGATCGACCGGGCATACATCGGCAGTTGCACCGGCGGCAAGATCACCGATTTCGAGGCCGCGGCGCGGATCCTGAAGGGTCGCGAGGTGCGCATGGACACGTTCATCGTGCCGGCGACCACCGAGGTGGCCCGGGCGCTGCACACGCACACCGTGAACGGCCAGACGCTGTATGAGGTGTTCGAGAGCGCCGGCTGCCGGATCGGCGAATCGAGCTGCGCCGCCTGTCTCGGCGGGCCGATCGACACCTTCGGCCGGCTGAACGAGCCGCTGAGCTGCGTCAGCACGACCAACCGCAACTTCCCCGGCCGGATGGGCCACAAGGAGGCGCGGGTCTATCTGGCCAGCCCGCTGACCGTCGCCGCGACGGCGGTGGCCGGCGTGATGACCGACCCGCGCGAGGTGCTGGAATAACGACGCAGGGGTCGCGCGCGGCGTGAATCGGGACGCCGCCACGCGCGCCCCTGGTCACGGATGAGGTGACCGCTCATGGACCGTAAGTTCACCGGCCGGGCCTACGTGCTCGGCGACAACGTCGACACCGATCAGATCATCCCGGCCAAGTACCTGGTCTACAACCCGGCCGACCCGGAGGAGCGCCGGTTCTTCGGCCGCTACGCGCTGAGCGGGCTGCCCGACGCAGCGGCCGGCCTGCCGGACGGCGGCGTGGTGTTCACGCCCGAGGACGAGTTCCGGTCGGAGTATCGGATCATCATCGCCGGGTCGAACTTCGGCTGCGGCAGTTCGCGCGAGCACGCGCCGCTGGCGCTGGCCGAGGCGGGGGCGGTGATCACCATCGCCGAGTCGTATGCTCGAATCTACTTCCGCAATGCGGTCAACGGTGGCTACCTCATCCCGGCCGAGACGCCCGACCGCCTGTGCGACAAGGTCCACACCGGCGACGAGCTGGCGGTCGACCTGGACACGAACACGGTCCGCAACCTGACCCGCGACGAGGAGTACCGGCTCCGTCCGCTGGGCGACGTGCTGCCGATTCTGGAGGCGGGGAACGTGTTCGAGTATGCGCGGTCGGTGGGGATGATGGGGTAGGATCTGCCCAGGAGCCGGCGATGACCTTCGTGGTGGGCCCTCATTCCGTGGTCGACGTGATGGTAACCGACGACGCCGGCACGCCGGTCCTCTTCGTCGAGGTGAAGAACCAGATCGACCTCGGAATCGATGCCGTACAGCCGATCGCCGGCCACGCCGGCCAGGGCAACCAAGCGTACTATCTGTGCGTCTCGCAGGAGGTCGGCCATTTGTGGGCACCGCCGGACCACCCCGCCGCGGCTCCACCCACGGCGAGCTTCGCCATCGATGATGTCGTCTGGCGCTATGTTCCGCGCCTCGACCGCTCCACCTGGCTCTACAACGAGGTGCTGGAGCAGGTCGTGGTTGACTGGCTGGACGAGCTCTCCCACGGCGAGCCCGAGCCGAATCGGGCGGTGAGCGAGGTGCTCGAGCGCACCGGCCTGCGTGACCGACTTGCCGGTGGCCGGGTGCTCCACCAGGTCAGGCTCTAGCGCCGGTGCCGCGCCTCTACACCGAGACCAACCTGGTCCTTGAGTTGGTCTACCTCCAGGAGCATGCGCCTGCCGTCGAACGCCTGCTCGCCCTTGCCGCCGCCGGCGGCTGTGAGTTGGCCGTGCCGGCCTTCTCGCTCGGCGAGGCGCACAACGAGGTCGTCAGCGAAGGACAGCGGTACAACACGATCCGCGAGCAGGTGCGATATGCGGCAAATGAGATGCGTCGATCGGCGCGCTTCGCGGCTCAGGTCCGCGAAGCCCAGGCGTTTCTCGCCAGCCTGAACACGTGGAAGCAGGTGCACCTCAGCAGTCTCGCCGACGTGTTGACCCGACTCGCCTCGACGGCCGTGGTGCTCAACACCACGACGGCCGCGCTACAGCGTGCGGCCCGGCTGCACGCCGACACCGGCCTGGAGCACTTCGCCGACGCCGTCGTCCTGGCCACCGTGCTGGACGATCTTCGCAATCGGCCGGCCGACCAGACGGCCCTTGTGTCGACCGACACCGCCTTCGGGGCGGAGGCAGTCAAGTCCCTGCTGCGGCCGTTCGGCTGCCGCTACATCGCCCGCTTCGACCAAGCAGTCCAGTTCGCCGAGGGCGGTGCCTGACCGGCCCGGCCCGCCAACCCGACCTCGTAACCGACTGGCTCACGCGGCCCTGACCACGGACAAGCCGCCGCCGAGGAGGCAAACTACTTGCGGGTGGCGCGCCGCGGGTCCGGGTCGGAGCCCGAGGTGATCGATCCCGCCAGCCGACGCCGTTTCCTCAAGTCCTCTGGAGCCCTGGCCCTGGCCGCCGGCCTGCCCGGCTGCGGTGACGCCAGCCGCCCGCCCGACGGTGGTAACGGCGGCGGTGGCGGCGACGGCGGGGTGACGGTGCGCCAGGCGCAGGTCAAGCCGCAGGCGAAGGTCCTGCCGGCAGGCGGCTCGCTGACCATTCCCGAGGTGACCGACACAACGGTCACGCTGGCCGGCGACGTGCCCGCGCTGGTGCCCGGTGACGTGATTGTCAGCGGCGAAGGGCTCGGCCTGCTGCGCCGCGTGACCGGCACCGCGCGTCAGAACGGGGCGACCGTGCTGACCACCGAGGATGCCGCGCTGGTCGACGTTTTCGCTCGCCTCGACGCCGACATCGCCTATCGCCTGCGGCCGGGCGACTGGGCCGAGCTGCAGGTCGGCGACGACACGGTGACCGCGACGCCGGCCACGCGGCAGAGCGGCAGCGGCAGCGTCGATGTGGTCAGCGTCAACGCGCAGTTCGCCAACACCGGCCTGTCGGCGATGCCGACGCCGGGCGCCACGCTGGCCGTGCTGCTCGACGGCACCATCGGCGCCGGGCTCGACATCGACTACAGCTTCGACCTCGACGATGACGGCGTGCGCGCGTTCAGCTTTGTGCCGAAGCTGTGGGGCAACAGCGACATGTCGCTGACCGCGCGGATCAAGGCCAGCGTCAGCACGCCCAAGCTGACCTACCTGGTGATGGTCGGCGCGCCACTCACCTTCGCCCTCGGCGCCGTGCCGATCGTCATCTTCCCCACGCTGTTCCTCTCGGCCTACCTGACCGGCGCGATGGAGACCGGCTTCAAATGGGTCTCGGACTATCAGGCCGACGTCTCGGCCGGTCTGGCCTACACGCGCGCCGGCGGCTTCTCGCCGGTGGCCGATGCGAACAGCAGCGGCAGCTTCCTCCCGGAGCGGCAGTACTACGCCACCTTCACCGCCGAGGCGGTGATGTGCGAAGCGCGGCTGACCACCGCGGTCTACGCCCTCGGCGGCCCGTCGGTGACGCTCAAGCTGCTCTCGCTGCGCAGCCAACTGGCGGTCAACGCCACCACGCAGCAGATCAAGTTCAACGCCGCGGTCACCGCCGGCGCGCAGGTCGGCGCGGCGTTCGTCTGGATGGCGCCGGGCATCCCCGAGGTCAACATCGAGGTGGCCAGCGGCTCGGTGCCGTTCTTCGAGCGGGTCTGGGAGCCCGGCCACAGCGCCGTGACGATCAGCTAGGAGCCGGCGATGAAACGAGCTGCCTGCCTTGTTTGCCTGCTACCGCTCGTCGGCTGTGGCGGCGGCGATGCGCCGTCGGCCGGCCGTGGCGCGCTGCAGGTTCGGATCGAGTGGCCCGCGCCGAGCCGCGCCATCCCGGCGGCGACGCAGAGCATTCGCCTGACGGTGACCGTCCTCGAGCCCGAAGACGGACCGGTCGTGGCCGAGACCACGGTCAACGCGCCCGACGGCGGCGGGCCGACCGAGACGACCATCGCCGACATCCCCGCGGTGCGCGTGCGGCTCGATGCCACCGCGCACCCGAGCCCCGGTGGCGCCGGCACGCCGGTGGCCCGCGGCGCGGTGATCGTCGAGGTGCCCGAGGCCGGCACCGCCACGCCGACACTGCAGCTCGCCGGCTCCATCTTCGAGGTGCGGCTCGATCACGACTCGCTGCAGCTCGCCGGCGGTGAGGTGGCCCAGGTCACGGCCTCGGCCCACGACGCCGAAGGCAACACCGTGGTGGTGCTCGACGATCAATGGTCGTGGAGCCTGCTGCCCGACGGCCCGATCAACCTGGCCAACCTCGACACGGTGAGCGGCCCGACCGTGCAGGTCGAGGGCGTCGCCACGGGCACCGGCCAGCTCGTGGTGGTCGAGCACGAGAGCGGCTTCGGCGCGATGATCCCGCTGACCGTGCAGGGGCTCTACCAACTGCCGCCCGGCAAGTGGGAGAACCGCGTCACGACCAAGCCGAACCAGACCAGCATCGTACGCGTGCTCGGGTTCGGGCCGGGGGTGATCCGGTTCATCGTCCTCGGCTACCGCTCCTGGGACCTGAACGTCGTCTCGGCCGTCGACCACGACGACGGCACCACGACCATCACGGCCACCGGCGACGCGGACATCCACCTCGGCGCGCCGGTGAGCCTGGCCAGGCTGGACCTCACGGCGGTCATCCCCACCGACGGCGACGGCGACATGGAGACCACCTTCTACGCCGAGATTGTCGAGTCGGACGCCGGGCAGGTCGGCGTGGTCGTCCTCGATGGCGGCGGGACGCTGATCAAGAACTTCGATGCGTTCGCGCGGTGAACCGTACGGGTGCGGCAAACCGCCGACCGCCCGCCGGTAGCAGTGGCCGAAGGGCAGTGCGGACTCCTGCCGGATTGGACCGCCGTTACTTCCGGGTGCTCGCCGACGCGGGCGTGTCGCCGGTGATGAGCCGCGGCGTCTGAGCCGCGCGCAGACGCACCCGACAAACCGACTCGAAATATCCACAATGTCCACATTGCCGCGTGCGTCGAATCGCCGGGAGGGATGCCATGGGCTGGATCAGGGCTCTGTTCATCGCGCTGCTCGCCTGCGGCGCGGCGACGGCCGGGACCCACGTCGTGCTGTTCGGCGTGGAGGACTACGACGACCCCAGCATCGCACCGCTGAGATACGCGGTCGACGACGCTCGCGCGCTGGCCGAGGCGTTCGTCCGGCTCGGCGTGTCGCCCGAGCAGGTCTCGATTCTGACCAGTGACGCCACAGCCATCGATCGGCGGCCGACCCGGGCCAATGTGCTGGCCGCTCTGGGCCGGGCGCGCGAGCGTGCGCGGCTGGGCGACCAACTGGTGGTCTTCTTCGCCGGCCACGGAGTCGAGCTCGACGGCGAGCAGTACCTGCTCACGGTCGACACGCGGCGCAGCTTGATGGCCGAGACGGCCCTGCCGACGCGTCTGCTCAGCACCGTGCTCGAGGGCCTCGAGGCCGACGATGTGCTGTTCCTGTTCGATGTCTGCCGCAACAACCCGGATGCCGCCGGCGCGCGGGGCGAGGCCGACTCGGCGATGACCGAAGGCATCGCCAAGATGGTCCGGCCGCGGCATCTCGGCGCGCCCGATGCGCTCCGGCCGGTGGTCCTGCTCGCCTGCGATGTCGGACAGCGCGCCTGGGAACTCGACGACGAGGGTCACGGCGCCTTCACCTGGTTCGTGCTGCGGGGCCTCGGCGGCGAGGCCCGCGACGACGCCGGCGTGGTGACCGTCAGCAGCCTGGCCGGCTATGTCCAGCGCGAAGTCGAGCGCTGGTCGGGCCGCGCTCACCGGCCCCGGCAGACCCCGCGGCTCGAGAACCCCGGCGGGCGCGACTTTGCCCTGGTCGCCCAGCCCACCTCGGCCGCCGGCGAGCTGGTCCCCGTGCCACCCGACTGGCCGGCGCGGCTGGCCACGCTGCGACTCCAGCCCAATGTGCCCTACCGCGTTGCGCGGCCCGACGGCATGCCCCAGGTGCTCGTCGCCGGCGGCGAGTTCACGCTCGGCAGCGTCGACGGACCCGACGAGCTGCGGCCGGTCCGGCGAGTCGACCTGACCGCTTTCTGGATGGACCTCCACGAGGTCACCGTCGAGCAATACTGCCGGTTCCTCAACGAGCAGCGGCCGCCCGACGAACAGCGGCAGCGCTGGGTGGCGGTGCTCGGCGAGGTGGCCAACCGCTACCTGCCACCGGTGATAGAGCGCGCCGGCGGGCTCTACCGTCCGACCGACGGCCGCGCGCAGCACCCGGTGGTCTGGGTCTCGTGGGAGGGGGCCAACGCCTACGCCGAGTGGGCCGGCCGAGCGCTGCCCAGCGAGGCGCAGTGGGAGCGCGCCGCGCGCGGCGGGCTCGAGGGCGAACGTTACCCTTGGGGCAACGGCCTGCCCGAGCCGGGGCAGGGCAACCTGGCCGACCTGCAGTGCATGTTGCTCTACGACCGCCGGCCGTCGGGCTGGCCTGGCATCCTCGATTACGACGACGGCTTCGCGACCACGGCGCCGGTCTGCTCGTTCGCGGCCAGTCCGTTCGGGCTGTTCGACCTCGAGGGCAACGTGCGCGAGTGGTGCCTCGACTGGTACCGCGGCGACTTCTACGGAGCACTGCCGGCGGACGACCCGGTCAACCTCGAGCCCTGGACGCCGCGGGGCGGGGTCGATCTCGGGATCGTCACCATCGGCGGCCGCCGCGACCCGCACCGGTCGCTGCGCGGCGGCTCGTGGAACCGCCCGCTGAGCGAGGTGGCAGTCGCGTGGCGCGCGCACGCCAAGCCCGACGAGTGGTTCGGCGACGTCGGTTTCCGCTGCGTTTCACCCTTCGGCGAAAGCGGCGGCAGCCTGGCCGACCGCCTGCGCCAACAGAGCGCCGACGCGCCAGTCCGGTACTGACCGCCGCCGGAGGTACGTCGGCCGACGGCCCTCGGCCCTGGCCGGCGGTCACCTCACTCCGTGGTGCGGAGCCGTCCTGCTCAGCCTCGGCGAGCACGCCCCGCCGCCTGCTCGGTAGCCAGCCGGTAGCAGTGGTCGAAGAGCAGCTCGAACTCATGCCTGGCTAGCGCCCGGCAGGCCGCCTCCTCGTCGCCGCCGGCGCCAAGCGCCTGCTCGCAGCGGTCGACGAAGTCGAACGGGTCCCAGCCGGGCCCGAGCAGCGCGAACAGCGGGTGCTCGCCAACGCGGCGGAACCAGTACTTGGCGTTGCCGAAGTCCGGCTCGCGGCGGTGCATGATGCCGTGCCAGTAGCTGCCGTCGGGCGTCTCGGTCGCCTGGCTGAGGCTGTGCGACTCGGCCAGGAAGTCGTGCTCGAGCCAGGCGGCGCTGACGCAGCAGGCGGCGGCCTGGTCGTCGACCACGTCGATGTGGGCGAAGGCGGTGGCCACGGTCAGCCGCGCCAGCGCCTCGCGCGCGGCGGCATTCGGCCGGCCCGGGCCGAGCTCGTGCAGCCGCCGTTCGGCCAGCAGCGCGGCGAAGACGGGACCGTAGGCGGTCGGGTCGAACTCCGGCATGGTCGTCTCGAGTCGATCGATAGCATGGCGCAGCGGCGATCGGCGGTCAGCGATCGGACTTGACACCCGGCCGCTATTAACGATAGAAATATCCGATATAGCCTGCCGACGGGGTAGGCGGTGGCGTTGACGCCGCCCGGCGGTGGCCCAGGAGGGCAGAGGTGGAGCACAGCCGGCGTTGGTTTCTCCGCGGGTTGGCGATCCTACCGGTGACGGCGCTGACCGCCTGCAGCAGCGGTGCGGGCTCCGGCACGGACGGCGGTGGTGGCGATGGCGGCGGCGGCGGTGGTGGTGGCGGTGGCGGTGGCGGTGGCGGTGGCAGTGGCGGTGGCGGCGGAGACGGCACGAGTGGCGGGTCGGCGGCGATCGCCGCGGCGCTGGTCGGCGCGGGGTTAACCACCTGGTTCGAGTACGATGTGCTGCCCAGCAGCGCGCTCGGGCGCACGCATCGGCTGTACAACTTCGTCAGTGATCAGTTCGGCACCACCGTGACCCGGGCGACCTGGTTCGAGGACTTCAACCAGAATCTGACCCCCATCGAGTCGAACAACGTCCTCACGGTGTCGTTGGTCGGCACGGTCCTGACCATGAGCAACTTCGTGGGCCCCATCGACGTGGTCTCGTTGGCCTATGACGGCAGCGCCAACGCCTTTGCGGTGACCCGCGCCGCGGCGAGTGGCATGGCCACCAACTCGGTCTGGTACGGCTGCCGCAGTGGCTTCTACCCCAGTTGGGCGAGCGGCAACTGCGCCTGACGCCGGCCGCATCGGGCGGCGCGCTGAACCGCCCTCTCGGCGGCGGCGTCGATCGGTGCGGAGGGAGACCATGCGATTCGTGCGCCCGATGTTCGTGCTCAGGGCGATTGCCCTGGCCGTGGCGGCGGCCGATCCGGCCTGCCGCAAGCGACGGCGTCGCAAGCGGCGACGGCGACGACGGCCCTGCTGAACTGAGCACAGCCCGCGGCCCGATTTGCGCTCGCGCACCACCCAGGCTAGACTCGCGCCGAAGACGCATCGCGTGGGAAGGGGGTTGGTCATGCGACGAGCGACTGGTTGCGTGTGGCTGGGCAGCGTGGTGCTGTTCGCCGCCCTGTTCGGTTGCTCGAGCAGCGGCGACGGTGGCGGCGGCGGTACGCCCGACGAAGTGGAGCGGACGGTCGCCGCGGGCGAGGCGCTGAGCCGGCAGTTCAGCGCGCTCTGCGCGGCCGAGGGCTGGCCGGCGGCGACGGCCGGCTTCGCCACCTGGGCGGCGGCACAGCCTGAAGTCGCCGAGGTCGAAGTTCACCCCGAGTCGCAAGACGTCACCGTGGTCTACGACTCGGGCGTCTACCACATCTTTCACCCCAACGACCAGGTCGGCGAGGTCGAGGTCGCCGGCGGGCGGAACGCCGCGCCGCCGGCTGGCCGCGGGCGGTTCATCCCGGCACGGGCGACGGCCACCGCGGCGACCTCGCATCCCAGTGGGGTGGAGAACTACGCCGAGGTGGTGGCCGAAATCCAGACCATGCTCGACGCCGCCGGTGAGGCGGGCTACAGCGTGCCGGCCACGGCGCCTGACGCGACCGTCGACTGGCTCCGCTCGTGGGGCGACCACGGGCTGATTCTGTTCCACGGCCACGGCGGCTGGCGGCGCGTGCGCGGCGACGACATCTACACCGTGCAGACCAGCGAGCGGTTCAACAGCCTGCGCGGGCCGGGCATCCGGCACTGGGGCGACATGATCGCTCGCCGCATGGGCTTCTGGAGCACCGAGGGCGACGAAAGCCAGGACTCGTTCACGGTCAACACGCGGTTTCTCGAACACTACTGCCCGACGATGACCGCCGGCGGGATCGTCTACTTCAATGCCTGCCACAGCCTCGAGCGCACGGCCGACCCGGCCGGTGTGCTGTGTGACAACGGCACCGAGGTGGTGGTCGGCTGGGACGGACTGTGCCCGCGACTCAGCGGCGCGCACATCGCGCAGTTCTTCTTCGACCGGCTGCTCGGGTTCAACGACATCCGGCCGCAGTCGCCGCCGACGCGGCCGTTCACCTACGACGACGTGCGGGCGGCTATCCTGGCCACGATGACCACCACGTTCATGTTCGACCGCGACGAGGACGGCACGCTCGAAACGCCCGGCGCCTGGGCCTCCTACCGCGGCGCCGCGGGCGAAACGACCACCAGCGGTGTGCCGGTGGTTACCGGCGGTTACTTCATGCCGCAGGCCAGCACCAACCCGCGGCCGTTCGTCAACCTGACCGGCTACTTCGGCCGGCCGCAGCAGCAGGTCTTACTCGGCGGCACGGCGCTGAACGTGATGCGCTGGACCGAGACCGAGATCTCCGCCGAGGTGCCGCTGACTGGCGACGACGCGACGGGGGATCTGTTCGTGCGGGCCAACGGCCTGAACAGCAACCCGGTGCGGCTGACGCGGTGGCTTGGCACGATCGACGTGACGGTCAACGAGCCGGGCGAAATCTCCGGCTGGGTCGACGTGCTGTTCGGCGCGCGGGGCCTCACCCAGCGCCTGCGCGACGAGGTCGACCACACGCCGGACACCGCCGTCGGCCCGTTCGATGCTTGCCACGTCTACGAAGACACCGGCACCATCTCGTGGGACATCAGCGGTGAGTGGACCGACCGGTTCGGCGACCACCACGAGGTCGAGGCAGCGGGCAACGCCGAGGCGGTCTCGACGGCGGCCTCGCCCCCGGCCGACGTCGGCTGCATCCTGGTGCTCGACCTCGACTCGAACAACCCGGCCAACCGCCGGTACCAGCTCATGCTGTCCGTGATTGTGACCGGGACCGAGACGGTCACGCACGACGGCGTGGCGACGACGCGCGACTGGGTCGGAGTCTACGCCCACCCGGACTACACCGCCCCGGCCGCGCTGCCGACCGACTGGCGCATCCCCGGCGGGACCATCACCGGCGACGGCTACGAGATGACCTGGACCGAGCTCGAGCCGGACCCGGCACCGAGCGTGGCCACGATGCCGGCACGGTGACGACGCGGGCGGCGTTTTGACCGCCGGATCGCCGCCGGCTATACTCCGCGCGGAGCAGGTTCATGGTCAGCCTCGAGCGACTCGCGGTCGACGGCGGCACGCCCGTCTGTGACGGTCACTGGCCGGCCTGGCCGGCGGTCGACCCGGCCGAGTGGGACCAATCCGTCGGCCCGCGGCTGCGCGAGGTCTATCTCAGCCGCACAGAGGGCCTGCCGGGCCCGCAGGCCGAGGCGCTGGCCGGTGACTTCGCGGCCTACACCGGCACGCGCCACGCCGTGCTGACGCCGCACGGCACCGACGCCATCATGGCCGGCCTGGCCGGCGTGCTCGACCTCGACGGCCTCGGCTCGGGCGGCGAGGTGATCTGCCCCGACTACACCTTCGTCGCCACCGCCTCGGCGGCGCTGTTCGTGCGCTGCAAGGTCGCCTTCGCCGACATCGACCGGCGCCACTACACGCTCGACCCGGCCGCCGTCGAAGCGATGATCGGGCCCGAAACGACGGCCATCCTGACCGTCCACCTGGGCGGCCAGGCGAGCGATTTGGCCGGCCTGCGCGCGGTGGCCGAAAAGCACGGCCTGGCGCTGATTGAAGACTGCGCCCAGGCCCACGGCGCCGAGTGGCACGGCGCCCGGGTGGGCAGCCTGTCGGCCGCCGGCTGCTTCAGCTTCCAGTCGTCGAAGAACCTGACCAGCGGCGAGGGCGGCATGGTCACCTGCGACGACGACGAGATCCACGCCCGGGTGCACAGCTTCATGAACGTCGGCCGCCGGCCGGGCGGCGAGCGGTGGGAGTATCCCCGGCTGGGCTGGAACTACCGGCCGTCCGAGTACATCGCCGCCCTGCTGCACAGCCGGCTCGGCCTGCTCGCCGAGCAGACCGCCAGGCGGAACGCCAACGCGCTGCACCTCGACGGGCTGCTGCGCGAGATCGGCGGCCTGACGCCACCCGAGCGGATGCCCTGGTGCACCGCCCACGCCTATCACCTCTACATGTGCCGCTACGATCCCGACGCCTTCGGCGGCCACACCCGCGGCGAGTTTCTCCACGCCCTCGGGGCCGAGGGCGTGCCCTGCTCGACCGGCTACACCCAACCGCTCAGCGACGAGGACGGCTTCCGCATGGTCCGCGAGCGGTATCCCGACCAGGTCCGCGTCGGCGACAACGCGAACACTCGCTGGGTGGCGGAGCGATCGGTCTGGTTGTTCCAGAACCTGCTGCTCGCCGAGCGGGACGGCATCGAGCGCATCGCCGCCGCGGTCGACAAGATCCGCCGCGCCTGGAGCGGTTGACCCGACCCGCCGGCGACACCACAGTGATCTCCGGAGGGTCTGATGTCCGCCCTGCTCTGCCTGCTCGTCTGTGCCGCCGAACCCGCCCTGCCGCCGGTCCTCTCGCCGGTGCGCGACGCCGAGGCGATCGACCGGCTGCTGCCCGGGGCCGTGATTCTGCACGTCGCCGCGACCCGGGCGGTCTACGACGGCGGGCACATCCCCGGCGCGCGGCTGCTCCTGCTCGACGCCATCGTGGAGGACCGCGACGGCGCGCTGAACGAGATGCGTTCGGTCGCCGAGCTGGCCGAGGCGTTTGGCGCGGTCGGCGTCGACGGCCGGCGACCGGTGTTGCTCTGCGGCGACGGGCATCCCATCCCCGCCGCGCGGGCGTTCGTCACCTTGGAGTACCTCGGCCTGCGCGGCCGCGTGGCGGTGCTCGACGGCGGACTGATCGGCTGGCGCGAGGCGGGCCGGGCGACCACCGTCGAGGTACCGGCGGCGGCGGTGGTGGCGTTCCGGCCCGAGGTCGATGACGAGGTGCTGGTCGGCGCCGAGCAGGTCGAGGGCGCCGAGTGCCTACTCGACGGGCGGCCGACCGAGCAGTACCGCGGCGACGAGCCGGGCCGTGAGGTGCGGCGCGGCGGCCACATCCCAGGCGCCGAGAGTCTGCCGCTCGAGGCAATGCTGACCAGCCCCGAACTGCCCACCTTCCGGCCGCGCGAGGAGCTGGCCGAGGCGTGGCGCGAGCAGGGCTTCACCGCCGAGCGGACCGTCGTCGGCTACTGCCGCACCGGAATGACCGCCTCGGCGATCTACCTGGTCGGCCGCTGGCTCGGTTACGACATGCGGATGTACGACGGCAGCTTCACCGAGTGGAGCGGCGACGACCAGCGCGAGGTGGCCGCCGGCGGCGAGTGACTACCAGCGGCGGCGCAGCAGGCGCAGGCTGTTGCCGGTGACCAGTACGGCGCTGCCGCAGTCGGCCAGCACCGCCAGCCAGAGGCCGACCAAGCCCTGCAGCGCCAGCGGCAGCAAGACCAGACGCAGGGCCATGACCATGACGATGTTGCCGACAATCACTCGGCGCGTCGCCCGGGCCAGGCGGAGCAGCCGCGGCAGGCCGTGGAGATCGTCGCTCATCAGCGCCACCTGGGCGGTCTCCAGCGCGATGTCGGTGCCCGCCGCGCCGAGGGCGACACCCACGTCGGCGGCGGCCAGCGCCGGCGCATCGTTGATCCCGTCGCCGACCATGACCACCGGCCCGTCGGCCTGCAGCTCGGCAATGGCCGCCTGCTTCTCATCGGGCAGCAGGCCGGCCCGCACCTCGCTCAGGCCGAGCTCGGCGGCAATCCGCTCGGCCGCGCGTGGCTGATCGCCGGTGAGCATGACCAGCCGCGAGCAGCCGAGCGCGCGGAGCTGCGGCAGCACCGAGCCGGCCTCGTGGCGCAGGCTGTCGGCCAGGCCGAACAGCGCCAGCGGGCGGTCGGCCGCCAGGATGACCGGCGTCAGACCGGCCGACTCGATGGCGGCGAGCCGCTCCGAATCGAGGTCGATGCCCGCTTCGGCCATCATCCGCGGGCTACCCAGTCGGTACTCGATGCCGTCGACGGTGCCGGTCACCCCGCGCCCGGCGACGGCGGCGTGCTGCTCGGCCGCGAGCGGGGCGATGCCCTGCTCGGCGGCGTGCGCCCGGATCGCCTCGGCCAGCGGATGGGTCGACTCAGCCTCGAGCCCGGCCGCGACCGCGAGCTGATCGGCCGAGGCGTCGGAAGTCGCGACGCGGATCTGTCCCGAGGTCAGGGTGCCGGTCTTGTCGAAGGCGATGGTCCGTGCGGCGGCCAGGCGCTCGAGCGGCTCGCCGCCGCGGACCAGGATGCCGCGCCGCGCCGCGGCGGTCAGGCCGCTGAAGACCGCCGCCGGCGTGGCCAGCACCAGCGCGCAGGGGCAGGCCAGGACCAGCACCACCAGCGCGCGGTAAAGCCAGGTCTCGAACGGCGCGCCGAACAGCGCTGGCAGCACCGCCACCAGCGCCGCGCCGGCGACCACCGCCGGGGTGTAGACGGCGGCGAAGCGGTCGACCTGGCGCGCCAGCGGCGACGGCCGCTCCTCGGCGCGCTGCACCAGCTCGACCACGCGGGCGAGGGTCGATTCGCCGGCGGGGTGCGTCACCTCGACGGTCAACGCGCCGTCGAGCGCCACCGTGGCGGCAAACACCGGCTCGCCCGGCTCCTTGCTCCGCGGCGCCGATTCGCCGGTCACCGCGGCCTCGTCCAGATTGGTCCGACCGTCGACAATCAGGCCGTCGAGTGGCACCACCTCGCCCGGCCGGACGCGGATCCGCTCACCCACGGCGACCTCGGCGGCGAGCACCTCGACCACCTCACCACCGCGCTCGACCCGCGCGGTGCGCGGCGCCAGCTCGAGCAGCGACTCGACGGCCCGCCGCGTGCCGGCCAGGCTGCCCCGCTCCAGGCCGCGGGCGACGGCGAACAGGACGGTCAGCAGCGCCGCTTCGAGCCAGTCGCCCAGCCCGAGCGCGCCGAGCAGGGCGAGGGTCATCAGCACATGGATGTCGAGATTGCGCTGGCGCAGTGCCTGCCAGGCGCGCAGCGGCAGCGTGGCGCCGCCGACGAGCGCCGCGACGAGGTAGCAGGCGGCCGCCGCCCGGCTCGGCTCGAGCAGCAGCCCGACCGCGAGCAACAGCGCACCGACGCCGGCCGGCAGCCAGGCGGCGAACGCCGGGTTGGCGCCGTCGACCCGGACGGGGTGCCCGGCGCGCCGCGCGGCCTGGCGCAGGGCGCGGCTGTCGCAGTCGTCCGAGGCGATGACCGAGAGCCGGCCGGTCGAGGCGCTGGCCTTGGCCCGGATGACCCCCGGCACGGCGGTGCAGGCGCGCTCGAGCGTGGCCGCACAGCTTGGGCAGTCGAGGTTCTCGACCGGCCAGTCGTATTGGCGCACCGCGGTTTCGGCCATGGACATCTCGCTTGCAGCGTGGTTCGCGACGCCCAATCCGTCAACGCACGGCCGCGCCGGCGAAACTCCCGCCGCGGTCAGGGTGTAAGACCAGCCAGGAGCGAGCCATGACCCGCTGGATGGTTCCCGTGCTCGGCCTGCTGGCGGTGCTGCCGGTCACCGGCGCGGTGCTGTGGGGCGAATCTTTCGACAACGACGCGGCCAACTGGGTGCGCAGCGGCGATCAACAGCCGGCCTCGGTCGACGCCGAGACGAAGGTCGTCGGCTCGGCGCTGGTTGGGCGCTACCGCATCGAGGGCGGCCAGCCGCAGGGCCTGGTCTCGCCGGTCGGGGTCAGTCTGGCCGGTGCCCGCGCCTTCCGGTTCCAGCTCCGCACCAGCGCCGAGACGGTGCTGATCCTGGTCGCCGGCACGCCGCAGGGCGGCTTCATCGCCGTGCTGCCGAGCAAGGCGGGCGTTTGGCAGCCGGTCGAGATGAGCCTCGACCGCTTCCGCCCGGCCGACGACGTGGCCGACACCAGCCTGCGGCTCGAGGCCGGCCAAATCCAGTTCGTCGGCGTGTTCGACGCCTCGGGCTTCCTCGGCACGGCCGATGCCAATGAGCGCTCACTCTGGATCGACGAGTGGCAGGTGGTCGACGAGGAGTCGGCCAACGCCTACTCGTTCGACGGCCGGTTGCCGTTCCTGCTCGACGACTTCCAGGCCGATCTGTGCACCTGGATCCCATTCGCCGGCACGGTCGAGCACGACCCCGAAGAGGGCGTGCTAACCTGGAGCTACCCCGCTGAGCCGGGGCCGGTGCCGGTCGCCGGGGTGATGACCCCGCTCGGCCACCTGCCCGAGCAGGCCAGCCACCTCTATCTCACGCTGCGCGTCGAGCGAGCCACCCAGTTGGCCGTGGTGCTGACCGAATCGAAGGGCCCGGACCGCGACGAGAGCAACTACGTGCACCTGGTCAACCTCGCGCCGGGTGAGTTTCAGACCATCATCATCCCGCTCAGCGAGCTGATCCTCGATGCCGAGCACTCGAGCGACGAGAACGGCCGGTTCGATCTCGACCAGGTCGGCATGTTGCTCCTCGCCGACATCGAAGTGGCCGCCGGCGGAGCGCCGGGCGCGAACACCATCGTGATCGACGAGGTCGAGCTGGTCGATGAGGGATGACCCCGGGGTCAGGTCTCGTTTTCGCGCGGTGTGTTACCGGACATGGCGCGATTCTTTACTTTGTGCTTGATCGGTGGACCTGACCCCGGGCCTGCTTGACCGGCGGGCGCGGCTGACGTAGAGTCTGCCGAGCCGTCAGGAGCGGGCTGTTCCATGGTCATTCCAGCCGACTTGCAGTACCTCGAATCGCACGAGTGGTGCCGCATCGAGGGCGACGTGGCCACCATCGGGATCAGCGACTATGCCCAGGATCAGCTCGGCGACGTGGTCTACCTCGAGCTGCCCGACGTCGGCACTGTGTTCGACCAGCCCGGTGCCGTGCTGGGCACCATCGAGTCGGTCAAGGCGGCCAGCGATCTCTACACCCCCGTCGCCGGTGAGGTGATTGCCGTCAACCACGACCTCGACTCCGCGCTCGAGACCGTCAACACCGACCCTTACGGCGCCGGCTGGATGATCCGCATCCGCGTCGCCGGCGAGCCGGCCGAGCTGCTCGACGCCGCCGGCTACCAGGCACTCCTTGACGAGCACGAGTGAACCGCGGCTGATCCTCACCCCGCCCTCCACGGGCGCCTGGAACATGGCGCTCGACGAGGTGCTGCTGCTCAACGCCGCCGACGGCCCGCCCGTCCTGCGCATCTATGCCTGGCAACCGCCGGCGGTCTCGCTCGGTTACGGCCAGCCGGTCGACGACATCGACCGCGCCGCCTGCGCCACGCACGGCGTCGAGGTAACCCGCCGGCTGACCGGCGGCCGGGCCGTGTTGCACCACCTGGAGTGGACCTACAGCCTGGTCGTCAGCGCCGCGGCGCTGGGCACCGGGCGCAGCGTCGCCGCCGCCTACGGCCTGCTCTCGGGCGGCCTGAGCGCCGGCCTTGCCCGGCTTGGCATCACCGCCCGCTGCACGCCGCGCAAGCTGTCCGAGACGGCCGGCGAGGCGGCCTGCTTCGCCACCACCCTCGGCGGCGACCTGGCCGTCGACGGCCGCAAACTGGTCGGCAGCGCGCAGTGCCACCGCGCCGGCGGAATCCTGCAGCACGGGTCGATCCCCATCGCGGTCGACGACGCGCTGCAGGCGGCCTGCCTGCGTCGGCCCGCCGGCTCGACGCGCGGCTGGACCAGTCTGCGCGAGCTGGGCCTGGCGGTCACCGCCGCGGAGCTGGGCGAGGCGCTGGCCGAGGGCCTGGCCGAGGCACTCGGCGGCCGGCCGACGGCCTCGTCGGTGAGCGATCAGGAGCAGTCGGCAGCTGACGCGCTGGCGCGCAAGTATGCCTCGGAGGAGTGGCTCAGCCGCCGCTGAGACTCGGGGTCAGATCCGCATCGGCGTTCACTATGAGCCCCAAGACGCCCTCTCGGTGCCACTGGCGGCTTGCCCGCCAGTGCCGCCGACGAGCTGCTGGA
>CAYONP010000098.1:0-20300 GCA_964405335.1 uncultured Fimbriimonadaceae bacterium
CACCGGTCAGACGCGGTCGCACGTTGCGGGCGAACTCCTCGCTCAGTTGCGCGTCACCCTCGGCGCGGCCGGCCTCCGGGTCGTTGCGGCAGGCGTCGACGATGAACAACACCCGCCTGGTCTCAAACCCGTTCATGATGCTGTGCACCAGGCTCATCGGCAGCGCGGTGCCCTCGAGCTGCTCGCGGATGCTGTCGCTGGTCAGCAAGTACGGCTCGCCGTCCTTCTCCATGCCGTGGCCGGCAAAGTAGAAGACCAACGTGTCGTCGCCCCGGGCCCGCTCGCGCACCTGCTGCAGCGCGTGCAGCAGGTTGAACTTGGTCGGCGTGCGCCGGCGGTCGGTCTGATCGCTGCTCAGCACCACCACCTGCCCGGCCGGCACGCCGGCCTCGCGGAACAGCCCGGCGAAGGCGGTGACGTCGCGGATGGTGTACTTCAGCGGCGAGATGCCAGGATCGTCGTACTGCTCGACCGCCGCGGCGACTAGATAGGTCTCGGCGTGCACGGCGCAGGCGACCGACAAGGCGAGGGCGAGCAGGCACAGACGCATCGAATCTCCCCACCGGCGCCGAAGCACGCGGCGTCGCGGAGACTCCATTCTGCGTCGCGCGCGCACCCCGGTCAGCAGCTCCCGGGGTCAGGTCCCAAAATCCTCGTGGTCGTTACGAACTCTGTGCGAGTCAGTAACATATAGCTTGATCTTGAGACCTGACCCCGGTGCGTCAGTCGAGGCCGGCGATCAGCCGCGCGGCGGTGTCGCGGAAGAGCGCCTCGGCCGCCTCGCGCGAGGCCTCGGGCAGCGGCTCGGGCAGGTGGCGCCAGGCGAGCTGGTCGTGGCGGGCGCAGGCGGCGATCCAGTCGAGCGCCAGCCGCGCCTGGTCGGCCGCCGGGCCGGTGGCGCCGGCCACGATTTCCCGCAGGCGCGCGGCTGCGTCGGCCAGGTCGGGCGGGTCGGGCAGATCGGCGGTCATGACCAGCGGCGGTCGGCGCGGGCCGGGCGGCGCCGCGCCGCCGAAGCAGAGCACGACCTGTGCCTCGTCCGGCAGCGTGGCGTGGTCGAGCCGCACCGAGCCGGGGTCGAACGCGGCGTGAGGCAGTCCGTTGACCAGCACCGCGGTGAGCGGCCCGGTGCCGGCGGTCTCGATCCGTATCTGCTTGTTGCCGAAGCGGATGGGGAAGCGCTGGACCAGCTCGTCAACACCCGGCGGCAGGTGCGGGATGAGGGTCAGCGAGTCGGCGGTGTAGAGATACTCGAACAGCCCCCGGACCATCGCCGCGGGAATGCCGAAGCTGTCGTAGACCGTGTTGATCGGCTGGTTCGGCTGATACGGCGCGGCACCGAACTCGACCAGCGGATTGTCCAGCCGGTACTGCCGGGCGAACTTCAGGTAGGCCTCCATCGAAGCCCGCGCGCGGTCGAACCGGCCGGTGCGGAAGTAGCCTAGGATCTGCCGCGCTTCGCAGGTCGACCAGTGGCCGCCGTTGACCCAGGTGCCGAAGCCCCACAGCCCCGCCGGCGCCTCGTACATGTCGTCGAGGCTCGGGTATTGGGTGATCACCAGGTCGTGTGGCCGCAGGCCGGGGATGCCGTCCATGAAGGCGAAGATCCGCTCGGCGGCCGCGTCGTCGACCACGCGCAGGGCCACGGCGTCGTGGTTGCAGACCGCCTCGAAGTAGCCGAACCGCTCGGCGCCGTAGACCCCGTGACGCGCGCCGTCGGGGTCGAGCGACTTGATCAGGTAGCCGTCGGGCGTCATCAGCCGCGGCAGGCCGGCGCGGAGCGCCTCGCGGCGGGCGGCCAGCTCGGCCGCGCGATCGGCCCGGCCGGCGAGCTGCTCGAGCTCGATCACGCGGTCCAGCGCGCCAATGGTGGTCACGCTCAGACCGCTCAGATAGGCCATGCCATAGTTGCCGTCGGGCTGCTTGAAGCCGGCGTAGCTCGGCGCCAGCAGGTTGCCCGCCGGACCGGCGAGCATCAGCCCCGTGTCCGGATCGCGGCGGCTCTCGAGAAAGTCGAGGCAGCGCTCGAGCAGCGGCAGGTAGTGCTCAATCGCGGCGGTGTCGCGGGTGACCAGCAGCAGCTCGGCCTGCATCACCACGCCGGCGGCGGTGAACTCGACACCCCAGTCGTGCATGTCCCAGCGGCCGTCGCCCTGACGGAAGACGACCCAGCCGGGCGCGGCGGCATCGCAGAGCTGGCCGTCGGGCGCGACGTGGCCGTGCGCATCGGCGCGCTCGCCGTCGCCCATGTTGGCGAACCAGAGATCCTGCGAGTTCTGAATCCAGCGCAGCGTCGCATCGTCGACGAAGGGCAGCGCGCAGAGCGTCGGGCCGTAGCTGTTCTGGATCCACCAGGCGCCCCAGGTCGGGCCCTCGACCAGACCGTCCCATACCGGCGTGTAGAGCATCGGAATCGACTGCAGCTCGTCGTCGCAGCTCCAAGCGCGTCGGGCGCGGTCGAGCAGCTCGAGCCAGGCGGCGTCGCCGCTACCCGAGTAGAACCGCCCGTCGAACGCCTGGCCGAGGGCAGTGGTGCCGCACAGCCCGGCGGTCAGGAGCAGCATGGTGCGCATGGCCACCTCCTCGGGGTCAGACCCCGAAAATCCAGCGGTAGGTAACTAATCCGGCGCCACGCTGTAATCATCCGCTTGATCACGGGACCTGACCCCGGGCGACGACGGCGCCGTGGATGGACAGGCTGGGGATCACCACCGTCAGCGTGCCGTCGGCCCAGGTCTGCTCCAGCGTGGTGCCGTCGGGCTCCCAGGTGACCTGCGCCGGCCGGGCCGGCAGCCGCCAACGCACCGTCAGCGGGCCGACCGGCGAGATGGTGTCGGCGTCGAGGAACCGGTCGGCGCGCTGGACGCCGGTCAGGTTGAGCAGGTGCAGCGCCGCGGCGCCGTCGCGCGTGCGGCGGAGGGCCAGCTCGACCGACGGCGGCGCGTCGAGCGTCGCCTGGGGCTCGAACAGCCGGTCGGCGAGCTCGCCGAGCCAGGTCCGCAGCGCGGCGCGGTGGGTGCGGAAGTGGGCCAGCGCGACCGAGCCCCAGACCGCCACGATGTGCCCGCGGCCGCGCTCGACCAGCGTCGCCGCGGGCACGCCGGCGGCGCGCGTGTCGCGCGTCGGCCAGCGCTCGGCCAGCACCTCGGCGGTCTCCGGCCGCACGTTCTGCCACACGCCGTTGAGGTTGGTCAGCCCGCCGGCCGACTGGAGCTCGGCGGACTGGTGCACCGGCTCGCCGTCGAGCGTCACGCCCAGCTCGGAGGCGAACAGGCGGCAGCACTGCGCGCCGAGCAGGAGCAGCGAGCCGCCCTGTTCGACATAGCGCAGCAGCTCGGCGCGGAAGGTGTCGCTCAGCTTGTACGACTCGGGGATGACGACCAACGGATAGTCGCCGAGCCGCGGGGAGAGCTGGTGCTCGGCCAGGATGTCGACCGAGTGATGCAGCTCGAGTAGCGCGTGGAGGGCGCCCTCGAGTTCGTCGACACAGCCGTAGGGGGTGTAGACCGCGTCGGAGCGGTCGAACTGCGTCTCGGACGAGAGCAGCAGCGCGACCTGCGGCAGGCTGGTCGACCGGTGGCAGAGCGCCTGTCGCGCGCGGCAGAAGTCGGCCACGGCGCCGAGCTGGTCGATCATCTCGGGGACCAGGTAGCCACTGCGCGTCGGCTGGTGATAGACGCCGAACGCGCCGCCCTGGATCAACGTCGCGGCCGCCTCCTGGCAGAGCGCGGCGACCGGCTTGATCTGGTGGCCATACTGCGGTGCCCAGTTGAAGCCCCAGGCGAGCAGGTCCCAGGGCATGCCGGTCGAGGCCAGGTAGCGCGCCTCGACTCGGGCCCGGTCGACCGAGACGGCCGGCGAGTAGTCACCCGAGAGGTAGTCCAGCTCGGCCTCGAGCGGCTTCGGCATGAACGTGGTGTAGGCCCAGTTGCTGGTGATCTGAAAGCCCGGCACGGCGGCATGGACGGCGTCGACCCAGTGCGCCAGGTAGCGCTCAAAGTGCCGGCGGTGGAACATCTTCCACTCGAGCCAGTGCGGCTCGTCGTGGCTTTTCGGCGCTTCGGTCAGACCCGTTTCGGCCTGCCAGGCGGCCAGCGCCGCGGGCGAATAGTCGAGCTGGGCGGCCCAGCACTCGCCGTCGACCCAGGCGCCGTCGAGCTGGTAGGCCCGCGCGACCTCGATCAGTTGCGGGATGAGCAGCTCATCGACGTACGGTCCGAACACGCTGGTGTTGTTCGGGTCGATGCCGCCGTCGGGCTTGACCCTGGCCCACTCGGGGTGGTGCTCGATGGCCACCGCGTCCCACACGCCCGAGTAGTGGACAAAGAGCTGAGTGCCATAGCGCCGCGTCCGCTCGCGCCAGATGGCCAGCGAGTCCTGGACGATGCCGGGCGAGGCCCAGCCGACCTGTGTGGGATAGCCGGT
The DNA here is from genome assembly GCA_964405335.1 of uncultured Fimbriimonadaceae bacterium. GTDB lineage: Bacteria > Armatimonadota > UBA10988 > UBA10988 > UBA10988 > CAYONP01. The sequence goes on from CAYONP010000098.1 coordinate 4,426, forward strand.
GTAGCCGGCGTGGCCCTTGCAGTCGTACTGCACATAGTCGGGCATCACGCGGGCGAGCAGGGCGTCGAGGTTGTCGGCGGTGATGTCGGCGCCGAGCGCGGTGTCGGTCTTCTGCGGGTGCAGGTCGAAGTGCAGGCCGAAGTAGGCCTCACGGCGCGGCACGGGCTGGCGGATTGGGTCGGGCATCGGTCTCTCCCCGGCGACGACGGAGCAGAGCAGCAGACAGACGGCCGGCACCATGGCGTGCTCCGATGCGGGAGGTTTGGCTGCCGCGCGGGTGGGTCCTTGCGCGGGTTCGCACGGTCGGCGCCGCCGCCGTCTGCTACGATGGGGCGGAGCCGCCACGATGCGCGTCTACGTCACCGACTTCATCCTCTCCGACCCCGACCACGAGCGCGACGAGCTCGCCGCCGTCGCCTCGGTCGAGTGCTGCGCCGCCGAGGACGAGAGTGAGCTGGCGCCAGTCCTGCCCCTGGCCGACGCGTTGATTGTCTGGCACACCATGTCCATCGGCGCGGCCAGCATCGCGCGGCTCGAACGCTGCCGGGTGATCGTCCGCGCCGGCGTGGGGTACGACAACCTTGACCTGGCCGCCGCCGCGGCGCGGGGCATTCCGGTCTGCAACGTGCCCGACTATGGCACCGAGGAGGTCGCCGACCATGCCCTGGCGCTGGCGCTCTGCCTGGTCCGGCGGATCCCCGAGGCGGCGCGGTCGGTGCGCGCCGGCGAGTGGGACTGGCGCGCGGTGCGGCCGGTGCGGCGGGCGCGGCGGCTGACCGTCGGCATCGTCGGGCTGGGGCGCATCGGTGCCGCGGCGGCGCTGCGCTTCGCGGCGTGCGGGTTCGAGGTCTGCTTCCACGACCCGTACCGCGAGGACGGCTGGGACAAGAGCCTCGGCCTGCGGCGCTGCTGGAGCCTCGACGAGCTGCTGGCGCAGAGCGACGTGGTCAGCCTGCACTGCCCGCTGACCGACGAGACGCGCAACCTGATCGGCACCGCGGCGCTGGCGCGGATGAAGGACGGCGCGGTGCTGGTCAACACCGCCCGCGGAGGCGTGGTCGACACCGCGGCGCTGGCGGCGACGTTGGCCGCCGGCCGGCTGCGCGGCGCGGGGATTGACGTCATGCCCGAAGAGCCGCCGCCCGACGCCGACCCGCTGATTGCCGGCTGGCGTGCCGGCGCGGCGTGGGCCGAGCGGGTGCTGATCACCCCGCACACCGCGTTCTATTGCGAGGAGGGGCTGGAGGAGATGCGTCGCAAGGCGGCGCGCACCGTTCGCGCGGCGCTCGCTGGCGAGCCGTTGCGCAACGTGGTCAACGGCGTGGAAGGGAGCGGCTGATGGGCATGCGGCTGCGGCTCGGCGCATCGACCTACTCGTGGTGGCACTTCACCCCCGAGAGAGTGCCGATCGAGCGATGTCTTGACGAGGCGGTCGAGTTCGGGCTCGACGGGATCGAGATCCTGCACCAGCAGATGGCGGGCGAAGAGCGTTCGTACGTGCAGGGCCTCAAGCGGCGCGCGTTCACGCTCGGGCTCGATCTCTACGCGCTGAGCATCCACCAGGATTTCGTCTGGCCCGAGCCGGAGCGGCGGCGCGAGCAGGTCGAGCACACGCTGCGCTGCATCGACCTCGCGCACGAGCTGGGCTGCGGCGGCATCCGGCTGAACAGCGGCCGGTGGGGCACCGCGGGCAGCTTTGACGAGCTGATGGCCGCGCGCGGCGTCGAGACGCCGCTGCCCGGTTACACGGATGACAATGCGTTCTGTTGGTGCATCGAGTCGATTGAGCAGTGTCTGCCACGCGCCGAGGAACAGGGCGTCGTGCTGGCGCTCGAGAATCACTGGGGCCTGACGCGGAATGCTGCCGGGGTCAACCGCATCGTCGCGGCGCTCGACTCACCGTGGCTGGCGGTCTGTCTCGACTTCGGCAACTTCCTTGAGGTGCCGTACGACGAGCTGGCGGCGATTGCGCCCGGGGCGGTACTGGTCCACGCCAAAACTTACTTCGGCGGGGGTGAATGGTACACCCTGGATCTCGACTACTCGCGGATTGCGGGCATTCTGCAGGCGGCCGGGTACCAGGGTTATCTGTCGATCGAGTTCGAGGGCAAGGCGCCGGCGGGCGAGGGCCTGCCACGGTCGGTGGCGCTGTTGCGCGAGGCGTTCGCGGGAACGTAGCCGGCACCGGCTGCGCTGGAGTCGAGAGTGGAGCGCCCAATGAGCAAGCCGGTGGCGACCGAGCCGATGACCGCCGAGGCGTTCATGGCCCTGCCCGATGATGGGCGGGTGCTGGAGCTGTGGGAGGGAGTAGTCGTTGAGATGCCGCCACCTGGACGAGAACACGGACGGCTCCTCGCCGTCATCACGTACTGGTTGAGTGCGTTCGTCCGCCAACGCGGCATCGGCGAAGTGGTGGCCGGCGACAGCGCCGTGATCGTCTCGCGCCGCCCGGACTCGGTGCTTGGCGCGGACGCGGCCGTGTATGTCGATGCGCCGCGACGGCGCTCGCGCCGACCAGGCGCCTCGACCGAACCGCCCGACCTCGTGGTCGAGATCGCCTCGCCCTCCGACCGCCCGCGTGCGGTCCGGGACAAGGCCGACCGCTGGCTCGCCGCCGGGGTCACCGAGGTCTGGATCGTCTGGCCCGAGGAGGACGCGATTGAGGTGGTTCGCGCGGGCGTCGAGCCGGTCAGATACGGTGCCGGCGAGACGTTGACCAGCGGGCTTCTGTCGGGGTTCGAGATGGAGCTGAACGAGTTGTTCAGGGCGTAGCGGAGACGCGCATGAGCAAGCCGGTGACCACCGAGCGCATGACCGCCGAGGCGTTCATGGCGCTGCCCGATGATGGGCGGGTGCTGGAGCTGTGGGAAGGGATGGTGGTGAAGATGGCGCCTCCGGGACGCGGACACGGGCGACTGGTGGCCGAGGTAGCCGGCAGCCTGATCGTGCACGTCCGGCGGCGAGGCCGCGGACAGGTGCTGGCCGGCGACAGCGCCGTCATCGTCGCGCGGCGCCCCGACACGGTGCTGGGCGCCGACGTCGCCGTCTTTGTCGAGGCAGCGCGTGACGAACCCTACCTCCCCGGCGCATCGACCGAACCGCCCGACCTCGTGGTTGAGATCGCCTCACCCTCCGACCGACCGCGTGCGGTCCGGGACAAAGCCGATCGCTGGCTCGCCGCCGGGGTCACCGAGGTCTGGATCGTCTGGCCGGAAGAGGACGCGATCGAGGTGGTGCGGACCGAGCGCGACCCCGTGCACTTCGGCGCGAACGACAACCTGACCACGGATCTGCTGCCCGGCTTCGAGCTGCCGTTGAACGAGCTGTTCGGGACCTAGTGGAGACGCGCATGAGCAGGCCGGCAACCACGGAGCGCATGACCGCCGAGGCATTCATGGCCCTGCCCGATGATGGGCGGGTGCTGGAGCTGTGGGAGGGAGTAGTCGTTGAGATGCCGCCACCTGGACGAGAACACGGACGGCTCCTCGCCGTCATCACGTACTGGTTGAGTGCGTTCGTCCGCCAACGCGGCATCGGCGAAGTGGTGGCCGGCGACAGCGCCGTGATCGTCTCGCGCCGCCCGGACTCGGTGCTTGGCGCGGACGCGGCCGTGTATGTCGATGCGCCGCGACGGCGCTCGCGCCGACCAGGCGCCTCGACCGAACCGCCCGACCTCGTGGTCGAGATCGCCTCGCCCTCCGACCGCCCGCGCGCCATCCGCGACAAGGCCGACCGCTGGCTCGCCGCCGGCGTTGCCGAAGTCTGGATCGTCTGGCCCGAAGAGGACGTGATCGAGGCGGTTCGCGAGGGCATCGATCCGATCCGATACGCCTCCGGCGAGACCTTGACCACCGAGCTTCTGCCCGGCTTCGAGCTGCCATTAACAGAGCTATTCGGGGGCTGATTGGAGACGCGCATGAGCAGGCCGGCAACCACGGAGCGCATGACCGCCGAGGCGTTCATGGCCCTGCCCGATGATGGGCGGGTGCTGGAGCTGTGGGAGGGAGTAGTCGTTGAGATGCCGCCACCTGGACGAGAACACGGACGGCTCCTCGCCGTCATCACGTACTGGTTGAGTGCGTTCGTCCGCCAACGCGGCATCGGCGAAGTGGTGGCCGGCGACAGCGCCGTGATCGTCTCGCGCCGCCCGGACTCGGTGCTTGGCGCGGACGCGGCCGTGTATGTCGATGCGCCGCGACGGCGCTCGCGCCGACCAGGCGCCTCGACCGAACCGCCCGACCTCGTGGTCGAGATCGCCTCGCCCTCCGACCGCCCGCGTGCGGTCCGGGACAAGGCCGACCGCTGGCTCGCCGCCGGGGTCACCGAGGTCTGGATCGTCTGGCCCGAGGAGGACGCGATTGAGGTGGTTCGCGCGGGCGTCGAGCCGGTCAGATACGGTGCCGGCGAGACGTTGACCAGCGGGCTTCTGTCGGGGTTCGAGATGGAGCTGAACGAGTTGTTCAGGGCGTAGCGGAGACGCGCATGAGCAAGCCGGTGACCACCGAGCGCATGACCGCCGAGGCGTTCATGGCGCTGCCCGATGATGGGCGGGTGCTGGAGCTGTGGGAAGGGATGGTGGTGAAGATGGCGCCTCCGGGACGCGGACACGGGCGACTGGTGGCCGAGGTAGCCGGCAGCCTGATCGTGCACGTCCGGCGGCGAGGCCGCGGACAGGTGCTGGCCGGCGACAGCGCCGTCATCGTCGCGCGGCGCCCCGACACGGTGCTGGGCGCCGACGTCGCCGTCTTTGTCGAGGCAGCGCGTGACGAACCCTACCTCCCCGGCGCATCGACCGAACCGCCCGACCTCGTGGTTGAGATCGCCTCACCCTCCGACCGACCGCGTGCGGTCCGGGACAAAGCCGATCGCTGGCTCGCCGCCGGGGTCACCGAGGTCTGGATCGTCTGGCCGGAAGAGGACGCGATCGAGGTGGTGCGGACCGAGCGCGACCCCGTGCACTTCGGCGCGAACGACAACCTGACCACGGATCTGCTGCCCGGCTTCGAGCTGCCGTTGAACGAGCTGTTCGGGACCTAGTGGAGACGCGCATGAGCAGGCCGGCAACCACGGAGCGCATGACCGCCGAGGCATTCATGGCCCTGCCCGATGATGGGCGGGTGCTGGAGCTGTGGGAGGGAGTAGTCGTTGAGATGCCGCCACCTGGACGAGAACACGGACGGCTCCTCGCCGTCATCACGTACTGGTTGAGTGCGTTCGTCCGCCAACGCGGCATCGGCGAAGTGGTGGCCGGCGACAGCGCCGTGATCGTCTCGCGCCGCCCGGACTCGGTGCTTGGCGCGGACGCGGCCGTGTATGTCGATGCGCCGCGACGGCGCTCGCGCCGACCAGGCGCCTCGACCGAACCGCCCGACCTCGTGGTCGAGATCGCCTCGCCCTCCGACCGCCCGCGCGCCATCCGGGACAAGGCCGACCGCTGGCTCGCCGCCGGCGTTGCCGAAGTTTGGCTGGTGTGGCCCGATGAGGATGCGATCGACGTGATGCCGGCCGAGGGCGAGCCCGTGCGCTTCGGCGCCAACGACACTCTGACCACGGATCTGCTGCCCGATTTCGAGCTGCCGTTGAACGAGTTGTTCGGGGCGTAGTCACGCATGACGGCGCCCCAGCCGCCTGGAAGGTGCTGGAGCGCCGGGCCGGATTGGCCGGTTAGGTTCACTGCGCCGGCGGCGGGCCACCGGGACCACCGGGACCACCACGCCGGCCAGGGCCGCCGGGGCCGCCGGGACCGCCGGGACCGCCGAAGCCGCGCTCGGCCATGCGCTGGATCCGCTCGACTTCGGCCGGGTCGTCACTGGTGATCGTGATCACCACCCCATGCTCGATCGGCTCGCGAGTTTCGGTGATCGTTTCGGGGCGCGGGCGCCGGCCCTCGGGCGGGCCCTGCTGCAGCCGCGCCACGACCTCCGGGTCGTCACTGGTCAGGGTCATCCGCACGCCGTTGTCGAGCTTCTCGATCACCCGCTCGACATTGTCCATCGGCGGTCCGCCGGGTCCGCCGGGTCCACCCGGACCACCGGGCCGCGGGCCTTCGGCCGCGCGCTGCTTGATCCGCTCGACCACCGCGGGGTCGTCCGAGACGACCGCCACGGCGATGCCGTCGGGGGTGGCCTCGATGGTCACCGTCACGCCGGCCATGAGCGGCTGGAAGCCCAGCGGCGGGCGCTCCTGCAGCATCGCCACGACTTCAGGATCGGTGCTGGCGAGGGTGATCAGGACCCCGTCCTCGAGCTCCTCGATCGCCTGCCCGAACGGCGGCGGGCCACCCGGCCCGCCCGGCCCGCCCGGTCCGCGCCGGCCACCCGGGCCCTGGGCCGCCACCTGCGCCGTGCAGGCCAGGCCGCAGAGCAGGCCGAGCAGCAGGCTCAGCTTGGTCTTCATCGTCATCATCGTCTCCCTTGTCCTGGGCCACGGGGCCCGCCGGGGCCGGGCGGCATTGGGCCGCCCGGGCCACCGTCACGCGGGCCGCGTGGGCCGCGTCCACCGTCCGGCGGGCCACCGGGCCCACCGACACGTCCAAATCCCCGGAAGCGCTGCCGTTGCTCAGCGCTCAACACCCCGCGCAGGCCTCGCTCGTGCTCGACCAGGCGCTGCAACATGCGCCGCTGCACCTTGAGCATCGCCTCGATCCGCTGGTCGATGGCCGCCTCATCGGCGCCGGCGTCGACCTCCTCTTCCAGCGCGCGACGCAACGTGTCGCTCTCGCGCCGGAGCGGTTCCATCTCGGCGTGGAGCTGCTCCTCCAGCTCGCGCAACTGCGTCGCCTGCTCGGCGCTCAGGCCGAGGTCGCGCCGCATGTCGGGCGGCGGGAACTCGCGCCGCGGCGGGCGCGGGCCGTCGGGCCGCTGCAGCCACGGCAGCGCGAACATGATCACGAAACCCAGATTGAACGCCAGCGAGAGGATCAGTGCCGGCTTAAGACGATGGCTCATGTCCCGTCCTCCACGGCGGCGAGGGCGCTGAGCGCCAGCCACCGGCCGTCTTCGGACGCCGAGTCGAGCGGCTGATAGGCCGCCGTACGAGCGCTCTCGAGCCGCTCGAGTCCCGTCGTGGGCGACGGCGCCGCGCCGTGACCCAGGACCATGCCCAGGCTCAGCGCCGCCGCCGCCGCGACCACCCGCGTGGCCAACCGCAGCCGCTCGACACCCCGGCTCAGCCGGCGGCCCTGCTCCGGTAGCCGGGCCATCAGCCGATCGGTGAAGCCGGCCCGCGGCTCGGGTGCGTCGACGGCCGCCAGCGCCTGGTCGAGCGCCGCCATCTCGGCGACGAACCGCACCGCCGCGGTGTCGTCGGCCAGGCGCTGCTCGACCGCCGCCACGCGCGCCGCGCTCAGCTCGCCGTCGTGCCGGGCCGATAGCTCCCGCAGCCGCCTTAGCTTGCCCGCTGCTCGCCTCCGCACGATGACCTCCTCTCAGCCCTTCTCAACACCGCGCCGGCGTCGAACTTGCGCCGGCTCCGACTCGGCCGCGCGCAACTGCGCCGCCAGCGTCCGCCGAGCGCGGAAGAGCAGCGACTCGACCGCCGAGACACTCGTCTCCAGCGCCTCGGCGATCTCGCGGTAGGGCAAATCGTGATAGTGACGCAACAACAACGCCGCCCGCTGCTGGGGTGGCAACTCGCGCATCGCCCGCTGCACCCGCGCCGCCGCGTCGCGGCCGAGCACCATCGCCTCGGGCTGGTCGCCGGCCGGCGCCGCCGGCTCGGGCCGGTGCTCGGCCTCGAGCGGCTCGACCAGGCGCAGGCGCCGGTCGCGCTGGTGGTTGAGCCCTTTGTTGGTGGCGATGCGCAGCAGCCAGGCGCGGACGGCGGCCTTCGGCCGGAACCGCGGCGCCGCCTGCCAGGCCGAGATGAAGACCTCCTGCGCCAGGTCCTCGGCCGCCTCGCGATCGCCCGTGCCGACGAATCGCGCCACGAAGCGAACGATGTCGCGGTGGTGCCGGTCAACCAGCCGTGCAAAGGCCTCCTGGTCGCCGCGCCCGGCGGCGGTCAGGAGCGTCTCGTCGGCCGGCTCGACCTCGCGCAAGCTCACGGACGGCCCCGCTGTCGGGCTATCCAACACGCGGCAGTGGGGTTCCTTGCGCGGCGCCTTCTCCACCACCCCGCTGACACTCACTCTCGCCTGCACCAGACTCGCCGGTTGGAGCAGTCGATGAGCGAGACGATGGACCAGGCCACGCGGACGATGATCGAGAACCTGCAGGCGAAGACCGGCCGCACGCTCGACGAGTGGGTGGCGCTCGTCCGCGCCCGCGGCGAGGCCAAGCATGGCGAGATGCTCAAGTTCCTCAAGTCCGAGCAAGGCCTGACGCACGGCTATGCCAACCTGATTGCCCTCACCGCCCGCGGCCAGTTCGGCGCCGAGGCGCCGGCCGCCGATGAGCTGACCGAGGCCCAGTACAGCGGCGACAAGGCGGTGTGGCGGCCGGTCTATGACTCGCTCGTCGGCTGCATCCAGGGCTTCGGCAGCGATGTCGAGTTGGCGCCGAAGAAGGCCTACGTCTCGCTCCGCCGGGCGAAGCAGTTCGGGCTGATCCAGCCGAGCACCAAGGCGCGGCTCGATCTCGGCCTCTGCCTCAAAGGCGTCGAGCCGAGCGGACGACTCGAAGCCGCCGGCTCGTGGAACGGCATGGTCACGCACCGCATCCGCATCACCGCCGCCGACCAGGTCGACGACGAGGTGCTCGCCTGGCTGCGTCAGGCCTACGACCAAGCCGGCTGAACAACCGGCAGGGAGGCACCCGCCGGGCGCGAAAGTGCTGGCGGAGGGCACCATGCCGCGCCTCTTGGCCTTGCTGCTCCTGCTCGCCGGCACCGGCCGGGCGCAGGATGAGTCGGCGCTGAAGAAGGTCGTCGCCACCGTCCGCCCGGCGGTGGTGCTGGTCGAATCCGACCTGGCCGACGGCCACCGGCGCTACGGCACCGGCTTCCTCGTCTCGTCCGACGGACTGGTCGCCACCGCCGAGCCGGTCTGTCGACTGGCCGTCCATGTGGCCTGTTACTACCGCAACCAGCAGCGCATCGCCGCCCGGCTGGTCGCCGTCGACGAGGAGCTCGAGCTGGCCCTGCTGCGGCTGGTCACGCCGGGCGAGTATCCGACCGTCAGTCTGGCCGACAGCACGCAACAGGTGGCCGAGGGTGTTGCCGTCGGGCTCTGCGCCTACCCGCCGCCGGCGCGGCTGTTGGCCCTCGGCATCGGGCTCGACAGCCAGGCGCGCTACGGCACCGTGAGTGCGCTGCTGCGTGGCGATACGCCGGCCAACCGCGAGCGCCACGCCGTGCTGGCGGTCGACCTGCCGGCGGCCGACGGCGACGTCGGCGCGCCGCTGTTCCGCGCCGATAATGGCCGCGTCGTCGGCCTCTCGCTCGGCGCCCGCGGCGGAGTCAGTGTCGCCGCGCCGAGCAACCAGATTGCCGCCCTGGCCCAGCGGGCCGGCGCGTCGCTGCGCCCGGCGCCGCTGCGCTGGGGCGATCCGCGCTGCAACCTCGAACCGGGCCTGGCCACCACGCTCAAGCTGCTCCGCGACGACGGCGAGCTGTCGACTTCGTTCATCACCCCGGTCGATTACGACCGCCAGCCCGCCGCGGCGACCGAGGCGCTCGAGTACCTGGTCCCCGCCTTCGGCTATCTGCCGGCCATCTGCGCGCCGCCGCTGGTCGACGGGTCACGGCTCTATGTCGCCGGGCTCGACGAGCGGGTACGCTGCCTGCACCAGCGGCGGCTGGGCACCAGTGTCGACTGGGAGCAGCAGCTCGACTATCCGGTGGTCATGCGCCCGGCGCTCGACGGCGAGCGGCTGATTGTCGCCACCGGCGACCTCGACCCCGCCGGCCAGGCGCGGGCGCGCTCGCGGCAACTGGTCCGCACGATTGCCAGCGGGGTCGGTTACTCGGGCGTGGTGGTGCCCTTTGCCGGGGCCATCAGCAGCCTGATCCGCCTGTTCGGCAACATGTTCTATGACGAGAAGCCGCGCCGCGAGCTGCACACCTTCGGCCGCGTCTACATCCTCCGCCGCGCCGACGGGGGCGTCGAGCGGCGGCTCGAGACCGCCTATCCCAGCCAGCCGGCGGCCGGCGGCGGGGTGGCCTATCTCGGCTCGCTCGGCCTGCTTCAGGCGGTGCGGCTGAGCGACGGCGAGCCGCTCTGGCGGGTGGGCAACCTCGAGGACAAGCTCGACAGCCGGGTCTGGTACCAGCCGGCGCTCGGCGGCGACGGGCGGCTCTACACCTTCGAGGTGCCCGTCTTTCTCGCCATCGAGAACTTCGAGAGTCCGGCGCGGACCTACTTCCTGATGGCCGGACGGCGGCACCAGGAGCCCGGCGAGGGGCTCGAGAACCGCGCCCTGCTGCGCTGCCGCGACCCGGCCACCGGCGCCGTGCAGTGGACCGCGCCGCTCGGCCGGGTCTATGACTACGCCCACCCCCTGGCCACCGACCTGCTGCTCGATACCGCCGGCGGGCGGGCCTGGTGCCAGCTCGGGCCCGTCGTGATGGCCGTCGACCTGCGCGCCGGCAAGCTGCTCTGGCCCGAGGCGGCGGCGCTCGACCGCTCGTTCGAGACCCTGGCCCGCACCGAGTGGGAGCGCAAGCAGCGGCAGCAGGAGGCGGGAGCGGTCAAACCGCACCTGATCAACGGCTACCTGAGTGGCACCAGCCGCGGGCTGCTGCGCGCCGGCGAGCGGCTCTACCACGGCGCCCACGCGCTCGAGACCGAGCGCGCCGAGGCGACCGAGCTGCGCTGCCTGAACGCCGGCACGGGCGAGCTGCTCGGCACCGTCGAGGCCGCCGGCCGCGTCACCGGCGCCGCGGTGCGCGACGGCGTGCTCTACTTCGCCTCGAGCGAGCCCGACCTGGAGCCAGGCCGCCCGCCGGCCTGGCTGCACGCGGTGCGCGAGAGCGACCGCGCGCCGCTCTGGCGGCTGCGCCTGCCGGCGCCGGGGATCACCGACCCACCGGCCGTCGTCGGTGATACCATCTACTTCTGCGACCAGAACGGGCTGTTCCAGGTGCCGCGACCGAGGTGACCGAACATGGCCGTCGAGCTGTCACGGCGCGAGTTCCTCATCGCCGGTGCCGCGCTCGCCGCCGTGCGGGCCGGCGCCGCCGCCGAGCCGCGGCCGCGCCTCGGGCCGGCAGTGGCCGTCGCGGCGCTCGACCGAGGCGGCCTGCGCTGGTTCCCAGGCGCCGCCGAGCGACTGCCCGTCGCCGGAGCCGTGGTGCTCGCCGGCGAGCCGCTCAGCGACCCACTCGCCCTGCCCCTGCTGGCCGTCGGTGGCGACGGCCGGCGCCAGCTCTGCTTCGCGCTCAGCGGCGGCTCGCTTCGACTGGTTGCTCGGCCGGCCGGCGCGCAAGCCGCGGGCATCGCTCACCGCTCGCCGGCGCCGCGCCACCTGGCTGCCGACGCGCCGCGGCCGGCGCGCGGTCAGGTCGGCGATGCGCTGCTGCTCGGCCGGCCGGCCGAGTGGCTGGTCTATGCCTGGCGATCGCCCGGCGGCGAGGAGTATCTCCTGGCGCATCGCACCGCGCCAATCGTCGCGCGCGCTACCGGAGCTTGACCACCGCCTGCCGGTCCATCAGCAGCGTGTTGTTGTCCAGGTCGCGCACCGTGGCGACCAGGTAGCGGTCGCCGTTGACCCCGAAGCCGATGTGCAGCCGGGCGTCGCGCCGGTCGGGGCTGTAGGGCGGCTTGAGCTTGCCCAGCGTCGGGTCGGCCTCGTTGAGACAGACGATCACCGGTTCGTCGCTGCGGCGGTCGAGCACGCGCAGGCGGCTGTTCTCGTCGAAGACAATCTCCTTCTGCGCCCCGGCCGCGCGGGCCAGCTCGCAGATGCGCAGCTCAAACTCGGCCGCCGGCTCGCCGCGCGGGCAGGTCGGGTGGAAGTAATCCTCCCAGATGATCGGCTCGGTCGGGTAGGGCGTGCCGCGGGGGATGATCACCGGATACTCGGGCTGTTTCGACTCGCGGTCGAAGATCAGCAGCGCATAGTCGTGGCGGATGAAGTCCTGCACCTTGTGGCCCGAGGCGAACACCACCGAGCCGTAGGCGACCGCCTCGAACGGCAGCCAGTCGCGCAGCGAGCCGCGGCCGAACAGCTCTTCGAGCAAGGTGTGGACCTCGGGCAGCAGGCTCGAGCCGCCGACCACGATGACCTCGTCGATGTCCTCTTTGGCCACGCCCTTGGTCGCCGCCTCGGCCAGGGCCAGCTCGATGGTCCGCTGCATGTCGCTGTACAGCCCGTGCTCGCGCAGCAGCTCAATCAGTTGGTCACGGCTCAGCTCGGGGCGGTCCTTGCCCCTCATGCCGAGCTCGATCATGACCCGGTCCTGCAACGTGAGCTGGCAGACTTCCTGGCTGTAGAGCGACTCCTTCAGCTCCTGGCAGCCGTCGAGCAGGGCCTGGTACCATTCGGTGCCGCGCCACAGCGCCGGGTCGATCCCGGCCTGGCGGGCGAAATGCTCGAGCAGCCAGACATCGACGTTGTTGCCGCCGAGGTTGAGCCCCTGTTTGGCCACCACCTCGGCCGGGGTGCCGGCCTTGCCCGGCCCGGTGGTGCGCACCACCGCGCAGTGCAGCGTGCCGCCGCCGAAGTCGAACACCAGCAGGTTCAGCTCGCGCTCGGTGTTCAGCCCATAGCCCAGCGCCGCGGCGACCGGCTCATCGACCATCTGGATCCGCCGCACGCCGAGCCGCTCGAGGATGTCGCGCAGCTCGGCGCGGTAGGTTTCAAAGGCGTCGACCGGCACGGTCACGGTCAGGTCACGGATCTTCTCGTGGTAGTTCTCATGCGCGGCACGGAGCAGCTCGCGGATGTAGATCCGGGTGACCTCACGCGCCGACCAGGCCTTGCCGTTGGCCCGGGTCATGATCCGCGTCGCCTCGCGGCCGAGCAGCGGCTTGAAGCTCTCGACGTAGTTCTTCGACGGCCCGTCCCAGGTCATCTCGAGCGCGACTCGCCCGATGTGCGCCTGACGACCGAGCAGCCAGCGCCGCTCGACGAACGGCCAACGGCCGAGCTGGCTGCGCCAGTCGTTGCCGTGGTAGAGGTAGATGGCCGAGGGAATGACCGGCGTTTCGGTCAGGCCCATCGAGCGCGAGATCTCCGGCAGCGGCAGCAGCCGCGGCTCCGCACGCTCCTGGTCCCACATCGACAGGACGCTGTTGGTGGTGCCGAGATCGAGTCCCCAGACCGTCGCCATCAGCCGCTGATCCTCTTCGCCGCCGTGCCGGCACGTGCCGCCTCATCGTAGCCCTCGGCGCGGGCGATTATTCGCCGGCCGGCGCCGGAGACCTACCCGACCACCCGGTTGCGCCCGGCGTCCTTCGCGCGGTAGACCGCATCATCCGCATGTTGGCGCAGCGCGTCGGGTGAGTCCGCATCGGTCGGAAAGCAGGCCACCCCCGCGCTGAGCGTCAGCCGGCCGGGCCGCCCGGTGCCGGGCGCGGCGAAGTCGTGCTGCTCGACGCTCTCGCGCAGGCGGTCGAGCAGGCTCATCGCTTGTTCTTTGCCGGTCTCGGGCAGCAGGATGACGAACTCCTCGCCGCCGTAGCGCGCCACCGTGTCGGTGCTGCGCAGGCCGCTGGAGAGCAGCCGCGCCACCTGCTGCAGCGCCAGGTCGCCGGCGGGGTGGCCGAAGCTGTCGTTGTAGGCCTTGAAGTGATCGACATCGAGCATGGCAAAGGCCAGCTCGCGGTCATAGCGCGCCGCACGGTCGACCTCGAGGTGCAGCCGTTCCTCGAGGAACCCGCGGTTGTAGACACCGGTCAGCGCATCGAGGATGGCCGCCGTGCGCAGCTCCCGCGCGCGGCGGACGCTGAAGGTGGCGATCAGCCCGGCACAGGCGAAGAGCAGCAGGCGGAGCAACTGCAGCGAGGCGTCGTAGGCGCCGTCCTGCCCCGGCCCGGCGCTGAGCGGCATGGCCACGACGACGATGATCAGATACTGCACCGCCGCCAGCAGCGTGGCCATGACCGTCAGGCGGTGGTTGTAGCGCAGGCCGGCGAGGGCGATGGCGAGCAGGTAGAGCGGCGTGCCGATCGGGTTGTCGAGCGCCAGCTCGGGCAGGTCGGCGACCAACATGCTGGCCAGGCCGCCGGTGATCAGCGTGATGTCGGCGGTGACGCTGAGGTAACCGAGTCGGGTGCGGTACCAGCCACGGCGGATCAGCAGCAGCAGCACCAGGCTGTGCACCGCGCCGAGGCCGAAGCAGGCGAGCAGGACCAGGCGACCTTCGGCCAGGCGCGCGGTGGGCAGCGGCTGAGCGAGCATGTAGGCCGCGCCGACGGCGCAGAAGACCAGCCGGCCGAAGCTCAGCGCGCGCTCGTTGACGGTGGTCTCGTCGAGCATCAGGTTGAGCCGGGTGCGGACGCTCTCGGAGGCGGGCACCGGCCGCACCGCGGCGGCGGGTCGCGCGCCGGCGGGGGGCTGATTGATGTGGCTCATCGCGGTCTCAAGCGTGCCGCTCGACATGCTGCTTTCGAGCCGAACTCGGCGCGGGAGTTGCGCGCGCCGGCGTGGTTGAGTCTATGATGGAGATCGGGCCGACGGAGTCTCTCATGCGGATCCTGCTCCTCCTCGTCTGTGGCGTTGCCGCCGCCGCACAACAGCCGGTCGATCTGCGCTACCGTTACGCGCCCGGTGGCGAGCTGTCGTACCTGACCACGGTCAGCGTCACCGGCAGCGTGGCCGGGGCGCAGGGCGGCGGCGAAGCGCAGCGCATGCCGCTGGCCATCGATCTCGAGGACCAAGTGGTCTATCGGGTGTTGGCGGTCGACGATGAAGGCGACGCGACGATCGAACTGCAGCTCCGCTCGCTGCACCTCGGCGCCGGCGGGCTGGTCGGCGGCGAGGGCTTCAGCCTGCGCGTGGCCGACGACCAGAGCGTGACCGTCGAAATGGCCGGCCAGACCTACGAAGGCCAGGTGCCGGCCGAGGGCGATCAGCCCGACGGCACGCCGCTGGCGATGGGCATCACCCTCGGCCAGTTGCTCGAGGCGACGCGGCCGAGCGTGATCACCGTCGCGCCGACGGGTGAGCTGATTGAGCAGCAGGATCCGCTCTGGCCCGAGCGCCTGCAGGCCGTGCCGCTGCTCGGGCAGATCATCGGCGTGGTACGCGGCAGCAGCATCTTGCCGCCGCCGCTGCCGGGCGAGAGCATGGCCTTTGGCGGGAGCTGGGACCAGCCGCGCCTGGTGCCGCTGCCCGGCGGTGACGGCACGTATGAGCTGCAGATGGCGTACACGCTGGAGCAGTTCGAGACCATCGGCGCGTTCGAGACCGCGCGGATCGCCCTCAACGGTGACGGGATGGTGCTCGAGCAGCCGTTCTCGCTCGAGGTCATGCGCGGCATGGAGCTGCCGATGAACATGACCGAGCTGCACCAGGATCTGACCGGCGCGGCGTTCTTCGACCCGGCCGCCGGCGCGCTGGTCGAGCTGCGGATCGAGACCGACATCGCCTTCCACGCCGAGAGCCGCATGGCCGGGCTCGACCTCGGGCTCGACGCCGAGCTGAAGGTCAAGAGCACCACCATGCTGCTCAAGACCGCCGACGCCGGCCTGCCGCCGGCGCCGGCCGAGGCGGTGCCGGCCGGGTGAGCGGACCGGGCGGCCATGGTAGCGCGCGTTCGCCGAACGCGCGGCCGGCAGACCCCCACCCGCGACCCCTCCCCCGCGCGGCGCGGGAGAGGGGAGTCATGGCGGGAAGCAGGCGCCTTGAGCCCTGACTCCCCTCTCCCTGGCGCCGCGCCAGGGGGAGGGGTTGGGGGTGGGGGCACGCCGGCACGGCATCGCACCTGGGCGGGAGAGCGAACCGGGCGGCCATGGTAGCGCGCGTTCGCCGAACGCGCGGCCGGCAGACCCCCAC
>CAYONP010000099.1:0-20269 GCA_964405335.1 uncultured Fimbriimonadaceae bacterium
GGGGGGGGGGGGGGGCGCGCGCCCCCCCCCCCCCCCACGCCAGCGAGATCGTCGGGCCGAGGCGGGCGGGGACGCCCGCGCTCCGAACGGTCGTTACCGCAGCGCGGCGCGCACCGTTTCGAGCTGCCCGGCCGAGTGCAGCTTCTCGTTCTTGTGGGCGATGAACGCCGCGTATTCGGCGACGTAGGTCTCACCCGGCTTGCGGAAGTCGAAGCCGTCGGGCTGGTCGCGGAAGAACTCGCGGTGGACGCGGGTCCAAACCAGCCGGCCGTCGGTGTCGATGTTGACTTTGGTCACGCCCAGCGGCACGGCGCGGGCGAACTCGTCCTCGCCGACACCGCGGGCACTGGGGTCGAGCCGGCCGCCGGCGGCGTTGATCCGCTCGACCTCGCTGCGCGGCACACTCGAGCTGCCGTGCATGACCAGCGGATAGCCGGGCAGGCGCTCCTGGATTGCCGCGATGCGGTCGAAGTGGAGCCCCTGGCTGCCGCTGAACTTGTAGGCCCCATGGCTGGTGCCGATGGCCACCGCCAGGCAGTCGCAGCCGCTCTCGGCGACAAACCGCTCGGCCTCGTCGGGGTCGGTCAGCATGGCGTGCTTCTCGTCGACCTTGATGTCTTCTTCCACCCCGCCGAGCATACCCAGCTCGGCCTCGACGCTGACTCCCGCCGCATGGGCCCGCTCGACCACGCGCCGCGTGATGGCCACGTTCTCGGCGAACGGGTGGTGGCTGGCGTCGATCATGACCGAGCTGTAGAAGCCCGAGGCGATGCAGTCGTAGCAGGACTCCTCGTCGCCATGGTCGAGGTGGACGGCGAAGATCGCCTCCGGGTGCATCTCGTCGCAGCAGCGCAGAATGGCCTCGAGCATCCGCTTGTCGGCGTACTTGCGCGCCCCCTTCGAGATCTGAACGATGAACGGCGCGGCGCTCTGCTGGTTGCCGCGGAACAGCCCGAGCGCCTGCTCCATGTTGTTGATGTTATAGGCCCCGCAGGCAAACCGGCCATAGGCCACGCGAAACAGCTCGGCGGTGGTGACAATCATCGCGCTCTCCTCGGCACGGCTACCGCCGGTGCCTCACAGCAGGCTCTCGCCGGTCATCTCGCTCGGCTGCGGCAGGCCGAGCAGTTTGAGCAAGGTCGGCGCCACGTCGCCGAGGCAGCCGCCGGCGCGGAGCGTGGCGCCGCGGTGCTGGTCGCCGACCAGGATGCACGGGGTCAAGTTCCACGGCGTGTGCGTCGTGTGCGGGATGCGCAGGCTGTAGTCGAGGCTGCCGTCGGGCCGGGTCGACATGGCGTAGTTGATCATCTCCTCGGCGTTGCCGTGATCGGCGGTGACCAGCGCCTGGCCGCCGAGCTGCGCGAGCCTGTCGAGAACCAGGCCGAGCGCGCGGTCGACCGCCTCGCAGGCGCGCACCGCTGCCTCGAACACGCCGGTGTGGCCGACCATGTCGGGGTTGGCGAAGTTGAGCACGATCAGGTCGAAGCGCTCCATCTCGTCGACCACCGCGCCGGCCAGCCGCCAAGCGCTCATCTCCGGCTGCAGGTCATAGGTCGCCACCGGCGGCGACTTGACCATGAGCCGCTCCTCGCGGGGGTAGGGCTCCTCGCGCTGGTTGTTGAAAAAGAAGGTGACGTGCGGGTACTTCTCGGTCTCGGCCGCGCGGAGTTGGGTCAGGCCCGCCTCGGCCACCACCTCGCCGAGGATGCGCGCCGGCCGCTCGCGCTTGAACCCGAACGGGATCGCCAGCGTGCTGTCGTACTGGCACATCGAGGCGAGGGTCACGTCGGGCCGCGCCGCGCGCGGGAAGCCGTCGAACGCGTCGTCGTTCAACGCGCGCAAGATCTGCCGCGGCCGGTCGCCGCGGAAGTTGAAGAAGATCAGTCCGTCGCCGTTGCTCAGCCGGGGCACCGGCTGCCCGTCGGCGGTGAGGATCATCGGCCAGAGGAACTCGTCGGTCTGCATCGACTCGCCGGTGGCGTAGCAGGCGTCGAGCGCCTCGAGCGCGCTGCCGAACCGTGGGAACGGCCGTGACAGGTCGGTGCCGTCGGGGTTGCTGTCGCTCGCGGCGGTGGTGTTCTCGCCCAGGCAGATCGCGTCGTAGGCCAGCCGGGTGCGGTGCCACCGCCGGTCGCGGTCCATCGCCCAGTAGCGGCCGATGATGCTGCCGATCCGCCCGACGCCGCTGCTCTGCATCGCTTGCTCGATCGCGGCGAGGTAGCCACGGCCCGAGTGCGGGTCGGTGTCACGGCCGTCGGTGATCGCGTGGAGGATGACCCGCTCGCCGGTCAGGCCATGCCGGGCGGCCAGCTCGAGCAGCGCGAGATAGTGTTTCTCGGCGCTGTGCACACCGCCGTCGGAGCAGAGGCCGGCGAGGTGGAGGCGCCCGCCCGACTCGGCCGCCCGCCGTGCCGCGGCGACGAAGGCCGGCTTGGCAAAGAAGCTGTCGTCGTCGATCGCGCGGTCGATGAACAAGATCTCCTGCGCCACCACGCGCCCGGCGCCGAGATTCTCGTGCCCGACCTCGCTGTTGCCCATCAGGCCGTGTCGCAGGCCGACCGCCTCGCCTTGGCAGGCCAGGTAGGTCAGTGGGTACTCGGCGGCGAGGCGGTCGAAGTTCGGCGTGCGGGCCACCCGGACGGCATTGCCGTACCACTTCGGATTCTCACCCCAACCATCGAGAATGCACAGCAGTACGGGGGACTTGGCCATCCGGCGGCTCCGCCGGCATGGTAGCACAGGGCAGACGTCGGTCAACGCCGGGCAGGTGCCGGCCGATCCTGCGCGAAGCCCCGCGCGGGGGTGCGCCATGCCACTGCGTCTCTACGGTGAGCCCGAACTGTCGCTGCTGCGCGAGGTGCTCGAGTCGGGCCGACTGTCGTCGCTCGCGGGCGGGCTGCTCACGCCGCGATTCGAGCGGGCATTCGCCGCCGCCCACGGCGCCACGCACGGCGTGGCGATGAACGCCGCCATGTCGGTGCTCCACGCCTCGGTCATCGCCTCCGGCGCGGGCGCCGCCGACGAGGTGATCTGCGACCCGATCTGCGTTTTCGGCGCCGTGGCGACGATGTACCACAACGCCGTGCCGGTCTTCGTCGACGTCAAGCCCGACACCTGGAACATGGATCCAGAGCTACTCGAGCCGGCGATCACCGAGCGCACCAAGGCGATCATCGTCACCCACGTCTGCGGCCTGGCCGCCGAGATGGACCGCATCGTCGAGATCGCCCGCCGCCACGGGCTGCTGGTGATCGAGGACTGCGCCCACGCCTGCCTGACCCGCTACCGTGGCCAATACGTCGGCAGTTGGGGCGATGTCGGTTCGTTCTCGTTCCAGGCGAGCAAGCAGATGTCGCTCGGCGACGGGGGCATCGGCATCACCAGCGACGAGTCGGTCGCGGCGAAGCTCAACCTCCACGCCGGCGCGCCGACCTTCCACAGCATCGCTCACGGGCTGCACTTCAACTACCGCATGAACGAGCAGACGGCGGCCATCGGCCTGGCCCAGCTCACCCGTCTGCCCGACTACATCGCCGGCCTGCGCGCCGCCGCGGCGCAATACGACGCGGCCGTGGCCGACTGCCCCTGGATCACGCTCCAACGCGGCCCGGCCGAGGCGGAGCACGGCTACCACTTGTGGGGCGCGCGGTTCGACGGCGAGGCGCACGGAATCCCGCGCGACGCGTTTGCCCAGGCGCTGCGCGACGAGGGCTGCACCGTCGGCCTGGGCTACACCGGCATGCCGGCTTATCGGCATCCGCTGATTGCCGAGCGGCTCGGCTACGGCCGCGGCTGCCCGCTCGACTGCCCGCTCTATGAGGGCGACCGCAACCGCTACCCCGACGGCCTCTGTCCCGTCGCCGAGGCGCTCATCCCGAACATCCTGATGGGCTATCCGTTTCAGGCGGACGACGCGATCGCCGCCGACGCCGAGCGGCTCCACCGCGTGGTCGAGAGGTTCGGCTGATGCGCCGCCTGGGCGTCGGCTGGCTCTACGACGCGGCCGAGCACCGGCGCCGTAACCGCGCCGGCGAGAACTACTGGCAGCTCTATTGCGACGAGATCCTCAGCCGGCTCGGCGTCTGCGCCGAGGAGGTGCCGCCGGACGAGCTGGCCGACACGCTCGACGACCTGGCGGTGCTGATCGTCGCCGGCGACTGCGCCGCGCACGCCGAGGCGCTGGAGCGCTTCGTCACCGGCGGTGGCATCCTGATCGGGTTCGATCCGGGCGGGCTCGACCGGCTGTTCGGTATTGTCGAGACCGGCCGCCTCGCTCCGCCCGGCCCGTACGGCATCGCCGGCTACCTTCACTACCAGCCGCACGCGCTGACCGCCGGTCTGCTCGAGCGCGGTCACCCCGAGCAGCCGCTGATCGTCCTCTCGCCGCTGCGCCTGGCCCGCGTTGCCGAGCCGCTGGCGGAGGTGCTCGCCCCGGCTGCCGAGGCGCCCGGCGATGGTCGCCTGGCCCGGCCGACCGGCTGGGCCAGCATGGCCGCTCGTCGGCTGGGGGCCGGCTGGGCGGTCTGGTTCGGGTTCGACCTGCCACGGACGGTGTGGCTGCTGCACCAGGGCCGGCCGATCGACGCCGACCACGACGGCGACGGCTATCGCCGCTCGATGGACGCCCGGCTGATATCCGACAACGAGCCGGAAGTGCCCTACGCCGACCTGCTCGTGTTCCTGCTTCAGCGGGTGATCGGCCTGGCGCCGGTGCCGATGATCGACCCGTTGCCGCCGCTCGACGGCCGGCCGGCCGATCTGCTGCTCTACTTCGGCGGCGACGACGAGGCGACGCCGGGGATCCAGGTGCCCGCCTCGGAGTTCATGCGCGGCCAGGGGTTGCCCTACCACATCAATCTGCTGCCCGTCGGCGACGGCTTCGCGGTCGACGACGACGAGATGGCCGCGGTGCACCGCAACCGGCACGAGCTGTCGCTGCACTACAACTTCATCGATGGGTTCGAGCATCCCAGTGGCTTCACCCGCGCCGACGTGCTCGAGCAGGCCGAGCTGTTTCGGCGCATCTTCGGCCGCGAGCCGGTCTGCACGGTCAACCACTGGTGCCGTTGGACCGGCTCGTGCGAGCCGATCCGGTGGATGATGGAGGCCGGCCAGATCGCCGACAACGGCTGGATGGGGCTCCGCCCGCCGCCGCTTAACCCGGTCGACCGGATCGACTTCTCGTTCGGCACCGCCTTCCCCCGCCGGCCCTACGACGACGCGGCGCACGACAATCGATGCCTCGAGTTCGTGATCGAGCATGTCGTCGCCTATGAGGTCGGCTACCTCGACGCCGAGACCGACTTCGCCACGCTCCACCGCGCGCTCGACCTGGCCGCGCGGTGGCGGATGACGATGAACTTCTTCTACCACCCGGTCTATCTGGCGTGCTTCCCCGCCTGCCAGGCGGCCATCGTCGAGCTGCGACGGTACCTGGCCGAGCGCGGGCTCGGCGCCGTGTTCATGGGCAACGACGAGCTGGCCGTGTGGTGGCTCGAACGCGCCCAGGCGACCGTCAGCGATGCCGTGCGGCGCGACGACGGCAGCCTCACCTTTTCGGCCTGGTGCGGCCACCGCGACGGCTATGTCGTGCGCCTTTGTCACGGGGCCGCCGAGGTCACCGTCGACGGCCTGCCGGTCCAGGCGGGCAGCCGGCGCGAGCTCGGCGCCGACTGGCTCTACATCCCGCTCTCGCCCGGCGTGCACGGGGTCATCGTGCGGCCGGAGGAGTGACCCGCCCGGCGCGCGAACGAGACGCGCGGAGTGCAGCGTGACCGCCGACGAGCAGGCCCTGGTAGCGCGTATCCGCGAAGTCGCCCACCTGCTGTATGAGGGCGAGCAGGTCGCCCACCGCAGTTGCGGCGTGGCGCTGGCCGAGACCTTCGGCCTGAACCCGCGGCCCTACCTGATGCTGCGCCGCGGCGGGCTGACCGGCGAGGGCCGCTGCGGCGCGATGCAGGCCGGCGAGCTGGTGCTCGGCGAACTGCTCAGCGACGACGATCCGACGGCGCCGGCCAGCGACACGCTGCGGGCGGCCGTGGCGACCTACCGGCGGTTGTGCGACGAACGACTTGATCGTGGCGCGGAGCGGCTGGTCACCTGCAACGACCTGCTTGCCCGGCTGGCCGTGCCGTTCGAGTCGCGCGAGCGTCGCGACTACTGCACCGGCCTGGCCGCCGGCGTGGCCGAGATCGTCGCCGAGGTGCTGCTCGCCCACGGCGTCCGGCCGGCCGAGCCGGTGGTGCCGGAGCGGTAACGTGGCCGCCGCTCACGGTAGGGCGCGTTCGCCGAACGCGCCGCGGGCTGACCGCCTCGGCGAGGCGTCGCTGCCTGGGGGCGCCGGTCGACCTGGAGATCGAACGTGGACTATCGCCAACTCGGCCGCAGTGGCGTGCGGGTCTCGCCGCTTTGCCTCGGGACGATGAACTTCGGCGACCCGACCGACGCCGACGAGTCGGTCCGGATGATCGACCGGGCGCTCGAGGCGGGGATCAACTTCGTCGACACCGCCGACATCTACGCCGGCGGTGAATCGGAGCGGATCGTCGGCCGGGCGGTCGCCACGCGGCGCGACGAGGTGGTGCTGGCCACCAAGGGCACCATTCCCACCGGCACCGGGCCGAACGAGGGCGGCAGCAGCCGCAAACACCTCCGCGCGGCGCTCGAGGCCAGCCTGCGCCGGCTGGGCACCGACTACCTCGATCTCTACTACCTGCACCGACCCGATCCGACCTGTCCGCTCGAGGAGACACTCGCCTTCTGCGACGAGCAGGTCCGCCTGGGCAAAGTGCTCTACCTCGGCGTGTCGAACTTCTGGGGCTGGCAACTGGCCGACGCGATGGGCCTCTGCGCGCTGCACGGCTGGGCGCCGCTGACCGCACTGCAGCCGGTCTACAGCATGGTCAACCGCGACTGCGAGGTCGAGCTGCTCCCCTCCGCGCGCCGGTTCGGCGTGGGCGTGGTCAGTTACAGCCCGGTCGCGCGCGGGGTGCTGTCGGGCCAGTACCGCACCGGCGCCGAGCCGCCGGCAGGCTCGCGCGCCGCGCGGGGCAACGTCCGGCTGGCGCAGACCGAGTGGCACGACGAGAACCTCGCCGTCGCGGCATCGCTGGCGCCGCTGGCCGAGCGCCTCGGCTGCACGCTGGCGCAACTGGCCGTCGCCTGGGTGCTGGCCAATCCGAACGTCACCAGCGCCATCTGCGGCCCGCGCACGATGGCGCACCTGGAGGACAATCTCGGCGCGCTGGAGGTGGTCATCGACCAGGACCTCGAGGCAGCGGTCGACGACCTGGTGCCGCCCGGCTGCCATCCTTACCCGGGGTTCCACGATCCCCTTTACCCGATCACCGGCCGCGAGTGAGACCACCATGAACGAGTCACTGACCGGCAAGCTGGCCTGCGTCACCGGCGGCGGGCGCGGCATCGGCCGGTTCATCAGCCGTGCGCTGGTGCAGGCCGGGGCGACGGTGGCGATCACTGGGCGGAGCCGCGACTCGCTCGACGCCACCGCGGCCGAGCTGGGCCCGGCCTGCCGCGGCTACGTCTGCGACCATCGCGACCCGGCCGCGATCGACGCGGCGGCGGCAGCGATCGGTGACGAGCTCGGCGCACTGGACATCTTGGTGGTCAACCACGCGGGTTTCCGCGGCGGGCCGGTGACCGAGCTGTCGCTGGAAGACTGGAACCTGGTCATCGAGACCAATCTGACCGGCTACTTCTGGACCTGCCGCGCGTTCTTGCCCGGCATGATCGCCAAGCAGCGTGGCGACATCGTGCTGATCAGTTCGATGAGCGGCAAGAAGGGCGACGCCGGCGCGGCGGCCTACGCGGCGAGCAAGTTCGGGCTGCAGGGCTTTGCGCAGTCGCTCTGCTACGAGGTGCGGCAGCACAACATCCGGGTCATGGTGCTCAATCCAAGCGGTGTCGACAAGCGCGAGGGCGAGCTGCCGGCGCACGGTGCCGGGCTGCGTCTGCACGCTGAGGACCTGGCCGCGACGGTGGTCCACCTGTGTGCGCTGCCCGGCCGCACATTGGTCCGCGACATGGACATCTGGGGCACCAATCCATGAGGTAGAATCGCGCTGAAGAAGTCGCCTGCTGAGTCGTTCGAGCACGGTGCCACTGGCGGCTCGTCCGCCAGTGCTACCGGTGCCCGCGATCGCGCTGGCGGTCAATCCGCCAGTGGCTCCGTGTGTCGCGGTCGCGCGTCGCGACGACTGCTGGCCGTCGCACTGAATAAGTCGCCCGCTGCGTCGTTCGAGCAGTGGCAGTCTGCGGAGGAACGGATATGAAGCGCTGGCGCGGAGTCGTACTGGCGGTTCTCTCGTCCTGCCTGCTGTGGAGCTGCAGCTCCTCGGGCGGCAACATCATTGATCCCCCGCCGGCCGGCGGCGGGCGCGTGCAGGGCACGCTGGGCCAGGGCGCCGGCGGCGCGACGGTCCGGCTCGACGGTACCGACCTCACCACGCGCGCGGCGGCCGACGGGTCGTTTGTGCTCGACGACGTACCACCCGGCGAGTATACCCTCGCCGTCGAGGCCGCGGGCGGCCAGGGCGCGGCGGTGCTCTGCCGCGTACAGGATGGCCGGATCACCACCATCCCGCAGCTCCCGCTGACCACCGGCGGTCAGATCTCCGGCCTGGTGCTCAGCCGCACTCGGCAGGACGGGCCGCTGGAGGGCGCCAAGGTCACCGTTCGCCGGGTCGACTATGTCTGGGATTACGCCGGCGCGGCCAAGCCCGAAATCGTCGACGAGCTCGGCGGCACGCAGCCCGGCGGCGGCGGGGCGACCGACGACCTGTCGTATCCGCCGCGAATCACCACCACCGACGGCGACGGATCGTACCGCTTCACCGGCCTGCCCGAGGGGCCCTACGTGGTCGAGGTCACGGCCGACGATCACGAAAGCACCGAGTCGGCCACCTGGGTCTCGCCCGGCCTGACCTCACCGGTCGATGTCAGTCTGCTGGTGATCGATCCCGACAACGCCGAGCTGACCGGCCGCATCCTCGGCCGAGTCGACGGCGTCTCGGTGCCGCTGGCCTATGTTACCGTCAGCCTCTGGCCGCAAGACACGGCGGTCATCCTGCGCTCGCACGAGGAGGGCGGCGAGGGTGAGAGCGAAGGCGGCGAGGGTGAGAGCGAAGGCGGTGTGGGTGACGGCGGCGAGCCGGGCGACGACGACATCAACGACGTCAACGACCTGTTCGACGCCACTGGCTGGGGGCAGGGCGGGCCGCCCGACGACATCGATCCCTGGTTCCTGCCGCCCTGGGCCATCGGCAAGCAGACGATGACCGACGAGAACGGCGAGTTCGCGCTGCGGAACGTTCCGCCGGGCGACTACGTGCTCTCGATCTGGCGCTATGGCTACGAGCAGATCTCGCAGGACATCACCCTCGGTGTGCGCGACCGCGAGACCTTCAACCAGACCATCGACTCGACCCTGGTCGAGGTCAGCGGGACGGTCTTCGGCCGGCTCGAGGGCGGCGACGTGGTGCCGCTCGAAGGGGCCTATGTCCACGGCTTCGCCAACGTCTGGGGTCCGGTGGCCGAGATCGGCGCCGACGACTCCGAGGTCGGTTTCGGTGACGGCGCGGCGGGTAATCTCGGCGCGCCCGACTCGATGCCGCCCGACGATCGCGGCTCCGCGGTGACCGATGCCAACGGCAACTACACCATCACCGTCGAGGCCGGCCGGGTGGCGCTCGAGATCTGGGCCGACGGCTACCAGTGGAGCTGGACCGAGTTCTCGGTCGACCGCACCGGCGCCAGCGGCGTCGACGTCATCCTCGAACCGTGGAGCGATGAGTTCGGCGGTGGTGGCGGCGGCGAGGACGGCCAGCCACCGCGGCCGATGCCCCTCGGCGCACCGAACGGCTAGAATCCGAGCAGGGGCGGCGAGGCCGATGCCGAACCGCCCCTGCATGGACCAGTCACTGACGCGCAGGGCCTTCGTCGGCGCCGCCGGCGCCACGCTGCTGTGGGGCCGCGCCGCGCGCGCGGCGGGGGCGAACAACAAGATCGTCGTCGCCCATATCGGCATCGGCGGCATGGGTTCTGGCCACCTCGAGTGGTTCGCCAACATGCCCGATGTCGAGGTGGCCGCGCTGTGCGATGTCGACCAGTCGCGCGTCGACGCGGCCAAGGCGCGGCTCGACGCCATCCGGCCGGGCAACAGCGCGCAGTGCGTGACCGACTTCCGGCGCGTGCTCGAGCGCGACGACATCGATGCCGTAACCACCGCCACGCCCGACCACTGGCACGCCTTGATTGCCTGCATGGCGATGGAGTCGGGCAAGGACGTCTACGGCGAGAAGCCGCTCAGCCACCACTACGCCGAGGCGCGGGCGATGGAGCGGACGGTCGAGCGCACCGGGCGCATCTTCCAGCTCGGCACGCAGATCCACGCCGGCGAGAACTACCACCGGGTGGTCGAGTTGGTCCGCTCGGGCGCCCTCGGCCGCGTGCACACGGTGCACCTGTGGAAGCCGGGCGGTTCGGGTGGGCTCGGCTACCCGCCCGACGGCGACCCGCCGGCCGAGCTGGACTGGGACATGTGGCTCGGCCCGGCGCCCTACCGGCGGTTCAACCCGGCCATCTGCCCGCGCAACTTCCGCCACTTCTGGGACTATTCGGGCGGGGTCTACGCCGACTTCTGGTGCCACATCGCCGACATCGCCTTCTGGGCGTTGGAGGGGCAGATCGGCCAGCCGCTGACCGTCAGCGCGCGCGGCGAAACTCCGCGCGACAGCATCGCCGAGACGCCCGCCTGGATCGATGTCGACTACGAGTTCGAGCAGATCGCGCTGCGCTGGACCACGCGCCGGCCCGACGAGGTGCCGAGCGACCTCGCCCGCGATATCGGCTGCTGGTTCGAGGGCGACGAGGGCTCGCTCGTCTGCGATTACGACAGCCGCGAGGTGGTCCGCGACGGCGAGCGGTTCCGCGACCTGGGCTGGGTGCCGCGCAGCATCCCGCGCTCGCCGGGCCACCCGCGCAACTTCCTCGACTGCGTGCGCAGCCGCCGCCAGCCCGAGAGCAACATCTTCCACGCCCGGCGGATGACCACCGGGCTCTACCTGGGCGAGATCAGCTTCCGGCTCGGCCGGCCGCTGCGCTGGGACGCCGCGCACGAGCAGTTCGTCGGCGACGAGGCGGCCAACCGGCTGCTCCAACGCCCCTGCCGCGCCCCCTGGCGGCTGCCCACCTGAGAAGGGGTCGGGAGCCATGGGCGTTGGTTTGTCGTTGACCACAGGGGCTGGTGCCACTGGCGGCTGGTCCGCCAGTGCTGTTCAGCAGCTCGTCGGCGGCACTGGCGGGCGAGCCGCCAGTGGCACCGAGCAGCGGTCACTGGGCCCAAAGTCTACGCCGATGAAGTAAGGAGCCTCTCCCGAATGACCGAGCTTCCGCTGCGCTACGGCGTCAATCCGCACCAGGCCCCGGCCCGGGTCCATGCCGAGGGTGGCCTGCCGTTTGAGGTCCTCAACGGGTCGCCGGGCTACATCAACCTGCTCGATGCGCTCAACGCCTGGCAGTTGGTGCGCGAGCTGGCCGAGGCGACGGGCCTGCCGGCGGCAGCCAGTTTCAAGCACGTCTCGCCGGCCGGCGCAGCGGTTGGTGCACCGCTCGGCGATGCGCTGCGGGCGGCCTACCTGATCGACGCGGCCGAGGAGCTCACTCCGCTCGCCTGCGCCTACGCCCGGGCCCGTGGCGCCGATGCCATGTCCAGCTTCGGAGATTGCGCGGCGCTGAGCGAGCCGTGTGACCTCGCGACCGCCCGGCTGCTCAAGCGCGAGGTGAGTGACATCATCATCGCCCCCGGCTACGAACCCGAGGCGCTGGAGATGCTGCGGGCCAAGAAGGGTGGCAAGTACGTCGTGCTGCAGATCGACGCCGGCTACCGCCCACCGGCGGTCGAGACGCGGCAGGTCTTCGGCGTCACCTTCGAGCAGCCGCGCAACGATAGACGACTGGACGAGTCGCTGTTCGAGAACATCGTCACCGCCAGTCGGGAGCTGCCCGCCGAGGCCCGCCGCGACCTGCTGGTGGCCAGCATCACACTCAAGTACACCCAGTCGAACTCAGTCTGCTACGCCTATGACGGCCAGGTGATCGGCGTTGGTGCCGGGCAGCAGTCGAGGGTCCACTGCACCCGCCTGGCAGGTGACAAGGCCGACCTCTGGTTCCTGCGCCAGCATCCAAAGGCCTTGGCGATGAGCTTCCCTCCGAGCGCCAGCCGGGCGGAGAAGAACAACCTGGTCGAGGCCTTCGTGACCACCGAGCTGACGGAGAGGGAGCGCCGAGACTGGCTCGACCAGCAGTCGGGCGTAGCGCTCTCCAGCGATGCCTTCTTCCCCTTCCGTGACAACCTCGACCGGGCGGCCAGGAGCGGGGTGAGTTACGTGCTCGAGCCGGGCGGCTCGGTGCGTGATGACGAGGTGATTGCGGCGGCGGATGAGTACGGGATGGTGATGGCGTTCAGTGGGGTGAGGTTGTTCCATCACTGATACAATAGGCTCGGGCTCGGAGCCCATCAGCGATGCTCGGCGACGCCGAACTGCTGGTTTTGCTGGGGGATCTAGTGTCTCACCGCGTTGAGCGCAAGCAGTCGCTCGCGGACAAAGCCAAGGTCTGCCAGGCCATTTGTGCATTCGCGAATGACTACCCGGAGACTCGGCAGCCCGGTGTGGTGTTCATCGGCGTGAATGACGACGGCTCCTGCGCCGAGCTCGACGTTACCGACGAGCTACTGCTCGAAGTGCGGAACATCCGCGGCAGTGGTCAGATCCAGCCGCTGCCGGACATGACGGTGGGCAAGCGCGAAGTCGGTGGCTGCATGGTGGTTGTCGTAGAGGTCCAGCCGTCGCCGATGCCGCCAGTGCGATACAACGGGCGCACCTGGATTCGGACTGGACCGAGCCGCGACACGGCCACTGTGGAGCAGGAAGCCCGGCTTAGCGAGCGCCGCCGGTTCGGCAACCTCCCCTTCGACGCCCAGCCGGTTCCGACGGCGACACTCGACGACCTGGACCTGGACCTGTTCGAGCGCCAGTATCTGCCCCAGGCCGTGGCTCCCGACGTGCTGGCGGCCAACGAACGGAGCACCGAGCACCAACTCCGTGCACTGCGCCTGACTGCGGACGACCGGACGCCGACGGCCCTCGGCCTGCTGGTCGCCGGGCGCGACGTTCGTTACTGGCTGCCGGGCGCGTACGTGCAGTTCTTGCGCATCGACGGCACCGACTTGACCGACCCCGTGTTGGACCAGGCGGAGATTGACGGCCCCCTGGCGCAGCTTCTGACGCGGTTGGACGACAAGCTCAAGGCGCACATCCAGGTGGCGACGCAGATCACCGGGACCGACCGCGAGATTCGCCGGCCGACGTATCCGCTCGAAGCACTCCAGCAGATTGCCCGGAACGCGGTGATGCACCGGGCCTACGCGGGGACCAACGCAGCGGTGCGGCTGACCTGGTTCAACGACCGCATCGAGGTGCAGAGCCCCGGCGGGCCGTTCGGCCAGGTGACCGTGGCCAACTTCGGCCAGCCCGGCGCGGTCGATTACCGCAACCCGAATCTGGCTGAGGCGATGAAGAACCTCGGCTATGTGCAGCGGTTCGGAGTCGGCCTGGCCATCGCACGCCGTGCGCTGGCGGACAACGGCAACCCGCCGCCGGAGTTCGTCGCGGTGCCTGAGCATGTGCTGGTCACGGTCCGGAGCGCGGCGTGAGCAACCGGCCGGTGATCGCTTTTTTCAACAACAAGGGAGGCGTGGGCAAGACGTCGCTGGTCTACCACCTGGCTTGGATGTACGCCGAGATGGGCTACCGGGTCGTCGCGGCGGACCTCGACCCGCAGGCGAACCTGACGGCGCTCTTCCTGCGGGAGGAAGACCTCTACGACCTGTACGAGCACAAGGAGGATGCTGGGACGGTCTACCGCGCCATCCAGCCGCTTGTGCGGGGCATCGGCGACGTGCAGACGCCAGTTCTGCGGGCGATCGACGATCGTCTGACCTTGTTGCCCGGCGACCTGTCGCTCGCGCTGTTCGAGGAAGAAGTGTCGGCAGCTTGGTCGGCGGCTGCCGATCGCCAGGAGCGGGCCTTCCGGGTGCTATCGGGCATCTGGAGGGTGCTCCAACTGGGTGCCGGCGCTCACGACGCCGATCTCGTCCTCACCGACCTCGGCCCGAACCTCGGGGCGCTCAACCGCACCGCTCTGCTGGCGGGCACCCACCTCGTCCTGCCACTGGCCATGGACCTCTTCAGCCTGCAAGGGTTGAGTAACATCGGGGAGCGAAGACGGGAATGGGCACAGGGCTGGTCGCGCCGGCTCAGTGACCGTCCGGGTGCTGTAGCCCAAGTCAATCTGCCGCCGGGGGACATTGAGCCCGCCGGCTACATCGTGATGCAGCAGGGCGAGCGGCTGGGGCAGCCTGTAAAGGCCTACGCCGAGTGGGCCAACCGAATCCCGGCTGAGTACCATCGGTCGCTGCTCGGCGAATCTGAGCGTCGCGACTGGCGAATCGACGACGACCCTCACTGCCTTGGCCAAGTCAAGCACTACCGCAGCCTCATGCCCCTGGCGCAGGCAGCCCGCAAGCCGATCTTCAGGCTTACAAATGCCGACGGCGCCCTCGGGGCCCACAGCAATGCAGCATTGGCCTCGGCTCCCCTATACCGCCAACTCGCCGAACGCCTCGCCGAGGCGGCGCAGTTGCCGGCTCCGGTCACGGCACCCGACTAACCTCCACCTCCTCCCCCGCCGCCGGCCAGAACGTCTCGGCGAAGATCGCCCGCGCCGCGCGGACCGACTCCTCGCGCACGCCGGGCGTCGAGTGGATCAGCGCCAGCCGGCGCACGCCGGCTGACCTCGCCATCTCGGCCGCGTCGGGCGCGCCGGCGTGGCCGTAGGGGTTCTCCGCCGCGCGCATCGACTTCGGGCCGTACGATGCTTCGTGGATCAGCAGGTCGGCGCCGCCGATGTGGTCACGCAGCGGCTCGTGATAGGCCGTGTCGCCGGTGAACGCCAGCACGGCGCCGGTGGACCGGTCGGTGAAGCGGTAGCACAGGCCGGCGACGGGGTGGACGGTGGCGGCGGTCTCGAGCCGGAAGTTGTCGGTCTCGTACGTCTCGCCCGGCTCCAGCGGGTGCAGCTCGAGCCGCGGCTGGTGGCCGAAGCGCTCAACCTGCAGGAAGTCGAGCGAGAGCTGCACCACCAACTCGAGATCGGGCCGCGGGCCGACGATGACCAGCGGCGCCGCCGCCTCCTTGCCCTTCTGCCAGCGGTAGAAGATCAGTCCCGGCAGGCCGAGGTAGTGGTCGTGGTGGAAGTGGGTGATGACCAGATGGGTCAGGTCGAGCGGTGTCAACCCGTGCTCCTGCAGCCGCAGCGCCGAAGCCCAGCCGCAGTCGACCAGGATGTGGCGATTGATCACAAAGCTCGCCGTGTCGTCGCCGGCGCCGGGGGTGACCGAATCGACGCCGAGGAAGCGCACCCGCGTGACCGCCATGCGTGGACTCCGCCGGCGAGTTCGCGCCGCCCGGTGACTCGCCTCCGAGGAGGATGACCGGCCGCGAGCGGCGAGTTGGGCCGAGGAGCCCGGGATGCCGTTCACCGCCGATCTGCTCGTCGCCGGCCGCATCCACACGATGGACGCGGCCCGGCCTGCCGCTCGCGCCATGGCCGTCTGGCGCGGTCGCATCGTCGCCCTCGACGACGACGCGCTGGCGCTGCGCGGGCCGCGTACCGAGCTGGTCACCGCGCCGTGCATCCTCCCCGGCCTGCACGATGCGCACCTGCACTTCCTGATGCTGGGCACCAGCCTGTCGCGGGTCGATCTGTTCGAGGTGCCGAGCCTCGACGAGGCGCTGCGCCGCGTGGCCGAACATGCGCGCGGCCTTGCCCCCGGCGCCTGGATCCTCGGCCGTGGCTGGAAGCAGGATCTCTGGCCCGACCGGCGCTTCCCCACCGCCGCCGACCTCGACCGAGTGACCGGCGACCATCCCGCGTTGCTGCGCGACAAGAGCGGCCATGCCGCCTGGGCCAACAGCAAGGCGCTGCGGCTCGCCGGCATCGACTCATACACCGCCGACCCGCCGGGCGGGTTGATTGGCCGTGATGCCGAGCATCGGCCGACGGGCATGTTGTTCGAGGACGCCGCCTGGGGCATCCAGCGGGTCATCCCCGAGCCGACTGCCGACGAGCGCATCGCCGCGGTGCGGGCGGCACAGGAGCGGGCGCTGGCCTGCGGCTTGACCTGTGTGCAATGCATGGACGGGCTCGAGTCGATCCGCGCGGTGCAGGGGCTGGCCGCCCGCGGCGAGCTGCGCCTCCGGGTCGTCCACCATTTCCACACCGAGGTGCTCGACCGCCTCGAGTCGCTCGGCCTCCGCGCGGGCTTCGGCGACGGCTTGACCTACCTGGGTAACCTCAAGCTGTTCGCCGACGGCGCGCTCGGCCCGCGCACGGCGTGGATGCTGGAGCCGTATGAGGGCGAGCCGGACAACCTCGGTGTGGCGACCATCGCGCCGGCCGAACTGCGCGAGTCGATTGCTCGGGCCTCGCGGCTCGGCTTCGCGAGCTGCGTCCACGCCATCGGCGACCGCGCCTGCCGCGAGGTGCTCGACGCCATTGCCGCGGTGCGCGCCGAGGAGGCCGCGGCCGGCGTGCCGCCCGAGGCGCGGCGGCACCGCATCGAGCATGTCCAGGTGCTGCACCCCGACGACCTACCGCGCCTGGCCGAGCTGGCGGTGACCGCGTCGATGCAGCCGATCCACGCGACGCAGGATATCGACCTGGTCGACCGCTATTGGGGCGCCCGCGGCGCCGGTGCCTACGCCTTCCGCCGGCTGCTCGGGGCGGGCACCGCGCTGGCCTTCGGCTCCGACGCGCCGGTGGAGGATGCCAACCCGTTCGTCGGCTTGCACGCGGCGGTGACCCGCCGTCGCGCCGACGGCACGCCGGGCGAGGCGGGTTGGTATCCCGAGCAGCGGTTGACGGTGGCCGAGGCGCTGGCCGGCTTCACCCACGGCGCGGCGCAGAGTGCGGGTGTGGAGGCCGAGCTCGGCCGGCTGGTGCCAGGCCTGCGCGCGGACTTCGTGCTGCTCGGTGAGGATCCGCACGAGGTGGCGCCGATGCGCCTGCGCGAGCTGCGTCCGCGCGAGACCTGGGTTGGCGGCGTGCGGGCCTGGTCGGTTCAGGCCGGGGCGGTTGCCCGTGGTTCGAGTTCGAGCACGTAGTCGGCGAGCTTGAAGGCGGTGTCGAGGTACCAGTCGACGAAGCTGGCCCGGATCGGCTCGCCGCGGTTTTCGGCGGTTCGTGCCCGGCTCAGCGTCTGGCGATGCTCATTGCAGATCTGCTCCAGGTCTCCTGGCAAGACGCCCAGGTCACGAAGCCGCGGCGCCGCGGCCAGGGCGGTGGTGGCCGTCAACCCGGCGAGCGTGGCCAGGCGGACCAACGCGGCCTCCACTTGCGAGAACGCCAGCCACATCCCCATCACCGGGTCGGCGACGGCCATCGAACGGATCATCTCGCGCTCGACCTGCGCACCGGAGTCCGTGGCAATCACCGCTCTGCCTCCTCAACCGTCGCGGCCAGTTCCGACTCGGCTTCGCCGCTCAGTCGAGCCTGTTCATAGGAACGAAGCTCCTGCTCGCGCTGTTCCTTAGCGCTGTCGAATTCGTCCACCTCCCCATGCGGCGTCTTCCACCGCGCGCTGGCCAGGCGGCGCAGCAGCAGCTTCGTCTCGTCGGGGAACCGCCACACCAGGAGCGCGATCAGCAACGGCCACGACTGAGCCAGGCCGACGAGCTGCTCGCGAAACACCCAGGCCAGCACCAGCGCCGCCGCAACCGCCAGCCACTTGGTTGTCCTGTTCACCTCACTGTCCGCCAGTCGATTCCCGGCACCTGCTGCAAGTCCTGCCGCCGCCGTCGTGCCGATCTCATCCTTGCCGGCCGGCCCGTCCCTGTGGTACCATGGCTGCTTGCGTGTTGCCGTGATGGCGCACTGGAGACCACCTTGGCCGGAAAGATGTCGAAGACGAACGTCGCCGCGCGGGCCGAGCAGCGGGCGGCGTCGAGCAATCAGACCTGCAAGCACTGCGGCGGTCAGCTCGAGGTGGCCATGGTCGTCGCCGGGCGCGGGCGTACCCGCATGGTGCGCATGTGCTGCCAGAAGGCCGGCGTGCCGCAGGAACAGGCCGCCGGGTAATCCGGGCCTCGGATCAGCACAGACCAACCCAGCGAGGCCCTCGCTGGGTTTGCTGTTTCCGGGGCCAACCGCCGCCGAGAAGAGCATGGACAGCCTGGTTGCCGAGAGCGTCGCCATCCGCCGCGCCACCGTTGCCGACGCGCCCGCTATCGCGGCCCTGATCGCCCCGTACGCCGCC
Organism: uncultured Fimbriimonadaceae bacterium; assembly: GCA_964405335.1. Classification (GTDB taxonomy): domain Bacteria; phylum Armatimonadota; class UBA10988; order UBA10988; family UBA10988; genus CAYONP01. The sequence continues at coordinate 18,395 of CAYONP010000099.1, forward strand.
GCCGACCTGATGTTGCCGCGCCCGCTGCCCAGCCTGTATGAGACGATCCGTGACTTCCAGTTGGCTTTTGCCGGCGAGCGCCTGGTCGGCTGCGTGGCGTTGCACATCTTCGCCGCCGATCTGGCCGAAATCAAGTCGTTGGCGGTGGCGCGGGATTTACACGGCACCGGCTTGGGATCACGATTGATCGAGCAGGCGACCGACGAGGCGGTGCGGCTCGGGCTGGCGCGGGTCTTCGCCCTGGTGCTGCGCCCGGGTCCGTTCGCGCGGCTGGGGTTCAGGGAAGTGGCGAAGGAAGAGCTGCCGCAGAAGGTCTGGGGCGAGTGCATCTTCTGCCCGAAGTACCACCGCTGCGACGAGATCGCCGTGCTGCGTGAACTGTGAGAGGGATGGACGGGCCGGCGGCGAAGCCGCTTGGTTGGATCGTCATTCGGCCGTAAGGCGGCGGGGGGAATGTCGGCGGTGACACCGACGTCTCTGCCACCAGTGAGCGAAACACCGCACGGCCCATGGCCCGCGGATGGGAGAGGCAGGAATGAGGAGCAAGCGAATACTCTGGCTGGGTGCCCTGGTGGCCGTAGCCCTCGGAGCGTCGCCCCGGCCGGACGATGCGATCGAGCAGGTCGCCGACGGCACCGGCAGCATCAACTGGACGCAGGGATACATCACCGCCACCGGGTACGGCCCGAAACAGCCGAACCTGCCCGCGGTGGTGCAGCGGGCCGGGCAGCGCCGCGTCGCCATGGTCGACGCCCAGCGCCACCTGGCGGAAGCCGTGCAGGGCGTGCGGGTCACCTCCGAGACGACCGTTGAGACCTATCAGTTGGTCAGCGACGTCATCCGGACCAGTGTCGACGCGATGCTGCAGAACTTCCGCGTGATTGAAGAGGGCATCGTCGACGACGGCGAGGGCACCTACTTCGTGACCCTCGCGATTCCGCTCAACGGCCAGGCCGCGGCCACGCTGCCGCCGCCGCAGATCCCCGAGCCGCCGACGGCTCCGCGTAATCTGACCGACGTCATCGTCGACGCCAGCTCGAACACCATCCAGCTCGCCGAGCAGGCTGGCCGCGAGCAGGGCCTGGTGCCGACCGAGGGCCCGCGCATTGAGGTGCCCGAGACGCCGCCCACGGCGCCGCAGGACTTCCCCGACCGCCGGCCCGGTCCGTACACCGGCCTGGTGGTCGACACCCGCGGCTTCAAGGTCGAGCACGCCATGTCGCCGAAGATCGTCACCCAGGACGAGAGCGAGGTCTGGGCCGGCCGCAACGCCACCCGTGACCTGGTCCTCGACAGTGGCATCGTCAGCTACATGACCACCATGGACATGGCGCTCAACGCCGACATCTCGCGCGCCGGCAACAACCCGCTGGTCCTCCGCGCCATCGGCCGCCACGGCTCGTTCAAGGCCAACGCGGTGATCAGCGACGCCGACGCTCAACTGCTCATGGGCGAGAACGACAAGGCGAAGTTCCTCGACCAGTTCCGGGTCGTCTTCGTGGTCGACAAGCACGAGGCGCTCGCCGCTCGGTGAGCCAACCTAAGTAGCGCAACCACCCCGCCCCGGCACCCGCCGGGGCGGGGTGGTTGCGTTGGAAGGCCAGGCGGTGTAGGGCGGGCTGTGCCCGCCGCCTGTCCGTGGCGCCGGTTGGTATCCGGCGATGCGCGATGCCGCCGCCTGCCCGTGGCGCCGGTTGCTAACCGGCGATGTGCGATGCCGACGACTGCCCGTGGCGCCGGTTGGTAACCGGCGATGCGCGATGCCGACGACTGCCCGTGGCGCCGGTTGGTAACCGGCGATGCGCGATGCCGACGACTGCCCGTGGCGCCGGTTGGTATCCGGCGATGCGCGATGCCGACGACTGCCCGTGGCGC
>CAYONP010000100.1:0-19848 GCA_964405335.1 uncultured Fimbriimonadaceae bacterium
GATCGGCAGCAGTCCTGCCACAGCCGCCGGCCCGGTCGGCGACCGGGCCCTACCACGCACATCGGCGCGCGCAGCGCGCCGCTATGATCGGCAGCAGTCCTGCCACAGCCGCCGGCCCGGTCGGCGACCGGGCCCTACCAAGCACATCGGCGCGCGCAGCGCGCCGCTACGATCGGCAGGCGCGCTCGGCTCTGACTCCCCCTTCCCGCCGCGGGAAGGGGGTCGGGGGGTTAGGCCGCGCGGCCGCTAGAAGTCCATCCCACCCATGCCGCCCATGCCGCCCATACCACCCATCCCACCCATGCCGCCCATGCCGCCCATCTCGTCGTCGTCGTGGGCGGGCATCGGCCTGGGCGGTTCGGGCTTCTCGGCGATGCTGCAATTGGTCGAGAGGATCATGCCGGCGATGCTGCCGGCGTTCTCGAGCGCGCAGCGGACCACCTTGAGCGGGTCCATCACGCCGGCGGCGTCGAGGTCTTCGATGGACTCGGTGACGGCGTTGAAGCCGACATGCCGATCCTCTGAGGCGAGCACGCGGTAGAGCGTGACGTCGCCGTTCTGACCGGCGTTCTCGGCGATGCGGCAGAGCGGCAGGCTGAGCGCGCGTTGCACGGCCCGGGCGCCGATCCGCTGGTCCTCGTCGTCGAAGCTCAACGCGTCGACGGCCGCCGCGGCGCGCGCCAGGGCCACGCCGCCGCCGGTCACGGTGCCCTCCTCGATCGCCGCGCGGGTCGAGTTCAGCGCGTCCTCGAAGCGCGCCTTACGCTCCTTCATCTCGGTTTCGGTGGCCGCGCCGACCTTGATCACCGCCACGCCGCCGGCCAGCTTGGCCAGCCGCTCCTGCAGCTTCTCGCGGTCGTAGTCCGAGGTCGTTTCGTCGATCTCGTGCTTGATTTGCCGGATGCGGCCCTCGATGGCCGAAGCGTCGCCCCGACCGCCGACGATAGTGGTCAGGTTGTGCTCGACAATCACCCGCTCCGCGCGCCCGAGCTGGTCGAGGGTGATGCTCTCGGGCTTGACGCCAAGGTCTTCGGTGAAGAAGGTCCCGCCGGTGAGCAGGGCCATGTCCTGCAGCATCGCCTTGCGCCGGTCGCCGAACCCGGGCGCCTTGACTGCCACGCTGCGCAGCGTGCCGCGCATGTTGTTGACCACCAGCGTGGCCAGCGCCTGGCCCTCGACATCCTCGGCCACGATGACCAGCGGCGCGCCGGCCTGGAACAGGGTCTGCAGCAGCGGCAGCAGCGCCTGGGCGTCGCTGAGCTTCTTTTCCCAGAAGAGCAGGTAGGGGTCGGCCAGCTCGCACTTCATGGCCTCTTCGTCGGTGACCATGTAGGGCGACAGATAGCCCTTGTCGAACTGCATCCCGTCGACCACCTCGACCTCGGTGACGGCCGACTTCGACTCCTCGATGGTGACCACGCCCTCGGGCCCGACCGAGTCGATGGCCGAGGCGATCACCTCGCCCATCGCCGCGCTGTTGGCGGCGTTGGCGGCGACATGCGCATAGGCCGCCTGGTCGCTGACCTTGGCGGCGAGGCTGGTCAGATGCTCGATCACCGCGGCCACGGCGGCGTCGATGCCGCGCTTGACCTGCAGCGGACTGGCGCCGGCGGTGACCGCCTTGTTGCCCTCGGCCAGAATGGCGCGGGCCAGCACCGTGGCGGTGGTCGTGCCGTCGCCGGCGTCGTCGTTGGTCTTCTTGGCCACCTGCTTGAGCAGTTGCGCGCCGAGGTCCTCGAGCGGATCGGGCAGTTCCAGGTCGCGCGCCACGGTGGCGCCGTCCTTGGTCACCGTCGGCGAGCCCCAGCTCTTTTCGATCACCACGTTGCGCCCGCGCGGGCCGAGCGTCACCTGCACCGCATCGGCCACCTGCTCGGCGCCGCGGCGAAGGGCACTACGAGCCGTCACGTCATGGGCGAGCAGCTTGCTTGGCACGGTTCCCTCCCGCTATTCGGCCACCGCCAGGATCTCGTCGACGCCGAGGATCTTGACTTCCTTGCCCTCAACCTCGATCTCGGTGCCGCTGTACTTGCCGTAGATCACCTTGTCGCCGACCTTGACCGGCATCTCGATCCGGGTGCCGTCGTCCTTGCGCGCGCCCGGGCCGATCGCGAGGACGGTGCCCTGCGTCGGCCGCTCGCTGGCCGTCTCGGGCAGCACTATCCCGCCCTCGATGCGCTCGCGCTCGGCGGCTTCCTCGACAATCACGCGGTCACCCAGCGGCTGCAACCCCATGGCAAATCTCCTCTGCTCCGGCGCACTGCGCGCCTGCGTTGTAGGCTTGCCGGGCGATGTCAAGCCGGTGTCACGGCGATGGCACGCCGGTGTAACAAACCCGTCGCCGCGCCCGCTGCTAAAGCCGCGCCGCTGGGTATCGATCTACTACCAGGGGCGGCGGCGAGGCTGGCGTGGCACGCGCGATCGCATCGTTCGGGGTGTTCGATCGGCTGCTCGGCTGGGCGGTCGGCTCGCATGAGTCGATGGCCGCGGCCGTCGGCCGTGCCCTCCTGCGCGCCGGCCTGGTGCAGTGCGGCCCGGTGACCTATCTCGCCGAGCGCGACCAACTCGCCCGCCGCGCCGGGCTGCGCTCGGCCGAGCTGCCGCTCAATCCGCCTGCCCTGTGGACGGCGCTGGGCCGCCGCTGGAATCTCTCGCCCGAACAGTTGGCCGCCGCACAGGACATCGAGCGGGCGGTTGCCGCGCGCTGCGCCCAGGCCGATCCCGGCGCGGCGGCCAGGCTGCGTGCCGCCCGCCGATCCGGCTACCGCGTGGCCTTCTGCCTGCCCGAGCAGTGTCCCGTCGAGCCGCTGGCCGAGCTGCTCGACCGGCACGGCCTGCGCGAGGCGGGCGAGCCCATCTACCGCGCCGATCGCCCGCTCGCAGAGGATCCGCGCGGCGCCTTCGGGCCCCTGCTCGCCGCCGAGGAGGCGCGGGCGATCGATGTCACCCATCACGGCGGGATGCCGAGCGACGACGTGCTCGGTGCGCTGGCCGCTGGTATCCGCGTGGTCGCCTCGCCCGAGCTCGGTTTCAACCGCTATGAGCGGCTGCTCGACGCGGGTGCGCCGGACGGCGGCGGGCTCGGCGGCGCGCTGGCGGCCGCGGCGCGCTGGGCGCGGCTCGAGCAGAGCGCGGCCGACCCGGCCGAGGCCGCGCGGCGCGACGTTGCCGCGGGCGTCATCGCGCCGTGCCTGATTGGCTTGACCCTCTGGGCGCTGTCCACCGCCCGGCGGCGCGGGCTGCGCCGACTGCTGGTCACCTGGCCCGACGGCCCGGTGCTGCTCCCCCTCGCGCGACGCCTGGCCGAGCGGCTCGATTGGCCCGTCTCGATCGGCGAACTCGACCTGCGCCGACTGCCGCACCACGGCGGCGGGCTCGAATCGTGGCTCGACTGCCTGCGCCGGCACGGCCTGGCCGGCGAACCGCCGGGCGGGTTGCTCGAGCTGACCCCGAGCCAGCGCATTCAGGCCAGCGTCCACGAGATCTGCCGCACCGCCGGCCGCACCGCGCCGACTTGCCTGAGCTTCTCGGCCCACGCCGTGCTGGGCGAGCTGTACGACGGGACGGTGCGCTACCTCGACGACGGCGGCGTGAACTTGCGCCCGCCCGCGCCCGCCGGGGTCGAGTCGATGCTCGCCGAGTGCACCACGCCGACGCCGCTGCCGGGCAGCCCGGGCGGCGTGGTGCTGCGCGTTGCGGAACTGCTGCTGCTCGACGGCGAGCTGGTCGACCCGTCAGCCGACCTGCGCCCGGTGCTGACCGACCTGCTGCAGACCCTCCGCAGCCACCCCACGCGCGCCGAGCGCGCCGCCTGGCCAACGCTCTTCGCCGGCCCGCCGTCGCAACGGGTTGGGTTGGTGGGGGTGGCGGGGTGAGTGGTCGGTCCAAAGCCGTCCCGACCGGCCTTCTAGGGCGGGCTGCGCCCGCCACCCGGAGCGCGGGCGTCCTCGCCCGCCCCGCGCCGGCGGCGACGCCGGCGGTCCGCGGGGTGCCTACCACCCTTCCCGCCTCCGGCCTCCCGCGGCGCGCGTGGCGCGCCCTACCGCCGCCGGCGGCCCGACGGTTCGGTCACACCGTAAAGCCCACCCCCACCTCCCCCAACACCCCCTCCAGAAACGCGCGATTGACCGCCGCGTTGGCGATCGTCTCCTCGCGCGTCGCGCCCGGCTCAACACCCTCGACCATCACCGGACCACGGAATCCCGCCTCGGCCAAAGCGGTGAAGACGGCTTTGAAATCGACCCGGCCGGTGCCGAACGGCATCATCACCTCACCGCCAGGACCGGCGCAGTCCTTGGCGCAAAAGCCGGTCACCTCGGCGGCAATCGGCGCCAGCTCGGCCACCGGGTCCTTGCCCGTGTAGTGGATGATGTTGCCGGCGTCGTACCAGACTTTCTGGTTCGCCTCGCCGACCTCGTCCAGGCAGCGGCGCATCAGCGCTCCGTCGGCGCAGACGCCGCCGTGCGGCTTGAGCACAATCGTCATCCCGTGCCGGGCCGCCGCGCGGCAGGCGGCGCGGGTCCAGGCGAAGTAACGCGCATAGCGCTCCTCGCCGTCGACGCCGTAGGTCATCACCGACCGCACCCCGAGCCGCGCGGCGTGTTCGACCTGGGCGATGATGTCGGCCTCCACCAGCGCCGGATCGCCGTTCGGGTCGTAGCGCAGGCAGGTCATGTTGGCGGTCAGGCCGGCGGCGGCGATGCGTTCGCGCAGGGCGGCAATCGACTCGGGCGTCGCCGCGGCGGTGCACATCGGGTCGTCGGGATGGTTGACCAGCAGGCCGACCAGCGAGTAGCCCGCGGCGCGCACGCCGGCCAGGGCGTCGGCCACCGGCCAGGCGGCGAAGACGCGGTTGAACGCACCCACGGTCCACGGCATCGGTCCCTCCCCTCGCGCCCGCACGGCGGCCAGCGCGGCGGCGCCGGCGATCAGCCCTCGTCTGGTCAGGCGTGGCATCAGTCGAGCATCCCCAGCAGGCGGACGTCGGCTTCGAGTCGCTCGCGGAACTCGCGCACCAGGCTCTGCGCACGGTGTTCGTCGTCGGCGGTGTAGAGCTGCATCTCCTCGCCGGCAGCGTGCACTCGCCCATCGCCGTTGAGCTTGTTCTGCAGGCTGAGCAGCAGCAGCGGCCGCGGGCCCTGCGGGCCGGGCGCGAAGGCGGGCACGTGGAGCAGGCTCTCGACCTGCCCGCCGGCGGCCAGTTGCGTCGTCCGGCCGGGCAGCCGCTTGGCCGGGTGTCGGGTGATCGCCTCGCCGGCCAGGTTAAGCAGCTCGCCGGCGCGCAGCGGCCAGGTGGTCAGCGAGACGTCGGTCAGCGGGGCGATGACGATCAGCCCCGAATGCCCCTCGGGATGCTCGCTGCTGCGCAGGCCCGAGGGCAGCAGCAGGCACTCGCCCTGCTGGCAGACCCAGATGGCGACCAGCTCGCTGGGCACCGCCTGATAGGCTTGGCGGCACATCTCCTCGAGCGGCTCGCTGAGCAGCAGCGGTTGGCAGATCCAGCGGATCGCCTGGACCTCGGGCAGGCTCAGGTTGCGCGGCGGATCGCACGCCTCCCAACTGGCGATGGTCCGGCCGGTCAGGCCGAGCCGCTTGCCGATCTCCTCCTGGGTCAGACCGGCGCGCCGGCGCAGCTCGGCAAACTGATCGGTGGTCACCTCGGCTCCGAGCCGAGCCAGTTCACCGCCCCTGCCGGCACTCCTGCCGCCAGGACGTCGGAGGTGTCCGCGGAGGCAGCCGTAAGCCGGCGGCCTGCTCAGGCTACAGACCTGTGATCGCGAATCGCAGAGCTGCCAGCTTGTCAGTTATCTTGCAGCTCAAGTTTGATCACCTGGGCGAGCGATCGCTGGCGTGCATAGCGCATCTGCTCGGCCACTTCGCGCGCCTCCGCCAACCGGCCCAGCCTGACCAGAGCGCCGAACCTCAGCAGATCGACGTCCTCTTCGAGGCCTTCGTCCGGGTACAGCCGTTCGAGTCGGTCGAGCCAGTAGAGACTGCGCTCCGGCTGCGGTGCGTAACGAAGTGCGATGCAATACAGGGCGATCGGGGCATAGGGAGTGTCAGCGTACTCGTAGACCAATCGGAATAGTGTCTGCGGCAGGAGGCCCGGCAGCAGATCCTCCAGGACAGCTCGGTTCCTCACCGACACATCGCCCTCCGGGGGCAGTGCCACGGACTGGGCCTGGGCCGTTGGCGATAGCACGCCCGGGTCAAGAGCCTGATCGTCGACCAACGCTGGGTCGCGAATCCACGCATTGACGAGCTCGCGTAGCTGTTGGGCATACTTATCACCCGTATCGCCCGCGCTGACCAATCCGATGAGCCTTCGATCTGAGTCTTTCAACCCCGCAAAGAGCGACCGCACCAAGGGCTGCCGACTGGTCTGCAGGCTTCGCGCCAACGGCAGTGGGTCGGCGAGGTCGAGGAGCTCGCCAGCGCTGACAGGTCGAAACAACGCGGCGAGCTCGGGGTGCCAGGCAGCCGGATAATGCTGCGCATATATGGCTAGGGCTTCGCGGTCGCGCGTCGTGGCAGGCGGCTCGATCCGCACGTGAATGGGCTCCGAGGTGACCGTCGCTTCCACCTCCGGCGACAGCGCCCAGGACTCGCTACCACTCCTCGCGAGGTATCGAATGCTCACGTTCGCCTCGCCCGGAAGCAGGCCACAGCGATGCGCGCGGTCGAGTGCGACGGTAAACTCATAGGCCTCGCCGGCCTGCAGTTCGATCACTCCTGGGGGTTCGGGGATCAGGATCGGATTCAGGTGGTGTCCCAGGAGTCCACGCAACGCCATCGGTGATGGGTTGTAGAGGCACTCCAGCGAGAAGTAGCCGTCGGGCTCTGCCACGCGCACTGGATGCTCGTACCGGTTGATCAGGCGGGCAGTCACAACCACCGACTGGCACGCCTGGCCGGTGACCTCGCTGGGCGCCTCAATCACGAGCACACCGACACACGGCCGCGTAGTCCAGATTATGATCAGCGCGATAACAGCGCGGATCCGAAGGAACCGGAGCGGAGTCTGCATGGCGGTCATCCTGTCACTCCGGCCATGGCAGCAGCCGATGCGCGGCAACGCACCGGACATCGTCTCCAGGGCCGTCTGTGGCGCAGAATTCGGAAGTGTAGCCAGGCTGTAGAACCCGGTCCATGATGCACCCCTTGCGAAACGTCGGCGGGTTGTCCGGATCGTGGTGACCTTGGCCGGCACCCGACGGCGGGTGAATGCCCACGGCATGCCCAAGCTCGTGAGCGGTCACGACCTCGTACATACCGGGGTCCCAATCCGGGATCTCCTGTATGCGGCCGATCGCGCCGGCGCAGCTCGGCAAACTGATCGGTGGTCACCTCGGCTCCGAGCCGATCGCTTCACCACCGCGCCCGGCCCTCCTGCCCCGCCGGGCACGTGCCTCAGCCGTCGGGCAGGTCGAGCACGTCGATGGTCACCGGCAGGTGCTCGCGATAGACGGTCAACTCATCCTCGCGCGCCTCGCGGACGGCGCCGCCGAGCAGCTCGGCCAGGTCGGCGAGGAGTACGTAGAGGTCGTAGTGGACCCGCTCGGGCGCGCGGCGCAGCACGCGCGGCTCGCCGTCGAGCAGCGCCTCGGTCGAGCCGGCGGTGAAGGTGAGGCGGTGGCCGGCGTAGAGGAGGGTGAACCGGTCGGCTTCCCAGTCGACCTGCCAGGCGCGGGTCCAGTTGCTCGCGTCGTTGCTGGCCGGATCGTTGCCGAGCGTGAACGCCACGTCGCGGAGCGAGACCTGCAGGCGGTCGCCGGCGGGCCGCACGAACAGGAAGCCGTCGGCGAAGGCCACCAGCCTGACACGGCCCAGGTCTCGCAGCCACGGCGCTTGGGCGATGTGGCGAGGCAGGAAGTGCTGCTCGTAGGTTCTCGCCGCGATGGCGAAGAAGTCGGCGCCGTGCGCCTCGTCGCGCCGCATCGTTGCCCAGCCGGTGCGGCACCACTTGGCCACCGCGGCCACCGCGGCGTCGGGCCGGCCGCGGGCATGACCGAGCCGGCTGACCATGCCCATCGGACCGCCCCAGCGGTTGTTGGGTCCGTAGCGCAGACCAGGTGAGTCGAGGGCGCTCGGTGCGATCGTGCATCCGTCCGGGCGGAGCAGCAGCAGGTGGTCCAGCGACTTGGCCGCGGACTCCGTCGCTGCCGCCGTCGGCGCTTCGAGCCACGCCTCAAACGCCTGTCGCGCCGCAGCGTACCGCTCTCGGGCATCGGCCAGCGCCACGCCGGTCTGGCGGTGCGGTCCATTCGGCTGCGAGGCGCTCGGCCCGCCGAGCACCAGGGCGACGATCACCGAGGCAGCGAGCGCGCGGGGACACCGAAGTCTGGCGTAGCAGGCTTCCCGGCTCCGGGTCGTCGTCATCCGAATCTCCACTGTGCGCCAGCATCGTCGCGGAGCTCTGGTGTTGTCAAACGGAAATCTCGGATGGATGTTGCGCAGCGGTTAACCAACCGCCGGCCGCCGGTCCAGGGGAGGACCCATCGCCCGCGCGGCGAACAAGGCGTGGTTGGCGTCGAGTCGCCACAGGAGAGTTCCGTGCGGGCAAGGCTGGTTCGGGCTGGGTGTCTCTTGCTGCTCGCCTCAAGTCTGGCGTTCGGTGCGAACGACAAGGCGTTCTGGGGCATCTTTGTCGAGACGGTGGTGAACAAGAACGTCGGCATGCCCGACGTGTCGGCCATGCTGGCCAACCTGCCGCCCGAGGCGCTGGCCAACCTGCCGCCCGAGGTCCGCGCGATGATCGGCGGCGGCGCGGCACGGCGGGTGTCGATGCGCTTCTGGACCCCCGGCACGGCGCCCGAGGGCGCCACGGCCACGGTCTTCGCACCCGACGGCTTCGGCCAGGGCGAGCGGCTGCCGATGCAGCTCATCCGCCCCGGCGAGCTGTTCGGCGACGAGGAGGACCCCGGGCCGCGTGAAGAGGTCACCGCGCCGCCGCAAGGCAAGATGCGGATCGAAATCTACTGGGGCTCGTCGGCCACCGTCAAGCCGGGCCAGCCGAAGGTAATCGAGGTCGACCTGTCGACCATGACCCCCGAGCAGCGGACCGAGTGGCGCGAACAGATGGAGAACGCCACCAGCGGCGGCTACCGCGCCGACTGGACCCAGGCGGTCTGGCCCCGGCCGCAGGACCAACCCAACTTCGCCGAGTCGGTCATGACCGGCAACTTCCGGCTCGAATCAAGCTACGGCGGCGGGGTCGACATCGACGTGCCGGGCACCGTCGGATATCTCGACCCGATCCAGTTCAGCAGTCCCGACTTCAGCCAGACCATCGACTTGACCAAGGCGATCGAGTTCGTCTGGCCGGCGATCGCCAACGTGCTGGGCTACCACGGTCAGATCACCGGCTTCCACGGCACCACGTTCGTGATTTGGCACGCCGGCGAGGCCGAGCCGAACTTCGACGCGGCGGTCGACTTCGACTTCATGCAGATGGCCGACGTCCGCCGACTGGTCACCGAGCGGCTGTTCATGCCGGGCGACGCCGACGAGGTGACGGTGCCCGAGGGCATCTTCGCCGAGTGCGACATAGTCGGCATGAACATGACCGGCTACGGCACCGGCACGGCCCGCGACGACACCGACCCACTGCCGCGCGTGCAGACCAAGACGGTCTTCACCGGCTCGCTCGGCGGCAAGATGATGGCCGGCATGATGCCCGGCGGCGCCCCCCGCCCAAGGCGGTAACGGACCGGGGTCAGGTCTCGGAATCAGGCAGATTGTTACGCAATCGGCCGAGAATCGTAACGACCAGCGTGATCTTGAGACCTGACCCCGGGGTGTTTGAAGGACAGGATGCGCACGCTTGCCGAAGGGCTGCGGTTATATCAGGAAGAGCGCTACGACGAGGCCGCACGGCGGCTGCAGGTGGTCTGTGAGTTCGAGCCCGACAACGTCCAGGCCTGGATGTACTACGGCGCGGTGCTCGGCAAGCTCGACCATTGGCCACACGCCGTGCGGGCGTTCGAGCGGGTCGTCGCGCTGCAGCCCGATGAGTCGTCCGGCTTCTACAACCTGGCCCACGCCCGGCTGAACACCGGCGACGCCGCTGGCGCCGAGGTGGCCATTGCCCATGCGCTGGCGCTCGAGCCGAACAACCCGGCGGTCGAGGCGCTGCGCGACAAGATCCATCGCGCGCTGCGGCCACCGGCCAAGCCCGTCGAGCCGACCGACCAAGCCGCACCGCCGAAGCCCAAGCCGGCGCCGGCGCCCGAGCCGGCCGCGCCTCGTTCGGCGCTGCCGGTGCTGCTGATCATTCTCGCGGCGCTGCTGCTGGTCACCGCGGTGCTGCTCTACCGCAACGCCTCGGCCGAGGTCCGCGGGCTGCGCCAGGCGGCCCGGCTGCTCGACGAGGCGCTGACCGAAGAGGCCCGTCTGGCGGCCCAGCCGGGAGAGGATTTCGGCATCACCAGCCGGGCGCGCGAGCTGCGCAACGAGGCCGGTTCGCTCCTGCTCCGCCGCGGCACGGCACGGCCCGAGCTGCAATGGCTGCGCGGCCGCCTGGCCTGGGAGCGCGACCGCAACGCCCCGGTGGCCGAGGCGCTGCTGGCCGAGGCGCTCGCCGCGCTCAGTCGGCTGCCATCCGATGAGCAGCGCCTGACCGGCGGCAACACGGCGGCGCAGATGGCCGCCGCGCACCGGCTGCTGGCCGAGATCGCCATTGCCTCGGCCGAGCAGCCGGTCGAGCTCGACGCGGCCGCCGAGCATCTTGCCGCCGCGCGCCGGCTGGCCCCGTCGCCCCGCGACGCGGCGCTGGCCGAGTCGCTGGCCGCTGCTCGTCAGGCGCTCAGACCGCCGCCATCGGGCGGGTAAGCACCTCGGCGCCGCATTTGGCCGACAGCGCGCAGAGCACCATTTCGACGCAGGCGGTCATCGGCACGGCTGCCGGGTTGACCGCCATGTCGAAGGCCATCGGCTCCCGCGCCGCGGCGCCATAGGCGTGGGTCAGCCAGAGCTGGCGCGAGAGGTCGATCCGCTTGACCGTCTCGATCGCCTCGGCCAGCGACATGCCCTCGCGCTCGGAGACCTGCTGCGCCCGGTACTCGAGCGGCGCATAGACCCGCACGCGAAGGCCCTTGTCGGCCGGCAGCGCCAGGTGTGCGCCGCGGCCGACGACCACCGCGTAGCCGACTTTGGCAATCGACGAGAGGACCCGGAACAGCGAGCGGGTGTAGTAATGCTCGGAGATCGTGTCCTCGGTCAGGAGGTTGCGGATCCAGACCTCCATGTCGCTCCGCTCACGCTCATCGAGCGGCTGCAGCAGCTCTTCCTGCAGGCCGCCGTCCTTGGCAATCGCCTCGAGCAGCTCGCGGTCATAGAGCGCCCAGTCGAGCCGCTCGGCGACCTGCCGCGCGAGCACCGAGCCGCCGGCGCCATACTGCCGCGAGACCGTCACATAGGGCGCCGCGGCCACCGCCGTCACCAGCTTGCCCGGCTGCCATTCACCGGCGTGCTCGGCCGCCCGGCCGCGCGCGCGGCTCATCGCCATCTGGCGCTCAATCAGCTTAGCCAGACCTTGGTCCGATAGTCGAGACATGACCCACCTCCGCCCGCACCGCGTTGCGCCAAGTGTCCCCGATCCACGCGCGCCATGTGTTGCGGAATCATGGCGGTGTTGCGGAATCGAGTCGCCAGGCCTGCACCAGCGGCGTCCGCACGCCCGGCCGCAGCTCGCCGCTTGGGATCACCACCCGACCCTGCCAGACCGTCGCGCCGGTGGTCACCACGCCGCGCAGCAGCGCGCCGGGCAGGCGCGTCGTCTCGCCGGTGGCCGGGTCATACCAGAGCAGGTCGCGGGTGAAGCCGGGGTGATCGGCCGGCGGCGTGTCGCGCTGCGAGTCGTCGGCGCCCGAGGCGAGCAGCAGCCGCCCGCCGACGACCACCGACGGCCCCGCGCCGAGCGGCGCCGGCAGCGGCGGCAGCACGCTCCAAGCCGAGCCGAACCGCGCGGCGGGGTCGAACCGCTGCACATCGGGGACGAAGCGGAAGCTCGGCTCGGGCGCGTCGTGCTCGTGGTCGACGATCTCGCCGCCGAGCAGGTAGAGCATCGGCCGGCCGCCCGGGCCCGGCAGGGCGGCCAGCACGGCCTTCACCCGCGGCCGGCCGGGGTAACTGAAGCAGCGCCGCCAGGCAGGCTCGTCGGCCGACAGGTCGAGTGCGTAGACGAGCTTCGAGAGATCCCAGCGCTCAGCGCTGCGCTGCCCGCCGAGGGCGTAGACCACCGGCCCGATGCGCGCCGCCGCGTGATAGGCCGCCGGCTCGGGAAACGGCGGCAGCGAGTCGATCTCCACAGCGCCGTCGGCATAGCGCAGCCGCTGCACGTCGGGGTAGGATCGCTCGGCGTCGCAGCCGCCGATGAGCAGCAGTCCGTCGTCGGTCTCGACCGTCGCCGCATAGGCCAGCGGGCGCGGCAGCCGGCCGACTTCGCGCCAGCCGTCGGCCTCGGGCAGCAGAGCGAGGATGCGGTCGTGATAGACCTTCGGCCCGCCTTCCCACGGCGGCCCGGCGGGGAAGTTGGCCCCGCCGGCGACCAGCAGCGCGCCAGCGTGCACGCCGACCGCCGGGCCGCCGAAGCCGAGCGGGTCGGGCAACGGCGGCAGCTCTTCGAACCGCGGCGCGGCGGCGGCGACAGCCAGGGCGAGCAGCAACACGGCATCCTCCACGGCGCCCGACGGACCGCCGGCAGAGCGGGCGGGGACGCCCGCGCTCCGAACGGACCGCCGGCGTCCCGCCGGCATCGGCACGTGCGGGGCGGGCGGGGACGCCCGCGCTCCGAACGGACCGCCGGCGTCCCGCCGGCATTGGCGCGTTCGGCGACCGCGCCCTACCTACGCCCGCGGCGCGTTCGGCGACCGCGCCCTACCTGCGCCGGCCCGCGCGCCGGTGGTCAACGGACCACGAGGTAGGGCTTCAGCTTCTCATAGGTTGCCGGCCCGATGCCGCTTACCTGCTGAATCTCCTCGGGGCCGCCGAACCTGCCGTGCGTCTCGCGATAGGCCAGGATCCGCCCGGCGAGCACCGGGCCGATGCCGGGCAGCGTCTCGAGCTCGGCCAGCGTGGCTTGGTTCAGATCGACCGGCCCGGCCGGCAGGCTCGGGCCCGCGGCCGGCTTGTCCGACGGGCCGACCGCCCCGAGATAGGTGGTCTCGGCCTCGCCGGTCGGCTCGCCGTCGGCCGGGCGCGGTGGCGGCGGTGGGCGGGCGTAGACGTCTTCGGTGACCACCAAGATGCGGTCGGCCGGGCCGTCGTCGGGTCCGGGGACATACAGCCTCATGCCGTCGCTCAGCCGCGCGGCCAGGTTGAGGTCGTCGAGCCGAGCGCCGTCGCGCTGGCCGCCGGCGCGTTCGATGGCATCAAGCACCCGGTCGTCGGCGCCGAAGTGATAGACGCCCGGCGTGTTGACCGCGCCGGTCACGTGGACGCGCAGGAACGCCTCGTCGCCGGACTTCTCGGGCAGCGGCGCGGGCTGCGCGACGAGTTGGTCGCTCCGCCGCGCGGCCTGCTCGCCGAGGTGGTAGACGTAGACGTAGCCGGCGGCGGCGGCGAGGCAGAGCAGCGTGCCGAGCGCGATGCGCAGGCCCGGCGACCAGCTCTCGCCCGGCTGCGTGTCCATCTCAGTCGAGTAGCCCCATCTGGCGCAGCAGGCGGTTCAGCTCCTCGGGCGAGCCGCTCGCCGCGCCGGCCGCCTCGAGGGTGATCAGCTCGCGCTTAATGTGCTTGGCCAGCGACTGGTTCAAGGTCTGCATGCGGTAGTGCCCGCCGTGGCTCTCCTCGATGATCCGGGCCAGCCGGTCGGTCGCCCCGTCGGCGATGTTCTTCTGCACCGGCGGCGAGTTGGTCATCACCTCAACGGCGACCACCCGCCCCGGCCGCGAGGCCATCGGCACCAGCCGCTGGCAGACCACCGCCCGCAGCACCTGGGCCAGTTGGTGGCGGACCTGAAGCTGCTGCCCCGCCGAGAAGGTGTCGATGATCCGGTCGACGGTCTGCGCCGCGTCGATGGTGTGCATCGTCGAGAGCACCAGATGCCCCGTCTCGGCCGCGGTCACCGCCGTGGCGATGGTCTCCGCGTCGCGCATCTCGCCAATCAAGATGACGTCGGGGTCCTGGCGCAGGATGTGCTTCAGGGCGGTGCCGAAGTCGGGCGAGTCGACGCCGATTTCGCGCTGACAGACCGACGCGGTCGCGTCGGTGTAGACAAACTCGATCGGGTCCTCGACGGTAACGATGTGCACCGGCCGGCGCTGGTTGATGTGCTCGACCATCGCCGCCAGGGTGGTGCTCTTGCCCTGGCCGGTCGGCCCGGTGACCAGCACCAGGCCACTCGGACTCATCGCCACGTCGGCCAGCACGCTGGGCAGGTAGAGCTCGTCCAGGGTCGGCACGCGCAGCGGCACGGCGCGGACCACGCAGCTCAGCTCGCCGCGCTGGCGGAAGGCATTGACTCGGTAGCGTGAGGTGTCGGCCGGTGCATAGCTGAGATCGACCGCGCCGTCGGCCTCGAGCTTGTCGCGCAGCGCCGGGCTGAGGATCGGTTCGAGCAGCCGCCGCAGGTCATCGTTGCTGACCGGCGGATACTCGCTGGCGACCAGCAGCCCGCTGATGCGGAAGAGCGGCGGCCGGCCGGCCTTCAGGTGGAGGTCGGACCCCTGCCGCTCGACCAACGCCTTGAGCATCTCGTCCAGCGGGACGGTCATTCGCTCGGCACCCTCCCCCTCATGGTGAACAAGATCCCGATGCACTCGGCCACCTCGCGGGCCAGCTCCTCATCCTCGGGCTCGAACGTGCCGCGCCGCTTGTTGACCAGCTCGAGGCAGCCGATGGTCCGGCTGCGGACCTTGATCGGCGCGGCCAGCAGTTGCCGCACGTCGAACCCGAGCTGCTCGGACACCTCGCGGTGCCAGCGCGGCTCCTCGGCGACTTCGGTCACGCGGACCACCTGGCCGGTCTCCATGCACCAACCGGCCAGCCCCTCACCCGCATCGAAGCGAATGTGCGTGACCGCCTCGTTGACCGGGCCCGTGGCGGCGGCGAAGTAGAGGTCGCCGACCTGGCGGTCGAGCATGATCACGCTGGTCGCCTCGACCTCGAGCCGGCGCTCGAGCAGCCCCAGCGCGGCCTCGAGCAGCTCGCCCTCGTCGTGCCACTCGGTGGCCAGGCGGAACAGCTCCATGACCAGCGCGTGCCGCCGACCCAACATGCCGAGAGCGCGGTGTACCTGCCGCAGCGAGGTCATCTCTCCGCCGGTGAACTCCGCCATCGCATCATCCCGACGCGCCGCCCTTCGCCCCGCACCGACCAACTCCTGCGCCGGCGGTCAGTCCGTCCCGTACGGCGATTGGCCGAGCCGCTCGAGCACCTGCTCAACGCTCGCGGTGCCCGTGGTGCCGAGCTGCTGGATGGTGATCGAGGCGACCAGGCAGCCGACCTGCGCCGCCTCGCGCAGCGTGCCGCCGGCGGCCAGTGTGCAGACCGCCCCGGCGGTGAAGCTGTCACCCGCGCCGACGATGTCGATCGGCCCGCCGACCGGCACGCCGGGGACCACCTCGGTCGCCTCCGCGGTCGCGGCCAGCGCGCCGGCGGCGCCGAGGGTGATCATGCACGGCCGGCCGTTGCGCCGGGCCAGCTCGCGCGCCACGTCGGCGGGCGGCGCGTCGTGCCCGACCATCGCCCGCGCCTCGGCCAGGTTCGGCTTGACCATCACGTCGCGGAAGGCGGCGATGTGGGCCCGGGAATCGACCCAGATCGGCAGCGCCGGCTGCTCGCGCCCGAGCGCCGCCAGCGCCTCGCGCACCGCTCCGGTGACCACGCCGCAGTCGGGCTCGCTCACCTGGTCGGCGACGATCACGGCGTCGACCTGCTCGCTCACCGTGCGCAGCGCCTCGATCACCTCGCGTTCGATGCTCGCCGGGGTCGGGGTGCGGTTCTTGATGTCCAGCCGGCTGAGCTCCTCGGCCGGCGCGCCGGGCCGGGTGACCATCGGCTTGGTGTAGGTCGGGGTGCGGCGGTCGCTCGTCTCGCGCAGCAGCTCGCACCGGACGCCGGTGGCCTCGAGCCCCTGCTGCAGCTCATAGCCCTCGCCGTCGCGGCCGCGGAAGCCGACGGCGAAGAGGTAACCAACGCCGAGCGCGGCCAGGTTGTTGGTCACCGTGCCCGCCGCGCCGGGTTGCGCGCGGACTTCGACCACCTGGTGCGCCGGCAGGCCGGTCTCCAGGGACCGCTCCTCGAGCGCCGGGTCGATCATCAGGTAGCGGTCGACGAAGAAGTCGCCAACGACGGCGATCCGCAGTCGCCCGAAGCGGCCGAGCAGGGTGGCCAGGCGTTCAGTCGTCATGGGCTTGTTGTTCGAGGATCGACCGGCGCAGCGCCGGCACGGTCTGCGCGTGGTCGCCACGGATGTAGTGGCTGGTCCCGCCGTCGGCCACGGTGCGGACCAGGATGGTCTTGTAGGGCCGGTAGTAGTAGCGCGGGTCGCTCTTCGGCGCCTCGGCCTCCAGGTCGTCGCCGAGCTCGAGCAGGTCGAATACGGCGGTGACAAAGTGGGCGATGGTCTCGCCCTCCTGCCGCGCCACGTTGCGCGCCATGGCGAGCGCCTTGAGATAGACCTCGGGCCCCATCACGGCGCTGCCGAAGCAGAGCAGCACACCGCCCTCGAGCTGCCGGACGACCTGGCAGAAGGTCAGGAAGTCGGTGTAGCTGGCGCCACCGAGCGCCGCGGCGTCGCAGTTCGGGTGTTCGTGGATGATGTCGTAACCGATGCCGATGTGCACCGTCAGCGGCACGCCGAGGCGGTAGCAGGCCGCCGCCACGCTGACCCCGCGGTGCGGCAGCCCGCCGTCGACAATCGCCTTGCCGACCGCCTCGCCGTAGCCCAGCCCGGCGCGGTAGCCGGCGGCGACCAGATCGTTGATCCGCCCGGTTTCGTGCCACAGGCCGAACTGCCCGTCGCGGATGTAATGGGCCACCCGCTCGGTGGTGCCGCCACAGAGCGCCAGCTCGTAGTCGTGGATCGGCCCGGCGCCGTTCATCGCCACGCAGGTGACCAGCCCGCGTTCGAGCAGGTCAATCAGGTGCAGCGCGCAGCCCACCTTGAGCACGTGCGCGCCCATCATCAAGATCACCGGCCGGCCCGCGGCCCGCGCGGCGAGCACCGCCTCGGCCACCGCCGGTAGGGCGGGGTGGGCAAAGTCGGCCGGGCCGTCGAGCGGCAGCAGCTCGTCGAGGTGGAAGTCGTGCACCCGCTCGTCGAGCGGCCGGAGCGCGAGCCGCGAGCGGTCGAACCGCGGATAGGGCATGTCACTCCTCCCCCTGTAGCCAGGCAACCAGCCGTTCCTGCTCGCGGAACTCGGGCACAATCACCTGCGCGCCGGCGCCGACCAGCCGGTTCCGCTTCCACGCGTCAATGCCCTGCCGCGCCACCTCGTCGGTCGCGGCGCCGACGGCGATGCCGCCCGCCTCGACGGTGTTCTCGATCTCGACGTAGCCGTCGCCGAAGGCGACCAGTTCGGGGCCGTGCAGGTCGTGCTCGGCAAAGATGCGCTGGATGATCAGCTTCTTCGAGAACAACTGGTAGGCGTCGAGCGCGCCGTAGATGCCGCCGTCGAACAGCTCGGCCACGCCCAGCGCGCGGGCCTCGGACTCGACATAGGGCAGGTCGGTGCCGCTGGCCAGGTAACAGGTGATGCCACGCCCGCGCAGGTTTTCGAGCAGCGCGCGGCAGCCCGGCACGAGCAGCTCGTCGGGCGCGATGCTACCGTCGAGCAGCCCGTCGACGCGGTGGTGCACCTGTGACCAGAGCCGCTCGAGGTACTGGTACTTGTAGTCGACCGGCTCGAGCGGCACGCCGCCGCGCTGTTCGACCTCTTCGGCCAGGCGGATCATCTGGTAGATCGTCTGCCGGCCGGTGAGCAGATCGACGTACTCACGCACCGCCGCCGCGATGGTTGCCTCATCCTCGGCGCGGGGGCAGGCGCGGAGCACCTCGACCATCATCGGCACCATCACCTCCTGCCAGCCGGTGCGGATGAGCGAGATGGTGCCGTCGAAATCGAATAGGGCAAACCGGATGCGACCGCGGGCAAAGTCGTCGCGGATCAGCTCGATGCCGGTGCTGCCCGGCAGCAGGCGCCCCGCGGGCGCGGTGGGATTCATGCTCGGCTTGCCCTCGCCGCGAGGTTACCCGCGGCGGCGGCGGCACCTCCCACCGGCCCTGCCGCGCGGTTACACTACCATCGCACGGAGGCCCGCATGTTAACCCTCCTGGCCCTCTCACTGCTCGGCGCCGACGGCCTGCCACCGCTGGCCGAGTGGCGGCTCGACTCACCGCGAGACGAGCTGGCCCCGCGGCTCGACCGGCTCGACGGTGGCGCGGTGCGCCTGACCGGCACCAGCGCGGCAACCTTCGGCCGGCTGCTCGGCGAGGCGACCGTCGCCGGTGGTGTGACCTACCGGCTCGGCGTCGACTACCGGGCCGACGGCGTCGACTTCCCGGCGATGCGCATCCGCCTGCGGGTTTGCTGGCTCGACGCCAACGGCCGCGGGCTGCGTAGCGACTGGGTCAACCAGCGGCGCGAGCTGGGCGACGGCTGGACCCGCGCCGAGCGCCTGCTGACCGCCCCCGACGGCGCGGCGCGGGCCGAGCTCGAGCTAAGCATCCGCTGGACCACCGGCTCGGTGACCTTCCGCGAGGCGCGGCTCGAGCCGGCCGACGCGCCGGCCGCGCCGCGGCGAATCAAGCTGGCCACGGTCTGCTTCACGCCCCGCGGCGGCACGCCGGAGAGCAACCGCGCGGCCTGGGCGGCCCAGTGCGCGGCGGCCGGCGCGATGGGCGCCGACATCGTCTGCTTGGGCGAGGGCATCACCCTGGTCGGCACCGGGCAGAGCATGGCCGAGGTGGCCGAGCCGGTGCCCGGACCGACCACCGAGGTGCTCGGCCGGGTCGCCGCCGAGCACCGGATGTACATCGTCGCCGGGGTCTACGAGCGGGCCGGGGCGGTGATCTACAACACCGCCGTGCTGCTCGGCCGCGACGGTGAGTTGGCCGGTCGCTACCGCAAGGTGCACCTGCCGGAATCGGAAGTGCAGGCGGGGCTGACGCCGGCGGCGGAATATCCGGTGTTCGACACCGACTTCGGCACCATCGGGATCCAGATCTGCTACGACGCGATGTTCCCCGAGGAGGCGCAGGCGCTGGCCCTCGGCGGGGCGGAGATCATCTTCACACCGATCTGGGGCGACGGCCGAAGCGCCGGCACCGCCTGCGAGATCATCCCCCGCGCGCGGGCAATCGACCACGGTGTCTGGTTTGTGACCAGCAACTACACCGAGCGGCGGAGCCTGATTGTCGACCCGTGGGGCACCATCCGGGCCGACAGCGGCGGGTCGGAGGGTGTCTTCGTGATCGACTGCGATCTCGACGAACGCCGCCGCCAGCACTGGCTGTCGGTCGAGGCGGGCGGCTACTGGCGCGAGTTCATCGCCCAGGAACGGCGGCCGGACACGTATGGCGTGCTGGCGCGGTAGCGCGGCGCGCGCGTGCCGACCCGGGCTGAAATCCGGCCTTGCGGCGCACGAAACCCGCCCCGCGGGCGGGTTTGGTTGGTCGGAGCCCCCGATTCCAACCGGGGGCGGGTGCCTCCGGCGGCGACGAGTCGACCCGGATTGAAATCCGGGCCTGCGGCGCACGAAACCCGCCCTGGGGGCGGGTTTGGTTGGTCGGAGCCCCCGATTTCAATCGGGGGCGGGTGCCTCCGGCGGCGACGAGTCGACCCTATTTGACATCCGGCTCTGCGGCGCACGAAACCCGCCCCGCGGGCGGGTTCGGTTGGTTGG
>CAYONP010000101.1:0-19567 GCA_964405335.1 uncultured Fimbriimonadaceae bacterium
CTGACAACCGCCCGGCAGATGTGACTCAAGATGAGCGCGCCGCGCGGGGAGGGGACGGTGGTGGGGGCTGGCGGGCCGGCGCACTGGCCTACCGCGAGCGTGTGGCGCCGGTTGGCAACCGGCGACGCGATCATGCGGGCCGCGCTTTCGGCGAAAGCGCGCTACCTTCGGCTGGCGGCGGGGGCCGCGGAGCGCCGGCACGCTCGCATCCTTGACGCGCTACCGGGCGATGGACTAACCTCGCCGACGCAGGAGGCTCCGTTGTCCGTCGCCGAGGCGAGTGAGCGACCCGAGCGCGGATTCACCCTCCGCGCGCTGGTCATCGCCGTGCTGTTCGCCTGGCTCGGTGACCTGTGGATGAAGTATGTGGGCATCATCGCCCACACCATCCAGCTCGGTGAGAGCGTGCCGGCCATCCCCGCCGTTGCCGGCTTGCTCTTCTTCCTGGTGGTCAATCCGCTGTTGGCCCGCCTGCACCCAAAGCTCGCCCTGCGCCGCGCCGAGCTGGTGATTGTCTTCGTCATTCTCTGCATCACGCCGGTGATCAACTCGGTCGGCTGCGCGCGGATGCTGCTGCCCTCGCTCAACGTCGCCAGCTATTACGCCACGCCCGAGAACAAGCTCGACGCCTGCTGGGAGCAGATCCCCGGCTGGTACGGTCCGCGCGACCCCGAGATCATCCGTCAAATGTACGAGGGCGCCGACGACGAAGCGGTGCCGTGGGCCGTCTGGTGGCCCTACCTGCTGCGCTGGCTGGCCTTCGCCACGGTCTTCTTTGGCACCCTGCTCTGCTGCAACAGCCTGTTGCGCCGGCAGTGGACCGAACGCGAGCGGCTCGCCTTCCCCCTGGTGCAGTTCGTCTCGCCGCTGATCGCCGACGACCGGCCGACGCTCGCCGTCATCCTGCGTAACCCGCTGCTCTGGTTGGGCATCAGCATCAGCTTTGTCTACAATCTGCTGAACATGCTCCACGCGGTGAACCCCGCGGTGCCGGCGCCGAGCGTCGCCTACAACCTCGGTGCGCTGTTCACCGACCGGCCGATGTCGGCGATCAGTGACCTTCAGATCCAGTGGCGACCCGAGGTCTTCGGGCTCGGTTATCTCATGTCGACCGAGGTCACCTTCTCGGTCTGGGTGCTCTACCTGCTGGTGCAGCTCAGCCGCGTGGTGGCCACCGCGTTCGGCGCGGCCGACCAGATCCCCGGCTTTCCGTTCGAGCACGAGATGTGCACCGGCAGCTACCTGGCGGTGCTCGTCTCAGTGCTCTACATCAGCCGCCGCCACTTGGCGCGCGTGCTCCGCTGCGTCTTCACCGACCGCGAACGCGGCTACGACGCCGGCGAGCCGATCAGCTATCGCTGGGCCTTTACCGGGGCGGTGGGCGGGTTCGTCTTCCTCGTCGCCTGGGCGGTCATCGCCGGCATGGCGCTCTGGCTGGCGCTGCTCTACTTCACGCTGCTGATCGTGGTCGCGCTGGTTTACACACGCATCCGGGCCGAGACCGGCGCTCCGATGGTCTGGCTGTTTCCCTACTGGGAGCAGCAGAAGTTCATCGACAATCTGTGGGGTTCGGCGGGCCTGGCGCCCGGCGGCGACCTGCGCTCGGCGACCGTTTTCCACGCCTTCGCCTGGATGGCCCGCGGCTACTTCCCGACCACCGGCGCCACCCAACTGGAGAGCTTCAAGCTCG
Organism: uncultured Fimbriimonadaceae bacterium; assembly: GCA_964405335.1. Classification (GTDB taxonomy): domain Bacteria; phylum Armatimonadota; class UBA10988; order UBA10988; family UBA10988; genus CAYONP01. The sequence goes on from CAYONP010000101.1 coordinate 1,691, forward strand.
GCGACGAGGCCGGTCTGCGCCGGCGCGAGGTCTTCGGCGCGCTGCTCTTCGCCTGCGTGCTCGGCTTCGCCCTGGCCTTCTGGGCGCACATGACCAGCTACTACCAGCTCGGCGGCAATGTGCTCGAGCGCGGCGACACCGAGGGCGGCTACCGCATCGTGCTCATGCGCCAGGCGCAGGAGCAGGTCGCGGCCTGGACCGAGACGCCGCTGGCGCCCGACGTCCGGCGCAACTGGGCGACGTTGATCGGCTTCCTCTTCACCGGCACCCTGGTCACCGCCCGGTCGCTCTTCCTGCGCTTCCCGGTGCATCCCCTCGGCTTCGCCATGGCCACCGCCTATGGCCGGGCGATATGGGGTCCGTCCCTTTTTGTCTGGGTGGCCAAGACGGCCATTCTGCGCATCGGCGGGGTGCGGTTGTACAAGCAGCTCATCCCCTTCTTCATCGGCATCATCCTCGGGCAGTTCTTCACCGCCGGCTGCGTCTGGGGCATGGTCGCCTTGTTCAACGAGGAGCTAGCGGAACGCTATGGCGTCTGGTTCGGCTAGGCTGGCGCTGGTCTTCGCCCTGCTCGCTGTCGGCCGCGTCGCGGGCGACCCGGCGGCGGCCGCGCGCGCCGTCGATCCGGCCCGCCTCCGCGCGACCATTGACTCATTCTCGCGCGACGGCGGGCGGGTAACCGGCTCGGCCGGCGCCGAGCGCGCCGCGGCGCGGATCGAGCGCGCCTTCCGCGACGCGGGCCTGGTACTTCAACGGCAGCGATTCGACGTGCCGATGCCCAGGATGGGCGACGCCGTGCTGACGGTCGGCGGGGTCTCGGTGCCTCTCGAGCCGCTCTGTCCGAACCTCGTCCGGCTCAGCGCCACGCCGGCCGGCGGCGTCAGTGGGCCGCTGGTCCGCGGCGGCGACGGCTCGCTGGCCAACTATGCGGGTCAGGACGTCGACGGCGCCGTGGTGCTGCTCGATTTCGACTGCGGGCAGCGCTGGCTCGATGCCGCGACGCTCGGCGCGCGGGCGGTGGTGTTCGTCGAGACCGACCGGCTCGAGCGCGGCGAGGCGCAGCGCAAGTTCCTCAAGGTGCCGCTCGATCTGCCGCGCTACTACCTCACCCGCGCGGCGGCGGCGCGGCTACCACGCACCGGCACGGCCACGCTGCATTGCGCCGGCGACTGGGTCGCCGCCGAGGCGGTCAACCTGCTCGGCCTGCTGCCCGGCAGCGACCCGGCGCTACGCGGCGAGGTGGTGGTGGTCACCGCCTACTACGACAGCATGTCGGTGGTCCCGTCGCTGGCGCCGGGTGCCGAGCAGGCGGGCGGTATTTCCACGCTGCTCGAGGCGGTGCGGGTGCTCAGCGCCGCGCGGCCGAAGCGGTCGGTGCTGTTCTGTGCCTTGGCCGCGCATCATCAGGCGCTGGCCGGCGCGCGGGCCCTGGCCTGGACGCTCCGCCGAGACCACATCCGCGAACGCTGGGACGACGCGCTGCGGCTCATGCGCCGGGCCGACGAGCGGGAGCTGCGCGAGCTCGAGGCCGACTTGGCCGAGGCGCCGCGCAAGGGTCACCGTGCCGAACAGGACGCCGCCTGGCGCGCCGCGCTGCGCGAGCGGATCGAGCGCCGGCGATTCGATCGCGCCTTCGCCGACGCGCTCTACGCCGTGGGCGAGCCGGTGCTGACGGTCAGTCTCGACCTGAGCAGCGGCAGCGATCAGGTCGGCGCCTTCCATGCCGGCCACTTCTACCGCAACGACAAGCTGACCCGTTTCCTCTCGCCGATGGGCAAGCGCTTCGTGGCCTACGGCGAGCAGGCCGGCCTGCCGGGCGCGGTGGTCGACTGCATCAACCCGCTGCAAGACCAAGGCTGGGATACCTGGGTGCCCGACCAGTTCGCGACCGACGCCGAGCCGTTGGTCGAGGCGGCGCGGCCGGCCGTCTGCCTGTTCACCATCCGCGATTCGCGACCGCGGGTCGATACCCCGGCCGACACACCCGAGCGCCTCCACTGGCCAAACCTGGAACGCCAGGCGCGGGCGGTGGTCGGCGCACTGAGCGCGATGGTCGACGATCCGGGCCTGAAGACCGAGGGCCTGAAGCGGGTCAAGCGCCTGCCCTACCGCTTCACGCCGATCGACGGCCCGGTCTACGAGTTTGAACGGCGGAAGTCGTTTCTGCCCGACACCCCGGTGCCGGGCGCGGTGGTCGCGCTGAAGGACCCGATCGGCTGCATGATGGGCGTGCGGCCGGAGATCCTGTCGCTCGCCGACGCACGGGGCGAGTACCGCATCCTGGGCTACGACGACCTCGACCTGACGCTCAAGATCGACGGCTACGCGTTCGAGCCGGGCACCGGACGGATCACCTATGCGCCCGACCTGGGGCCCGAGGGCGAGGTCAAGTACCCGCGTGAGGCGCGCGGCCGGCAGGGGCTCAAGCGACCGCTGATTCTCTTCCCGTGCCACCCGGTCAACCTGTTCGATCTGGTCGACGAGCGATACTTCGAGACCCTCGAGCAGATCTACGTGTTCGACGCGCGGACCGACAGCGAGCCGCGCAGCTATGGTTACGACATCCCGGTCCACTCGCCGCCGACGGTGCTTGCCGGCACCATGTCGGCCAGCTATGTCGAGCCGGTGGCGGTGGTCTATGCGCCGCGCGAGACCCCGGTCAAGATCGCCATGGCGATGGGCCTGCTGGGCCTGCGGTTCATCCTCACCGAGGCGACGCCGGCCGAGCCGACCGGGGTCGGGTTCGATCCGGCGGTGGTCGACCGCGTGCCGCGCACGCCCTATCGCGCCGCGCGCGACATGTGGCTGATCGACGAAGCCCGCATGGCCGAGCAGCGGCGCTACGGCGTGCAGAACCGCCGACTGGCCGCGCTCCATGCCCGGGCCGAGGAGCGGCTGGCCGCCGCCGAGCAGGCCCTGGCCGCGCGCGACTGGCAGGCGCACCTGGCCGCCGCCCGCGAGGCCTGGGCGCTCGAGGCGCGGGCCTATCCCGATGTGCAGCGGACCAAGGACGATGTGGTCAAGGGCGTGCTCTTCTACCTCGGCCTGCTGCTGCCGTTCGCCTTCTTCACCGAGCGACTGCTGATCGCCTCGCCGCGGATCAAAGGCCAGATCACCGGCACGCTGACCATCTTCGGCCTGGTCTACTTCTGCCTGCACCTGGTCCATCCGGCCTTCCGGCTGCTCGACGCGCCCTGGATCATCCTGCTTGGGTTCATCATCATGGCCCTGGCGCTGCTGGTCATCGCCGTGGTCGCGCGGCGCTTCAACGAGGAGCTGGAGACGCTCAAGCAGGCGGCCGGCGGCACGCACAGCGCCGATGTCAGCCGCAGCGGAACCCTCGGCGCGGCGTTCGGGCTGGGCATCAGCAACATGCGGCGACGGCCGCTGCGCACCGCCTTAACCGGCATCACGCTGACCCTGCTGACCTTCACCGTGCTCTCGTTCACCTCGGTCGGCACCACGCTGCGGGCCAACGCCGTGGCAACCCGCGGCTCGGCGGTCTATCCCGGCATCCTCATCCGCGACGCCGTCTGGGGCGCGCTCGAGGCGCCGACCGCCGCCATCCTGGCCAACCAGTTCCGCGACGACGGACTGGTCGTCCCGCGCGCCTGGCTGACCTCGGCCGCGCTCGACAAGCAGATGAAGCTCTCGGCGCGCAACGGCACCGCGCAGTTCGTCGTCGAGCAGGCGGAGGCGGGCGATGCCGGCACGAGCCTGATCAGCCGCCTCTCGGCCGCCGTCCGGCGCGCTGGGCGAGGGCAGGCCGCGCGCCGCTGGGCTGCCGGCTACCCCGCGCCCGACGAGACGCTGCTGCTCCAGGCGGTGCTCGGCCTGACGCCGGACGAGCCGCGGGTCAGCGGGCTCGGTGGCGAGCTGGTCGCCGGGCGATGGTTCGCGCCAGGCGAGCAGGATGTCTGTGTCGTGCCGCAGGCGGTGGCTGAGCGGCTTGGGCTGGGTCCCGGCACGCCACAGGCACGGGCGGGGCATGGCTTCGGCGCGGTCGAGGTCTTCGGCTCACGGTTCGAGGTCATCGGCATCATCGGCGACGGCCGGCTGACCAGCCTGCGCGACCTCGACGGCGAGCCGCTGACGCCGGTCGACTTCTCGCAGCTCGAGCCCGAGAAGCTGCAGATGGTGCGCGAGCTGGCGACGCAGAAGCTGAAGCTCGGCCGCGCGCCGGTCGCACCGATCGATCGCTACATCCACTTCCCCGCCGACGTGCAGCTCATCCTGCCCTATGAGCGGCTGATGAGCCTCGGCGGGACGCTCCGCTCGGTGGCGGTGCGGTTCGACGATGCCGAGGCCGTCGCGCCGGCGGCGGCGCAGCTCATGGAACGGTTCGAGATGTCGGCCTACGCCACCGACGGTGAGCGGGTGATGCTCCACTCGAGCATCGGCATGACCAGCGTCAGCGGGCTCCAGACGGTGCTCATTCCGATGCTCATCGCCGCGCTGATCGTGCTCAACACCATGCTCGGCGCGGTGGCGGAGCGTTTGCACGAGATTGGCATCTTCAGCAGCATCGGCCTGGCGCCGGCGCACATCGGCACGCTGTTCTTGGCCGAGAGCTGCGTGCTGGCCAACATCGGCGTGATCCTCGGCTACCTGCTCGGCCAGAGCGTCGCCAAGGTGCTCTACAGCCTGCAGCAATCGGGCCGGCTGGGCGGCCTGGCGGGCCTGAGCCTGAACTACTCCAGCACCGCCGCGGTGGGCGTGGCCTGCCTGATCATCGCCATCGTGCTGCTCAGCACGCTCTATCCCTCGCGCCGAGCGGCGCAACTGGCCACGCCCGACATCGAGCGACGGTGGCGACTGCCGCAGCCCGACGGCCACACCATGACGCTGCCCCTGCCGTTCATGCTCACCGGCCGCGACGGGCTGGCCTGCAACCTCTTCCTCAAGGAGTACTTCGACGCCTTCGTCGACTTCCCCGGCGGCGACTTCTACACCGACGGGACCAGCTTCGAACCGCTCAGCGAGGGCGGCTACCGGCTCGCGCTCACGGTCTGGCTCGCGCCGTACGACCTGGGCGTCAGCCAGCGCGTTGCGCTCGAAACACGGCCCGATCCCGACGACCCGCAGGTTCAGTCGGTGGTCATCCAGATTGAGCGGCTGAGCGGCGACGACACCGGCTGGCGGCGGACCAACTGGCTGTTCGTCAACATCCTGCGCCGGCAGTTTCTGATCTGGCGAACCATCGCGCCGGCGCAGAAGGCGGCCTATGCCGATGCCGGCGAGGCGCTCCTCGCGGAGAGATGAGATGCTCTGGCTGCTCTGCCTGCTCGCCGCGCCGGCCGACAACCTAGTTGCCAATGCCGGGCTCGAGACTCTGGCCGACGGCTACCCGGAAGCCTGGTCGCGCGGCTGGTGCCGCGACGGCGCGGAGGCGATCACGGTGGAGTCGAGCGACGCCGACCCGCGCAGCGGCGAGCGTTGCCTGCTGATCCGCCACACCGGCGAGCGCGACTGGGCGGTCAATCCCGGCGAGCCGCTGCCCGTCCGGCCCGGAGAGATCTACGAGCTGTCGGTCTGGGTGCGCATCGCCGGCAGCGGCCACGTGCTGCTCTGCGCCGCCGTCTACCCGCCAGGTGCGCCGCACGAGACCGAGGAGGGCGTCGACTGGACCGCCGGCGGCATCGTCGCCGACGGGCCGACCGGCGGCTGGGTCGAGCTGCGCAGCCGCCTGGTCATCGCGCCGGGCATGTCGCGCGCCCAGCCGCGGGTGATCGGCACCGGGCCGGTCGAGGCGGCGATCGACGACTTCGCCGTCCGCCGCGCCGGCAGCCTGGACGAGCTGCGCGCCGGCTATCGTGGCCCGGCCGAACTCCAGCTCGGCGCGAAGGCGGTTCGGCTCCGGCTCGAGCCGAACGGCACGGGCGAGCTGCTCGACTCCCGCACCGGCCGGCGCTGGCGCCTGCTCGCCGGCACGACGGTGGCCACGGCGGCCCGGCAGGCGGGTGTCACCGCCGAGTTGACGCTGCTCGAGGTGGAGCGCGGGCTGGCGCTGCGGGCGCGGGTCGAGGTCAGGTGAGGCGCGCGGCGAGCGCGCTTCAGGTGGGAACGTAGGTCCAGCCGGTCGGCACGAAGGTCGACTCCTCGGGCACCTCGATCGGGTCGAAGAGCTGGCGGTAGTAGCCGCTGATCGCCTCGTCGATGTTGACATGCTCGATGCCGAACAGCCGGTAGCGCCGCACCGTCGGCCCTGGGATGTGTCCGTGGACGATGGTCCGGATGCCCAGGTCGGCGAAGCGCAGGTACATCTCCCGGACCTCGGGCTCTTCGGCGTGAAGGGCCAGCGTGCGCTCCTCGTAGCCGCGGGCGGGCGGGATGATCGGCCGGTTGCGCGGCAGATAGCCGCCTTCGAGGTCGGCGGTGCCGCACGAGTATGGCCGGCCCCAGAAGATCGGGTGGGCCAGGCTGTGCCGGCGCGGCTCGTAGCGGACCTCGCCGCTCTCGGCCAGACAGGCGTAGTCGCTCTCGTCAAACCCGCCGGGCACCGGCTCGCAATGGCAGAACAGAATGTGACCCAGCCGCAGCGCCACCAGCCCACCGAGTGGGTGGCGATGCAGGGCCGAAATGGCCCCCGCCTGGGTGAGGAAGATGCGCTGTACGTCGTCCATCTCGGCGGTGCAGCGACCCTGCTCGTCGACCATATAGCTGAGCGCCTGTTCGATCCGCCGCCGCTGCTCGCCGGACTCGGGCGCCACCAGATAGGCCACGTCGTGGTTGCCGAGCAGGGTGTAGATCCGTGCGCCCTGCCCGCGCAGGTTGCTGACCAGCGAGGTGATGAGCAGCGTCTGGCAGCCGCGGTCGGGCACGTCGCCGCACTGGACCACCACGGCGTCGGGGTCGAGCCAGCGCAGCCCGCGGCCGTCGGGCGTGGGCTCGACCAGTTGGTTGCCGAGCAGGAAGCGAACCAGCGCACCGGCGTCGCCGTGCAGGTCACCAAGCGCCAGCAGGCGGGTCGGAAGCGGTGGTGACTCGATCAGGTTCAGCGCTGCACTCCCTCGCCGGCGGGCCGTCTGGGCACTCATTCTAGTCCGTCCCCGGCGCGATTGGCCAGGGTTGTAACGGGATCGTAATCAGCCTGCGGCTCCCGCCGCCGGGCAGAAGTGTTGCACTGATGTGACGGACAAGCTGCGCGCGCGTTGCCACGCTCGCCGCGCGGGAGTACCATTCGGCCATGCGCCCCTGTCGTGCTCTGCCGCACCGGTTGTGGCTGCTCCTGGTCGTGTGCGGCGCGGCGCCAGCCGTCGAACTCGCCTGCGTCACCGTCGACACCCCGCCGGTGCTCGACGGTGTGCTCGATGATGTCTGCTGGCAGGCTGCCCCCCAGGTCACTGAGTTCTACTTCCCGCGCGATAACCGTGCCGGCAGCGAGCTGACCGAGGCGTGGGTCTGCTTCGGCCCCAGCCACCTCTATGTGGCCTTCTATGCTCACGACAGCCGGCCCGACCAGATCTTCGCCCAGCAGACGCAGCGCGGCGGCGGTCTCGAGCGCGATGACTTCGTCGCCGTCTGGATCGACGCACGACGGCAGTACGGCGAGCTCTATCGCTTCGAGGTCAACCCGCTCGGCACCCAAGACGACCGCATCCCGCAGAGCGGCTCGGGCAACCTCGTCTGGCGCGGCGACTGGGACGCCGCCGCGCAGCGGGTCGACGACGGCTTCATCGTCGAGATGGCCATCCCCTACCGCATCTTCATCTACCCGACCGGGCAGTCGAGCATCGGTATCTCCTTCGCCCGCAACTACGAACGTCGCGAGGAGATGTGGTTCTGGCCGGTGATGCGCGACCGGTTCGAGAGCCAGCAGATGGCCGCCATCCACGGCGTGCCGCTGCCCGCGCCGCGGACGCGTCCGGCGATCCTGCCCTACTCCATCTTCCGCGTCGGCGAGGATGGGACGACGATTCAGAGCGGTATCGACCTGAAGCACGTCTTCCCCGCCGGCGTGACGGGCATGTTGACCCTCAACCCCGACTTCCGCAACATCGAGGACGTGGTCGAGACCATCGCCTTCTCGGACACCGCCCGCTTTCTCGACGAGCCGCGCCCGTTCTTCCGCGAGGGCGACGACTACTTCCCCGGCGGGCGGGCGCTCTACACGCGGAGCATTCCCGATGTGATCTTCGGCCTCAAGTCGTTCGGCCGGGTCGGCGACCACAGCATGGGCGTGCTCGGCAGTTTGTCCGACCACGGCCGGACCGACGCAGCGCTGCAGTATGGCTACGCCTTCACGCCGTACGTCGGCGCCGCGGCGGCGCTGGTCACCACCGACCAGTCGGGCCGGCCGGACAACTCGGTGGCCACCCTGGGCTTCAACGGTTGGCAGCCGATGGGCCGGGTCGGCATGTGGTTCGGCGGCGCGATGAACCACAGCTTCACCGCCGGGCCGGGCGGCGAGGGAAACGACTACGGGTTCAGCACCGGCGTCGAGTGGGAGAACACGCTCAGCGCCTCGTTCAGCTACGGCGAGACGCAGCCGGACTACACCGCCCTGCTCGGCTTCGTGCCCGAGCGCGATGCGCGCGGGATCAACGCCAGACTGAACGTCGGTCACGAGAACCAGGACCGCTTCATCCAGAACTACGGCCTCGGAGTAGGCTACGTTGACCGCTGGAAACGGGACGGCTCGCTGCTCCAGTCGGCCTGGTCGCTGTCGGGTGGTCTGCGCTTCGCCAACGGCACGCGCATCGGGCTCGATTGGTTTCGCCAGAACCGCCCACCGCACCGCGACCAGGTCGTCGGCGGCAATTTCCAGTGGGGGCTCGACAGCCTGCACAACAACGGTGCAATCGGCCTCAGCTACGGCGACCGCGGCGGCGCCAACGACTTCTTCTTGACCTTCAACCAGAACCTCGCCGTGACCCGCCAACTGCGTTTCGGCTGGCGCAGCGAGGTCAGCAACCGGCGGCCGTTCGACCCGATGGTTCCCGGCCGGTTCGTGACCCAGAACATCGTCACCGGCACCTGGGAGTTCGGCCCATACAGCTCGGCCAGCGCGCGGCTGGTCGAGCGCGATGGTGACCTCAACCTGTTCGTCGCCTACCGCATCCAGCCGCGCAGCGGCCGCACCGTGCTGCTCATGTTCGGCGACCCGAACACCGCGCGCACGCAGGCGCAGTTTCAGGCCAAGCTGATCTGGCCGCTATAAGAGGGTGGCGTCCCATAGGCGTTGACTTCGGGCCCAAAGGCCGCCTCTCGGTGCCACAGGCGGCTTGCCCGCCAGTGCCGCCGACGAGCTGCTGGACCGCACTGGCGGACAAGCCGCCAGTGGCACCATCCAGTGGCACCATCCACCGATGTCAACGAAAAACTAACGCCTGTGAGTGGCGTCCCTCTAATCCTATCCGGGGGTCACGCCGGGCAGGCCGGCGACGATCTTCCACCCGTCGGCGCCCTTGGCCAACGTCAACGCGATCGCCCCGTCCTCGCTGGCGATGGTCGCGGTCTCGCCGCTGACCTGCGGCGGGCCGGCCTTGAGACCGCTCGATGGGTAGCCCAGCCCGGCCAGCGCGGCAATGGTCGACTCCTTCATCTTGCCGGCGATCAGCGTTTGCTGGCTGGCGGGGAAGGTGGCGAAGTCGGGGTTGTCGGCCACGGCGGCGGCCTTGAAGTCGACCATCGCGGCGACCTGGGCATACTTGCCGCTGCGCATGAGCTGGTCGAAGGTGGCCCACACCGCCGCCGGGTCGTCGCCGCCGGCGGCGGACGGCTTGCCGCAGGCGGTGGCCAAGAGCAGAGGCACGAGTAGCGCGAGTCGCCGCATCACCAGCTCCCGGTGCGGAGGAGGCACCATCTCGGTCGCGAACAGCCGGCGCCATGCTCGACAGCACGGCCATGACCAGCACGCCGGCGCCGGCGCGGACCCTGTGGCGCCGGTTCATTGCCGATCCGCAGGCCCGGGTTGGCCTTTTCCTGGTCGGCACCTTTGTGCTGCTAGCCTGCTTTGCCGGCAGCCTGGCGCCGCTCGACCCAAGCAGCCAGTTTCCGCAGGGCACCACCGAGCTTGGCCTGCCGCGCCCGCCCGGCTACTCGTTCGAGAACGAGCTCGGTGAGCGGGTGGTCTTCCGGCTCGGCAGCGACAATCTCGGGCGCGATCAGCTCAGCCGACTGCTCTTCGGCGCGCGGATCTCGTTGATTGTCGGCGCGGCGGCGATGCTGACGGCGGTGCTGCTCGGCGCGGCGATCGGGCTCGCGGCGGGGTTCTTCCGCGGTTGGCTCGAGACGGTGCTGATGCGCCTGGTCGACGTGATGATGACCATCCCGACGCTGATCCTGGCGATTGCCTTCGCCGCGGTGTGGAAGCTGAAGCCGATCCACCTGCCCTGGTTCGGCGGCCAGGCGACGATTCCCGGCGAACTGGTCAAGCTGCTGGTGGTCATCGGCCTGGTGAGCTGGACGGGAATCGCGCGGGTGGTGCGCAGCGAGACGCTGCGCGTCTCGGCGCTGGAGTATGTCGAGGCGGCGCGGGCGATTGGCTGCACGCAGGCGCGGATTCTGTTCCGTCACGTGCTGCCGAATGTGCTGCCGACGATCGTCGTGCTTGCCAGTCTGGGCACGGCGAGTACCATTCTGCTCGACGCCGGATTGAGCTATCTGGGCGTCGGGATTCAACCGCCGACGCCGAGCTGGGGGGCGATGATTCGTGACGGCCAGCCCTATCTGGTGACCGCGCCGTGGATGATCCTCGGTCCGGGATTGTGTGTCCTGGCGGCGATTCTGGGGTTCAACCTGATGGGCCAGGGGCTGCAGACGGCGCTGGACCCGCACGCCGAGCGGTGATCGTCTCCGGCGTGGAACTCGGCCGGAGTCGATTTCGGTGATCTGGAGAGAGGCGTGCGCGGGCAGCGACGGCGGCAGAGGGAGATCCTCGCTCGGGACCTGGAGGTCTTCGAGGAACTGCTTCGCCGTTATGAGCGGCCGATGTACCGGGTGGCCTATCGCTTGACGGGCAACCACGACGACGCGCAGGACCTGATCCAGGATGCGGTGTTCGAGGCGTTTCGCAACTTCGACCGGTTCGAGCCGGGCACTCGCTTCGATCGCTGGCTGTACCGGATCATGACCAACCGTCACATCGACCGCGTGCGGCGCCAGTCGCGGGTCAACGTGCTCAGTCTCGACCAGACGCAGGACCAGGAGGAAGGGCGCGAGCAGGCCTGGGAGGTGCCCGACGAGGAGGCCGACCCGGCGGTGATCATCGCCGACGCCGTCCTTGACGAGCGCATCCAAAACGCGTTGGACCGGCTCCCGAGCGAGTACCGGCAGACGGTCGTGCTGGCCGACCTGGAAGGTCTCAGTTACCAGGAGGTCGCGCGCATTGTCCGTTGCCCGGTCGGAACGGTGAGGAGCCGACTCCACCGTGGCCGGCACCTGCTCCGTGAACAGCTCGACCAGACTGGTCCGGGTGAGGAAACCGAATGATCATGCGAGCAGACAGCGCCGAGCTCTCGGCCTACCACGACGAGATGCTCGACGCGCGAGGCATGCGCAGGGTCCGTAAGCGACTCGAACACGAGCCCCAGACCCGCGCCGAGTACACCTCCCTCAGCCGCACCGTTCACACGCTCCGCCGACTGCCCGAACCCGAACCACCGCCCGACTTCTGGCCCTCGACCTACCAGCGACTGCGCGACTTCGCCACCTCGGACGACTGCCGGCGACCGATCCACCGTCGACTCGCCCAGCTCGTCGCCCTCGCCTTCGCCGTCGTGGTGGTCGTCGGGCTGGTCGTCGTCGTCGCCGACCGCGGTCTGGCCGGTCAGCCCGTCGCCGCGGCGCTGCTGCCGACGGCCGACGGCCGCTGAACCGCCCGTGACGGGGGTGTTGACGTTCGTGGTAGGGGCAGGTCTCAGACCTGCCAGACTGCGTCTAGTTCCGCTCTGGAAGCGGGCTCGTCGGCAAACGGGCGGGTCTGAGACCCGCCCCTACCGCGCTCTTTTACACGCCCTGTAACGCCGGCGCAGCATTTGCCGGTAGGCGCCGAGCGCCGGCGCGGCGTCTGAGAGACCAGCAGGCGCGGCTCGCCGCCTGCCAGGAGGATGCGATGCACGCCTCGCCACGGCGCCAGGCGGCGGTTGGGTTGCTCGTCGGTTCACTCTTGACTTTGCTCGGCGGCGCCGTTTCCCAGCGTGGGCTGCAGGCCCAGGCGCCGGCCGAATCGCCCGCTGTCGCGCAGGCGGTCAGCCTGCAGGAGGCGTTCAACCTCGCCGCTCGTCGGGTGCTCCCGGCCACCGTCGGCGTCTCGGCCGACCGCGGGCGCGGGACCGGCGTGATTGTCGACGCCGAGGGCTACATTCTGACCAACACCCACGTCGTCGCCGGCGCCCGGCGGGTCATGATCCGGCTGGCCGACCGGCGCCAGCTCCCGGCTGAAGTGGTCGGCGCCGACGAGCGGACCGACATCGCGCTGCTGCGGGTCGAGTCGACGGCCCCGCTGCCGGTGGCGGCGATGGGCGACAGCGACGACCTGGACGTCGGCCACTGGGCGATCGCCATCGGCGCGCCGCTGGGGCTCGAGAGCAGTGTCACCATCGGCGTGGTCAGTGCCGTCGGACGGCTGACCGGCATCACCGGCGAGGCCAACCAGGACTTCATCCAGACCGACGCGGCGATCAACCCGGGCAACAGCGGTGGGCCGCTGGTCAACATCCATGGCGAGGTGGTGGGGATCAACAACCACATCCTCAGCCGCACCGGGACCAGCGTCGGGCTCGGGTTCGCCGTGCCCATCAACGACGCGCGGTCGGTCTTTGCCCAGTTGCGCAGCAGCGGGCAGGTGACCCGCTCGGCGCTCGGCATCGACGTGCGCGACGCGACCGTCGACGAGGTCGGGCGGACGGGCGCCGCGAGCGACTTCGTGCCGGCGGTGATTGGCCAGGTCAAACCCGACGGCCCGGCCGCGCGCGCCGGCTTGCAGGCTGGTGATATGATCCTGGCCATCGACGGCCGGCCGATCCGCGGCGTGCCCGACTTGATCAACCGCATTCAGTTGACCCCGGTCGGGGCGACCTTGGTGCTGACCGTGATGCGCGACGGGCTGCAGCGGCAGATTACCGCGCGCACCGAGTCGCGCGCCGTGGTCTCGCCCGAGGGTCCGTTCGGCCCGCCGCGTTGACCGGCCGTTCACCGAACCTTAGCGCCGGCGCAGCAGCGGAGTGTGCACACGACCGTTGGGAGTGCAGGTAGTTCGCGCTCAGGTGAGGGGAGCCGTGGCATGACACTCCGAAGCAACTGGTCCGTGCTGAGCCTGGCGCTGCTGGCGCCGGTCGCCGCGCCAGCGTTCGTCTTTGTGCCGCAACGCGCCACCGTCGAGGCGAAGTGGTCGGCACCGGGCCTGGCCACCAGCGCGCTGGCCAGCGACTACCGCGGCAACCTCTATGCGGTGCAGCCGGGCAGCGTGACCGGCTATGCCGAGCGCGACGGCGCGGTCGCCACCCTCACGGCGGGGTCCGGCCGACGGATGGAGCGGGTGATCGACATCGGCCAGGGCGTGATCGTCGTCGAGCGCAGCGTCGATGCGCCGTCGGAGGTGACGCTGACCTGCCTGGCACCGCCCAGCCGCGGCTCGGATCCCGCGCCGCCGGCACGCTGGACGCGCAACGCCGCCGGCGTGCCTCCGGGCGGCGTGCAGGTCGTCTTCGAGCCGAACGACGAGCCGCTGTGGAGCCAGGTCGCCGTGGTCGGCGGCAGCACCCTGTTCCTGCTCGACGGTAGCGAGGGCACGCTCACCCGGCAGTTCGACATCGGTCAGCCGGTCGGGCCGGTCTCATGGGCCGGCGAGTGGGGCGCGGTGGTGTCCGAGCAGGACGGCCGGCAGTCGATCCGCGCCTTCCGGCTCGCCCGCGAGCCGATCCTGCGCGAGCTGCCCGCGCCGGCCGATGATGAACTGATCTCGGCCGCTCTGGTGCCGCGGGCCGGAGCGCTGGTGGCCCACGGCCGGCGGCAGACCTACACCGCGCCGTTTGTTTTCGTGCCCGAGCGATCGCCCGAGCCGGCCGAGGCGCTCCGCCCAGTAGCCGGTCTCGGTCCGCGGGCCGTGCTGGTGCCCAGCGCCGGGCCCGACCTGCTCTTCGCGGTGGACCGGCGGCTGGCGTTGTCCGGCGCTGACGGCGAGCTGCGTTGGCAGACCGAGCTGCCGGCCGGTGTCGAGCTCGATGGGCAGTGGCAGAACGCCGGCGGCCTGATTGTACCGCCGCTGCTGGTCGGCGCGGGCGGCCAGGCGAGCATCGTCTGCCTCGACCCGGCGCGCGAGCCGGCGGAGCGCTGGCGCCAGACCGCCGGCCGGCTCGCGCCCGGCGGCGTCATGGTCGTCGCCGGCGAGCGGCCGATGGTCGCCGCGCTGAGCCGCGCCGGCCTGCACCTGCTCGACCTGCGCACCGGCGCCGAGCTGGCCCGCCGGCCGCTCGGCCGGCAGACGGCTCCGCCGCTGTGGGTCGAGGACAGCCTGTTTGTCAGTCTGGCCGACCACGACGGCCGACCGGCGCTGCTCGGCTTCGACCTGACGCGCCCGGAGGACCTCGGCCGCCCGCCGATCTGGGTCTGGTCGCCGCCGGCCGGCGAGACGGTCGAGCGGCTGGAGTGGCTGGCCGCGGGGCGCCTGCTGGTCGTGCACACCGGCTCGATGAGCCACGTGTTCGAGTGATCAGAAGTCGAACGCGAGCTGCCCGCTGTCCTGCAGGCTGACCATGTTCGGCGCGCCGAAGAGCGACTCGCAGGCCTGCCCGGCGCGGGTGAAGCGATCGCTGTAGTCACGGCGCATGCAGACCATGAAGCGCCACAGCCGGTGGTACTTAGCGCCCAGGCTCTCGACCTCGGGGTTCTGCAGCTCGTTGAGCGGCACCACCCGGTCGCCCTCGATGCGCACGCGGACCGCCGCCTCCTTGAACTGCATGCGCGGGCTGGGGCAATAGAGCACCACCGCCGACGGCGGCACGCGCAGGTCGGCGGCCAGCTCGCGTTCGGCGCGGTCGCGGGCGGTGGCATCGTAATGATAGGCCTCGGCCAGTGCGTTGATGGTCGATTGGTCCAGGCCCGATCGCCCGTAGCCGCCCGGTGTGATCAGGAAGACCCGCTTGTAGAGCCGGCGCGCCTGCAGGTCGTCGAGCAGCTCGCGCACGCCCTCGACCTCGCCGCAGCGCTCGCCGAGCAGGTAGAGCAGGCTGTCGTCGCGCAGCGCCCACAGCTCGCGCGGAGTGACCTTCGCCGCCGACAGCGCCAACTCCAGCGCCTTCGAGATCATCGCCCCGGCAACCGTCTTGGCGTGGTGGAAGTAGACCCGCTCGGTCAGGTTGTAGCGCACGCGCAGCAGGTGGATCAGCTCGCTCAAGATGTCGTGGCGGAACAGCCCGTTTTTCTGCAGCTCAATCGCCAGGTGGCCGCCGTCGACATCGACGGCACGGAAGATGCGGTCGTCATAGGCCTGGGCCAGGCCGGTGTAGAGCGCGTCGCGGCGCAGGTAATCGAGCAGGTCGGCACAGACGGTGCCGCTGATCAGCTCGCGGGCGAACGGCCGGGCGACCTCGCCGCCCGGTTGGAGTAGCTCGCGGATGCGCCGCTCGACGCCGGTCCGGTGCAGCGCGGCGACCATGCTCGGCTCGGCCAGGAAGTGCGCCAGCCGCTCGGGATCTTCGTCGTGGCGGGGGAAGATCCGCCGCTCGTCCTCGAAGGTGTGGCCGAACGGCAGATGCGTCACGTCGTGTAGCAGCGCCGCCGCCGGCACGGCGGCGAGGTCTTCGGGGTCAATTACCACGCCGCGTTCACGCAGTTCGCGCAGCAGTCGTTTGGCCAGCCAGGCGGTGCCCAGGCTGTGCTCGAAGCGGGTGTGGACCGCCGAGGGGTAGACCAGGTTGGAGGTGCCCAGCGCCTTAATGCCGCGCAGCCGCTGCATCGCCGGCGTGTCGATCAGCGCCATTTCGGCCGCGGTGAACTCGATGTCACCGTGTAGCGCGTCGCGGATGACCTTGCCGCGCATGGCTACCAGAGCGCCGCGGCGGCGAAGGTCACGGTCTGCCGTGGGTCGTACGCCGCCTGATGATCAAGCAGCTCAAACCGCGCCGTGGGCAGCACCGCGCGCAGGGCATAGAGGTTGGCCACGCTGCACACGTTGCGCACGTTGCCGTCGCTGGCGAAGTGGCCGAAGAACGGATCGGCCCCTTGCTCGGCCAGCAGCCGCAGCGCGGCGAGGTCGGCGCCAACGGCCCGCTCGGTCCAAGCCGTGTCCACCGGCTGGTCGGCGCCGAAGCGGGGCCCCAGGTGCGATAGGTCGGCGCCGGCGATCAGGCAGACCTCGCCGGGATAGGCCAGGATTGCCTCCCGCAGCGCGGCAATGAACGGCCCGAGGCCGGCCGGCCCGGCAACACCGCAAGGCTCGTCATAGAACTCGTGCAGCGAGCCGAGCAGCACCGGCGCGATGCGGTACTCGCGCGCGCCGTGCAGATGCTGCAGGAACAGCGTCTGGAACTCGATGCTGTGCTCGCCGCGGTGGACCAGCTCATCGGCGAACAGGTCGCCGCCGCCGCCCTGCTCGAAGTAGCGTGCGGTCAGGTCGTCGACGAACTGCCGGTCGGTGCCGACGGTGCCCAGCGGCGTGGCGAAGTCGAGCCGGGTGAGGGTGACCAGCGGCGCCGGCTCGGGCCAGCAACTGGTGCTGTGCGCGACGCCGAGGATGACGTACAGGTCAGCCGTTGAGCCGGCCAGCGCGCGGTAGGCGCCGGCATAGCAGGGCGCCCCGCGGAGCAGGTCGATGTGCGGGGCAACCAGGCCGCGCGGCGAGCCGGTCGGCGCGCCGTCGGCGTGGGCCAGGATGCGGTCGAGATAGGCCCGGCACTCGCCCGGCTCGGCGGGGTAGCCGTCGGGGCAGTGCGCCGCCGGCCTTACGCCGAGGCGGCGGAACTCGTCGACCGCCGCGGCGCGCGCCTGCCGAAACCGCGGCGAGAGCAGCAGGAGGTGCTCGTCGAGGTCGGCGACGAGCTGGTCGACGAACTCGAGCGGCAGCTCCTCGCCGCCGACCTGTTCCCACTCGCTGGCCACCACGGCGGTGTCACGACTGCCGTCGAAGAGGGACATGAGCAGCGCCACGGCGGCGGGCACCTGGACCATCGGAGCGATGCCGACCGGGTCGCGCCAGGCCACGTAGGGCTCGCCTTCGTCCTCGTAGGGGAGCGGCTCGAGCGGCCGCAGACAGGGCTTGGCGAGCGACGGATTCGGCATGGCGGCATTGTGCCAGCGGGCCGGTTGGGTGTCAATCGGCCCGGTTGCCAACCGGCGCCGGCGGGAGTAGACTCCGGCGGTTGGGTCGAGGTGACGTTGAAGCAGCGCAGCCCACTGGCCATCATCTTCCTGGTCGCTTTCCTCGATCTCCTCGCCTTCGGCATCGTCATCCCGCAACTGGGCGTCTATGCCAAGCTCTACCACGCCAGCGGCGCGCAGCAGGGCTGGATCGTCGCCACCTACTCGCTGATGGCCTTCCTCTTCGCCCCGCTGCTCGGCCGCTGGAGCGACCGCGCCGGGCGGCGCACGGTGCTGCTCTTCAGCGTCGCCTGCGCCGCGCTGGGCCACCTGCTCTTCGCGCAGGCCGGCAGCATCGCCGGGCTGCTCGTCGCGCGGGCGGTCAACGGCTTCGGCGGGGCCAACATTTCCACCGCGCAGGCCTACATCGCCGACGTGACGCCGCCCGAGCGGCGCGCTAAGTCGATGGGACTGATCGGCGCGGCGTTCGGCATCGGCTTCATCCTCGGACCGGCCATCGGCGGTATCGTCGGCCAGTGGGGCACCGCGCGCTGGGGCACCGCCGGGGGCAACCTGGCCATCGGCCTCACCGCCGCCGGCTTCTCGGCGCTCTGCTTCCTGGTCGTGCTCTTCCGCCTG
>CAYONP010000102.1:0-19550 GCA_964405335.1 uncultured Fimbriimonadaceae bacterium
GGGGGTCGGGGGGTTAGGTTGCCGGCCGGCACGGCGGGCTCGCCGCCAGGCAGGCACAGGGTCCTGCGCCTACAGGTGTCGGGTAGCGGCGGCCTCGGCGCGGTTGCTTGACCCGCCTGGTCGGGAATCGTTATAATCAGCCGGTCGGTTGTGGCCGCAACCCGGCCTGTCCGGGGGTGTCCAACCAACCGGCTCGGGGTGCGCCGCGGGTTCAGCCCGCGTGCGCCTGTCCGATGGACCAGGAAGCGGCCGGCTCGCGCCGGCGACGGGGAGGCCCGAGATGCGAACCCGCATGCTCACCGGCTGGCGCCGACCGGCGGCCTGGCTGGCGGCGGCCGTGATGCTCAACGTCTGCGTCGCGGCGGCGCCGAACGGCAAGGTCACCGTGCTCGCCTTCTCGAGCTACGGCGACGGCGCGGCGACGACGGCCGAATCGGCCACCCGCGCGGCGGTCGAGGCGCTCAGCCAATTGCCCGGTGTATCGGCCAGCAGCGTCAAGCCGGCGCCCGGCCGCGAGGCGGCGCATCGCCTGCTCTCGGCCGGCGAGGTGGCCTCGTCCATCGCCGCGGCGACCGGCGCCGACACGGTCATCCTGGGCACCATCGTCCGGCTCCCCACCCCCGATGCCGAGCTGGTCATCGCCTCCCTGTCCGCCTATGACGTGGCGACCCGCGAGATCCACCTGCTCAACCCGCTGCAGTCGAGCCTGCCGCGCGGCGCCGCCTCGACCTGGCGGTTCGAGCAGGACCTGGCCAACTACTTGGCCAGCTACCAGATTCGCCTCGGCGACCCGCAGGCCGATGTGCTCGAGGCCAAGCTCGCCGCCGAGGGACAGCAGCTCAAACTGCGCCTGACCGACCCACTGCCCTCGACGGCCAGCGGTCTGGTGCTCAGCCGCGTGGCGCCGCCGGTGTCGAGCGAGCTGACCGGTGAGAGCTTTAACTCGCCGCCCGAGCGGCTGGGCACCGCCCGGCTCGCCTCGAGTGAGGTCGGCGCGAGCTGGTTCGACCTCTACTCGGCCACGCCCGTCTTTCCCGGTACGCGGGTGGTCATCCACCCGGCCACCGCCGTGCCCGACACCACGGGCGCCGAGACGATGGTGGTCACCAGCCGGCCGCGTGGCGCGGTGGTCAGCGTCGGCGGCGTGGTTCAGGGCGCCACGCCGTGCCGCATCCAGGTTCCGCCCGAGGAGGGCGTCGAGCTGCAGGTGCTGCACCCTGATTTCGTCCCCGAGCGCCGGCCCATCAGCGCCACCGACCGGGCCAACGGCCTGGTCACCGTCCAGCTTGTCGCGCCGACGGCGGCCGAGTCGCCCGAGGCGCCGGTCGGCGGGGTGACCATGCGGGTCGAATCGGTCCCGCCCGGCGCCGAGGTCTACGTCGACGGCGAGCGCGCCGGCATCACGCCGCTGGTGCTGCGCGGGCTGTCGGGCCGGCCGCACATCCGCCTGACCCGGCCCGGCTATCGCGACTGGACCGCGCAGATGATGGCCACCGGCAGCATGGCCATCCGGGCCGAGCTGACGCCGATGTTCGGCGGGCTGCGGATCGAATCGGTCCCGACCGGCCTGCGCGTCTTCGTCGACGGTCGGCCCGTCGGTCTGACGCCGCTCGAGCTGACCAACGTGCCGTCGGGCGCGCACCGGATCCAGATCGAGCGGGGCGACGGCACGCAGGTGGTGCGCGACGTGGTAGTGCGCTCGAACGAGGTCAGCGCGGTCAGCTTCGGCGCCGCCGAGCCGGTGACGCCGGAAGGCGACGCGCCGCTGCCCGACGTGCCGGCCATCGCGCCGCCGGGCGGCCGATCGGTGATTGAGCCGAACGCGCCCAACGCCGCCGACGGCCGGGCGATGATCCCGAGGGTCGCACCCGACATCCCCTACTGGCGCATGCCGCTACGCATCGGGCCGATCGCCTGGCAGCGGAAGATGAACCTGGCCGAGGGCGTGCGCGGGCTGCAGACCCGGCTCCACGTCTGCGTTGCCAGCCTACCCGAGGGCACGCTGCTGAGCCTGACCCAGGGGCCGGCGCACGCCTATGTCACGCGCAACAGCTTCGAGGGCTTCGCGGTCGAGTATCCCGGCCTGCCCATCCGCGAGCGGGCGACCTGGCCGATCCGGCCGATGCCCGAGCTGGAGAACGTCGAAATCCGGCCGGCGGGCACGCTCACCGGTCCGTGCCGGATTGTGGTCAAGACGGCGCCCGGGGTCATCGCGCGGGTGCATGAGAGCAGCACCGTCGAGCGACTGCGGCTGATCCTGGTCCGGGAGTAGGGCGGCAACGTGGCGACGGGCCGTCAGCTCCCCTCGCGCACGGCGACGCGGAAGTCGGCCAGGTCGTACGGGGCTTCGAGCTGCTGATTCTCGAACAGCTCGCCGGTGCCCTCCAGGCCGTCATTGGTGATCACCAGCCCGTTCTCCAGGCGGATGGCCAGGTAGTCGGTGCCCAGCAGGCCGATACCGTCGGTCTGGCGCGGCAGGATGGGCAGCTCGCCCGGCAGCACAATCTGGTTGACGGTGATGAAGTTGACCTCGATGTCGGTCAGATCGGGGTCGTTGGCGTTGGGCTTGAGTTGGTCCAGGTCGATGGTCACCAGCAGCGAGCCGGCCGAGCTGGTCGCGTCGCTTGAGAACGGCGGCCCCAGCGCCTCGCGTGGCGGGTTGACCTGCCCCTCGACCTCGGGCTGGTCGCGGAATAGCTCGAACCGGCCGAGGTGGTATTCGACGTAATGCGTATACGAGCCGGTCGCCCGGCCGTTGCCGAGGAACTCGGTCCGCGGGGCGATGATCTCCGGCCCGTCGGTGTCGCGGCCGTCGGTGTCGATCACAAACAGGTAGTAGGCGTTCTCGTCGATCGCGCCGCGGACGGTCATGCGCAGGTCGAGCAGCCGGCGCGCGCCTCCGCCGTCGAGCGCGGCGGGGAACTTCGCGCAACCGCCCAGGGCCAGGCAGAGACCGGCGGCGAGCAGCCTGTTCACCCGTTCGGCCTCGTCCCGAGCTTGACTTTGAGGTCCCGTTTCTTGCCGTCGCGGAGCACGGTGACCTTGACCTCCTCGCCGATATCGCGGCTGAGGATCTTCAACTCCAGGTCGCGGCCGGTCTTCACTTCGTCGCCCGCCACGGCGACGACGATGTCGTCGACTGCCAGGCCCGCCGCGGACGCCGGGCTGCCGCGGACGATCTCGTCGAGCAGCACGCCCTCGGTCTGCTCGATGCCGAGCGACTCGGCCACCTCGGCATCGAGGTCGACCATGATCACGCCGAGCCAGGGCACGCCGCCGTGCTCGATCAGGTGCCGGGCGATGTGCATCGCGTCGGTGATCGGGATGGCGAAGCCGATCCCGATGTTCAGCCCGCCGGGCGAGAAGATGGCCGAGTTGATGCCGATCACCTGGCCGTCGATGTTGATCAGCGGCCCGCCCGAGTTGCCCATGTTGATGGCCGCGTCGGTCTGAATCAGGTTGCGGTAGTAGCGGTCCTGTCCGCCCGGCGTCTCGAGCCCGCGGCCGAGCGCGCTGATCACCCCGACGGTGACGGTCTGGGTAAAGTCGCCGAACGGATTGCCAATCGCGATCACCCACTGCCCGGCGGCCAGCGGCGCCTCGAGCCCGAGCGGCACCGCCGGCAGGTTGTCGGCCTCGATGCGCAGCACGGCGATGTCGCTCATCGGGTCGCTGCCGACCACCTTCGCGGGGAGCTCGCGCTCGTCGCCCAGGCCGACGGTAACCGAGGAGGCGTGCTCAATCACGTGCTGGTTGGTCATCACATAGCCATTGGGGGCGTCGAAGATGAACCCCGAACCTGAGCCGATCACCCCCTCGCGCTCCTCTTGAGGGCCCTGCTCCCACGGCCGGCGCTGCCGGCCGCGGCGGCCGATGCTGTCGATGTTCACCACCGCCGGCCGGGCCACCGCCACGGCGGCGACAATCGAGCCGCCGTCGCCGTCGACGGGATTGAGCACCGGCATCGGCGCCGGCGGCGGCTGATACCTCGCCGTCGTCGGCGCAGGCGCCGACGGCGCGAAAGCCCTGAATCCGACCGCTACCCCGAGCAGCCCGGCCAGGAACCCCCCGGCGACGGCCAGGCCGACGGTCCAGACCATCCGCGCGCGTCCGCCGGGCTCGGCCATGTCAGCTCTCCGCGTCCAGGGCGCGCATCAGGTGTGCCATTTCGATCGCCGCCGCCGCGGCGTCGGCACCCTTGTTGCCGTGCTTGGTGCCGGCGCGCTCGATCGCCTGCTCGATGGTATTGGTGGTCAGCACGCCGAAGATGACCGGCACGCCCGACTTGAGCGAGGCCGCGGCGACGCCCTTGGCGGCCTCGGCGGCGACATACTCGAAGTGTGGCGTGCCGCCGCGGATCACCGCGCCGAGGGCGATCACCGCGTCGTAGCGACCGCTGCCGGCCAGCTTGGCGCAGACCAGCGGTAGCTCGAACGAGCCGGGTGCCCAGGCGACGTCGATCGACCCCTCGGCCACGCCGTGCCGTCGCAGTGCGTCGAGCGCGCCGCCGAGCAACTTGGCGGCAATCAGCTCGTTGAACCGCGCCACGGCGATAGCCACGCGCAGCCCGTCGCCGGTGAGCAGACCCTCGAACGTCTTACCCATGCTGTTCGCCCTCTTCCTGCTCGTCGGCCTCGGTCTCGGGCAGCAGGTGCCCGAGCTTCTCGCGCTTGACCGCCAGGTAGCGCACGTTGTCGGCGGTCACCTCGCCGATCAGCGGGACCTGCTCGACGACCTCGAGGCCGTAGCCTTCGAGGGCGACGATCTTGCGCCAGTTGTTGGTCATCAAGCGCATCTTGCGCACGCCCAGGTCGAGCAGCACCTGCGCGCCGAGGCCGTAGTCGCGCAGGTCGGCCTTGAACCCCAGCCGTTCGTTCGCTTCGACCGTGTCGAGCCCGTGGTCCTGCAGCTCGTACGCGCGGATCTTGTTCAGCAGCCCGATGCCGCGGCCTTCCTGGGCCACATGGACCAGCACGCCGCTGCCTTCGGCCTCAATCCGCTCGAGGGCCAGGCGCAGTTGCTGGCCACAGTCGCACCGGCGCGAGAAGAGCCCATCACCGGTCAGGCACTCGGAGTGCATGCGCACCAGGGTCGGCTCGTCGGGCCGGATCTCGCCCTTGACCAGGGCCAGGAACGGGCTGCTGTCGACGGTCGCCTCATAGGCGATGAGCCGGAAGTCGCCCACCTCGGTGGGGAAGTCGCACGCGGCGACGCGCTCGATCAGTCGCTCGTGCCGGCTGCGGTACTCGATCAAGTCGGCGATGGAGATCAGCTTCAGTCGGTGTTCGGCGGCGAACTGCTTGAGCTCGGGCAGGCGCATCATCTCGCCGTCGTCGCGCTTGATCTCGCACAGCACACCGACTGGCGGGAAGCCCGCCAGCGTGGCCAGGTCGACCGCCGCCTCGGTGTGACCGGCACGCTGCAGCACACCGCCCGGCGCGGCACAGAGCGGCTGCACATGGCCGCCGTGGATGAAGTCCCGCGGCCCGGCGTTGGCGTCGACCAGCCGGCGGATGGTCACCGTCCGGTCGCGCGCCGAGATGCCGGTGGTGATCCCCCGCGCCGCGTCGACCGGGACGGTGTAGCGGGTGCGGTAACGGTCGCCTCCGCCGCGCTCGAGCAGCGGGATCTGCAGCGTGGCCAGCCGCTGGGCGGTCATCGGCGCGCAGAGCAGGCCGCGGCCGAAGCGCTCGAGGAAACAGATCGCCTCGGGCGTGATGCGCTGCGCGGCGAGGATCAGGTCGCCCTCGTTCTCGCGGTCCTCGTCATCGACGACGATCACCATGCCGCCGCGCCGGATCTCCTCGACCGCTGACTCGATCCGGTCGATGCCGCTCCGCTCCTGCTCCGACATGCGCTGCTCCGCTGCTAGCAACCCTGCTCGGCGAGCCACTCCAGGCGCCACGGTGCCACTGGCGGCTTAGCCGCCAGTGCGTTGACGCGCTCCCCGCGCACTGGCGGGCGAGCCGCCAGTGGCACCGCGCAAGGGCTCGGATCGACCGCCTAGTAACCCTGCTCGGCAAGCCACTCCAGGCTCATTGTACCACCGCCGGCGCCGAGCCGGCCGAGCGCCGCGGCGACGTACTTGGCCAGGATGTCGGCCTCGAGGTTGACCCGCCGGCCGGCGCGCCACTCGCCCAGCGTGGTCACCGCCAGCGTGTGCGGGATGAGCGAGACACTGAACCCGCCGGCCAGCCGGTCGACCACCGTCAGGCTGACGCCGTCGACGGCGACCGAGCCCTTCGGCACCACGTGGGCCAGGATCGGCTCCGGCGCCGCAATGGTGTAGGTCACCCACTGGTCGTCGCGGTGGATGTCGGTCACCTCGCCCACGCCGTCGACGTGGCCCTGCACGAAATGCCCGCCGAACCGCCCGCCGGAGGCCAGGGCGCGCTCGAGGTTGACCCCATCGCCGGGCCGCAGCGCGCCGAGGGTGGTCGCGCGCAGGGTCTCGCCCATCACGTCGCAGGCGTAGCGCTCGCCGGACAACTCGGCGATGGTCAGGCAGACGCCGTTATGGTTGATGCTGTCGCCCAGGCGCGCATCGGCGAGGACCGTCCGCGCCGTGATCACCAGCCTGGTCAGGTTGCCGCGCGGCTCGACGGCGACCACGCGGCCGACCTCCTCGACGATGCCGGTGAACATCAGGCGCTGCCCTCCACCAGGCCGTGGACCAACCAGTCGTCGCCGACCGGCTCGACCGATACTCTCGACAAACGCACCGCCGCGCTCAGCTTGTCCCGCCCGGGGCCGCTCCACGCCGTCGGCCCGTCGCCGCCGAGCAGCTTGGGCGCCACGAACGCCAGCACCTCGTTGACCAGCCCGGCCCGCATCAGCGCGCCATTCAGGCCGCCGCCGCCCTCACAGAGCAGCTCGACGATGCCGCGCCGGCCGAGCTCGATCAGCAGCGCTGTCAGCTCGATGTGGCTGCGCCGCTCGGGCAGGCGGAGCAGCTCGACGCCGGGACGCGACTGGACCTCGCGCCCCTCGCCGACGGCCAGGATCGTCGGTGCCAGGCCGTCGGTGTAGACGGCGGCCCGCCGGGGCGTCGCGCCCTGGGTGTCAACCACCACGCGCAAGGGGTTGCGCGTCGCGCGCGGGACGGGCTCGAGCTCGGCCAGGCGGCAAGTCAGCGACGGGTCGTCGGCGGTGACCGTGCGCGAGCCGACCATCACCGCGTCGACACGGTCGCGCAGCCGATGGACGACGGCTCGCGCCGCTTCGCCCGAGACCCATCGGCTGTCGCCCGCGGTCGTGGCCAGCTTGCCGTCAAGGGTCATCGCCCACTTGCTGGTGACCCACGGCCGGCCGGTGTGGCGGTGGTGCAGGTAGGCGCGGAGCTGCCACGAGACCGCTTCGGCCAGCGGCCCGACGGTCACCTCGAGCCCGGCGCGGCGCAGGCTCTCGACGCCGTGGCCGGAGACTCGCGGGTCGGAGTCGAGCAGGCTGCAGACGACGGACGCCACGCCGGCGGCGATGATCGCCTCGGTGCACGGCGGGGTGCGGCCGTGGTGGCAGCAGGGCTCGAGCGTGCAGTAGAGCGTCGCGCCGCGGGCAAGCTCGCCGGCGGCCTCGAGCGCGATGCGCTCGGCGTGGGGCAGACCGGCGGCGGCATGATGCCCCTGACCGACAACGAGGCCGTCGCGGACGATCAGGCAGCCGACGACGGGGTTCGGGCTGGTCCGGCCGCGGGCGGTTTCGGCCAGGTTGCGGGCGCGTCGGAGGTAGTCCTCAGCGGTCATCGGGCCGCTGCTTCCAGAGCTCGGCCATCTCGGCGCCGAAGCGCATCTCGTGCCGGAGCTGGTTGGCCAACAGCAGGCGCAGGTCGAGCAGCACGAAGCCGACCAGCGAACAGGCCAGCAGGCCGGTGGCCCAGAACGCGGGCCAGAACGCCCGCTGCGCCAACTCGGGCCGGGCCGGCAGATAAACGCCGAGGAAGCCGAGCAGGACGAAGATGACCAACAGCACCAACCCGCCGGCCAGCCGCACGGCAAGCTGCCGCGCATCGATGATCAGACGCCCACGCCGCCACTGCGCGATGAGCACGGCCAAGCCAGACAAGGTGGCCACCACGGCGGCGCCGAGCGCGGAGGTGACGATGGTCTGTTCGGTGGTCATCGGTGCGATGGTACCACGGTCGCCCCGTCGCCGAAACGTGGCCTCAGGCGTCGCTGCCGATACAGTCGATGGCCGCCAGGCGACGGATGCCCGCCACCAGATTGCCGAAACTCGGCGACCGTGGGTTGTCCGGGTCGAGGTGAGGCGCGATAGCGCGCGAGCCGCTGACCTTCTGGTACCGCTTTGCGGTCAGGCGCTCCAACTCGCGCGCCGGCGACTCCAGACGGTCTGGTTCACGGTACTTCCGCTTCTGTTGCAGGTCGGCGATTGAGGGCAATCCGAAGGCCGCGGCGACGGCTGCGAGATCGGCCAGGTAGAAGGCCTCCAACTCGCGACAGGCGACGCGCACCAGGAACGTGCGTCTGCCGGCGGCGTCGCACTGCTCCACCAGGCGCTCCTTGATGGCTCGGCAGTCGGGCGCTGAGTCCTGATCGATCAGGATCAGGAAGGCGGCCTCCGGATTCAGGTAGCCACGGAGGCGCTTGCGCAGACGGTGCAAGAGGTCGTGCTTACCCTCAAAGACGATGAACCGAGTGGCCAGCTCCGGCGGCAGCAGTCGTGGCACGAGGACTTCGAGCATTGCCTTGGCCGACTCCTCCTCCAGCAAGAAGACCAGCTCCCTCATCGCGGGTCCGCTCCGGCGAAAAAGCCCTCTTTCCAGAGCCGGCCCATCTGGTCGCCGTCCCGCATGTAGGCGTCGAGCTGCGGATCGTCTTTGGCCCGTCGAACGTGGGTGTAGCCGCGCTCCTTGACCAACCAGATGACCTCGTTCAGGCGGCACGCATTGAGGAAGTCGGGAGAGTGGGTCGAGACGAGCACCTGCCCGCCACGCTGGGAGTAAGCCCTGAACTCCTCGGCCAGTTCCAGCATCAGGCCGGGGTAGAGGTGGTTCTCCGGCTCCTCAACGCACAGCAGCGGGTGCGGCGCGGGGTCATGCAAGAGCACCAGATAGGCGAACATCTTGATCGTGCCGTCGGAGATGTAGCGGTCGAGGAACGGGGTGCGGAACGAACCATCCTGGAATCGTAGCGTGAGGTAACCGTCGTCGGTCAGCACCGGGGAAATTTGCTCGATGCCGGGCACACGCTGCCGCATCGTGTCCAAGATCCGCGCGAAAACCTCGGGATGCTGCTCGTGCAGGTACTGCGCCACGCGCGGTAGGTTGTCGCCCGACTCGGAAAGGTGCTCCTGCGCGCCCGTCGCCTCCTTGCGTCCGCGTGCCGCAGTGATGTGAAAGTCGGATACATGCCACTGTTCGATCAGCCGCCGGAAGGCGTTTGCCGCCTTGAACCGCTCGAACTGACCGAGCCCCTTGAGCGCCAGCAGGTCTGGGGAGTTGAGCCGCTGCGCCTCGCGGGTCAGCTCCTCGTCGGACTTCGAGAAGTCCTCCTCGTTGGTGATCGCGTAGCCCTCGCCACAGCGAAAGTCGAGGAAGTGGAACGGCTTGCCGTGCCGACCGCGCTTGTAGCGCAGGACCTCGCGCTCGACGACGGGAGCGCCATTCCGCTCGGCAATCTCCACCGTGTAGGTGACCAGCCGATCGACGCCGAGGATCTCCATCCGGTACTGGACCTCGATCGCGATGGTTTGGTCATCAGTGCCGCGGCTGAGAACCTCCCGGAATCGACCGCGGGCATCGAGCGCCTGGCGGACGTTGCTGATCAGGCAGTCGTGCAGAAACCCGAACACATCGAACAGCGTCGTCTTCCCGGTCCCGTTAGCACCGACCACGGCGCAGAAGCCCGGCAGGTCGGTGATCTCGACCTCTCGGAACATCCTGAAGTTCCGCAGTCGCAACGCCTCGATACGCATCGCCGCTCCCAGACCACTCACCTCGTCCGCAACCCGCCCTCGCTCCCCCGCCGCAGCTCGTACCACCGCGCATAGAGCCACAACAGGTCGCTCAGGCGGTTCAGGTAGGGTAGCACAGGCTCGGCCGGCTCCTCGCCCGCCTCGACCAGCCGGCAGAGGCAGCGCTCGGCCCGCCGGGCGACGCAGCGGACCACGTCGAGCAGCGCGCCCTGGCGGGTGGCGCCGGGTAGGGCCCAGTCGGTCAACATGCCCTCGATCGACTCCAGCTCGTGCACCTGCTCTGTCAGCGCCGCAACGTGCTCGGCGCCGAGCGGCTCGCGCAGCTTGTGCCGGCGGTCGGGTGGGGTGGCCAGCGTCGCGCCGACCACGAAGAGCTCGCGCTGGAGGGCTTCGAGCCGCGCTGCCAGCGGATCATCGCCGGCCTCGGCGCGGGCCAGGCCGAGGTAGGCGCCGAGCTCGTCGACGGTGCCGTAAGCCTCGACCCGCGGGTGGTGCTTTGGCACCCGCGGGCCATGGAAGAGCTGCGTGGTGCCGTCGTCGCCGCGCTCGGTGGCGATGCTCATGCCGGCTCCAGCAGCCGGGCATGCGGCCCGCGCAGCTCACGTTCGCGCGCGTTCCACAGCTCGACCAGGTCGTAGCGCCGGAGCAGCTCGTCGCCGGCGGTCCCGTCGTCGCCGGCGACGGTCTGGTGGCAGTCGAGTTCGGCTTCGAGGCTGGCGCAGAGCAGCTCGTGTCCCGGCGCGTCGAGCAGGTTGGTGAACTGGTCGGGATCGGCCTGGTTGTCGAACAACAGCCACGGCGTGCCGTCGGCCAGGCGGCAGTAAGTGTGGCGCTGCGTACGCACCCCGCGCCACGAGGGCACGCTCTGGGCCAGGCCCTGGTCGACCGCGAGAATGTCGAAGATGAACGACGAGGCCTGACCCGGCGAGCCACCGAGCAACATCCCCGACTGATCGGTCCCCTCCATCCCCGCCGCCGGCTGCAGGCCGCACAGGCTGAGCAGCGTCGGCGCGAAGTCGACGATGCCCAGGCAGCCCTGGCGGTCGACGCCCGCTTCGATCGCCTCGGGCCAGCGGATGACGAATGGGATGCGGACCGACTCATCCCACGGCTGTTGCTTATTGACCCGCCCATGGCTCCACAGCATGTCGCCGTGGTCGGAGGTGTAGACGACGATCGTGTTGGCGGCCTGGCCCGTCCGGTCGAGCGCCTCGAGCAGTCGCATCAGCTCGTGATCGAGCGCGCTGCAGGCCGCGTAATAGCGGGCGACCGACTGCCGCTGGTCGAGGTGCGCGCCGACGGCATGCTCGCCGTGGCCGGGGGCGACCAGCGAGCGATCGGGCGGGCAGAAGTTGCCCGGCAGGTCGAGCCGGGCCGGGTCGTACAGCCCCTCGAACCAGGGCGGGACCAGGTGGTACGGGTCATGCGGCGGGCCCCACGAAACGAACAGGCAGAACGGCGCCTCGCCTTCCTGTTCTAGAAACTCAATGGCCAAGTCGGTCTGCCTGACCGGCTCGTAGCCGCGGATCGGGATCGGCTCGGGATCGTCGCGGTAGTAGGCCGAGCCGTAGTAGTTGTGGGTGCAGTTGTAGACAGCCCAGTAGTCGAACCCATGCCGTCGCGCGCCGGGCGGGGTGAAGCCGCTGCGCGGCACGCCGTCGAGGTGCCATTTGCCCACGTAGCCGGTCCGGTAGCCGGCCTGCTTCATCCGTGATCCGATGGTCACCGAGTCGGTTGGCAGCGGCAGGTCGTTGACCAACACCCGATTCGACCAGGGGTACTGGCCGGTGAGCAGGATGGCACGGCTCGGGGTGCAGACCGGGCAGTTGGCCACCGTGTTGACACAGCGGGTACCCTCGCGGCGCAGGCGATCATAGGCGGGGGTGATCAGCGGGTGGGTCGGATCGTCCAGTTCGCGCGCGCGGAGCTGGTCGGCGAAGACGAACAGCAGGTTGGGTTGAGCCACGGCGGGCCTCCGCGCTGAGGTTCGGCTCGCGCGCGGCGGTTCCTGTGGTAGCATTGCCGCCCATGCGCAGCCTGCTCCGTGGCCCGCGACCCGCGCTCGTCGTCGGCGCCCTCGCTGTCGGCGGCTACCTCCTCGGCAGCGGCCTGGCCGTCTTCCCCATGGACGACGCCTACATCCACTTCACCTATGCGCGAAACCTGGCCGAGCTGGGCCGGCTGACCTTCAACCCGGCGCCTTACGACCCGGGCGTCGGCACCAGCAGCATCCTCTGGACGCTGCTCCTCGCTCTCGGCCACATGACCATCGGCGTGCCGGCGGCGGCGCGACTGATCGGCATCGCCGCCTACCTCGCCGTGATTGCGCTGAGCTGGCGGCTGGCGCGGTGGATGATCCCCACCGATCGCGGCGCCACCCTGGCGGCCTGTCTGGTCGCGCTCTCAGGCAACCTGATCTGGTTCTCGCTCAGCGGCATGGAGACGATGCTCTTCGTCGCCCTCGGTCTCGGCGCCGTGGTCGCCTACCGACACCGCCGGTTCGCCGCCGCGGGCCTGCTGGCCGGCCTCTGTGCGCTGACCCGCATCGAAGGCGTGGCGCTGTTGGCCGGCCTGGTCGCGGTCGAGTTGGTGCATGAGCGCCGCGTCGGCCGCGAACTGGTCCTGGCCGTGGCGCTGGCGATGCTGCTGCTCGCGCCCTGGCTGGCGTTTCTGAAGATCAAGACCGGCCACTTGCTGCCCACCACCTTCGCCGGCAAGAAGCAGGCGCAGGTGCGCGCGGCGCTCGAAATCGTCGGCGAGATGACCGGCGCCGCGCCGAGCGACGACGGCGCACTGCCGTGGTGGACCGTCGGTATCTACCCGGCCGGCGCGGTGGGCTACGGTCTGGCCTTCGTCGCCGGTGGAGCCTACCTGCCCGGGCCGCGGGTCACGCCGCCGGGCGAGCTGTTCGCCATGATCGGCGGCATCTCGCTGCTCGGTCTGGCGGTGGCGCTCGGGGTCTTTCTGCCGCTCGGCCTGGTCGCCCTCCAGAGCGCGGCCGCGGCAATCCGAAGAGCCGATCCCCGCCGCCGCGCGCTGGCGCTGTTGGCCGTCTGGCTGGCCCTCCACAACCTGGCCTACTGGGCCAAGCTGCCGACGCCCGGCACGGCCAGCCGCTACCAGGTGCTCAACCACCTCGCCTGCTGGCTGCTGCTCGGCGCCGGCGTGGCCTGGTGGCGGACCGAGCCGAAGCGCCGCGAGGCGATCGCCGCGCTGCTGCTCCTCCTCGGCCTGGCCAACGGCGGCTGGTGGCGCGGGGTCTATCAGAGCAACACCCGCCACATGGCCGAGGTGCGCTTCGCCTCGGCCGACTGGATCCGCGCGCGGACGCCGGCCGACGCGGTCATCGCCGCGCACGACATCGGCGCGCTCGGCTGGCGCATGGAGCGGCGCTGCGTCGACCTCGGCGGGCTGATTGACGGCGCCTGGCTCGCGGCGCGGCGCGATGGGACGATCACCGACTTCCTGAACGAGCGTGGCGCGGCCTACCTGGTGCTGCCCGACAAGCACTCCAGCGAGTCGGCCGGGTTCTATGACTACGCTGAGTTCCTCGGCCTGACCACCGCGCCGGGGCTGCGCTATGAGCCGCTGGTCTCGTTCGAGAACGACTATTCCTCGTGGCTGCGCGGCGCCGCGCCGACCTGGAATGCCCTGCCGGCGGTGACCGTCTATCGCCTGAAGTACGAGCGCTGAGATGCCGAACCCGACCTTGACCGAGATGCAGCAGATCGCGCATGAGTGGATCGAGTCGCACGGCGGCTACTGGCACGAGTGGGCGA
Source organism: uncultured Fimbriimonadaceae bacterium (assembly GCA_964405335.1). Classification (GTDB taxonomy): domain Bacteria; phylum Armatimonadota; class UBA10988; order UBA10988; family UBA10988; genus CAYONP01. Next base: position 13,710 of record CAYONP010000102.1, read on the forward strand.
ACCTGGCCCGTCTGGTCGAGGAATGCGGCGAGGTGGCCGGCGCGTTCCAGCGGCTGCGCGGCTTCCGCCCGCGCGCGGTCGAGGTCGATCTCGCCGCCGAGCTGGGCGACTTGCTGTGGTGCCTGCTGGTGGTCTCGAACCAGCAGGGGGTCGAGCTGACCGCGGCGTTCGAGTCGACGCTGGCCAAGGTGACCGAGCGCGACGGCGCGGCGTGGCAGGCGTGGGCGGCGGCTCGGGCGTCCGAGCCGCCGCCGGCCTGAGCGGAGTCGGTTCAGGCAAACACGTCGAGCACCCCCGCGACCGGCGTGACGGCGGCCTCGCCGCCGGCGACCAGGGTCGCATTCACTTTGGCCAGGCGGGCAGCCTGGTCGGTCGCGCCGACGACGGCGGCGCCGATCAACGACCGCGTGACCACATCCGCGTCCTTCGGCTGCGCCGCCGGCGGCGGCAGAGCCGGCACGTGCGGGGGGATCGTGTAGACCATTGTCCATCCCCATCGGGCGCGTGAACGACCACGCCTGATCGGGACTTACCATGCCGGCCGGCCGGGCGAGGTAACGCCGGGGGAAACGTTGGAAAAGGGACCGCCGGGCCGCGCGTCGGCCTGCTGGGCTCTGCCCGCAAGCCGGCGCGCGGCGCCGGCGGTTGTACCGGATGACCATGGGCAGCGACGGTGGCGCGTGTCGCTGCCACCGAGTTAATCGGCTCAGCGAGCGGGCGCTTTAGGCCTCGGCGCAGGCAGACCGGGGACGATGATCCGCGGCCCGAGCGGTTGGGTGAGATCGGTCGCGCTCGCCGCCGCGTCGGCGCGGGTCAGTTCGTCGTAGGTCTCAATCGGATGCTGCGTGATCACGATCTCGATCCGCCGGTTGCGCGCCCAGGCGGCCGGGGTCTCGGCCGGGTCGGCGGGCACCGTGGCGGCCAGGCCGGTGGCCGCGAACTGGTGCTCGGGCATGGCGTGCCGCGCGGTAAAGTAGCGCACCACGCTGCCCGCCCGTGCGCAGCTCAGCTCCCAGTTCGAGGGATAGAGCGCGCTGTGGATCGGCCGTGAATCGGTATGGCCCTGAACCTCGATCTTGTTCGACGCCTCGCGCAAGATGGGCGAGAGCAGGTCGAGCACCTGCTTGAACTCGGGCCCCAGCTCGGCGCTGCCCGGTGCGAACGGGGTCACGCCCTGCACCAGGTCGGCCATCTCGCTGAACGTGATCACCGTGCCTCGTGAGGTCTGTTGCGCGTCGAGCTGCTGGTCGAGGTTGTGCCGGCGGGCCAGGGCGCGCACCGCCTCGGCGGCGTTGGCCAGCCGCTGCGCCGCCGGGCTGGGCGAGCCGCCGTGGAAGCCCTGCGGCGCTACCGGCGGGGCCATCGCGTTGATGCTGTCGAGGATGCCCGCCTGGCCGATCCGCTCGTCGTCCTGGGTCGGCCCGTGGCGCGCCGCCTCGACCTTGATGGCGCGCGGGTTGAACGTCTCGGTCATCGACTGCATCAGCCCAATCAGCTTCTGCTCTTCGATGTGGCTCATCGCGTAGAGGAGGATGAAGAAGCAGAGCAGGAGGGTGACCAAGTCGCTGAAGGTCACCATCCACTCGGGCGCGCCGCCTCCGCCGCCTTCGTCTTCCATCCGCTCCTCCGTCAACCGCGACGACTCAGTCCCCGTCGCCGAGCTGCTTGCGCATCGGCACCGGCAGGTAGGCGAGCAGCTTGTCTTCCAGGTTGCGCGGGTTCTCGCCGGCCTGGATGCCGAGCAGACCTTCGATCACCACCCGGCAGACCAGCATCTCGCGGTCGCTCGCCTCGCTCAGCTTCTTGGCCATCGGGATGAACAGGATGTTGGCCATGCACGAGCCGTAGAAGGTGGTCAGCAAGGCCACCGCCATCTTCGGGCCCAGCGTGGCCGGGTCGAGCTGCGCGAGCATGGCGACCAGGCCAATCAGGGTGCCGATCATGCCGAACGCCGGCGACATCGAGGCGCAGAATTCGAGCATGCCGCGGGCCGAGCTGTGCCGCCGGCGCTTGCACTCCAGGTCAGCTTCGAGCACCACCCGGGTCATCTCCGGGTCGGTGCCGTCGACCACGAACTGGGCGCCCTTGGCCAGAAACGGGTCCTCGACGTCGGCGATCTGTGCATCGAGCGCGAGCAGGCCCTCGCGGCGGACCACCGCGCACATCTCGGTCAGCTTGCGGATCGTCGCCAGGGTGTCGAACTTCTGGGCGAACAGCACCTTGCGGATGATGCCGAGCAGCTCCATCACCCGCGGCATCGGATAGGCGACGAACAGCGCCATCACCGTGCCGCCGATGACAATCACCATCGACGGCGGGTCGATGTACGAGACCAACGACGCGCCGCCGAGGATGATGCCGACGACAATCAGCGCCGCCGCACCGCCGACACCGATGAGAGTCGCGATGTCCATAGACCACCCGCAAGCCGGCAGAAGCCTGGAGTCAAATCGGCCCGCGGCACGAGGTGCTTAAGCCGGCGAGGCCAATCGGGGGCCCGGAATCAGCGTCGCCATGCGGATCCTCGTCGCACCCGATTCGTTCAAGGACTGCGCCCCGGCCGGCGCCGTCGCCGACGCCCTCGCCGCCGGACTGCGCCGTGGCTGGCCCAACCTCTCGGTGACCACGCTGCCGCTGGCCGACGGCGGCGAGGGAACGGTCGCCGCGCTGGTCGCCGCCACCGGCGGCCGGTTCGCCTCGGCCGCGGTCACCGGCCCGCGCGGCGAGCCGGTCAGCGCCCGCTACGGCTGGCTCGGCGACGGCACCACGGCGGTGATCGAGATGTCCGCCGCCAGCGGGCTGGAGCTGCTGCCGCCGGCGCTCCGTGACCCGCGGGTGACCACCACGCGGGGCACCGGCGAGCTGCTCCGGCACGCCCTCGACCAGGGCGCCACCCGGCTGCTCGTCGGCATCGGCGGCAGCGCCACCAACGACGGTGGTGCCGGCCTGGCCCAGGCGCTCGGCGCCCGGCTGGTCGACGACGACGGCCAGGACCTCGGCCCCGGCGGTGCCGAACTGGCCCGGCTGGCCCGGATCGATGTCGACGGCCTCGAGCCGCGGCTGGCTAGGACCAGGATTCGGGTCGCCTGCGACGTCGACAACCCGCTCTGCGGCGAGCGTGGCGCCAGCGCGATCTACGGCCCGCAGAAGGGCGCAACGCCGGCGGTGGTGGCTGAACTCGACGCGGCGCTGGCCCACTACGCCGAAGTGATCCGGCGCGACCTGGGCCGCGACATCCGTTACCTGCCGGGCGCCGGCGCGGCGGGCGGGCTGGGCGGCGGGCTCGTCGCCGTCTGCTACGCCGAACTGGCGCGCGGGATCGAGATGGTGCTCGATGCGGTCGAGTTCGACGCGCGGCTGGCCGACTGCGACCTGGTGATCACCGGCGAGGGCCGACTCGATGCCTCGACGCTGCACGGCAAGACGGTCCTGGGCGTGGTGCGCCGCGCCGCCATTGCCGGGGTGCCCGTGATTGCCGTCGCCGGCGGACTGGTCGGTGATGCGGCGGCGTTCCACCAGGTCGGCCTGTCCGCGACGGTGCCGCTGCCGAGCGGGCCGATGCCGCTCGAGGAGGCGCTCGCCCGTGGGCGGGAGCTGCTCGCAGCCGCCGGCGAGCGGGTCGCGCGCCTGCTCCGGCTGGGCGCCTCGGACGCCGCCTAGCCCTCGGCCACACGCAGCTCGTGCGCGCCGTCGGGCCGCGTCACTTCGTGGTAGAACAGCCGCCGGCCGTCCACCTCGACACAGTCGACATAGCGCACCGAGCCGCTGCCGCGCGGGACCGTGATCGCCGGTCCGTCGCGGCTGACTCGCTCGTAGCTGAGCAGGTCACGGGTCACGGCCAGACCGCAACGCTCCTCGTAGTTCTCGGCCACACTGGCGCTACCGTCATAGAGCGCCAGCCAGCGGTCGCCGTCGCGGAGCAGGCAGTTGACCCGGAAGCAGTAGCGGTCCCATCGGCCCCGCGCCGCATCGGTGACGCCGAGCCAGGTGAAGCTCCGGCCGTCGTCGCTGACCGCCAGCCCGGTCGACGAGACCGTTAGGCCGGTGTTGAAGATGTCGCCGGTGGCGTGCTGTTCGGCCTCGCGCTCAGGCGGCAGGTCGAGCCGTAGGGCGATGCTGGCGAGCAGGTAGATCCGGCCGTCGTGCTCGAACGGATAGGGGTCCTTCACCCCCTCGATGCCTTGCAGGTCGTCGGCGACCAGCAGCTTGCGTCGCCGCGCTGGATCGAGCGTCTCGGGCGATGCCGCCTCGACCAGGTCGATTTGCCACTGACCGGTGTCGGGGTCGACGTAGCTGAGGTACCAGCACCAGCCCGCGGCGTCACGCCGGATCGCGCAGCGTTCGATGCTCTGCGAGCCGAGCTGCTCTTTGCGGCAGGCGGTGACCTCGGTGAAGGTGAGTCCGTCGTCGCTAACCGCCAGGCAGGTGATGCCGCCGCGCTGCGGCCGCGGCCCGCGCAGGCGATAGGTGAGCCAGACGTGGCCGTCGGCCGGGTCGCGGTAGACGCCCGGCGCGCCGGCCCAGTAACCGGGTCCGTCCCCGGCCGGCGGGCGGACAAGGCGCGCGGTGGCGGGATCGAACAGCGGCGCGGTCATGGCGGCCTCCGCGGCCCGGCATGGTAGCACAAGGTGGCGGGCAGGCCTCGCGGCCGAATGACGGGACCAAGGTAAAGAGATGGCCCCGACTCGTCGATCTAGGAGTAGCACCGCGACGCGGGCAGGGCGTCGGGGTGCCGGTGGTTGCGGTCGCGACGTTTCGGCCGCGGGCGACTCGAACGGTGTGCCGGCGTGCCTGGCTCAGTCGGCGACCGGCTCGTCGGGATGCGAGTCGTCGTCGAGGACGGCGAATTTGGCGGCTTCCGGGTCGCGGTACTGGCCGGCCCGCAGGCTGGCGACCGCCCAGGCGGTGCCCGCGACGGCGAAGATCATGGCGATGACGAAGATCGGGATCCAGGTAGCCAGCGGTAGGTCGTGCAACATGGTTGGAGTTCTGGCTCGCGGTGTGGCAAGAATGATGCCATCTGAGGGGGCGGCTGACAAGCCCGGCCCCGCCGCCGTCGGCGGGTGTGGGAGCGGCGCATGAACGGCACCTTGCCGGCGCTCTTCTTCGTGACCCTCGGCGCGGCGCCCGGCGCCGGGTTCCTGCTCGCCAGCTATGTGCTGTGGCAGAAACGCGCCGTGGTCGAGTCGCACCAGTGGCGCATGGCCGAGCGCTTCGGCTACCTCTACCTCGGCGCCTATGCCCTGGTCGGCATCTGGATCACCGGACAGGAGGCCTACGCCGAGTACGACCGCGCCTTCATCGCGCTCGGCTGGATTGCCGCCCCGGTGCTGACCAGTGTGCTCGGCATCGTGCTCTTTGCCAGCCGCCAGCGGCTCGCCGGCGAGCGCTGGCCGACCTGCCGCCAGATGCTCGAGCGCAGCCACGAGAACCGCGACGGCGTGCGCTCGGCCGCGGTCGGGCTGTCGAACGACCTCAACCGCGCGCTGGTCATCCTCGAACGCGCCCGCCAGGGCGCCGTCGGCGAATGGTGGGACACCGAGCGCGGGCGAATCGAGAAGGTGGTCGAACGCCTCCGCGGACAGTTACGCATCGTCCGCGGGCTCGAAGAGCGCTACTCGACCCACCTCATCCGCCTCAACGAGTCGCTGCGCGACGAGGGCTTCTCACGCCTGCCCCTGGCCGAGGAGTATGAGCGCAAGCTCGGCCGCCTGCAGCAGGTGCAGCACGACATCGACCGGGAGTTCGGCCGGCTCATGGACGCCGCGGTCACCGCCCGCGCCGAGCTCGACCGCTCCTCGCGAGGGACCGTGTTCCAGCGCGCGTGAGCGGCCGGGCGCC
>CAYONP010000103.1:0-5250 GCA_964405335.1 uncultured Fimbriimonadaceae bacterium
GGCGGCTGCCGGCGGGCCGCCGGCGGTCCGGTGGGGTGTCGGGTCGCCGGCGGTCCGTGGCTTGGGTGGCGGGCGGGTCGCTCATCGGCTACTTCAGGAACAGCTCGATCACCGGGATCTCCACCGCCGGCGGCTGGATCGGCAGGGTCAGCGTGAGCACGTTGGCGTCGCCGCCGGTGCGCGCGGCGTGCGGGTCGTTCTCGCGCATCCGGATTTCGCTCGCATCGTTGAGCAACTGCGCATAGGCCACACGGCCGGCGAAGCCGTCGAGGTGCACCGCGCGGAACGGCCAGGCGAACAGGTGCAGATAGAGCCGGTGCGTGTGCGGATTGTAGGTGAACCGGCAGTCCTCGGGCGGCGGCGGGCCGTCCCACTGCGTGCAGCCATAGATGCCGCGCGAGTGCTGCCGCATCCAGCCGCCGATCCCGCTCAGGGTCGCCAGCGCCCGCGGGTCGAACTCGCCGCGGGCGGTCGGCCCGACGTTGAGCAGCAGGTTGCCGCCCTTGCTGACCCCGTCGACCAACATGCGCAGCAGCATCCCGACGCTCTTCCAGTCGAGGTTGTCGCGGTCATAGCCCCACGAGCCGTTGAGCGTCTGGCAGGCCTCCCACATGACCGGCCGGCCGTCGACGGTGACCCACTCGCGCGGCTGGAACTGCTCGGGTGTCCACAGGTCCTGGGCCACCTCGGTGCGGTTGTTGACGATGATGTTCGGCGCCTTGGCGCGCACCAGCTCGAGCAGCTTCTCGCTCTGCCAGTCCTCCTTGCCCTTGCCGTCGGGTCCGGGGTAGCTGAAGTCGAACCACATGATCTCGGGTTGATAGCGGTCGAGCAGCTCGGCCACCTGCCCGTGCAGATAGGCGGCGTACTGGGTGATGTCGCGGCCCTGCTCGCGCTCGCGATAGGCCGCGTCGTCGCGTTGCGGGTGGAGCCGGTCGACTGGATTCTGCGGGTGATGCCAGTCGATCAGAGAGTGGTACAACCCGACCTTCAGCCCCTCGGCGCGGAAGGCGTCGCAGACGGGGCCGAGCAGGTCGCGGCCCCAGGGCGTGCGAGTGACCTTGTAGTCGGTCAGGTCGCTGTCCCACAGGCAGAAGCCGTCGTGGTGCTTGCTGGTGATGACGAAGTACTTCATCCCCGCGCCGGCCGCGGCGGCGGCCCAGGCGGCGGGGTCGTAGAGGTCGGGGTAGAAGTGGTCGAAGTAGCGCTGATAGTCGGCATCGGTGATGCGTTCGCGGTGCTTGACCCACTCGTGCCGGGCGGGCAGGGCGTAAATGCCCCAGTGGATGAACAAGCCGAAGCGGTCGTGGACGAACCACGACGGGTCGGGACAGGTCGGGACCTCGCCCATGAGCAGCTCCTCGCGACGCGGAGCGGTTCGCGCCGGGCGAGCGAGGTCCTGCCGGCTCAGCGACGGAGGGACGACACGGGGCTTGGGTCGACGGGGTTTACCAGCGCTTGGTGCCTCGCAGCTTCGGGTCGCCGCCCCGCGGTTCGTCGTCGAAGTCATCGTCGAAGCGCCGGCCGCCTCGTCCGCCGCGCGCGCCGCCCGAGCGGTCGCCCTGGCCGCCCCGACTAGGCGGTGGGCCGCTCGGCGGCCGGCGATCGAACGAGCGCCGCTCGCCACCAGGCCCGCCGGGCCCGCGGCGACCGTCGTCGCGGGCCATGTCGACGCGCAGGCGACGGCCGTCGAGCTCGACGCCGTTCATGCCCTGGAGCGCTTCCTGGGCTTCTTCTTCGCTGCCGTAGCGAACGAAGCCGAAGCCGCGCGACTTGCCCGTGGCGGCATCGGTGACCACCACCGCCTCTTCGACGGTGCCGAACGACTCGAACGCAGCACGCAGGGACTCGTTGGTCGTGTCCCAAGAGAGGCCGCCTATGAATAGCTTCCGCGGCATCCTACAGTTCTCCGGTCAACGGTCGGGCGTCCTTCGCGCCGCCACCGTCACCGTGACGGCGGTGAGTATACCAAGCGCGGGGACCATCCGTAAAGCGCTCGCCTGCGCAGGGCGCGCGCCACGGCTGACGGCCACGCCGAGGACCCGCATTGAAATGCGGGTCTGTCCACGCCAAACCCGCCCGAGGGGCGGGTTTCGTTGGCGCAGCCACGGGTCTCTACCCGTGGGTCGAGCCGATGGTCCGCCCACCGCTGGTCCGCTCCAGGCGCCGCCCAAATGAGGCGCCGGCCCGGGATCAGGGAGCCGGGCCGGCGCCGAGTCCTTCTCTCGAAGGACCGGACGGGACCGTGCGTCGCCGCAGTGGGCGCGCTCGATCCGCGTCGGGTGCGGATTCCAGGAACCGATCATCGGCACGGTGGGCCAGGTACCGTCAGCCTCGGCGGCTTGCGCCACGCCGCGGCGGCGGAGGCATCGTCACCGCGGTCCGAGGCCACGCCGATGATCCTCGCTCACCCACCTTATGCCCCATCCCGCCCGGCCAGATCTTGCCGTTCGATTACCACCACGACAACCGCGTGTCACCGTCGCGCCAACCCACCGCGCGGCCGCTCCACCGGCCACGCCGCCAAGCCGCGGCGCAATCCCCCGCGGCGGGGTTATCCACACCGTTTTCCACCGGCCTTCTCAGTTACCTTCCGGTGAAGGCGCGTGCTACCGCCGACTCTTGAGAATCCGTCTGAAACTGGCTCTGGGAGCGGACTCGGGGGGCATTCCCGGAGTGTTACGGTCGGGTTAGTCAGGTTAGCCCGAGCGGCCCCGCCGCCGCTCTGCACAGGCCGGTGTGGAAAAGTCGGTGGAGGCGGCGCTCAGCCGGCCTGGCCCTCGGCCAACTGCCGCAGCCGCTCGGCCTGCTCGGCCTGGCTGAGTGCCTCGATGAACGGGTCCAGGCCGCCGTCGAGCACCTCCTGCAACTGGTACACCGTCACGCCGACGCGGTGGTCGGTCACCCGGCCCTGGGGGAAGTTGTAGGTCCGGATCTTGTCACTCCGGTCGCCCGACTGCACCTGCGCCGCCCGCGCCTTGTCGCGCTCGGCCTGCTGCCGCGCGCGCTCGATCTCATACAGCCGCGCGCGCAGCACGCGCATCGCCTTCTCGCGGTTCTGCCGCTGGCTGCGTTCGTCCTGGCACTCGATCCGGATGTTGGTCGGCCGGTGGATCAAGCGCACCGCCGTCTCGTTCTTCTGCACGTTCTGCCCGCCGGCGCCGCCGGAGAGGAAGGTCTCCCACTCGATGTCGTTCTCATCGACCTCGATCTCGACCTCCTCGGCCTCGGGCAACACCGCCACCGTCGCCGCCGAGGTGTGGATGCGCCCCGACGACTCGGTCTCGGGCACGCGCTGCACGCGGTGCACGCCGCCCTCATACTTGAGCTGGCTGTAGGCCCCCTCGCCATCGATGCCGAAGACCACGCTCTTCAAGCCGCCGATGCCCAGCTCGCTCGAGGCGATCGACTCGACCTTCCAGCCGCGCCGGTCGGCAAACCGGGTGTAGAGCCGGTACAGATCGGCGGCGAACAGACCCGCCTCGTCGCCGCCGGTGCCGGCGCGGATCTCGATGATCACGCTCTTCTCGTCGGCCGGGTCGCGCGGCAGCAGCAGCACCTGCAGGCTGCCCATCAGTTCCGCCTCGCGCGGCGTCAGGGCGTCGATCTCCGCGGCGGCCAGCTCGCGCAGTTCGGCGTCCGACTGCATCTCGCGCGCCTGGGCGAGCTGATCGGCCACCGCGCGGTAGTCGTCGTAGACGGCGACGATGGTCTCGAGCCGGGCCCGCTCGCGCGAGACCTCGCGAAGCTGCTTCGGGTCGCTGTAGACGGCTGGGTCGCCGAGTTGCTCGCCGAGTTGAAGGTAGCGCTCCTTCAGCTCGTCGAGCCGGGCAACGAGGTCAGACATGCGCCGGCGCCCCGAGCACGGCGCAGGTCAGCTCGCCGGTCTCTTCGGCCTGCCGCACGGCGCGGAAGCTGGCCAGCGCCACCTCGAGCATGTGCGGCTCGGGCTCGCGGGTGGTCAGCCGCTGCAGCGCCAGGCCGGGCCAGATCAGGCTCTGCAGCCAGGCGATCTCGCGGTGCGTGCCGACCAGCTTGATCAGCTCGAAGCTGATCCCCGCGACCAATGGCAGGCAGAGCAGCCGCAGGCCGAACCGCGGCCAGATCGACTCGGTCCAGGGCAGAAAGGCGAACAGCACCAGGCTCATGAAGATGACGATGAAGGCGAAGTTGGTCCCGCAGCGGGGGTGAATCACGCTCTGGTCGAGCACGCCGTCGACCTCGAGCTCGCGCCCCGCCTCCCAGCCGTTGACCACCTTGTGCTCGGCGCCGTGGTACTGAAACACGCGGCGGATGTCCTTCATCAAGCCAATCAGCCCGATGTAGGCGACGAAGAAGATCAGCCGGATGATGCCCTCGAGCAGGTTGAGCAGCACGCCGTGGTCGGGCAGGCCGGTCCATCGGCCGAGCAGCTCGGCCAGGTAGTTCGGCAGGAGCACGAACAGGCCCACGCCGAGGCCGACCGAGAGTAGGATGGTGGTCCACATGATCGGCCCGTTGAGCGCGCCCTTGCCGTCGTGCGAGGGCGGTGGCGGCGCCGGGTCGACGGTGGTCAGGCCGGGCACCAGCGAGAGGAACGCGGCCTGGATGTTGGCGCTCCGCTCCAGGCTGCGCAGCCCCAGGGCGAGCATCTCGAAGAGCGAGAACATGCCGCGCAGGATGGGGATCCGGCGCAGGATGGGCCAGCGCGTGAAGACGCTCTTGACCGGCTCGGTATGGACGTCGATAGGCGTCTCGCTGCCGGGCTGGCCGTCGTCGCGGGGGTAGCGGCAGGCGACCGAGACGAACCGCGGGCTGCGGATCATCACCCCTTCGATGATCGCCTGCCCGCCGTAGCTGACCTCGGGCGTGCCGGCTTCGGCCATGGTCAGCGCCGGCCGCTGGTCCGCGCCTGCCGGGCCCGCTCATACTTGTTGCGGAACCGCTCGACGCGCCCTTCGGTGTCGACGATGTTCTGCCGGCCGGTGTAAAACGGGTGGCAAGCGCTGCAGATGTCGACCCGGATGGTCGCCTGCGTGCTGCGGGTGGTGAACGTGTTGCCGCAGGCGCAGGTCACCGTCGCCTCGACATACTTGGGGTGGATTTCGGCCTTCATCGCTGGCTCCGGGCAAGGGCGAAGGACCAGTATACCACAGGGTCCACGAACGGGGAGGGTCGGCGATCCGGTCGGTCTCGACGGCACACCCGAGCCGTAACGCCGGTTGCCAACCGGCGCCACGAGCAGAGCCGCCGGCGGGGTGGAAGCACACC
>CAYONP010000103.1:5350-19522 GCA_964405335.1 uncultured Fimbriimonadaceae bacterium
CTCGCCGGCCGTGTGCCGCGCGGCGCGGCACCGCCGGTTGCCAACCGGCGCCACGAGCAGAGCCGCCGGCGGGGTGGAAGCACACCCCATCCGTAGCGCCGGTTGATAACCGGTTCCCGCGCGCCCGCTGCCCGTGCCCTCGGCACCCTCGCCGGCCGTGTGCCGCGCGGCGCGGCACCGCCGGTTGCCAACCGGCGCCACGGCTATCGGCTCGTTGTCGCGGCAAGCGCAGGGAACAGCGATACACCCCGCCCGCGTCGAGCTGCCGTCGTTACCGGATGCGGTAGTGATGCACCGCATAGGGCTCGTACGAATCGCGATACACGCCACCGGCGAGGGGGAGTGTGCGCTGCTCGCCCAGCACCTCGACCGTACCGTCGCCGCCGGGCAGGCGGAAGGTCGCCTCGGTCGCCTCGTTGCGCAGGCTGACGGTCAGCAGGTAGGTCGCGCCGTCGTGCTGCTTGACCAGCGCGGCGATCGGCGCCTCGCTCTCGACCGTTACGCCGTCGGGCACGGTCGGCGCGTTGATCACCGGCGCCAGGGCGGTGATCTCGCCGTTCAGCGCGGTGATGCCGGCGCACATCTCGTCATCAACCAGCAGCGCCGCCTCGATGAAGTTCGGCTCGAACTGGTGGACGAAGTAGAGCAAACCGGTGGCGCCGCGGCAGATGGCCATCCAGGCCATCGAGCGCACCTGCTCCGGCGTCGCCTTGCGCGGCGAGCTGATGTGCGTGCACTCGAGCACCGCCCAGACCGGGGTCGTCGCCGGCGCCCAGCCGCGCAGCCGCTCGACGCCCTTGGCCACATACCAGAGATACTCCTCGCCGTCGGGCTTACCGATCCCCGCCACCGGGTAGACGTCGAAGCTGACCAGGTCGGCGCCGAGCACGTAGGTCTCGTAGTCGGACAACTGCGCCCCGGCGCCGCGGCCGTGCCACTCGTCGTTGGCCACCCCCTGGCCCAGGTTGAGCAGGATGGGCCGGGTCGCGTCGCGGGCCTTCAGCCGGTGATAGTCGTCGACGATCTCCTGCGGCGGCACGCACGGCCCCCAGCCAGTGCGATTGCCCTGCTCGTCATACACCGCCTGCGCGTTGTCCGGCTCGTCACCGTGCATCCAGCCGACGATGATGTCGCCCTGGTAGGCCAGGCCGACCTCGTTCTGCGAGCAGATCACCGGCATCCCGGCGGCTTCGAGCTCGGACAAGTGCGCCTGCGTCGGCCCCTGCCAGAGGCCGATGTAGAGGTTGATCCCCAGCTCGCGGAACCGCGCCGCGTTGTGCGGCGCCTGCAGCCAGACGCCGATGGGGAAGTAGCCCGGATCGGTCGGCAGGCCCTTGGCAAACGTCGGCTGAGCCGCTGCCACGGCGGCGCGTTGGCCGCAGGCGGCGAGGAGAATGGCGCCGGCGGCGCCGGCGAGAATCGCCCATCGCATGGTTCACTCCGCGAGTTTGCGTTTCGCCTCGTCGGCCCGTTCCCCCTCCAATCCCGCGTCGAGTGCCGCCTGGAACAGCACCTTCGCCTCGTCGCGCCGGTCGAGCAGCCACAGCGCCTCGGCCCGGCCGTAGCGGGCGATGGCTATCAGCGAGCCGCGCACACGTTCGTCGTCGAGTTCGGCGGCCATCGCTTCGAGCCGCTCGCACTGCTCGGCCGAGGTGGTGTAGTCGGCCGCGCCATAGCTCGCCTGGCTCAACCGCAGGAGCGCCAGGCAGGCCTGCTGCGGCGCCTGGGGTTCAACGCCGAACAGCCCCTCGAGCAGCCCGAGGGCGGCGGTGAAGGCCGCGCCGGCGGCCTCGTAGTCGGCATTCTCGAGCGCCGCGAGGCCGGCCTCATAGAGCCCGCGCGCGCGCGCCATGGCGCCGCTCTCGATGATCCGCACCGGTAAGATGGGCGAGGTATCCCAGACGGTCACCTCGCCGGCGGCGGTGGCGGCGAGGAGCAACCGCCCGCGGTCGTCGAACTCGACCAGCGTCGCCTCGACCGCCGGGGTCAACTCGACCTCGGTCTGCTGGTGGCGGAAGATCACCCGCCGGTCGGCGATCATGGCCAGCTCGCCACTCGGGCCGAAGGTCGCCGCGGCGAGGTCGGGCAGCGCCTCGGGCGGATCGTCGCCCTCGGCCAGCCAGAGCCGACTGGCCCCCGCGCCGGCGGCGATGACCACCGGCCGCAGCGGATCGAGCGCCACGCCGGCCGGTGCGGCGGCGCCGGGCAGTTCGTCGATCAAGGTGCGGCGACCGAGGTCGAACAGCGCCAGCGCGCCGTCGGCGCGGGTGACCACCAGCTTGGCGCCGCGGCCGTCGCCGCTCAGCGCCACGCCGGCGCTCTCGGGCAGGCCGGCCAGGTCGCCCGGCTGCGGCGAGCGGATAGTCACCTCGCCCCCGGCCGGGAGCAGCGCCACGCGCAGGTCGGAGCCGACAAACACCGCGTCGGCCAGCTCGCCGCCGGCCGGCAGATCGACGATGGGCGCCAGGTCGGGCAGGCTGTAGAGTCGGGCAACCGACTCGCCGGCGACCAGCACCGCCCAGCCGTTCGGCGATACGGCCACGCGGCGGACCGCCCCGGCCGGCGCGGCGAGCGGGTAGCGCGTGCCGTCGGCCAAGGCGTAGACCCAGGCAGCCTGCCCATCGGTGGCCACCAGCCAGTCGCCGTCGCGCGACAGGTCGCACGAATGCAGCGCGTGCGGCAGCCGCCACCGCGCCGCCGCGGGCAGGCTGCCGTCGTTGGTCTCGGGGTGCGGCAGCGGCACAGCCTCGGCGGCGCCGTCGGCGGTCGGCGGCGGGGCGATGCTGAGCAGGTAGGCCCCCTCGGCGGGCGGGTCGCCGGCGACCACGACGACGTAGCCGCCGCTGGTCAGGTCGAGCTCGAGCGCTTCGCCCGGCGCGGCGGTGCCCAGCGGCGGCCGTGGCCCTTCGCCAGGGCCGTCGCGGTAGAGCACCAGCCCGAGTCGCCCCTCGGCCAGCAGCCTGAGCCTGAGCCGGGTCGGCGCGTCGAGTGCGAAGCGGTAGACCTCGGCTTGCAGCCGCCGGCCGTCGCGCTCGGTCACCCGCGCCGTGGGCCGCCAGACGGCCCGGCCGGGTGCGAGGTCGACCGGCTCCTGCGCCGCGGCGGCGGTCGCCAGCACCAGCGCCCAGAGCCACCTCATCGCGTCAGCTCCAGCAGCATCTTGGCCATCTCGCGACGGGTCTGCTCCCAGACCGTCGGATCGGGGTTCCACTGCCCGGCGGCGGGCACCAGCCGGGTGGCGAACTGCTCGGCGGCCTTACCGCGGCCCTTTTGCCGCAGCAACCAGAGATACTCGTACAACTGTGCCCCGCGGCGAAAGGCCTTCAGGCGCAGGCTGGGCACCAACATGCTGCTGCCCACCAGGTCGCCCGGATAGACCATCACCCCGTCGCCGTTGAGCCGCACGGCCCACTCGGCGGGGTAGGGCCGGCCGCCCTCCGTCCGCCGTGCCTCGTCGACCGTCAGTGGGTCGGTGAACAGCGCGGTCTGCTCGCGCACGTCGTAGTCGGTTTGACGCCAATAGGCCAGGTTCCAGATCCGCTGGCCGTCGACCCGGTAGCGCCACGCCGCCGGCCCCCAGGCGGCCACGCCGAGCAACGGCACATCGATCACCGGCACGCCGCCGAGGGCCGCGTCCTGGACCCAGACCTCGCCCTCCAGCGCGCGCACCGCGCGCCGCTCGGCTTCGCTCACGCGGCCGGTGCAGAACCAGTCGACATAGCCGGTCAGCGGCTCGAGCCGCTCCTGCGGCGGGGTCACCGGCGCGACCACGAAGTAGGGGATGCCGCGGCCGACATACTCGTCGAGCATCGCGCCGCGGAACTGCACCCGCCGGTAATCGTCCTCGTCGCGCGGGCTGCGCGGCTCGACCAGCACCACGCCGTCGAGCAGCCCGCGGTCGCGCAGCTCCTGATGGAGCGGCACGATGGTGTCACGGAAGTCGGTCGCGCTCAGTTCGGGCAGCTCGAGCGGCAGCAGCGGCGGCCGCTCGCCGGCGGTCGGGCCGTCGGCGAACAACTGGCCGGCGATGATCGCGCCGTTGACAGCCCACCACTGCTCGAGGTCGACCTGCGGCCCGGCCACGGTCAGCGGCGCCACCGCCGAGGCGCGATGCTCGCGCGCCAGGCGCATCAGACGCGATTCGAGCGCTCCGCCGAGCAGCGCGTCGCCGCCGATGTAACCGACGAGCTGCGCGCGATCGAGCACGAACCAGGTGCGGTAGTGCATCGCCCGCGGCATATCCAGGTCCCACACCTCGAGTTCCAGCGGGAAGCTCAAGTCGGTGGTGCGGTCATCGGCCAGCGTAATGGTCGAACGGTAGACGCCGGGCGCGGCGTCGGGCGGAATCCAGTAGTCGAACCAGAGCGTCGCCGCCTCGCCGGCGGGCAGGTCGACCACCCGCTCACCGACGAACGGCAGCAACTGGTTGGGGTACTTGCCCGCCCCACGGCTCTGCGCGACCGGCGCCCCGTGCCCATACTGCGACGGAACGGTGACCTCCATCAGGTGCGCATGGAACGGCTCGAGGTGATCGGCAGGCAGCTCGACCCCCGCCGACGAGACGAGCGGCGCGATGGTCAGCCGCGCGTCATCGACGTAGTAGGCCGGGCGGACGATGAGCTGCCAGGCGACGACTTCGTTGCGCATGCCGGCGACGCGGATGACCTCGCCGTCCCAGACGGCTGATGAGTCGGGCGGGTCGGCATCGGCGCGCACGGCCTGCAGGTCGCCGGCGGCCCACTCGGCCGAGCGATAGACCCGCTGGGTGACGACCACCTGCTGCTTGCGCCGGAGGACAAAGACGGTCGGCGGGATGACGCCGACGAGCAGCATGGCGAGCAGCAGTCGGCGCAGCCGGGTATCGGTCGGGTTCCTGCGAATCATCCGTCACGCCGCCACCCCGCCGTCGCCGGCGGTGTCTCCCCCACGCCCCGAGAGCAGCTAACGCGGCGCGCGCGGCAAGACGGCCAGGATCGGCGCGTCGACGTAGCGCCGCAGATCGTACTCGCTGCGCACCGCGTGGTCGAGGTACTCGGCCAGAAGCACGAAGCTGATACCGACGAACAGGCCGGCCATGAAGCCGAGGATGGCGATCTTCTTGCGGTTCGGCCGCAACGGCCGCATGGCGTAATCGAGCGCACGTCTCAGCTCGAACCGCTGGGTGTTCTTGCCCTCGAACGACTGGTTCAGGTTCAACTGGTCACGCCGTGTCAGCAGGCGGTCGCGGGTCTCGGTCAGCACTTCCTGCTGCTGCTGCACGCGCGACAGACGGGCTTCGAGCTCGGGCACGCGGTCGTAGTAGAACTTCCGCAGCCGGCCACTGCGGTCGCTGACCAGCCCGCGATTCGCCTTCGCCTCGTCGAGCGCCGAGGCTGTGCGGACCAGCTCGATCTGAGCCTGCTCGTAGTTCGGGTTCGAGATCTCCTGCGTCTCCAGCTTGGCCTGCTGCTTGAGCCGATCGAGATAGGCGCGCAGCTCGTCGCCCTGGATCTCCATCTCCTGCATCGCCGGGTGGCGGTCGGTGTACTTGAAGCCCAGCGCCACCAGGCTGAGCCGGTTCTGGGCCACCTGCTGTTCAATCGCCGAGATGGCCGCCGCGGTGCCGGCGTCGACGGCCCGCACGGGCATCGTCGGGGTGACCTGGTTGAGGTAGTTCTCAATCATCCGCACCCGCGCTTCGAGCCCCGAGATCACCGCGTCGAGCCGCCGTCCCTCGGAGTCATAGGCGGCCAGCGCCGTGCTGACGTAGTTGGTCAGCCCGCGCTGGGCGCCGATGTGAGCCACATCGCCCAGCTCCCGCTCCAGTTCGGCCAGCAGCCCGCGCCCCTCGATGTCGAGCTGCTCGAGCCGCGCGTTGTAGTCGGTCAGCGACTCGTCGACGAACTCGATGGTGTTGAGCAGTTGCTCGGAAACCTGCCGCGTGCCCTGCAGCTCGATCTCCTCGGCAAAGGCGTTAACCACCGCGATGGCGAACTCCTTGGGATGACCCTGGAAGACCACGTCGATCCAGGTGTCGGCGCCGCGGCGGGTGTTGCGCTTGAGCATCAGCCGCCGGCCGAACTCGACGTAGAGCTGGTCCTCGGTCAGCTCGGCGGGCCGCTGGTCGCGCAGCTTCTCGACAATCGCTCGCTGCCCGTCGGGCCGCTGCAGCCCGGCGATGATGCTGTCCATCTGCTGATCGATCCGCGACCGCACGGCCAGGCCGCTGACCGCGTCCATCTCGGGCCGCACCACCAACTGCGCGTTGGCCTGATAGACGTCGTCGATCAGCAGGCTGCCGGCGCCGACGAAGATGGTCAGCACGACCACCGGAATGAGCAGCAGGAAGGCGCGGCGCCGAAGCACCCGCAGGTACTGCTGGATATCGAATGTCGGATCAGCTTTCATCGCGCTGGAACTCGTCTCGCGGGTCGTTGACCACGACCCCCAGCAGGGCGGCATGCGCCCGCAGCAACACCCGATGCGCCCGCGCCACCGACTCGCCCTGGGTCACCCCGGCCAGGACCACCAGCAGCACCCCGGTGGCGTGATGGCAGATCTGGCTCGCCTCCTGGCTGGCCAACAGCGGCCCGGTGTCGAACACCGTCATGCGGTAGGCCTGCCGGCAGGTCTCGAGGAACGGCTCGAGCCGCTCGCGGGTTACGTCCTCGCTGTTCATCGGCACCTCGCGCGAGGCGCAGAGCACATCGAGTCCATCATGCAGCGTCGGCCGCACGGCGTCCGGTAGCGCGGCATGGCCGCGCAACACGTCGGTGAAGCCGAGCGGGCTGTCGACGCCCAGCTCACGATGCAGCGACGGCCGGACCGAATCGGCGTCGACCAGCAGCACCTTCGCGCCGAGGTGGTCGCTCGCCGCCTCGCCGATGTAGAGCGACAGGTGCGACCGCCCCTCGCCGGTTTCGGCGCTGCACACCGCCAGCGACGAGAGCTGGCCCTGGTGCACCCGCGGCAGCAGGGCGTGGAGCATCTCGTGCAGCTCCTGGTCGAGCCGCGTCGCCGCGCCGCGTCCGCCCCGGAACAAGTTGCCGATGTTCGCGCTCATAAGCGTCCCAGCCCGAAGAAGCGGGCGATGCCGAAGATGCGCAGGATCTCGCTGAAGATGTCGGTCCCCTGCCGCCGCTGGTCGATCGCCACCACGTCGCCGGGGTAGACCTCCGGCCAGGGCCGGCCGCGCTCCATGTAATCGTTGATGTCGTGCGTCTCGACCCGGTCGCCCTCCAGGCGCAGGATCCGGATCCGGTCCAGCGCAGCCGTCGGCGACGGCTGCGACACCGCGAACACCTCCTGCAACGTCATCCCCGGGCCCTGGTAGGGGATCCAGCCCTGCTGTGCAAAGGCGCCGAAGAGCAGGATGCCGTTCTGCGACTCGATTAACGGGTCGACCCGCACGATATCGCCCGGCCGGACCACCGGCACCGGGCCGGCGTCCTGACCGCGGATGATCGCCCCGAGGTCGACGAAGTTCACCGTCACCCCGTCCGGGCCCTGGCGCACGATCCGCACCCGGTGCTCGTCGCCCTGCAGCGGATCGATGTTGCCGGCCAACTGGATGATGTGCACGATCGAGGCCTCGCGGCCGGGAATCTCGACCGGACCGGGACTGCCCACCGCGCCGAAGACGTGAACCAGCCGATCTTCCTGCATCCCGTGGGCGACCACGATGCGATCGCCGGCGTAGACCCGCGGCAGCGGCGGCTGCGTCTCGGGGCTGTCGTGGTAGGCCTCGAGATTGACCGTCACCGCCTCTTGGAAGCCCTCGGTGCCGCCGGCGCGGAGGATGCGGATGTTGCGCAGATTCGAGGTCGGCAGCGGCCCGCCGGCCATGGCCATCGCCTCGACCACGTTGGTGTCGCGCGGAATCTCGATCTCGCCCTGGTTGACCACCGCGCCGAAGACGCTCACCGTCCGCGGCTCGACGCGGACAATGTCCCCATCGCGCAGCTCGGGCAACGGCTCGCCACTGCCCTCTTCATAGGCCTCCAGGTCGAAGTAGACGATCTCGGCGCCCGGCGCGCTCTCGCCGTCGGTGTGGGTGATCCGCACCCGCGACGTGTCGGCCGTCGGCAGCGCGCCGGCCGAGGCCAGCACGCCGGGCAGCGCCCGCCGCGCCGGCAGCGCCTGCGGTCCCGGCGCGGCCACCGCGCCCTGAACCGTGACGAACGCCCCCGGCAGGTCGATCGGCAGCGTGCCGCGCGGCACGTGGATCACATCGCCATGCAGCAGCTCGGGCAGGGTATTGGCGTCGCCGGTCTCCATGTAGCGCTGCACGTCGGCCTCGAGCGTCTGCGGACGCCCGTCGACCGTGCGCGTGATCATCACCCGGGTCAGGTCGCCGCCCGGCGTGACGCCGCCGGCATTGAGAATGACGTCCTGCAGGTTCATGCCGTCGACGATGGTCAGCGGCCCCGAGCGGCCGACCATGCCGCGGATGATCACCTGTCGCGTGCCGCTGATCTTGCTCGGCACCCGGACCACATCGCCGGGATAGACCAGCGGCGGCGGCGGCGTGCCCTCGTCGAGATAGGCCTGCAGGTTGAACGTCTCCGGCTCGCCCTGCCCGCCGCGGAGGATGCTCACCCGGGTCAGGTCGGCCTCGGGTAGGTACTGCGCGCGGAGCAGGACATCGAGCAGGCTCGAGCCGTCGCGCACGCCGATGTCGCCCTGCAGGCCGACCGCGCCGAGGACCTGTACCGCGCGGCCGCGGCTGCCCGCGCCGGCCGCCACGGGCAGGCCGGAGAAGGCCTCGCCGCCGGGCCCGCCGGCCAGGTCGTCGGGTGTTTCGATGGCGCGGCAGAACAACTCGTCGCCGCTCTGCAACGCCGGCAGCTCGCCGCGGCCCTCCTGGTAGGCCTTCAGGTCGACGATGATCTCCTCGACCCACTCGCCGGTATGGCGCCGCAGACGGATGTCGGTCAGCACCGTGCCGGGCTGCATACCGGCCTGATAAACCACCTGCTGCACCGTCGCGTCGCGCGGCACGCTCATCTCGCCGGGGGTCGAGACGAACCCGCTGACCCGGACGATCATCCGCTTGGCCAGCACGCGCACGTGGACCGCTTCGACCTGGGTGAAGAACTCGGCCAGGCGGGTCAGCAGCAGACGCTCAATCTCGGGCGGGGTCAGCCCCTCGACGACAAGGTTGGGCACGAGCTGCAGCGAGATGGTGCCGTCACGCTCGACCGGGTACTGGCCGCTCACCTCGGTGTAGCGCGGGACCATGATGCCCAGGATGTCGCCCGCGCCGACGGCGTAGTCGCGATCGGGCTCGGGGGCAATCAGCTCCTGGGCGCGCCCTGGCACGGTCGCGGCGGCCAGCAGCCAGAGCAGCCATCCCGCTCGCCGGCGACCGGAGCCCGTGGTCCGACTGGTCATGGTCCCGTTTCCTTGCTGTCGCCTGCTGTGGCGGGCCGACTCGCCGGGCGTGAATCGGCTCGCCCCTTCTTCGTATCGACATCCGCCACGGCACATTAGACCACAAATCGGCCGATTCCGCAGCCGATTGCGGACTCTTTCCCCGATTCTCGTCCGCAGCCAGGCGATCGACACCCACGACCCGCGATCGGTGCGCGCCGGCGCGGGAGGAGCCGCCGCCGCCGCTGCCAACGGTCCGGCGCCGGGCCGAAACCAAGCCACCGGCGTGGCTGTACCGCCCGGCATGGTAGCCCTGGCCATGGCGGCGAGTGACGAAGAGCTGGTCGAGCGCGCCAAGCGCGGCGACCGGTCGGCCTTCGACGAGCTGATCACCGCCTATCAGCGGCCGATCTACCACCTCGCCCTGCGCTACTGCGGCCACCCCGAGGACGCCCGCGAACTGGCCCAGGAGGTCTTCGTCCGCGCCTGGCTCAAACTCGGCACCTTCCGCGACGGTCTGCCCTTCCGGCCCTGGCTCTATCAGGTCGCCGCCCGCGTCTGCCTCAACGCCGCCGCCCGGCCCCGCCTGCGCACCTGGTCGCTCGAACCGGCCAACGACGACGACCGGCCACTCGACCCGGCCGGGCCGCCCGACGACGACCCGGCGGTACAGGCCGCCGGCGGCGAGTTCGCGGCGGCGGTGCAGCGGGCCGTCGCGGCGCTGCCGCCGCCGTACCGGCTGGTGATGCTGCTCCGCCACGTCAAGCAGCTCAGCTACCCCGAAATCGCCACCGCCTGCGACCTGCCGCTGGGTACAGTCAAGACCCACCTGCACCGGGCCCGGGCAAGGCTGCGCGAACAGCTTGCCGAGCTGCTGCCCGAAGGGTTCGGAGAGTCGCCATGACCTGCCGCGAGTGCCTCGACCGCCTGCCGGCGATGCTCGACGAACCGGACCTGGAGACCGGCCGGCACCTGGCCGAGTGCGGCGACTGCCGCCGGCAGTACGATCTGCTGCGCCGCGGGCTGGCCCTGCTCGAGGCCGAGGCCGAGCCGCGCGGGCCGGCGCTCCATGACGGCGTCTGGGCCGCCGTCGACGCCCAGGCCGCGCGGCAGCGCGAGCTGGCCGCGCTGGCCGCGCGCGACGCGCGTCGGGCGCTCGGTCTGGCCGCCGCGCTGCTCGTCGCGGCCGCCGCCTTCGTCCTCTGGCGTTACCCCGGCCTGCTGCCCGGCACGGCGCCCGAGCCGCTCGTTCGGTCGGCCTGGGTCTGGCTGACCGAGCTGGCCAGCGGACTCTGGACAGCGTTCCTCGATGGCCTGCTCGAGGCCCAGCTCGGCGCCGGCGCGTTGCTCGCCGACACGCCCGCCTGGGTCACCAGTGGCTGGCTCCTGGCCGGCGGCCTGGCCGCCGCGGCAATGGTTGAATGGCGCACGCGCCGCCTGCGGCTGGCGCCGGCGCCCGGGAGAGGGTGATGCGAACGACGGCACTGCTCGGTCTGCTCTTCTGCGCGGCGCTGGCCGTCGCCCCGGCCTGGGCCGATGACGAGACTGCGGTCGGCAGCACCGTCGCCGCCGCCGCCCGCCCCGAGGCCGAGGGCGCTGGCAAGCTGCGCGACACCGCCACCGGCACGCTCTGGATGCTGGGCTTCGCCCTTTTCGCCGGCCTGTTCGTCGTCGGCCGTACCGCTCTGACCGTGATCAGCCTGGCGGTCTGGCCGGCGGGCACCGCGCGCGCCGCCGAGTGGGTCCGCGCCCGTCCGTGGCTCTGCTTCGGCTGGGGCGTGCCGATCGCGCTGGTCGGCACGGTGGTGATCGTCGGCGGCTTCCGCGCCGGCGAGGGCGCCGCGCTGCTCGCCTTCCTGCTCCTGGCGGCGGTTGTGCTGGCCACCGCGTTTGGCTCGTCGGCGCTCTGCGAGGTGGCCGGCGAGCTGGTCTACCGGCTGCGCAACCCGGCCGCCGATCCGGGCCGCCTGGCCGCCGGCGCGGTCGGCAGCGCGGTGCTCGCCGCGGCGCTGCTTACCCCGCCCGGCTGGTTCGCGCTGCTCTTCGTCGTGCCCTGCGCGCTGGGTGCCTCGCGGTTCCTGTTCACCGAACCACCGCGCCTCGGCCCGGTCAATCTGACCGAGCTGCCCGACCCGGCGGAGTAGCCGCCGTTCAGGCGAGCCGCACCGCCAGCTCACAGGCCCGGACGAAGCTGCTCAGCGAGGCGACGCCGCGCCAGGCGATGTCGAACGCCGTGCCGTGGTCGGGGCTGGTGCGGCAGAACGGCAGGCCGACGGTGACGTTGATCCCCTGGTCCAGCCCAAGGGTCTTCATCGCCACATGGCCCTGGTCGTGGTACATGCTGACCACCGCCGAGAACTCGCCCTGCCGCGCGCGCAGGAAGGCTGTGTCGGGCGCCTCGGGACCGCGCACGTCGAGCCCGCCGGCGGACAGCTCGGCCACCGCCGGGGCGATCACCTCGAGCTCCTCGCTGCCCAGTGTCCCGCCCTCACCGGCGTGGGGGTTCAGCCCGGCCAACGCGATCGGCCCGCGCCGGCCGAGCCGTTCGACCAGGCCGGCGGTGAGGCGGGTCACCTCGGCGATGCGCTCGCGGGTGACCAGCTCAATCGCTTGCCGCAGCGGTACGTGGGTCGAGACGAAGGTGGTGATCAGCTCGTCCGAGACCAGCGCCATGGTGTGCGGTGGATTCCCGCAGGCGGCCGCCAGCGCGCCGGTGTGGCCGGTGAAGCCGGGCACCGACAGCGCCGTCGCCGCCTTGTTGACCGGCAGCGTGACCAGGGCATCGATCGACCCGGCCTGCGCCTCGGCGATGCCGCGCTGCAGGTAGAGCCAGGCCGCCTGCCCGGCCGCCGCCGAGAGTTCGCCGGGGCGGATCTCGTCGCTCATCAGCGCGCCGAGGTCATGCACTTCCAGGTCGTCCGGCAGGTCCAGGCCGAGCGCCGCGGCACAGCGCTCGAGCACCACCGCGTCGCCGATGACCACGAACGGCCCGGGCACCAGCCGCAGCGCATGGGCACGGAGCAGAATCTCCGGCCCGACGCCGTGTGGATCGCCGATGGTCACACCCAGCCTCATGCCCCGCTCCCGGCCAGCCGGGCGAGCAGATCCTCGCCGCCGAACCCACCGCACTTGAGCACCACACCGCCGATGGTAGCATGATCGCGCACCGCCAGCAGATTGACCCCCGGCTCGAGCTCGCCCGCCGGCGTCAGCGGGCCGGTCATGCGCAGCGCGCGCAGCACCGCCGCCGAGGTCTCACCACCGAAACAGCACAGGCCGCACCGCCGGCCGGCTGCGGCAAGATCGGCGACGATCGCGGCCGCTCGCGCCGCCAGACGCTCCGCCACCCGCGGGTCGCCCGGCCCGCCCGGCCCGCCCGGCTGGAGCAGCAGGCTCTCGCCGTTCAGCAGCCGCGCCGCGGCGCGATCGTCGGCGACGGCGAACCCGGCGGCCAACCCGGCGCGGGCCTGCGCCAGCGAAACCGGGTGCAGGCTGCCGGCGATGACCAGCAGCGGCCGCAGCGGTGGCGGGGCGGGCAGCGGGGCGCGACGCAGCGGCCAGCCGGGCAGCAGCGCGTCGAGCAGCGCCGCGGCGCCGGCGCAGAGCGGCTCGGGCCGAGTGCGATGGACAATGGCGGCGATGGCCGCCAGATCGGCGTCGCGCTCGGCATCAACCACCACGATGCGCGGGCCGCCCGACAGCGCGCGCTCGAGCCGCTCGATCCGCACCGATTCGACCGGAGTCCGGGTCTGCCGCGCGAGCAGCGTCGGGAGGTGGCTCTCGCCCACGGGCGCCAGCGCGTCGCGGCCGAACGCGGTCTGGCTGACCGGCAGGCCGTCGACGAAGTGAACGCCGCCGCGGGTGACGCGGCCGACGGCCGGATAGGCCGGGGCGAAGATCGCCGGCCGGCCGGTCCGCTCGACCAGCCACTCGAGCTCGCTCCCGATGCGCCCGCGCAGGGTCGAATCGAACTTGAGGTAACAGCAGGCCGGCAGGTCGAAGCGTGGCCGGTCGGTCCCGGCCGGTGCGTGGCGCGTCGCGGTGTTGACGATCACCGCTTCGGTCGGCAGCCGGGCCGGATCATCCTCCGGCGCCGGCAGCAGCGCCGCCGGCACGCGGTGCCGGGCCGCCTGCGAGCCGGCGTCGGCGGCGCCGGTCAGGTCGTCGGCGAGGACCAGGAGTCGCATCGCCGGCGGCCTACTCGCCGGCCAACCCGCTCAGGTTCCACAGCCGCGCGGTGCCGTCGGCGCCGGCGCTGAGCAGCGTGGCGCTGTCGTTCGAGAAGGCGATCGCGGCGACTCGGTCGCTGTGCCCCTCGAGCGCGCGGAGCAACTGCCCGGTGCGCACGTCATAGACGCGGACGATGGGATCCTCCTTGGCGCCGGTGGCGGTGGCCACCAGCCGGCCATTCGGTGCGAAGGCGATCCGCTCGACCGAGGCGGCGTGACCTTCGAGCACCTGCACCGTCTCGCGCGCCTCGACGTTCCACAGTCGCACGGTCAGGTCGGGCCCGCCGGTGGCGAGCAGCTTGCTGTCGGCCGAGAAGCAGACGGCGTGGACGCAGCCGCGGTGGCCCTGCAGGACGCCGCGCAGCTCGCCGCTGACCGCGTCCCACAGGCGGCAGGTGTGGTCGTGGCTGGCGGTGGCGATGAGGCTGCCGTCGGGCGACCAGACGGCCTGCTCGATGCCGCCGCGGTGGCCGCGCAGGGTGGCGCGCTGCTCGGCCGACGGCGCCGTCTGAACCGCCGCCTTGACGGTGTTGACCAGCAGCACGCTGGGCCCGATGCGGCGAACCAGCTCGGGGCCCTCGACGACGGTCGG
>CAYONP010000104.1:0-19431 GCA_964405335.1 uncultured Fimbriimonadaceae bacterium
CCCTACCGCGCTCCGCGGCACGCCCGACGCGCCGACATTCACCGTCGCCGTTTCACATCTTCCGATTCCCGCCGCCCCGCGCGGCCACCATCCTGGCCACGTCCCACGCCGGACGCCAACCGAGCAGCCGCTCGGCCCGGCGCAGGTCGAAAAACGAGGCGTGCGGCCGGCCGGCGTAGTAATCCGCGTCGTGCGGCACACCGGGGCCCCAGTTGCGCTCGGCCAGTTCCAGCGTCGGCGCGGTGCTGAACGTCTCGGCGGCGGTCAGGTAGAAGGTCTCGCTCTGCCCCGGCGCCATCGACATGGCCAGCGCCCGGGCGACCGCCTCGGCCACATCGTCGACGCAGATCCAGCAATAGGTGCCGCCCAGTGCATCGCGCGGGGTGACGCGGGTGACCTGCTCAGCGAAGTAGTCGAACCAGCCCTCGAAGACCACCCAGGTGTAGCGGAGGCAGACCGTCTGGAGGCCGTCGGCGTCGCTGCAGGCACGGCAGAGCTGGTCGCCGAAGCACTTGGTGAAGCTGTAGACCTCGGCCGGCCGGTCGCGGTGCTGCTCGTCGATCGGCAGGTAATCGGGCCGGTAGAAGGTCCGGTGGATGCCCCACCCGCCGGCCGACTCGCTCGAGCCGAAGATCACCCGCGGCACGCCCCGCTCGGCCGCGTAGCGGAGCACATTCAGCGTCGAGGTGAGGTTGACCCGCAGCACCTCTTCCCACGGGTCGTCGAACGGGTTCGGGATGGCGGCGAGGTGGACGACGGCGTCGAACGGTTCGTCGAGTCGGTCGAGCTCGGTGCCGCTGGTCAGGTCGAGCAACTCGACCCGCCCGGCCCATTCGCCCGGATGCGGCACCCGATCGACGATGACGACCTGATGCTCGCGGCTCAACCGCGCCGCGACGACGCGCCCGATGTGCCCACAGCCCCCGGTCAGCATGACCTGCATGGAAGGTCTCCCACGCGACGCGCGGGGCTTGGCCGCGGGCGGGTTACTCCCTGCGTCGGCAGGTGATCTGAGCGCTGAGGGTGTTCCCGCCGGGCCAGAGCGCGAAGACCGAGTTGTAGGACGGCGGATAGCGGCCGGTGAGGTAGCCGAAGAGGCTCGCCTCGAGCGTGATGTTGCGGAAGGGGACGATGCCGCGAAAGACGGCCACGCCGCGGTCATCGGTGAACTGCATCACCTCCTCGCCCCACCGTGCATAGGCGCCGCGGCAGACGACCGCCGCGTCGGGGACCAGCGCCCCGTGCTGGTCGACCACCTGGACGGTCAGCGCGCCGGTGGCGGTCGGGTCGACCATCAACCAGTTCATCTCGCCCGCCGTCGCCTGCACCGGCTTGGGCGCGCAGGCATCGCCGGCCACGGCGATGAGGTGGAGGCCGAGCGTGCTCCTCGTCCAGAACGTCGCTCGACCGTACTCATCGGTCTCGGCCAGCTCGATGCCGCTCGGGCTGCGGTCGGCGCGGTGTGGGTAGCAGCCGAAGATCACCGCGCCGGCCACCGGTCGGTTGTCGCGATCGACCACCTGCACCGGAAATCGCTGCTCGCGTTCGTCGAGCCTCACGATGATGTCGGCAGTCTGGCCGGCAACCAACTCCGCTTCGTGACCCGGCCGCCCGAAACCCGGCCACGACGGCGCGGCGGTAACCGTCACCTGTCCGTGCGGGCCGGCGTACTCCAGCCGGCCCGCAGCGTCGGCCTGCCGGATCAGGTACGACCCGTCGGTGTAGCGCACGACGACCGACGCATGTGACACGGGGGCCAGTAGGTCATCACCGATGACCTGTATCGACGCCCGTGCCGCCGGCCTGAGGAGGATGGTGAAGTCGGCGCCAGCGCGGCTTGTGGGCACCTCCGCAAAGGTGGGCCCGACGCTCGGCAGCCCGGTCGGCGGCGTAACCAGCAACCGCACCCCCCGGCCACGAGCGCCGCCGAACCAGAATGTGCCGTCGACGGCGGTCCACTTCGGTACCTCGCGCGGAATCGCGCTCACATGTATCGAGCCGACCGAGGTAACCCTCGCCCCGGCCACCGGCGTGCCGTCGGCCAGCACGACTCTCCCGTGCCGGATCGACCCGCCCTGGTCGTCGCCGCGTACCGTCACATGACCCACGTGGCGTCGCTCCCACACCGGCTCGGCGGGCTGAGCTTGGATGGCGGTTGGAAGGCCGAACCCGACCCGCAGGCGGCGCTCGGGATCGGGCCAGGCGTCGAACCGGCAACGGCCCTCCGCATCGGTGACGGCCAGCACCTCCGGCGGCAGGTCGGGCAGGAACGGTGTGCCGATCAGTACGTCGGGCACGACCGGCGCCACCGCGAGCCCTTTACCCGGCTCGCGCGTGCGGCGAGCACGCTGCTCGACCTCAACGGCCACCTCCACCCGATGCGGCCGGTCCAGCCGGACCTCCAGCGGCCCGCCGCCCGCCGGCAAGCCCATCAAGCCGAAGGCGTGGCCCTCGGCGGTGACCAGCACCACGACGGGGTCATCCAC
This sequence comes from uncultured Fimbriimonadaceae bacterium, assembly GCA_964405335.1. Lineage (GTDB taxonomy): Bacteria > Armatimonadota > UBA10988 > UBA10988 > UBA10988 > CAYONP01. Next base: position 2,487 of record CAYONP010000104.1, read on the forward strand.
CGGCACCACCGCCGCGAACCGACCCTCCGCGTCGGTCCGCACCGTCTCGCGCCGCAGCCGGTCGGCTGAGGGCGTGTGGACCGTCGCGCCGGCCAGCGGCCGGCCCGCCGCGTCGATTACCCGGCCTTCGATCAGCCGGCTCGGCACCGCCGCCCCGCCCGCCTGCTTGCCGCAGGCGGCGGCGAGGGCGAGCAGTCCCATTACCCACAGCCCGATGCGCATCGGCGGCTCCTGCACGGTGAGTACCCTGCGAGCGCCGGTCTGGTTCACTTGGCGTGGCGGTGCCCGCGCGCAAGAGCGCGCCCTACGCCCACCTGCGCGGTGCGGCCGGGGACGGCCGCGCTCCGATCGCCTGCCGCCTGCCGCCTGCGGTCGTAACGCGGAATTCAGCGCCTCGGCCGCGGGTGGGGTATCATGGGAGTGCCGACGCTCCCCTCGTCAGCCGCCCTTGAAGAAGACCCATGGCCTGGGCGTTTGAGCCGTCGTCGAACCGGATGGACAGCTCGGCGGCGGAAGACCTGGAGCTGGTGGCGGCGGTCCAGCGCGGCGACGAGGCCGCGCTGGAGCAGTTGGTCCGCCGTTACCACGCCCCGCTCTGCCAGTTCGCCGAGCGTCTGCTGGGCGACCGTGAGGCGGCGGGCGACGTGGTCCAGGAAACCTTCATCCGCATGATCCGGGCATTGCCCCGGTATCGGCCGCAGGCCAGGTTCTCCACCTGGCTCTACACCATTGCCACCAACCTCGCCCGCGACAGCGCGCGCAGCCGCACCGTCCGCTCCGAGCGGCTGCGGCCCATCGACGACATCGACCACGACGCCGAGGTGGCCGAGCCGCCCGCCGCCGTGGCCGACCAGGCCCTCCAGCGGGTGCAGCTCGGCGACATCAGACGCGCCCTGGCCAACCTCTCGGCCGAGCACCGCGAGGTGATGGTGCTGCACTACTACCAGGGCCTCAGCTACAAGGAGATCGCGGCCGCCACGGGCTGCACCGTCGGCACCGTCGGCTCGCGACTGCACTATGCCATTCGCCACCTGCGCCGCCATCTCGGCGCCGAGGACGAGGAATGAAGACCAAGCTCCCCCGCCGGCTCGCCCACCGGCTGCCGGCCTACCACAGCGGCCTGGCCAGCGAGCGCGAGCGCGCCTGGGTCGAGCGGCAGTTGGCCCGGCGACCCGACTGGCGCGCCGCCAGTGACCGCGTCGCCCAGGTCGTCGCCGCGCGGCGGGCCAACGACCCCGCCTCGCCGGTCGATCCGGCCGAGGTCGAACGGCTGCTCCCCGCTCTGCGCCGCGAACTGGCGTCGCAGCGGCCCAGCCTGGCCCGGCTGCGCCCGATGCCGGCCGCGGCCGTGGCCATGGTGCTCTTTGCCGGCGGGCTGCTCACCGGCGCCCAGGCGTTCCCGCGGACCGTCGAAATCGACCGGCCGGTGACCGTCGAGCGGCGGGTCGAAGTGCCGGTCGAGAAGATTGTCGAGGTGCCGGTCGAGAAGCTCGTCGAGGTGCCGGTCGAGCGGGTGGTCACCCGCTGGCGCACGCGCACGGTCTATCGCACGCGGACGGTGACGGCCGCCGCGCCGAGCGCACCCACCGCGCCGCCGGCCGAGCCGACCCGCGTGGTGCAGGTGCCGACGGCGGCGCGGCCGACCGGAACGCCTGCCGGTTCGGTCCCGGTCTCGGTGCAGTTCTGAGATGCGGCCGCTCGCCTGGCTCTGGCTGCTCGCCCTGCCGGCGGTCGCCGCGCCGCCGAGCCTCAGTGGCGGGGCGCGCGAGCGGCTGGTCTATCAGCCGGCGCTGGTCCACTGGTCGGGTGAGCTTCGCTTCGAGCTGGTCGAGTGCCAGCGGCTCGAGGTCGCCGGCGAGCGGCTGCTCCGCGCGATTCTGCGGGTCACCGCGCGCGATGGCGGTGCCTTGGATGAGCTGGCCGTGCTGGGCGAGCCGCTGGCCCTGGTCGACGGCGAGCGGCTGCCCGCCGCCGAGCTGGCTACCGGCCTGCGCGACGGCGCGGTCTGGTGGTTCGCGCTGACCTTCCCTGACCCGGGCGCCGAGCGGCTGACCGTGCTGTCGGGCAGCATCGGCCCGCGGCCCGGTGTGCAGCGCCGGCAGGTCAGTCTGCCGCTCGACGAGTTGGGGCGCGTCGCGGTGGGCGAGTCGCCGCCGGTGCGGCTGAGCGTCGCGCTGCTCCGCCGCGAGGCGGACATCCTGCCGGTCGACGGGCTGCCCGTGCCGCTCGAGTCGATGCTCGAGAGCACCCAGGGTTCGCTCGCCGATCCGCCCGAGGCGAGTGACCAGACGCCCTATCTGACGCTCCGCCTGCACACCCTGGATCAGGACGACGAATGGCGGCTGAGCAACCTGCGGCTGCGCCACGCGGCCGGCAGCATCGATCACTGGCGCTACCTGCGCCGGCTGTGGCGGCCCGACTGGGGTGGTTGGCTCGGCGCCACCGGCCGCGACAGCGAGCTCGACGGCCGTGCCGCCGTCCTGCTGGAGGAAGTGGCCCCGAGCAGCCCCGCGGCGTTGGCCGGCTTGGCGCCGGGCGACCTGCTGCTCAGCGCCGACGGCCTGCCGTGCAGCTCGGCCTTTGCCCTGGCCGAGCTGGTCCGCCGACTGCCCGCCGGTCGCGAGGTGGCATTCCTGCTCAGCCGCGCCGGCGCCGAGCGGACCGTCGCCGCCACGCTCGAGGGCCTGCCGCTCTGGCCCGACCGCGAGCCGCTCGAGTTCGAGCAGGCGTGGCAGTCGCTCGGCGGCGCGGAGCACGGTGGCGTGCTGAGCCAGTGGGACTTCCAGACCTGGTCACCGCAGCCGGCCGACCTCGAACCGCTCGGGCTCGACCTGCTCTACGAGCGGCCCGAGCCGGCGCGCGGCACCAGCTTCGTGTTCCACGACATCCCCCTCAGCTGAAAAAGGGACGGACCCGATTTCTTGAAATCGGGTCCGTCCCTTTTTCTGCCTGCCCGGACTGCCAGCGGTTGTGGTATGATGCACCGCGACGTGCCGTCGAGCCGTCGTCTGGCGGTGGCCGTAGCGGAGAGGCAGGCATGATCGGCCGCGACCTTGGGATTGACCTGGGCACCGCCAACGTGCTGGTCTATGTGCGCAAGCGCGGCATTGTGCTGCGCGAGCCGAGCGTGGTGGCGCTGCAGCGGCGCGGCAACCGAATCATGGCCGTCGGCACCGAAGCGCAGAAGATGCTCGGCCGCACGCCCGGCGAGATCATCGCCTGCCGGCCGATGCGCGGCGGGGTGATTGCCGACTACACCGTCACCCGCGCGATGCTTCGATACTTCATTCAGCGTATCTGCGGTCGCCGGCCGTTCGTCCGGCCGACCATTGTCGCCTGCGTGCCGTCGGGCGGCACGAATGTCGAGCGCCGCAGCGTGATCGACGCGGCGATCGAGGCCGGCGCCAAGCGCGCCGTGCTGATCGATGAGCCGATGGCGGCGGCCATCGGCGCCGGGCTGCCGATCCACGAGCCGGGCGGCAACATGATTGTCGACATCGGCGGCGGCACCACCGACGTGGCGGTCATCTCGCTCTCGGGCATGGTCGTCAGCGACAGCATCCGCATCGCCGGGAACCGTATGGACGAGTGCATCATTCGCTACATCAAGCGGGACTTCAACCTGATGATCGGCGAGCGGTCGGCCGAGGAGCTGAAGATCCAGGTCGGCAGCGCCTATCCAATCGAGCCCGATACGCAGATCGAGGTCCGCGGCCGCGACCTGGTCGCCGGGCTGCCGAAGACCGTGGTCGTCTCGTCGGCGCAGATTCGCGATGCGCTCAGCGAGCCGGTGATGGCGATTGTCGACCGGGTGAAGCATGTGCTCGAGCAGACGCCGCCCGAGCTGTCGGCCGACATCATCGAGCGGGGCATCACGCTGACCGGCGGCGGCGCCATCCTGCGCGGGCTCGACGCGCTGATTGCCGAGCAGACGGGCATCCCCACCCGGGTCGCCGACGATCCGCTGAGCAGCGTCGCCATCGGCACCGGGGCGGTGCTCGAAGAGCTGCCGAACCTTGACCGCAAGGGGTATGTCGGCTCGCTCGGCCGCGATTACTGACCGAGCGTCGCGCCGGGGCGGGGGAGGATGCGATGACCACGGCGCTCCTGGCGCTGCTGGCCCTGACCGCCGCCACCGGCGGCCCGCCGCTCCGGCTCACCGGACCGCCGGTCTGGATCGACTCGGGCCGCCGCCTCGCCTTCCCCGCCGACGACGGCATCGGCGCGCTCTGGTACACCCGGGAGCCGGACGGCGGCGAGCCCGAGCCGCTCTACCCCGAGCCCCGCTACGACAACGCCGAGCAGGTCTGGTGGAGCCCGACGGGCGACCGCATGGCCTACCTCGCCTTTGACGACGGCGACCCGATGATCTTCGTCTGGGAGCTCGGCGCGGCCAAGGCCCGCATCCTCACCGCTACCGGCGGCATCGAGCAGCCGCAGGTGGCCTGGAGCCCCGACGGCCGGCGGGTGGCCATCGCCCGGGCCGTGCCGGGCGGGCGGATGCCGTTCGAGCTGCTGGTCACCATCCTCGGCGGGCCGGCGCTGCACGTGCAGACGCTGATGCCGCCGACGCACCCGGTGTGGAGCCCCGATTCGACGCGGATCGCGTTCCTCACCCGCTTCGACGACGGCGCCGACCACCTCTCGGTGGCCAATCTCCAGGAGCGCCGCGCGGCGCTCTGCAGCCCGCACCTGCAGGTGCTGCCGGGCAGCGTGGCCTGGCTACCGAGCAGCAAGCGGCTGACCTTTGCCGGCAACACCAACCTGGCCCGCGGGGCTCGGCTCTATCAGTCGCGCGCCGACGGCCTGCTGCCGGCCGAGGAGCTGGCCGCCGGCGGCTGGCTCGGACCCGAGCCGCTGCGCTACAGCCCCGACGGACGCTGGGCCGTGTGGCGGGCCGGGGCGTTGACCGACTTCGCCCGGGCCACGCTCTACCTCGGCCCGGCCGACGAGCCGAACGCCGGCCGCGAGCTGTTCGAGGGCCGGCCGGTCGCCGGCCAGCCGGTCTTCTCGCCCGACGGCCGGCTGCTTGCCTGCACGCACTATGCCGGGCTCGAGCCGCTCAGCGCGGCGGTGCTGGTGCTCACCGCCGCGGGCGACCCGCCGGTGCAGCAGATCGCCCGCGACCTGCCGGTCACCACGCCGGTCTTCGCCCCCGACAGCGAACGGCTGGCGGTGCTCGTCGGCCCGCCCCGCGAACAGACGATCGAGGTCGTGCCGGTGCAGGCCGACCTGCTGGCGCAGCCGGTCGCCGGCACGCCGACCACGGCGCCGGAGGGCTGATCGCGCAGAGGCGTTCACTCTGCGCCCCAGGACGCCTTCGCCTTGCCACTGGCGGCTCGCCCGCCAGTGCCCGCCGACGAGCTGGTGGAGAGCACTGGCGGGCAAGCCGCCAGTGGCACCAATCGCCGGTGGCACCAGTGGCACCAATCGCCGGTGGCACCAACCGCCAAGGTCGACGATAAACTATCGCCGATGGGCTGATCGCGGTGGCGCGCCGTCGGGCTGCTCAGTCGTCCAGCACGCCGAACGGCAGGCCCACCGGCATCGGCGCGGGGCGGTGGTAGGGCATCGTCGGCACGAAGTCGCGGCCGGCCGCCGAGGCGTCGAGGAAGCCCTGCATCAGGTCGAGCACGTACATCGCCTGCTCGCCGTTGGCGCGGTGCTCGCGCCCGGTGCGGGCGGCGTGCGCCAGATCGGCCACGCCGATCGCGCGGCCATAGCCGGTCGGGAAGGCGGGCGGCAGTTGGCGCCAGTCGTCGTCACCGACGCGGCGGACCCAGACCTCGCCGTCGAAGCCGTTGGGGTCGGGCACGCGCATCGCGCCCTCGCTGCCATAGATGGTGATCGGCGAGCCGCCGGTGATGCCGAACCAGGTGGCGAAGCTCTGGATCATCGTCCCGACGCAGCCGTTGGCGAACTCCATCGTGCCGCAGATGTGGTCGGGCGTCTCGACGCGGATGCGCTGCCCACGCTTCGCCTCGCTGCCGATGGTCCGCTCGGGCAGGGCGATGCTGGCCGCCGCCGAGAGCCGCTTGACCGGCCCGAGCAGGTTGACCAGCGCGGTCAGGTAGTAGGGCCCCATGTCGAACATCGGCCCGCCGCCGACCTGGTAGTAGAACTCCGGGTTCGGGTGCCAGCTCTCGTGACCAGGGCACATCATGAACGCCGTGAACCCGACCGGCTGCCCGATGACGCCCTCGTCCAGCGCCTGCCGCGCCGTCTGAATGCCGGCGCCCAGAAACGTATCGGGCGCGCAGCCGACCCGCAGGCCGGCGGCGGCGGCCGCGTCGATCACCGCCCGGCCCTCGTCGCGGCTGACGCCCAGCGGCTTCTCGGCGTAAGTGTGCTTGCCCGCGGCAATCGCCGCCTGGGCCACCGGCGCGTGGGCCTTGGGCACGGTCAGGTTGAGCACCAGCTCGAGGTCGCCAGCGGCGAGCAGCTCGTCGGGCTCGAGCACCCGTTCGATGCCGAACTCGGCCGCGCGCTGCTCGGCCGCCTCGCGGCGCAGGTCGGCCAGGGCGACGATGTCGATGGCCGCCAGTTGCCGCGACATGCCCAGATAGGCGCCCGAGATCGCCCCGCAACCCACGATTCCCACCCGCATCGGCTCGGCCACGACTGCTCTCCGTCGCGGCCGAGCATAGCACGCGGCCGGGTCGCTGACTATCGCTCGCGCACGCTGTCGGGGAAGTCGCGTTCGAGCCCGAACGAAGCATCACGGACCAGCCGGTAGACCGCCGCGTGGAGCGGCTCGTGCGGCTCGGCGCGGGTGGCGGCCAGGCCGAACGCCTGCTCGAGCTGGGCCAGGTCGCGGACTTCGATGACCAGGTGGAACTCACCCAGCACGGCCGGCCCGAGGCCGAGCTTGCGCCGAGTCAGCCGCCAGCCCTCGACCGCGCCCTGCTGCTGCAGATGCCCGAGCCAGGCATCGACGGCGTCGGCGAAGGTCAGGTCATCGCGCGAGTCGTTGAGGTTGCACCAGATGTGGTACTGGTCCATCGCGCCGCTCCGGACCGGTAGGATGCGGCGATGGCGGTGCCGCGGCAGCGCCCATAACCCAACCGGGAGCGGCGCCGCCGCTCCCGGTTCCCCATGCGCTTGGTGGAGGGACTAGTTATACCAGTGGCCGTAGTAGGGCGAGTTCGGGTCGCCGAACTGGGCGGGGCTGGTCACGTCGCGGGCGACGATGTTCATCGACGCGATGTACTTGACGTGGCCGTCGCCGAAGCCCATGTTCTTGCCCTCGGTGTGCGGACCGGGCTTGCTGCTGCCGTCCCAGGTGTTCATGCAGCGGCCTTGCCAGTCATACCAGGTGGTGAAGCACATCGAGTTGCCCTTGTCGGTCAGCAGATAGGTCTGGGCCGGATTGGTGCAGTTGGCCAGGCCCGAGGGACCGAACGCGGCGCTCTCGTTCCACGAGTAGTGGACATAGCGGCGGACAAAGCCGTTGACCTCGTTCCACAGCCCGGCGCCGGCGAGGTTGCGGCTGGCGCTGGGGCATTCCCAAATCTGGGTGTTCTTGACATACGGACCGGTGCTGTCCTGCCAGTGCAGGCCGACGGTGTTGCCGCCGTTGTAGTTGAGCCAGGGCATGGTTTCATCGTAATCCTGGGTGTATTGCAGGATTCCGAGCAGCATCTGCTTGACATTCGAGCCGCAACTGCTGGTCCGCGCCTTCTCGCGCGCCTTGGCGAAGACCGGGAACAGGATCGCCGCCAGGATCGCAATGATCGCGATCACCACGAGCAGTTCGATCAGCGTGAAGCCGGAAGCACGTCGTCGCATGGATTACCTCATCAGCGCGCCCGGGCCGCGGCCGTCCCGCGCCATCGCGGCGCCTGCGCCAGGCATGTTGCAAGGAATCTGCCGGCATTCCGATCGACAAAGAGGCGAAGCGCGATCTCGCAGTCATGCTGCGTTAGCAGCACGCACGTAACGAAATAGTTAACGGGCGGCCGGGACGGCCGCGGTCCGAGGTCGCTCACTGGCGGGTTACCGGAGCAGCGGTGCGAGAGGCGTCTCCAGATCGCCGGGGTCGATCGCCCCGGTCGCCGGTGCGACGGTGATGTCCCGGTAGACCGTGGTGCTAAGCTCGCGCTGCGGCTTGCCGTAGTCCTGCCGCCACTCGGTCCGGGTCAAGCTGGAGGGCAGCGAGCCGCCGCCGGGCAGCGGTTGCCAGCCATCGATGGTGAGTTGCTCGAGCCCGCGGAACGGCCCCAGGTTGCTCGACCCTTCGATCAACGCCGGCGAGCCGAGCGCGTCTCGCGGCACCACCACCGCCAACTCGGGCGCGTTCTGCCGTGGCGGGCCGAAGCGCAGCATCAGCCGCAGATGCGGCCGGCCGGCGCGCTGCTCGGCGGTCAGCTCGATCCGCTCGGCGCGCCCGAGCAACGCGCTCCAGGTCTCGTCGCGCCAGCCGCGCAGGAGCGGTAGCGGGCCGAGATTGTCCCAGCGCCAGGCGAGTTGGACCAGGCCGGGCACGCCGTCGGGCAGAATGCTCACCTCCGGCTCGGCATGGACGTACCGCCACGGCACGAGGCCCTCCGCCTCCGGTTCCAACGGCATCACATCGACCCGCCGGCCGGCCGGCGGGAGGAGCCAGTCCCAGCGCAGCAGCCACGCGGTCTCGACGTTGCCCGGCAACTGCCCGCGCCGGCGCAGGCCGGCCGCATGCTCCGGGTCGAAGGTGTGCTCGGTGACGTAGGCCATCCGCAGTCCCGTCGCCGGCTTCTCTCGCGCGATGAGCGCCTGCTTGACCTTGGCCAAGAGCCCTTCGTCGATCACGGTCGGGGGCGGCTCGGTCCAGACGGCCGGCGGCGGCTTCTCGGGCGAGACCTGGTCGAGCCAGTCGGCGAACTCGTCGCCCGACCAGTCGGCGCCGGGCAGCACCTCGACCTCGAGGCCGAAGTAGTCGGCGACGGGCTGGAGCGGGACGGCCGGATAGCCGTCGAGCAGCCGCGCGGGCGCGGGCAAGGCGATGACCGTGCCGTCGCCGGCGATGGCGTCGGGCTCGCCCAGGATGAAATTCAGGTGGCGGCCGGCCAGGGTGAGGGTCAGGTCCTTGGCGCACTCTAGCCAACCCGAGAGGTCTGGTCGGGGGTCCGTGTGGCCGAGCCAGATGATGTCCAGCGGTCGGCCGTCGTCTGGTTTCGGCCGGCCCCACCAGGCCCAATCGCCGAGGTGGACTTCGAGCCCCATGGCCTCCAGGTGGAGGTGGTGGACGAACACGCTGTCACCGATACTCACTGGTTTGGGCGCCGGTTTGCCGCGCGCCTCACCCCTCCACGGCCAGCGATCGGCGAGCGGCGGGAGCCGCAGGAGCTCGCCGGCGACCTTCACCTGCCGTGGCACGGCGATCCAGTCCGCCGGCGGGCCGAGGCTGAGCTCGAACGGGACGTCGCGGTAACAGGCGATCATGCGTCGGACTGCTTGTTCGGCCAGCCAGACCTCCGCCGGCGATGCCGAGCCTTGCCGAGGATGAGACGGACTCAGGTGGCAACTGACCCTGGCCTCGCAGGCGAAGCCGTCAAGGTCCAGGCATCGAATCCCGTACTGGTCGTTGGGCAGCCACCCGGCGCGCACGAGGTCGGCGCCGATCGGGTCGCCGGTGGCGCTGCCCATCGCGGAATCGAAGCGGCCGATGGAGGGCGGCACCATGGCCGCCCAGCGTCCTTGCACAGTGTCGGCGACGTTTGACAGCACGCGAGCCTCCAAGTGCAGAAGCACCTCACGTCGGAGCTCGCCCCGCGGCGTTGGCTGGCGAGGCAGCCAGAAGGTGCCATAGACGTAGTTGCTGCCTGTTGATGGACCGCGGATCGTTGCCGTCAGCCCGAGTTCGTCCGCGCGTGGCAGGACCTGGTCAAGCAACTGCTCCGCCACCTCGGTAGCGCCTTCCTCGGCCTGTGCGGGTGGACCGCTCCGCCGGGCGGGCATGGTGGCTTCGGTTGCCCCGGCCCAGCTCGCCGGCGTGGCCAGCCAGAGCGCCACCAGCCAGCGCGACAGACGTGCATGCATACGCTTCCCTCGCTGCCCGCTCAGTGGAGCGTGGCACCATCAACGGCAACTCATGCAACACGCCTTGTCCATCGGCAGATGTTGAGCGTCCATGACAATCCGCCCCTGTCACGGCGAGTAGTAGTTCCAGCTCTGCTTCGCCCGCAGGTACTCGCGCCGGGTCCACGGCCGTAGCGTGTCGGGGCGTGGGTTGGGCGCCGGGTTGGTGTAGATGCGCAGCGAGTTGCCGTTGAGGACCAGGATCTCTTCCCGCGGGTCGCCGCTGACATCGGCCACCATCAGGCGGGCCGCCTGTTCGTCGATGACCTCGACAAACCGGCCGCTGACCGGCTCGAAGAGGCAGACCTTGCCCTCGGTGTGGCGCTCCTTGGCGCAGGCGAGCTGGCGCTCGTCGCCGGTCCAGTCGATGGTGAAGATGGTCTCGACGCCGCTGGCGGTCCAGCCCTCGGGCGCCACCTCGTCCATGACGTACTCGGCCAGCAGTGCGCCGGTCTGGTCGAAGGTCCAGGGCAACTGGTGCTCGTTGTACCGGCTGCGGCACCAGACGACGAGGCCGGCGACATCGGCGAAGCGGCCCAGCGCGGCGTTCTGCGGCTCCTGGTTGCGGTGGTGAGTCTCCCAGATGAGGCCCTTCTCGTCGTAGCAGAAGACCCGCTGCGGGCCGCCCTCTTCGAGGGCGATGACCTCCAGCCCGGGCCGCTCGGGCACCACATCGGCGCAGAAGATGCTGTCGAGATGGCCGCGCAACTGGTCGAGACGGAACAGCGTCACGCCGTCGGGGCTGAGGATGGTGCCGCCCAGCACCTCGTCGCGCCCGTCGCCATCAAGGTCGGCCACCCGCGCGCCGTTGTGCGCGCAGCCGAGGTAATCGCTGGTGGTCCACAGCGGCGGGCCGTCGAGCCGGTCGGCGGCATAGGCGGCCAGGTAGCGGCCCATGCGGTAGCCGTCGGCGTTGGTCGCCTGGAGAATCAGGTCGGCCGAGTCGGGTGCGCGCAGCGCGGCGGGGATCACCTGCTCCCACCGCTCGGCGCCGTCGGGCACCGGCGGACGGGCGGTGCGGCGGTCCTCGCCGGTGGCGCCCTCGGCGATGTGGAGCAGGCCGTCGCGGGTGACGAAGATCACCTCGTCGCGGCCGTCGCCGTCGAGGTCGGCGCAGGTGACGCCGGAGCCGTGGTGGCCCGGCAGGCCGAACGTCTCGGACGAGCTGCCGACGACCAGGTCGGCCTGGCGGTGCCACAGCTTGCGGCCGGCGGAGGTGACCGCCTGGAGCTGGCCGGGCACGGTGACGATCAGCTCCATGCCCGGATCGTCGGTCAGGTTGCCGACGGCGATGCCGCCGGCCGAGTCCTCGGGCGCCGGGAGGTCGAGGTCGATCACCACGCGCTCGAGCGGCGCGGCGGCGAGGGTGAATAGGATGGGGAGACAGAGCGGCATGGCATCCTCCGCGGCTCGACCGCGCGTTGACGCTCGCTCGGCGCGGCGCCTATAATCGTAACATCCAAACGGCGCGCCGACCGGCGACCATGAAGTCAGAACAGTATTTCGCGCAGCAACCGCAAGTCGCCTCGCAACCGCGCGAGATCCGCGCCACGCTGCGCGGCGAGCCGTGGCGGTTCGTCACCGACCGGGGGGTCTTCTCGCCCGACGCGGTCGACGCCGGGTCGCGCCTGCTGATCGAGACGATGATCATCCCGCCGGGTTCGCGCCTGCTCGACCTCGGCGCCGGCTACGGGCCGATCGGCCTGGTCGCCGCCCGGCTGGCCGGGCCCGGCGGTCAGGCGGTGCTGGTCGAGATCAACGAACGGGCGCTGGCGCTGGCCGAGCAGAACGCGGTGCTCAACGGGGTCGAGAACGTCTCGTTCGCGGCGGTGATCGAGCCCGGGCCGCCGTTCGACGTGGTGCTGACCAACCCGCCCAGCCGGGCCGGCTACAAGGTGGTCATGCCGCTCCTGGAGGCCGGCGCGGAGGCGCTGGCGCCGGGCGGCGCGCTGTGGCTGGTCGGTCACAAGCATCTTGGCGTCAAGACGCTGGCCAAGCGGCTCGAGGCGTTGCTCGGCCCGGTCGAGACGATGGAGCGCAAGGGCGGCTACCGCGTGCTCCGCGTTGGCCGCGAAGCGGCCGATGGCTGACCTCGAGACCGGCCTGCGCGAGATGCTCGAGCCGCTCCGGGCCGAGTATCAGGGCGGCTGCCTCAACCGCTCGGGTCTAGGGCAGTTCGACCGCATCCTAAGCGACATGGTCGAGGAGTCGCTTGATCTCGCCGGGCCGGAGCACGAATACCGCGACCATTTGCTCCGCCTGCACGCCATCTTCGCCGAGTATCGCGAGCTCGACCTGGCCACACGGGCCAAGCGGCTGCGCGAGGCGAAGCGCAGGCTCGACGCGATGCTCGGCACGCGGCCCAGCCCCGATCGCGCGCGGCTCGAGCCGGTCCGCCTGCCGCGGCCGAGTCGCAACGACCTGACCAGCTCGGTGCAGTACTTCAAGGGCGTCGGCCCGCAGCGGGCCAAGCTGCTCGCCCGCCTCGGCATCGAGACGATTGGCGACCTGCTGTTCCACTTCCCCCGCCGGCACGAGGATCGCAGCCAGATGCGCCGTCTGCGCGAGGCCTTCGTCGACGACCTGGCCACCTTTCAGGGCGTCGTCCGCGAGGTCGATCGCCGCCGGCCGCGGGGCAACCTGTCGCTGGTCAAGGCCTGGTGCGTCGACGAGACGGGCGGGATCGATCTGGTCTGGTTCAACCAGCCGTGGGTCGCCGATCAGCTCAAGCCGGGGCAGATGATCATCTTCAGCGGCCGGGTGCAGTCCGACCGCTACGGCCGGCACCAGATTGTGCAGCCGACGTGGGAGCCGCTCGAGGCCGGCGGCGAGCCGATCCACACCGGCCGCTGGGTGCCCATCTACCCGCTCACCGAGGGCCTGACGCAGACCACCCTGCGGCGCTGGATCCACGGCGCACTCGAGCAGCACGCCGACGAGATCCGCGAGCAGATCCCCGACTGGGTGCGCGAGCAGCAGCGGCTCGGCCCGCGGCATCTGTGCGTCAAGGCCTATCACTTTCCGGCCAACGACGGCGAGCGCATCGCCGCGCGGCGGCGGCTCGTCTTCGAGGAGTTCTTCGGCCTGCAGGTGGCGCTGGCGCAGCGGCGGTACGAGTATCGCCACCGCGGGCATGGGATTGCCTTCGTGGTCGATTCGCCGCTGGTCGGCCGGCTGCTCGAGCGGCTGCCGTTCGAGCTCACCGGCGCGCAGGCGAAGGTGCTCGACGAGATCCGCGCCGACCTGGCCGAGCCGACGCCGATGAACCGCCTGCTGCAGGGCGATGTCGGCTCGGGCAAGACGCTGGTCGCCCTGGCGGCGATGCTGACCGTGGTCGATAACGGCTATCAGGCCGCGCTGATGGTGCCGACCGAGATTCTGGCCGAGCAGCATCACCGGGTCATCCGCCACTGGTGCGAGCCGCTCGGCGTGACGGTCGACCTGTTCACCGGCCGGGCGGGCGAGCGGCAGCGGCGCGAGAGCCAGAGCCGGCTGAGCGACGGCAGCACGCAGATCGCCGTCGGCACGCAGGCGCTGATCCAGAGCGGGATCGACTTCGATTCGCTGGGTCTGGTGGTGATCGACGAGCAGCACCGCTTCGGCGTCATGCAGCGCGCTGGTCTGACCCGCAAGGGCACTACGCCCGACGTGCTGGTGATGACCGCCACGCCCATCCCGCGCACCCTGGCGCTGACCGTCTACGGCGACTTGGACACCAGTGTGATCGACGAAATGCCGGCCGGCCGGCCGCCGATCGCCACCGAGTGGGTGCCGCTGAGCGGCCGTCAGGCGCTCTACAGTCGGGTCAAGCAGCGGCTGCGCGAGGGCCGCCAGGCTTACTTCGTCTGCCCGCTGGTCGAGGAGTCGGAGTCGCTCGAGGATGTCGAAGCGGTCACCTCGCTGCACGAGCATCTGCTGCAGCACTTCGGCAAGTTCCGTGTCGGCCTGATCCACGGCCGGCTCAAATCGGCCGAGAAGGATGAGCAAATGACTCGTTTCCGGGCCGGCGACATCGACCTGCTGGCGGCGACGACGGTGATTGAGGTCGGCATCGACGTGCCCAACGCGACGGTGATGGTGATTGTCAACGCCGACCGGTTCGGCCTGGCGCAGTTGCACCAGTTGCGCGGGCGGGTCGGCCGCGGGCGGCACGAGTCGCAGTGCTACCTGCTGACCGACGCGAAGTACAACCCCGAGCTGACCGACGACGAGAGCGGCCTGCAGTACCGCGACGCCCGGGCGCGGATGCGGTTCATGGTGCAGTACAGCGACGGCTTCAAACTGGCCGAAGCCGACCTGGAGCTGCGCGGGCCGGGCGAGCTGGGTGGCACGCGGCAGAGCGGTGTGATGGACCTCCATGTTGCCCACCTCTCGCGCGATGAGGAGCTGCTCGCCCTGGCCCGCGAGACGGCCCGCGAGCTGATCGAGCGCGACCCGCGCCTGGCCGAGCCCGCCCACACCGCGCTGGCGGCCTACGTGCGCGAGCGGTTCGTCGACCGGGGCCGGTTGGCCGAGGTGGGCTAGAAAAGGGGCTGGCGGCGGAGAGGCTAACTAGCGGCGGGGAGGATCGTGGGCTCACCGGCACAGCCAGCGCGGCTCCGCGGCGGGGCGATCCTGCTCGGTCTGCTGCTCATCCCGGTCAACTGCCACTGGGTCGTCGCCATGGGGCAGTTCCGCAAGTCGGGCGACCCGACCACCGTCTCGATCTTCTTCAACGTCGTCTTCTGCCTCCTGCTGCTCGAGGCGCTCAACGGCCTGCTGCGCCGGCGCTGGCCGGGGCTGGCGCTCTGCCGCTTCGAGCGCCTGACCGTCTACACCCTCTCGGCCGCCGGCTGCGGCATCGCCAGCCGCGACTGGATCCAGGTTGCGCTGCCGCTGTGGGGCTATCCCTGGTTCCACGTCACGCCCGAGAACGACTGGCCGGCCAAGTTCCTCGCCGACGTGCCGTATGGGCTGATTGTCACCGACGTCGACGCGCTCGCGCCCTACTTTCAGGGCCATGCGAGCTTCTACCAACGCCAGGTCTGGCTCGCCTGGCGGGCGCCGCTGCTCTACTGGGGGTGCTTCTTCACCGTCGTCTGGTGGACCATGCTGAGCCTCAACCTGCTCATCCGCCGGCAGTGGACCGAGCACGAGAAGCTGAGCTTCGCCATCCTGCAGGTGCCGCTCGAGATTACCGCCGCGCGCAACCCGCTGTGGCGCAGCAACGCCTTCTGGACTGGGTTCATCATCGCCGCGCTGATCGACCTGAACAACGGCCTCAACGCCTTCATCCCGCAGGTGCCGCTGCTCAAGCTGAAGATGACCGACCTGCGGCCGTTCTTCGCCGCCGACTACCTGAAGAAGATGGACTTCACGCCGGTCAGCTTCTTCCCCTTCGCGATTGGCCTGGCCTTTCTGCTGCCCACCGACCTGAGCTTCTCGTGCTGGTTCTTCTACCTCTTCTTCAAGGCCCAGCTCGCCCTCTTCGCCTGGCTTGGGTTCGACCCGTCGATGGGCTTCGACGGCCAGCAGGGGTCGACGCCGTACGTCAGCGAGCAGGGCATCGGCGCCTACCTGGCCTATGGCTGCCTCGCCGGCTGGATGGCCCGCCGCCACCTCGGCGACGTCTGGCGGCGGATCAAGCAGCCGGCTCAGCCCGATGATCGGCTCTACCGCTGGGCGCTCGTCGGCCTGGCCGTCGGCCTCGTCTGGTGGCTTGGCTTCGCGCGGTACTGCGGGCTCGGGCTGGGCGTCGCGCTGGCCTATGGCGGCCTCTACTACCTGGTCACCACAACCATCACCAAGATCCGCGCCGAGCTCGGACCGCCGGTGCACGACCTGCACTTCGGCGGGCCCGACCGGATGCTGCTCACCTGGCTCGGCGTCGGCTCGATGCCGCCGGCCGAGCGGCTTGGCTTCACGCTCTTCTTCGGTTTCAACCGCGCCTATCGTGGCGTGCCGCAGCCGATGATGCTCGAGGGCATGCGCGCCGCCGAAATCGAGGGCGGCTCGCAGCGCCGGCTGGCCGCCGCGCTCTGGCTGGCCGGTCCGGTGGCGGCGTTCAGCGCCAGTTGGGCGATGCTCCACTGGGCCTATGGCGACGGGATGCAGTTCGCCCGCGAGGCCTATCGGCTGGGCGGTCAGGCGTGGCGGCGGCTCGATAGCTGGAGCACCATGCCGTGGGACCGCGGCGCCGGCGCGACCGCTGCGATGGGGGTCGGCGCCGGCTTCTGCCTGCTGCTGATGGCCCTGCGGCTGCGCTTCCTCGGCTTTCCGTTCCACCCCATCGGTTATGCCATCAGCGCCAACTGGGCGATGAACTGCGTCTGGCTGCCGATCCTGATCGGCTGGGCGCTGAAGTCCGCGGTGCTCAAGTATGGCGGCGCGAAGGCCTACCGCGCGGCCATCCCCGCGGCGCTCGGGCTAATCCTCGGCGAGTTCGTCGTCGGCTCGGTCTGGTCGTTGGTCGGCGTGATCGGCGACCGGCCGGTTTATCAGTTCTGGCTCTTCTGACGCTTCTCGTAGTAGAGCATGATGCCGAACAGGCCGGCGATGGCGACGCCGATGCCGCCGAGCAGAATCGGGTCGTTGTTCTGATTCGGCCGCATGAACTCCTCAACCCGCACGCCGCGCACCCGCACCGGCTTGGCCTCACGGCGGTCGGCCCGCAGCGCCGGCCGGATGGTCAACGGCTCGCCGGCCGCGGCCGGTCGCGGCGGCCAGGCCAGCGCCAGGCCGAGCAGCAGGCCGGCGATGAGCACGCCAAACTTGCCCATGTCGCGCCCTCCGATCCCCTATCGGCCGCTTGCCGGCAGACCGCAGGGCCCACCGAAGAGGCTCCTGACCCTATAGGCGTTGGCGTTGGGCCCAGAGACCGCCTCTCGGTGCCACTGGCGGCTTGCCCGCC
>CAYONP010000105.1:0-19216 GCA_964405335.1 uncultured Fimbriimonadaceae bacterium
CCGGTCGTACCACGACCGCAGGAGACTTGACTCCTTGTGAGAAGTCCCTACCGCGGGCCGGGTGACCTGGTAGGGACACGCCAACGGCGTGTCCGGTCGGGCCGGTGACCCGTTGGACCGGAGGGATGAGATGAGCCTGCGCTGCGTCATGCTGCTGTGCGACATGGAGGGCATTGCCGGCATCTCGAGCTGGGACCAGTGCACCTCTGGCAAGGACGAGTACGGCTACGGCCGACGGCTCTACACCAGCGACGTGAGCGCCGCGGTGCGCGGCTGCAAGCGCGCCGGCGTGCGGCGCATCGTCGCTCAGGACGGCCACGGCGCCGGCGGCAGCAACAGCTTCCGCTCAATCCTGGCCGACGAGCTCGAGCCCGGCGCCGAGTATGTCCTCGGCCACCGCTGGGGCGCCTACACCGAGGCCTTCGAGTCGGGCTGCGACGCGGCGCTGCTGATCGGCCAACACGCACGCGCCGGCATGCCGAGCTGCCTCAGCCACACTATCTCGGGCAGTAT
Organism: uncultured Fimbriimonadaceae bacterium; assembly: GCA_964405335.1. Lineage (GTDB taxonomy): Bacteria > Armatimonadota > UBA10988 > UBA10988 > UBA10988 > CAYONP01. The sequence continues at coordinate 514 of CAYONP010000105.1, forward strand.
CGCGGCGATCCGGCTGAACGGCCAGGAGGTCAGCGAGTCGACCCTGCTCGCCGCGCTGGCCGGCAGTTTCGGGGTGCCGACGGTGTTCGTCTCGGGCGACCAGTTCGCCTGTCAGGACGTGGTCGAGACCCATGGCGAGCAGGTCGTCACGGCGGTCGTCAAGCACTCGACCGGGCGGTTCAGCATCGTCGGCCTCAGCTCGCGCGAGGCGGCCGACCTGATCGAGAACCGCGTCGCCGAGTGCCTCGAACGCGCCGACTTCCCGCCGCCGCTGACCGTGCCCGGCCCTATCGAGCTGCGGGTCGAGATCCCGCAGCCCGACCTGCGCACCGACTACCTCAAGCAGGCCGGGGTCGAGTCGGAGGGTCGCGAGCTGGTCATCCGCGGGGCCGACTTCCTCACCGCCTGGCGGACGTTCTGGCCCGGCTAAGGCGCTTCGGCCGGACGGAGCGCGGGCGTCGTCGCCCGAAGCGCTCGACAACGTGCGGCCGCGGACGGCCGCGCTCCAATGCCCGCGCCGCGGCCGGGGAAGCTCGGCCGTCGCGGCAACGTCTAGGGGCAAATCGGACACCCGCCTCCAGATCGCACACAATGGGGGCACCGGGGCGGGTTCCGCCGGGGAGGTTTCCATGCGTTGGCTGCTGACGCTCTGCTGTGCCGTCTCACTCGCCGCCGCCGACACCTTCGTCGTGGCCGTCGGCGTCGAGCAGTACGATGACCCGCAGATTGCCCCGCTGCGCTACGCCGCGGCCGATGCGCGGGCCGTCGCCGACGCCTTCCGCGCCGGAGGCGTGCCGGCCGACCAGGTGATCCTGCTGCACAGCGGCGCGACCGACCGCACCGCGCTGCCGACCAAGTTCAATCTGCTCCACTCGCTGCAGCGCGTGCGCGAGAAGGCCCGCGCCGAGGACACGCTGATCTTCTTCTTTGCCGGCCACGGGATGCAGACCGGGCCCGAGGCTTATCTGCTGACCATCGACAGCGTGCGCGAGAACCTCGCCGACACCGCCCTGCCGATGACCGCCGTGCAGGGGATGATGAGCCGCTTCGAAGCGCGCCGCATCCTGTTCATCATCGATGCCTGCCGCAACGACCCGAACGCCGGCCGCGCCGAAGCCGACGCGGTGCTCGACGAGACCTTCGCCCGCAGCCTGCGGCCGGTGCTCGAGCGCACCGGCGGACCCCTGCCCGACGCGGCGCTGCTGCTCGCCTGCCAGGTCGGCGAGCGCGCCTGGGAGATGCCCGACGAGCAGCACGGCGCGTTCACCTGGTTCCTGCTCCGCGGCCTGGCCGGCGAGGTGCGCGACACCGACGGCGCCGTCCGGCTGCAGCCGCTGGCCGACTACCTGCTGCGCGAAGTGCCCGCCTGGGCCAAGCGCGCCGGGCGCGAGCAGACGCCACACTTCGACAACCCGACCGGCGGCGACTTCGTCGTCCTGGGCCCGACGCTGCCGGCGGTGCAGGGGCCCGAGCGGCCGGTCACCGGCCCGCCCGTCGCCGTCGGTGGCACCGGCGCGCCCGCCGGTTGGCCCGACTACCTGGCCGGCTTCACCCCGCCCGAGGGCCTGACCTGGGCCGACTTCCGCGTCCACGGCCCCGACGCCATGCCGCAGGTGCGGGTCCGCGGCGGTACCTTCGTGATGGGCAGCCGGCGCGGCGATGCGTTCGCCTCATCCGATGAGATGCCGCCGAAGGAGGTCACCGTGGCCGACTTCTGGATGGACCTGCACGAGGTGACCAACGCGCAGTTCGCCGCCTTCTGCGCGGCGACCGAGCGCCGGCCGAACGCCCAGTTCGCCCGCTGGGCCGAGCAGACCGCGCCGAACCTGCCGGCGGTGCAGATGAGCTGGGACGAGGCCGCCGCCTATGCCGCCTGGGCCGGCCGCGCGCTGCCCACCGAGGCGCAGTGGGAGTATGCCGCTCGCGCCGGCACCAGCACCGCCTTCCCCTGGGGCGACCGCGGCGATCCGAGCTTCGGCAACGGCACCTGGACGCGACAGGAGGCGGCCCTCGACGATCTGGCGCTGGAGCGGACCAAGCCGGTCTGCAGCTACGCACCGAGCACCTGGGGGCTGTTCGACCTGGTCGGCAACGTGCGCGAGTGGTGCCGCGATGTCTACCAGTCGGACTGGTACGAGCGGATGCCGGCCGAGAACCCGCTCAACGAGAGCCCCGGTCTGGACCGCTCGACCCGCGGCGGCGCCTGGTGCGACACGGAGTCGTTCCTCCGCCCGGCCTGGCGCTCGAGCGTGAAGTACGACCAGGGTAGGAACTACCTCGGCTTCCGCTGCGTGGGCGAGTAACGGCGCCGCGCGGTCACGCGCCGCCCAGCGCGGCCAGCCGCTGGTCGAGCCGCGCCACCACCTCGGCCAGCTCGGCCTCGCGGACGCGCGCGCCGGCGACCACCTCGGCCGGCGCGCGGGCGACGAAGTTCTCGTTGGCCAGCTTGTTCCGCTGCGCCGCCAGGTCGGCCGACGCCTTGTCGCGCTCCTTGGTCAGCCGCGCCCGCTCGGCCGTGACATCGACCAACCCGGCCAGCGGGAGGAAGATGTCGATGGCGCCGACGACGGCGTGGAGCGACTGATCGGGCGCCGGATCGTCCGCGCCGAGTGCCACCGCGTGCGAGGCGCCGGTCAGGGTCACCAGCACGCCGTTGAGCGGCGCCAGTTGGGCGAACTCCCGCTGGCCGAGTCGGAGCGCCGGGGCGATTGCCTCGCGGCCGGTCAGCCCAGCCTGCGCGCGCAGGTTGCGCACCTCGCGCACCACCTCTTGCAGCAGGCCGAAGGCGGCCTCGGTCTCGGCCTCGTCACGGGATTCGTCGGCCACCGGCCAGGCCGCCACGGCGCAGGCCGCGCCCTCGCCGCCGAGCTGCTGCCAGATCTCCTCGGTGATGAACGGCGCGAAGGGGTGCAGCAGGCGCATGGTGACCTCGAGCACGTGCCGCAGCACGGCCGTCGCGGCGGTGTCGCCGTCACGCAGCCGCGGCTTGACCGCCTCGATGTACCAGTCGCAGAACTCGCTCCAAACGAACTCGTAGAGCGACCGCGTCGCTTCATCGAAGCGATAGGCGGCGAGCGCGGCGTCTACGGAGCGGATGGCGGCGTTGAGCCGGCTCAGGATCCAGCGGTCCTCGAGCCGGCTGACCTCCCCCAGCGCGGGCCGTTCGTCGCCTAGGTTGATCAGCACGAACCGCGCCGCGTTCCAGATCTTGTTCAGGAAGTTGCGGCACAGCTCGCCGGTGGCGCTGCGCTCGAGCTGGTTGTCGCGGATCTCGGCGTCAAAGCGCATGTCCTGCGTGCCGCCGCACTGCATCAGGAGCATCAGCCGCGTCGCGTCGGCGCCGTACTCACCGATCAGCTCGAGCGGGTCGACGCCGGTGCCGAGCGAGCGGCTCATCCGCTGGCCGTCCTTGGTCTGAATGGTCGGGTGAACGACCACCGTCTCGAACGGGATCTCGCCGACGAACTCGTGCGCGGTCATGGCCATGCGGGCGACCCAGAGGTAGAGGATGTCGCGGGCGGTGATCATCCAGCGGGTGGGGTGGAAGACCCGCAGCGCCTCGGTCGCCTCGGGCCAGCCGAGCACGGCGAACGGCCACAGCGCGCTGGAGAACCAGGTGTCGAGCACATCCTCTTCCTGGCGGAACGGCTCGTCGCCGAAGGCCGCCCGGGCCTCGTCGTGGTCCATCGCGCAGACCGTGCGGCCGGTCTCCTCGCCGTAGTAAATCGGGATGCGGTGACCCCACCAGAGCTGCCGCGAGATGCACCAGTCGCGGATGTTCTCGAGCCACTCGATGCCGTACTCGCGGAAGCGGTCGGGCACGAACTGGATGGTCCCCGCGCGATACCAGGGCAGCACCGCGTCGGCCATGTCGCGCATGGCGCAGAACCACTGCTCCATCGGCAACGGCTCAATCACCGTGCCGCAGCGGTCGTGATGCGGCACGGCGTGGACATACGGCGCGACCGAGACCAGCCGGCCGTCCTGCTCGAGTTCGGCCAGCACGGCCCGTCGCGCGTCGGCCGCGGTCAGGCCGGCAAACCGCCCGCCGTCGGGGGTGATGATCCCGTCCTGGCCGATCACCCGCACCACCGGCAGGCTGTGGCGGAGGCCGATCTCCCAGTCGTTCGGGTCGTGGCCGGGGGTTACCTTGACCGCGCCCGAGCCGAACTCCGGGTTGGCATAGTCGTCGCCGACAATCGGGATCGGCCGCTCCATGAGCGGCAGCAACACCTGCCGGCCGAGGTGCGCGGCGTAACGCTCGTCACGCGGATGGACCGCCACGGCGGTGTCGCCGAGCATGGTCTCGGGCCGGGTGGTCGAGACGACGATGTCGGGCGCGCCGTCGAGGCCGGGGTAACGGATCGAGTAGAGCCTGCCCTCGATCTCGCGCTGCTCGACTTCGAGGTCGCTGATCACCGTCCGGCAGGTGGTGCACCAGTTGACCATCCGTTCGCCGCGGTAGATCCAGCCCTTGTCGTAGAAGCGGCGGAAGGCGGTCATGACCGCGTGGTAGTAGCCGTCGTCGAGGGTGTAGCGCTCGCGCCGCCAGTCGTAGCTGCAGCCGAGGGCACGGAGCTGGCGCAGGATGCCGCCGCCGTTCTCGGTGGCCCAGCGGTGCGCCGCCTCGAGCCAGGCGGTGCGGCCGATCTCCTGCGGTGTCCGGCCGGTCGTCTCGTACAGGTGCTGGCTGACCTTGATCTGCGTGCCGATGCCGGCATGGTCGACGCCCGGCACGACGCAGACGTTGAGGCCGGACATTCGCGCCCAGCGGGCCAGTGCGTCGTGAATGCTGTGCTGCAGCGCGTGGCCCATGTGCAGCGTGCCGGTGACGTTCGGCGGCGGGATGGTGATGCAGCAGGGCGGCCGCGGGTCGCTCTCGTCGGCGGCGAACAGGCCGCGTTCGAGCCACCAGTCATACCACTTCGCCTCGGTCGCCCGCGGGTCGTAGGTCTTTGCCAACTCGGCCATGCCACACTCCCAGAAAACGCAAAACCCCTCATCCACAAGGGACGAGAGGTCAGTCTCGCGGTACCACCCTGGTTAGGCCGGCGCCTCACTCGACGGCGCGGTAACGAGCGCCACCTCGGCCCGGCCTTGTCAGCCGGACGGCTCCAGGGCGACGTTCAGCACACCTCGCGGAGCGGCCTCGCAGCGATCGGCCGCCTCTCTGAACCGCGCGGGGCGCCTACTCCTCCCCTTCACAGCCTTGTCTGCGCGGCAGTATACGGCAAGCTGCGCAGCGGGTCAACCAAAACCAGGGACGCGAGCCGACCCAGAGCCCGTGGCCGGGTCGTGGACCCGCACTCAAGTGCGGGTCTGTCTGTGCCAAACCCGCCCGAAGGGCGGGTTTCGCTCTACCAGCCATGGGTTTCAACCGTGGCTGCACCGGATCTGACGCACACTCCAGCGATGCGAGCCGGCGAAGAGGGCGGCCTGGGCCGAGCGCGAAAGCCTGGCGCGGGAGTGTGCCGTGTTGTTCTGGGCCGCCGGCAGTCTGTTCCTGGCCGCCGAACCGACCGTCGAGACGGTCACCGGACCGGTACCCGTCTCGCAGCTCGGCCGCGTGCTGGTGCACGAGCATGTGCTGGTCGACTTCGTCGGCGCGGCCGAAGCGACGCCCGAGCGCTACGACGCCGACGAGGTCTTCCGGGTCATGCTGCCCTACCTCGTCGCTCTGCGCGAGGCCGGCATCGAGACGATGCTCGAGTGCACGCCGAAGCACCTCGGCCGCGACCCGGCGCTGCTCCGCCGCCTGAGCGAAGCCAGCGGCGTGCGGCTGGTCACCAACACGGGGCTCTACCAGGGCAAGTTCCTGCCCGAGTGGGCGCTGGAGGCAACCGCCGAGGCGCTGGCCGCCGACTGGATCGCCGAGGCGAACGACGGGCTCGACGGCACCGGCATCAAACCCGGCTTCATCAAGATCGCCGTCGACGGGCCGCCGATCAGCGAGCGGCAGCAGCGGATCGTCCGCGCCGCGGCGCGCACCTCGCTGGCTACCGGACTGCCGATCACGATGCACTGCCCCAGCGGGCGCTCGGCGCTGCAGGCGCTCGACCTGTTGGCCGACGAGGGCTGCCCGGCCGACCGGCTGATCGTCGCCCACAGCGACGCCGAGCCCGACCAGGCGCTGCACTTCGCTGTCGCCGCGCGCGGCGCCTGGCTCAGTTACGACGGCATCCGCGCCGAACGCGCCGAGGCCAAGCGCGACCTGGTCCTCGCCGCCTGGCGCGCGCATCCCGACCGGCTGCTGATCAGCCAGGACGCCGGCTGGTACAACGTCGGCGACGAGGGCGGCGGCAACATCGCCCGGCTCGACTGGCTGCCGCGCGAGTTCGTGCCGCTGCTGCAGGGCGCGGGGCTCGAGGCGGCGGCGGTGGACCGGTTGTTGGTCACCAATCCGGCGCGAGCGCTGGGGCGGCGGTAGCCGTTACTGCGTATCGGCCGTCGCGCGCAGGAACTGCTCGATCCCGTCGGCCAACGCGCGGGCGATGCGCTGCTGGTTCTCGGCGACGGCGATGAACGCGGCCTCGCGCGGATTGCCCAGCACGCACAGCTCGACGCTCACCGTCGGCACGCGGCTGTGCGCCGAGGCGATCCGTGCGCCCTGCCGCTCGGCGATGCCGGCCAAGCTCGCGGGCCGCGCACCGCCGGCCAGGAGCAGCCCGCGCAGGCCCTCTGCCAGGTGCTCGGCAAGCACCTCGGCGGCGACGCTGCCGGCCGCCATGACCTCCGCCGGCGGGCCGGTCACGCCCTCGGCGGTGGCCGCCTGATCTGGGTAGTAGACCGTCCATCCGCTGCCCGGCCCGGCGCCGCCATAGAGCCGGACGGCCAGGTCGGCACCGGCCTCGGCGGCCAGCTCGGCGCGCCGGCGGAGGCTGACCGTCTGGTCGGCCGCGGTGCGGGTCAGCATCACGCGCAGCCCCCGCTCGGCCAGCAGCGGCTGCAGGCGCTGCGCCACCTGCCACGTGACGAGGGCCTCGTTCGGCCCGGCGCCGTGGTCCGACGGATGGCCCGGATCGAGGCAGACCAGCGGCGGCGCGGGCGGCGGCGGCTCGCTCTCCGGCTCGGGCTGGTCGGGCGGGTCGATGACCACCGGCGCGGGCGGGATGACCACCGGCGCCGGCGGTTCGAGCGGCTCAGGCGGCGCGCTCGGCAGGGCGACGGCCGGCGCTTCGGCCGGCTCGGGTGAGCCGAGGATGAGGAGCAGGCCGGCGGCGACGAGCCCGACGGCGATCGCGGCGGGCAGGTGACGCAGCCACGCGGGGCGGCTCATCGCGGGTCATCCGGCCAGCTCGTCGAGCGCGTCCTTGGCACGGCGCCCCCATTCGCTGGTGGGCGCCTCGTTGATCACCCGCTGGTACTTCTCGCGCGCCCGCGCGGCATCTCCCTTGCGCTGGTAGCAGCGGCCGGCCCAGTAGCGCGCCGGCAGCGTCACGCCGTCGACGCCGGCCGCTTCGGCGCGCAGCAGGGCGTCGAGCGCCTCGTCGACCAGGTCGTCGGAGAGGTAGCACTCGCCGAGATGGAGCAGCGCCTCGGCGTGCACCGGGCGGTCGTCGCCGGGTCGTTCGGCCAGCGGCATGAAGATGGTCCGTGCGGCCTCGAACTGGAGCTGGTTCTGGAGCACCTTGCCCAGCTCGAGCCGTGCCCGCGGCGCCGCCGGGCTCTGGGCATGTTGCTCGACCACCTGCCGCAGCGCCGCCTCGGCGGCCGGCCAGTCCTCGCGCCCGGCGGCCAGCAGGCCGCGCAAATAGAGCGCGTCGGCCTTGCGGTCGGGCTCGAGCGCGAGCCGCTCAAAGCTCTCCAGCGCCGACGCCGCGGCCTCGGGCTGCTCGGCCAGGAAGAGGTTCAGCGCGTGGCGGTAGCCGGCCTGCTGCTTCTCAGCCACGCCGTCGGGCAGCAGCTCGGTCGACTGAGCGAACGAGGCCGCCGCATCGACATGCCGGCCCGCCTCCTCGAGCGCCCAGGCCAGGTTGTAGGTCGCCCGGCCGCGCAGCGCGTGCGTCGCGTACGACTGGAGCCAGCCCTGGTAAGCGGCGATGGCCCGGTCATAGTCGCCCTGGTTGAACAGCCGCCCGGCGAGGGCAAAGCGCGCGTGCGCCGCCTGGTCCGACTCGGGCGCCTCCTCGGCCAACTGGCTCATCAGCTCATAGCCGCCGTCGGCGTCGCCGGTCTCGATCACCGCCCAGGCCAGCTCGTAGCGCACCGCCGCGCGCTGTTCAGGCGTCAGATCGAGCGCCAGCGCGGCCTGATAAACGTTGACCGCCTCGTCGTACCGTTTGAGCGCGACCAACGACTCGCCCAGTCGCTGCCGGGCGCGAATGCCATAGGCCTCGTCGGGCCGCTCGCCGAGGAACATCTGCAGGGCGTCGATGGCCGCGGCGTGGTCGCCGGCCTCCTGCAGCGAGCGACCGCACCAGTAGAGCGCGCCGGCGGCCTCGGGCGCGGCGCCGTGCTCGTCGTGCAGGCGCCGATAGACGGCGGCCGCCTTGCGGAAGTGGTCGTCGAGCGCGGTGGCGCGGTAATACGAGGCGCCCAGGTTGGACAGCGCCGCGGGCAGGCTCTCGTGCCCGGCGTGGCCGCGGGCGAACTCCTCATAGACGGCCGCCGCCTCGGCGTAGCGGGCCTCGCTGAACAGGTCGAACCCGCGGGCCAGCAGCATCGTGCCGGCCAACTGCGACGCGGGGAACCGCTCGGCCAGCTCGGTCTCGACCGCCGTCGCGCGGGCCGGGTCGCCCTGGGCGCGGTAGACCGCGGCGAGCTGGAACAGCGCCCGCTCGGCCAGCGGGTCGGTCGGATGCTGATCGGCCGCCGCGCGATAGGCCGCCGCCGCCTCGGGCAGCTTCGCCTGCGCTTCGAGCGCCTGACCCAGCGAGAACCGCGCCTGGGCCGCGCGAGTGTGGTTGGCGTGGTGCTCGAGGAACTGCCGGCAGGCGCGCTCGGCCTGCGCCGGATCGGTTTCGAGCGTCTCGGCGACGATGACCAGCAGCACGGTTGCCGACAGGTCGGCCTTGGGCTCGGCGGCGACCGCCTCCCAGAACAGCCGCAGCGCCTCGTCGCCGCGGCCGAGACCCCGCACCGCGAGGGCCAGGTTGTACTCGACGCGGCCCAGGTCGCGCTGCGGCACGCCGGCCTGCAGGCAGTCGCGGTAGAGCTTCTCCGCCTCGGCATACTTCTCGCGCAGCAGGTAGACGTCACCCAGCCGCAGGCGGGCATGGTCGGCCACCGCGTGGGCCGCGTGGCGGGCCAGCAGTTGGCTCAGCGCGGTCTCGGCCTCGGCCCACTTGTCCTGCTGATAGAGCGCCTCGGCCAGGCCAATCAGCCCCACCGCCTCGGTCTCGCCTTCGGCGCCCTCGAGCGCCTCGCGGTAGAGCGCTTCGGCCGCCGGGTAGTCGCCCGCCTCGAACTTCTGCCGGGCGAGCCGGAAGCGGGCCCCGCTGAGCAGCTCGGCGCTGCCGGGATACTCGGTCGCCAGCCGGTTCTTGAGCTGCTCGGCGCGCGTGGCGTCGCCCTTCGCCTCGGCAATCTCAATCAGGCCGTAGAGCGCCTGCGGCGCCTGCGGCGACTGGCGATACCGGTCGAGCACCGTCTGGTACGCGACCGCCGCGGCGTCGAGCTGGTTCCTCGCCTGCAGGCAGACGCCCTTGCGCCACCAGCACTCGGCCGCCTGAGCGTGATCGGGGTACTTCTCGAGCACCGCTTCGTAAGCGGTCACCGCCCGCGCAGGGTCGTCGGCGGCCTGGTAGCTGACCGCCACGGAGTAGTAGGCCCAGGGCACCAGCGCGGCGACATTCTCGGCCGCCAGCACCTCGGCCGGGCGGGCGAGGAACTGCTGATAGGCGGCCACCGCGTCGGGGTAGCGCGCCAGGTTATACAGCGCCTCGGCGCGCCAGTACCAGGCGAGCGCCTGGTATGACGGCTCACGGCCCAGCTTGGTGTAGTCGAAGAAGGCCGCCGCCGCCGGCTGCCAGGCCTTCGCCTGGAGGTAGTAATAGCCCTTGTTGTACAGCGCCGTGTCGCCGAAGCGGGAGTCGCGGTAGCGTTCCCAGCAGGCGGCCGAGGCTTCGGCCGCCTGCTCATACTGCTCGAGCCGGCCGTAACACTGGGCGATGCGGAAGGCGGCCTGCGGCGCGTTGGCATCGGCACCGTGGTCGCGCACGAAGGCGCTGAACGCGGCGGCCGCCGCGGCATAGTCCTGATTGGCGAACTGCGACTCGGCGGATTGGAAAGCCGCGGAGGCCGTTTGGCCCACGGCGGGCGCCAGCCACAGTGTCAACCAGCCGAGCACAGAGAGCGCTCGCGCTGGGTGAACCATTAGCTACTCTCCCGTCGCCGCCTCAAGCGGCTCGTGATGGATCGGCAGCCGGATGAAGAACGTCGATCCGCGGCCGACCCCGCCCGATTCGACCCACATCTCGCCGTTGTGGTGCAGCACCGTGATGCGGTCGTAATAGAGCCCGGTGCCCGTGCCGCGGGCGAAGTCCTTGGCGTTGCTGCAGCGCTCGCACAGGCCGAACACCAGCTCTTCTTCGCCCGGCGGGATGCCGATGCCCGAGTCACTGACGCTGAACAGCACCGTCTCGTCGCCGTCGGGCGTCAGGTTGACCCGCACCTTGCCCTTCTCGGGCGTGTACTTGATGGCGTTGTCGATCACCTGCACGAACGGCCGGCCAATCTCGCGCCGCACGCCCGAGATGGTGTAGCCGTTGGCCAGGTTGTCGAACTCGAACCGGATGTCCTTCGCCCGCGCGTCGACCGCCGCCTCGTTGGCCGCCGCGGTGACCAGCTCGCCGATGTCGATCACCTCGCGCTTCGGCGGCTCGCGCTCATACATCTCGTTCATCCGGACCTGGAGCTCCTCGGTCAACTCCTCGGTCTGCTTGCCACCCTCGAGCACGATGTTGAGCATCTCGTGCAGCATTTCGACGCTGGCATAATCGAGCTTGGCGGTGCGCAGCAGGTCGAGCAGCTCCTGGTGCTCCTCGGCATATACCCGCAGCGCGGCGAGCGCCTGGTCCGCACCCTCGCCGGCGGCCGCCTGGAGCAGGGCCACCACGCGGGCGTCGTACTCGCTCCACACCTCGGCCTCGGGGACGGTGATCACCATCGGCTCGAACATCGCCCCGAACTCTTCGTCGTCGCTCACCGCGAGCACCGTCTGCATGGTCGACGGCACGCTGGTCAGCTTGTTCTTGATCCGGTGGAGCATGATCCCGACTTCGGCGTAGAACTCCTTCGAGAAGCGCGCGACGTAGGCGTCGGAGAGCCCGCGCACCAGCGTCTCGCGGGCGTCCTGCAGCATCAGGATGCTGGCCCGATAGGTCGCCACGCTGTCCCACCGCGCGCGCGAGACAATCGGCTCGAGCAGCGCGTAGAGATGCGCCACCGCGGCGGTCACGTCGACCAGCCGGAAGCCCTTGGGCTGGAAATAGTCGATCTGCCGCACCAGGTAGGCCTCGCAGCGGGTGACCATCTGCCGCGGCTCGTCGGGGTTGGGCACCTTCTCCTCGTCGCGCCCGGCGAGAATGGCCTGGTAGATGTCGTAGGTCTGGTCGACAAAGGCGGCCAGGTCGTCATCGCTGAGAATCGAGAAGTGGTCGGAGATGCGGCCCGACGGCAGGTCGCGCAGCCAGCGCTCGGCCACCGCGTTGCGCTGAGCGGCGACCAGCTCGATCAGCTTGGGGCAGAGCCGGTCGGCATATACCTGGCGCAGCGCCCCGCCGACGGCGGCGATGTCGTCACGGATGACCTTCGCGTCGCGGAGCGAGTCCTCGCGCAGCTCGAACTCCCACACCGCCGAGCGGGCAAAGGCGGCGAGCAGTTCCTTGAGGTCGAGCGGGCTGGGCGTCGTCTCGTCGTTGATGATGGTTTCGATGGTGCGGTTCAGGTTGTGGTAGACGCGCCGGCCGAGCGCCTCGACGAGTTGGCCGTAGAGCTTCGAGATCGCGTCGGGCTGGCAGAACCGGCCTTGGGTGAACTCGGGATTCAGGTTCTGCTCGCAGACTTCCAGCCACCGGGCGATGATCTCGGCTTGGTACGTCTGAAGGAAACCGATGGCATTATCGCTGAACACGCTCCCAGCTCCCTATGATCGGTCGCTCGGTCGGTAGAAATGCGCACCATTATCCGCCACCGGCGACTCCAATGTCAAGTCGGCGTGCCACCGGCGAGCCGCCGTTCGACCGCCGCCGGGGCCGTTGACAAGCCGTCTTCGCTGGGCTAGGATGGCCCGGCGGGAAGGGAGGCGACGTTGACCGCTGCCAGGATCGACCTCCACGCCCACACCTCGGTGTCCGAGGACCGCGAGCGGATCGCTCTGCCGCGCGGCGCCTCGATCACCATTCCCGTCCACGCCGTCACCCGGCCCTGCGACGCCTACGACCTGGCCCTGGCGCGCGGCATGACGCACGTCACCTTCACCGACCATGACACCATCGAAGGCTGCCTCGAGCTGCTCGACCGGCACCCCGACCCGAGCCGGTTCATCATCGGCGAGGAGCTGACCTGCTGGGACCGCGGCTGCTGCTTTCACGTCGGCGTCTATGGCCATAACGAGACCCAGCACGCCGAGCTTCACGCCGGCGCCGAGCGGGCCGAGCCCGAACGTCACTGCCTGCGCTGGAACCTCGACCGGCTGCTCGAGTACCTCGACGACCAGAACCTGGTCTATGACCTCAAACACCCTGTCTGGCAGCGCGAGGAGAGCCGGGCGGCGATCGACCACCTGGCCGTCCTGCTCGAACGATTCCCCCGCGTCGAGGCGATCAACGGCACCCGCCGGCGCGAACTGAACGAACTCGGCACGCGGCTGACCCAGCGCCTCCGCGGCGGCGCGGTGGCCTTCACCGCCGGCAGCGACACGCACACCGACAACTATGCCTGGGCCTATACCGAGACCTTTGGCGAGACGCCCGCCGAGGTGCTCGCCAGCCTCCGCGCCGGGCACTGCCAACCGGCTGGCCGGCACGGCACCCACCGCCTGCTCGATTACGACTGCCACCACTTCGTCGCCGGCAACTGGACTCAGCGCGCCGGCCTGCTGGCGGCCATGGCCGACGAGTGGGCCCAGGGCCTGCCGCAGATGGTCCAGGACACGCTCAGCGTGGCCAGCAGCGCCGTCGTCGCCTATGCCGTGGTCACCGAATACGACCGTCAACTGCGTCTCGCCCGCCAGGTCGAGGCGGCCTTCGACCGCACCCTGCGAGAGGTTTACGACCATGGCCGGGACCTGGTCGCGTCGGACTAGCGTCGCGCTCTTCACCGACACCTACGAAGAAGTCAGCGGCGTCGGCCGCACCTTCCAGCGGCTGGCCGACTGGTGCCAGGCCGCCGAGCAGCCGCTCGACATCTTCACCGTCGCCGGCGAGAAGAGCACCGTCGAACAGCGCGGCAGCGTCACCATCCACCGGCTCAAACCGCGGCTGGCACTGAACTACTACCCAGGTCTGCAGCTCGACTTGCTGCCGCTCGATGAAGCGGTGATGCAGCGCGCGGTCGGGTCGCGGTTCGACGTCGTCCACGTGGCGACGCCGGGCCACATGGGCATCAGCGGCATCTACCTGGGCTGGAAGCAGGCCACGCCGGTGATCGGCAGCTACCACACCGAGCTGCCGCAGTATGTCAGCGAGCGGCTGGTCAACTACCTCGACGAGTCGTACCTCGACGATCCGGCCGCGCGCGACTATGTCGCCGAGGTCTCCGAGGCGCTGACCTGGGACTACCTGGCCTGCTTCTACAACTACTGCACCCGCGTGCTGGTGCCCTCCGAGGCGACCCGCGCCGTGGTCGCCGAGCGGCTGCGGCCGCCGCTCTTTCTCTTTCCCCGCGGGGTCGATACCGAGCAGTTCTCGCCGGCGCACCGCACCCGCCCGTACGAGGGGCCGCCGCGGCTGCTCTACGTCGGCCGGCTGGCCATCGAGAAGAACCTCGGCTGGCTGGTCCGCTTCGCCCAGCGGCATCCCGAGCACGAGCTCGAGCTGGTCGGCGATGGGCCGCTCCGCCCCGAGCTGCAGCGGGCGCTGCCGCGGGCGACCTTCCACGGCTTCCTCGACGGCGCCGAGCTGGCTCGCGCCTATGCCGACGCCGATCTGTTCGCCTTCCCCTCGCTGACCGAGACGTTCGGCAACGTGGTGCTCGAGGCACAGGCCAGCGGCTTGCCTGCGGTGGTCACCGATCGCGGCGGGCCGGCGGAGATCATCGTCGACCAGCAGACCGGCCTGGTCGCCGGCGACGAGCAGGCGTTTGAGCAGGCGCTGCTCACCCTCGCCGCCGACCCGGCGCGGCGCCGCGAGATGGGGCTGGCCGCCCGCGCCCGGGCCGAACAGCGTAGCTGGGACGAGGTTTTCGAGGGCCTGCTGGCCCAGTGGCGGGCCGTCCGTTACCCGCCGCGGCGCGTCCGGTTCAAGCGCATGATCCGGCGGATCAAAGAGAGCGAGCATCCGCTCGCCGTCGGCGGCGTGGCCTTCTGGCAGCAGTTCGGCCGCAACCGCGCCAGCCGCCGCGCGGCCGAGAATCCGCTGCCCTCGCACGTGCTCCGCCGCCTGCACGACGAGACCGCCGAGTGAGCCGACGCCTCTGCGTCAGCCTGCATGACGTCTGCCCCGCCACCGCGCCGGCCTGTCGCGCCATCCTCCGCCACCTCGATCAACTCGGCATCCGGCGGCGCAGCCTGCTGGTGATTCCCAATCACGCCGGCGGCGCGGCCGACGACGATGCCGCCTTCGCCGCCTGGCTGCGCGAGCGGGCCGCGGCCGGCGACGAAGTCGTGCTCCACGGCTGGCGCCACGGCCGGGCGCCCGAGCATCCCGCCCCGCGCGGTCCAGCGCGCTGGGTCGATGCGCTGCTGGCCCGCGGCGCGGGCGAGTTCTATGCCGTCGACCAAGCCCTGGCCGCGGCCTGGATCGACGACGGCCTGGCCCGCCTGCGGCGCATCGGGCTCCAGCCGGTCGGCTTCGTCGCGCCGGCCTGGCTTTACTCGCCCGGCGCCGCGAGGGCCGTCGGCGAGGCCGGCCTCGGCTATCTGACCACGCACCTTCGCCTCCGCGCGGCCGACGGCCGGAGCTGGTGGAGCTTCGGCATCAGCAATCGTCCCGGACCGCTGGCCGGCGACCTGGCCGCGCGGCTGGTCAACGAGCTGCTGCTGCTACTCCACGCCCCGCTGCCACTCGTCCGCATCGCCATCCACCCGGCCGATCTCGAGGGCCGGGCGCCGTTCCGGCACACCCTCTCGCTGCTCCGCCGCCTGCTCGCGGCCGGTCGCCTGCCCGTCACCTATGCCGATCTGGTGGCCGGGCGATGAAGCTGGTCCTGCTGGCCAACGCCTATGGCCCGCGCACCGGCGGTATCCGCACCCACCTCGACGCGGTGCGCGCCGGCTATGCCGAGCGTGGCGTCGAGACGGTGCTGATCGTCCCCGGCCCGCGCGACGACGAGCGCCGCGACGCCGCCGGGCGGGTGATCGAGCTGGCCTCGCCGCGCTTCTGGCTCAACCGCGACTACCGCAACCTGTGGCGCATCGGCGAGCTGCAGCGGATGGTGCTGGCCGAGGCACCCGACTCGGTCGAGCTCGCCGACAAGTACACCCTGCCCCGACTGGCGCCCCGCCTGCGCGCCGCCGGCCTGCCGGTGATCGGCTTCAGCAGCGAGCGGCTCGACCAGGTGCTGCCGCCCTACCTGGGCACCAGCCGGGCCACGCTCGCGGCCATCCGGCGGTACAACCGCTGGTTCGCCGCGCGGTTCGACCGGGTCGTCTGCCACAGCGACTACAACCGCGCCGAGCTGCTCGCCGCCGGCGCCGACAACCTGGTGCTGGTGCCGCTCGGCGTCGACCTCGAGCGACTCCATCCGCGGCAACGCGACCCGGCGCGCCGCCATGAGCTGCTCGCCGGCCGCCGCGTGCTGCTGCTCTACGCCGGCCGCCTGGTGCGCGAGAAACGGGTCGACCTGCTGGCCGGCATGATGCTACGCCTGGAAGCCGGCGAGCCGGGCCGTTACCGCCTGCTGGTCGCCGGCGCGGGGCCGTGCGAGGCGGCTCTGCGCGCGGTGCCCGGCGTGACGCTGCTCGGCTTTGTGCCACGCGACGAGCTGGCCGCCCTGCTCGCCTGCGCCGACCTGGCGGTGCAGCCGTCGCCGATCGAGTCGTTCGGGCTCGGCGCGCTCGAGGCGCTGGCCGCCGGCACGCCGGTCGTCGCGGTCGCCGCCGGGGCTGTGGCCGAACTGGTCGACCATCGCGTCGGTGCCCTGGCGCGACCGCACCCGGCGGCGCTGGCCGAGGCGGTGCGGCTGGTCGCCGCGCGCGATCGCGAACGCCTGAGCCGCGCGGCGCGTCGGCGGGCCGAGGCCTATCCCTGGTCGCGCACGGTCGAGTCGCTGCTGGCGCTGCACCGGAGGTTGGTCGATGGAGTATGAACTGCGCCCGCTGCAGCCGAGCGACGCCGCGGCGGTCAAGGCGGTGCAGCGCGAGGTGCTCTGCCGCGGCGGCCGGCTGCCCTTCCCGGTGATGGACCTCGACCGGCTGATTGACTTCGCCGTCGATTACTACCTGGATGAGGAGCCCGAGACCGGGATCGTCGCCGTCGACGGCGCCGGCCGGGTGGTCGGTTATGTCGTCGGCTCGTTCCGCGAGGCGCGCGCCTCACGCTGGCGGCGCCGCGCGGCGCTGCGGCTGGCGGCCCACTGGGCCTGCCGCTGGCGCGACTATGATCCGTTCACGCGCTGGTTCTACCGCCTGCGGCTGAAGGACGCGCGCGAGGTGCTGCGCCGCCCGTCGCCGCCGGCCGACGGCCACGTGCACTTCAACCAGTTGCCCGAGGTGCGCGGCCGGCTGACGGTCGAGTTCATGCGTCGGTTCGACGCCCTGGCGGTCGCGGCCGGCATCCAGGCCTATGCCGGCGAGGTCAGCGTCACGGCCGATCGGCTCGACGGGCGGATCTTCCAGCGCCTGCGCATGGAGGTGGTCGACCGGGTGCTCAACCACACCCTCACCGCGCTGGCGGGCGAGCCGATCTACCGGCTGGTGACGGTCACCCAGGCGGGTATCCTGCTGCCCAGCGAGCGGCCGGTGAGCGGCTCCGTGCGGTGACAACGCTCGTCGACTGGGCTAGAGTCATCTGACCATGGGCATGCCAGAGACGCGGGTGTCGGCGTCGGAGTTTCGGGCACGCTGTCTGGCGCTCTTGGATGAGGTCCAGGCGACGGGCAGACGGCTGATAATCACCAAGCACGGCAAGCCGGTGGCTCAGTTGGTGCCCATCGAAGGGCGTCAGCCGGCGACGCTGGCGGGGAGTGTGCTCGAGGCGGTCGACCTGGTCTCGCCGACGGGCGAGGCCTGGGCAGCGGAGCCGTGACTCGTGTCGACACTCACGCCGGCCGGCGGTGACCCGCGCCGTCGTTGACCGTTGCGCGAACGGAACTCAGACTGACCAACGGTGGGTATGACACCGTTGGCGGCGCGGCCGCCGTGGAGGGAGCGCATGATCACCGAGTCGCCACGCCGGCTGGCCGACCTGCAATCGTCGGCCGATCACCGCGGGATAGACATCCAGAAAGTCGGCATCCGGCGCTTGCGCTACCCCATCTCGCTGTCGGTCCGCGGCGGCACCGACCAGCACACCATCGCCACGGTGGCGATGTACGTCTCGCTCGACCGCTCGTTCAAGGGCACCCACATGAGCCGCTTTGTCGAGGTGCTCAACGAGTACAACCGCGAACTCGACATCCACGCCCTGGGCGAACTGCTGCACCACATGAAAGAGCGGCTCGAAGCGCAGGATGCCTACATCGAGCTCGAGTTCCCCTACTTCCTCGAGAAGCAGGCGCCGGTCACCCGCCGGCGCGGGATGCTGCATTACGACTGCCGCGTCTGTGCCGGGGTCGACCACAACGACAAGGTCAGCATCACCTATGGCGCGACGGTGGCGGTGACCACCCTCTGCCCCTGCAGCAAAGAGATTGCGGCCTATGGCGCGCACAACCAGCGCAGTCTGGTCACGGTCATGTGGCGGGCGACCGAGAGCATCTGGCTCGAGGAGATGATTGAGCTGGTCGAATCCGAGGCGAGCTGCGAGATCTACTCGCTACTCAAGCGCGAGGACGAGAAGTACGTCACCGAGCAGGCATACGACCATCCCAAGTTCGTCGAGGATGTCGTCCGCGATGTTACCGGCCGGCTCCGCGACGACGACCGAATCACCTGGTTCCGGGTCGAATCGGAAAACGAAGAGAGCATCCACACGCACAACGCCTACGCCCTGATCGAGGAGGACAAGCGGGCGCGCTGAGCGGCTCAGGCGCGGGCGGCGAAGACGGCGCCGGGCTCGGGCGCCGGCCGGCCGGTCCGGAGGTGCCATTCGAGGGCCAATCCGACGGCCTCATACGCATTGGCCAGCGCTTCATCCGGCGTGTCGCCGTTAGTGAAGATCGTCGGGAACGCCGGGATCTCGGCGATGAACTACTCGTCGGCGTCGGGGATGATGTTGACCCGGTAGCCGTGCGCAGCGGTCAGTTCGTCCTCACTCATGGGCTTGTACATCGCTTCCGCCGCGCGGCGGCCGTCCGCCTGGCCGGACGGACCGGCCGGGCCGGTCGAAGGCGACGGGGGCATGTTGGCTCTCCTCGTAGGGGCAGGTCTCAGACCTGCCCGCCAGCGAGTGAACCCGCTCTGGAAGCGGGATCGCCGGCATTCGGGCGGGTCTGAGACCCGCCC
>CAYONP010000106.1:0-19060 GCA_964405335.1 uncultured Fimbriimonadaceae bacterium
TGGCGGACAAGCCGCCAGTGGCACCAACCGCCGATGTCAACGATGAACTAACGCCTATACCGACACGCCCATGGTGCCGGCGGTCCGTTTCCATGCCGGCGCGACCGCGATCGAACCACCGCGGCGGCTCAGACCTCCAGCAGCCGATCGACCTTGGTGATCGCCGCCGCCATCTGGCGGCCGTGCTCCGGGGTCATGTTCACGTTCAGGCCGAACCGGAGCGTGCGGTCGAGCAGGTCCATGGTGCGCGGGCACATGTCCTCGTGGTAGGTCACTGACCCACGATAGGCCGGGTGGGCCCACGGGCTCGCGTTGGGGTGGTGCGCGCGCTGGTTGAGGATGCTGTCCCAGTAGCGGTAGATGTGCCGGTCGGGGAAGCCTTCGCGGTGGGCGGTGCCGGTGCCTAGTCCCTCGGCGCCGAGTGCCTGGGCGAAGGCCTCGGCGGTGGCCGCGTCGGGCAGGATGAGGGCGAGTGAGATGCCGCAGTCGCCGGCCGGGTCGTCGACCTGCTGGCGGCGATAGAGCCGCGGCTCGGGGTCGAGCGCCTCGAGCAGCGCCTGCTTGGCCGCCCGGGTGCGCGCGAGCGCGGTCTCGATCTTCTGCAACTGCACCCGCGCCATGGCGCCCGAAATCTCGTTGGTGCGCAGCCCGAGGTTGCTGAACGGCTCGGTGGTCCAGCCGTAGTTCTCGCCGTAGTTGTCCTTCATCCACATGGGCAGGCCGGGTTCGGCGTTGAAGCACATCCGCTCATAGACCTGGTAGTCGTCGCAGAAGACGAATCCACCCTCGCCGCAGGTGATGATCTTGTAGTAGTTCAGGCTCCACGCGCCGACCTCGCCGATGGTGCCGCAGACCCGGCCGAAGTAACGCGCGCCGATGGCCTGGCAGCAGTCTTCGAGCAGCGGCAGTCCGTGCGCGTCGGCCAGCTCGCGCAGGGCGCCCAGGCGGGCCGGCACGCCCTGCATGTGGACCGGGATGATGCACCGCGTGTGGGGGGTGATCTTCGCCGCGGCGTCGTCGGGGTCCATGCCCAGGCTGTCGTCGATCTCGACAATCTGCGGCACCGCGCCGACGTTGACCACCGCCGCCGCGGTGGCGATGTAGGTGTAGGCGGGGATGAGCACCTCATCGCCCGGCCCGACGCCGAGGCCGATCAACCCCGAGATGAGTGCATTGGTGCCGCTGTTGACAATCAGCCCGTAGCGCGCGCCGGTGTAATCGCAGGCCTCGCGCTCGAAGCGGGTGCACTCGGAATTCTCGTGGTCGGAGAAGCGGAACAGCTTGCCGCTGCGGATCACCTCGCTGACCGCGTCGATCTCACGCTGGTCAATCAGCGAGCGGGTGACGTGGCCCTCGGGCAGCGGCTCGGGAATGGCCTTCGGCCCGCCGTCGCGGGCGAGTGGGGCGTCGACAGCCAGCATGGATCGGCTCCGCGCGGTGAGGGTACCACACTCGGGCCGATCAGCACGAGGGGCCGCGCCGGCGGCCCCTCGTGCGTTCCGGTCGGGGGCGACGGCCCCCGGTCTGTCCGGCCTACTGAATCAAGCGCCACTGGCCGTCGACTTTCTCGAACTGGAAGCGGATCGACGGCTCGCCGTGAAGGTAGCCATCGCACACTGCCCGCGTGGCGGTGACGGCGCGGAACTTGAAGATGCCCACGTCACCGTCGCGGTTCTGCTCCATCACCGGCTCGCTGGGGTCGATGGTGTGCAGCGCGCCGATATAGGCGTAGCGGTCGGCGTTGCCCAGCCGGCGCTGATACGTGGGCCAGGCCAGCTCCATGCAGGTACTCTCGATCGGCGAGGGGACCTCGATGGCCAGCCGCTTGTCGGCCGGCGGGTCCGCGCCCGGTCGGGCGTCGGCGGTCTGCTGGACGATCATCGCCTCGTGCGTGTTCTCGTTGTAGCTCACCTTCAGCTCGAGCGCTTCACCCACGAAGCTGAGCGGCACGAACAGGCGGCCGTCCTTCTCCTCGGCGGCCGACTCCATGACGATCTGCGCCTCGGCGTTGCCGTCGACCAGGGTGGCCTTCGTCTCGCCGACTTTGAAGCGAACCAGTTGCGTTCGCGGGCCGCCGTCGGCATTCGAGACGACGCGCAGGAACGACACGGCGCCGGTCTCCTCATCGATGTCGATCCGCGTCTGGAGCCACTCGAACAGCCCGCGCGCGGGGACCATCACGACACCGTCAGGCTTGACATACGCCGGCGGCGCGCCGTGGTAGACGTCGAACGGCGGCACCTCGGCCCCAGCCCCTGCCACGAGCACCATGCCGGCCAGCAGGGCCGGCAGCCCACCCCGTCTCGCAGTCAGCGTCGCGTTCAAGGCATCCTCCTCACCGCGCGGCGGCTCGGCCGCGCATGGGGGGAGTATTCCCACGCGTGTTGCGCTGGTGCGACGGGAGTGACGGAGGAATGAACCGTCGGCGCGATGTGGTAAGGCCCGGGACGAGTCCCAGCTCGCGGCCCCGCGCCGCTGAGACGGTGGCGGGGCCGCGACGGGATCGTGGACTCAGCGGCGGCGGCGCAGCATGGCCAGGCCGGCGAAACCGAGCAGCGCCAGCGTGCCCGGCTCCGGGACCGCGCCGGCGGCAGCCGGGGTGAAGTCGAGGTTGTCGAACAGCAGCCCCTCGGTCTGGACGGTCAGCGGCTGGTACAGCTCGATCCGCCAGATGCTCGCTGCCGCCACGCTGAGCAGCGGGTGGTGGTCGGTACCGAGGTCGACGCCGAATGCCTCGTCGAAGTCGACCACGCTCCCACCCACCGCCGCATCGTACGCGTCGATGCGGGCGCCGTTGGCGCCGACGTTGAGACCGCGGATGCTGACCGCACTCATGGCCGTCGAGAACACACCGATGACCGGCGAGCCGACCTTGGGGCTGAAGTCTGGTCCGATACCGACCAGCTTCAGGCCGCCGGCGCCGACCAACCCCTCGTCGGGCGAGACGAAGTTGTCCCACTCACCGTTGGTGAAGGTCACGCCCAGGCCGGCATAGAAGGCACCGATCTCGCTGCCGTCCGTGCCGTCGTCGAAGTCGATCAGCACGGCACGAGACGGGACAATGGTCGCGGCCAGCAGGGCCACGATAACGGACATGCGCATGTTAGGTTCCCCCGCCGAGGGCCGCCTGCTGACTGTCCACCCGTTCGCGGCACCTCGGACGCTCAAAGCATGAGGCCTGCCCGGCGCGGTGTCAAGCGGTTTCTGCCGCGCTTCAGCCTCCGAACACCTCCCGAATAGCCTCCAGGTAGGCCAGCCCGTACTCGGTGTCGGGCTCCAGGTAGCTGCCCTCGGTCCACTCGTTCCAGGCGTTGATGTTCAAGGTCTTCGGCCCGCCCAGCTCGTCCAGCCGCGCGCGGCAGCGTTGCAGCGCCGCGCGAAACGCCGCCGGGGTGTTGCCCGCGAGGCTCGGCGTGAACGGGTAGCCGGCGTTCTCGAACCTCTCCGACGGCACCGTGCGCGGGCTCGAATCCCAGCCCATGGTCACGTTCGGGTAGTAGGGCAGGCCGAACATCGTCGCTGCCTCCGACCAGTACCGCTCATACCCGTCGCGGACCCGCTCGTAGGGCGTCTCGGGGAACTGGTCCATGCCGACATGGTGGATCCAGACGTAGGAGGTGACGCTGTCGAAGCCGAGGTCGCCGACGAGCTGCACCGGGTCGGCCGGCGTGCCCTCGCCGGGCAGGATGGCCTGGCCCCAGACCACCGCGTTCAGGTGAAGGTCGTCAAAGCCGGCGGCGCGGGTCTTGGCCCGGAAGCCGTCGAGCGCGGCGCGAGTCTGCGCCACCCCGCCGAAGCTGGAGAGCAGCTTGGTCAGGTCGTAGACCGAGAAGTAAGGCCGGCCGTCGACGGCAAAGTGCGCCGGGTGACGGAAGTAGCGCTCGACGATGTGATCGGTCATCCGCTCGAACGTCGCCGGGGTGACCGCGCCGGGGTAGAGCAGCCGCCGCGGGTCGCGCAGCTTGGCGGGATGGATGTCGATCCAGTCGTGGTTGGCCCACATGCAGCAGAACTTGACTCGCTCGCAGTTGCCGGCGGCGAGATAGCCCTCGTCGAGGCAGCGATGCAGGTAGGGCCCGTCGTCGTACCAGTACCAGTCGAAGATCCAGTAGTCGACGCCATGGTCGGCGGCGGCGTCGATCTTGCGGCGCATCACCGCCGGGTCGGCCTCGTCCTGGTAGCCCCACACGGGCACCCGCGGCTGGCGGTGGCCGGCGAACCGGGGGCGGGCGCACTGGACCAGCTCCCACTCGCTCCAGCCGGTGCCATGGACCTGCTCGTTGCGCGCGTCGACGTGGTAGTTCGGGAAGTAGTAGACCCCCACCTGATACGGCCCTGCGCTCATCTCATGCTCCCGCCGGCATGATAGCGCGCAGGGCCGACCGTGGGCAGGGGCTACTCGAGCGCGTCGACGCAGATCTCGGTTACCTCGTCGTACGCGAAGGCATCGGCGAGCCCGCCCGCGGCGGCCCAGGACGAGCCATAGGAGCCGCAGAAGATCGAGTACTCGCCGCCCTCGTTGGGGATATTGAACGTCACGGTGCGGGTGTGGCCGCCGGTCTCGGTGTCGTCGTAGCTCCACAGGCCGGCGGCCCAGCCCGACGAGGTCTCGGCCGCGCTGTGGCGCTCGGCCGGCCCGAGGATCTCGGTGTAGTGGCCGACCGCCGAGCCGCAGGCGCCGAGCATGGCCAGGCCACCGATGCTCTGGTAGCGATCGTAGACGGCGCGGACCCGCAGCCGGCTGAAACCGTTCGGGACGGTTACCTCGACGCCGACCGCGGCGCTCGCCTCCGCGCCGCCCGCCAGGTATGAAAAGGCCGATAACTCGATCGTGCCGGTGTCGGCCGTCGCCGAGGCGTTAGCCGTGGTCGCCGCGCCACTGCGCTCTCGGTCGGTCTGGTGCAGCGGATAGGGCGGCTCGAAGCAGAACGCCGTCTGCGGCGGCGGTGGCGGCGCCTCCTCTTCGGCCGGCTCGCCGAAGTAGAACCACGGTCCGCGCCGCGCCAGGCGTAGGCTGGTGGTCGGGGCGATCAGGCGCAAGAGCGCGCGGTCGAGCGCCCGGTCATCGACGCCCGCGCCGCGCCAAGTCGTGGTGAACAGCGGCTGCGCGCGGCCGCTCAGGTCGGCGAACTGCTTGACCAGCGCCTCGCCCGCCGCGCGGCGCTCCTTCGGGTCGGTCAGGCCAATCGCCCGGCGCACCGCCGCGTCGAACTCCTTCAACTCACCGTTCAGGCCGTCCAGGCCCCGCTGGCGCTGGAGCACGGGCTGCAGCTTGCCGCGCGACTCGGCGGTGACGCGGTCGAGCTGCCCGGCGAGCGCCTCGCGACGGCGGAGGCTCTCAGCCACGCGGGCGCGGAGCAGCTCCTGCGCCCGCTTCAGATTGCGTTCCGAGGCATCGCGCGAGATGCCCGGCTTGACGTTCGGCCGCGCACCACGAGCGTGCAAGGGTGGTGCGATCAGCGCCAGTACGGCGAGCAGCACGACTGGTTTGACAGATCTCATCCTCGGCTCCTCGCCAACCCGCTGCGTATGGTGGTCGCGTTCCGGTCGCCCCAAACGGTTGGTCAGGGTAGGGCCTCGACGCTGATTTCGCGCACGTTGCCGGCGCTCTGGCCGTGGGCCAGGATGGGCCCGCCGGACCAGGCCCAAGCGTACTTGCCGCCGTAGACGGCGTACTCGCCGCCGTCGGCCGGGATGTCGAACGTCGCCACGCTCGACCACTGGCTGGTGCCGCCGGTCGCGACGGTCCCTGTTTCCTGGTGATACTCCCACATGCCGGCCGCCCAGCCCGACCAGGTCTCGCGCTCGAGGTAACGAGCGGCGT
Source organism: uncultured Fimbriimonadaceae bacterium (assembly GCA_964405335.1). Classification (GTDB taxonomy): domain Bacteria; phylum Armatimonadota; class UBA10988; order UBA10988; family UBA10988; genus CAYONP01. The sequence goes on from CAYONP010000106.1 coordinate 5,825, forward strand.
GGTCCGGTCCAATCACCTCGATGAACGTCCCGACGCCGGAGCCGCAGGCGCCGGCGTAGGCCATGCCGCCGATGGACTGCATACCGTCGTACTGCACTTGCACCCGCAACTGCCGGAAGCCCTCCGGGACGGTCACCCCGATGCCCATGGCTGCCCGTGCGTCGCCGCCGCCGGCGACATATGAGCTGACCAGTGCGCCGGTCTCCCCGTGATCCGGGTAGATGGCGGCGTGCCCGAGTGTCCCCAGCCCGTGGAACGCGAGGTGACGCTGGGCCACGGTGAACGGCGCCCGGAAAGTAAGGGCGGTCGCCGGCGTTGGCGACACCGGCGCCACCTCAGCCGCCTCGGTCACGTAGCTCCACGGTCCGCTCCGCGCCCAGCGGAGCTTGCTCGACGGCGAGAGTGATCGCAGCAGGCTGCGATTGAGCGTCATGGAGTCGACCCGCGACGAGCGCCAGGCCTCGCCGAACCGCGGCAGCCAGCGCCGGCGCAGGTCATCGGCCGATTGCAGCCACCGCGCGTGCGCCGCCTGCCACTCCTTTGCCTCGGTGATCGCCGCGACCCGCTCGGCGCCGTCCGACAACGACTTCAGCTCGGCTTCGAGCGCGCCGGCACCACGCAGCCGGCCGAAGGCCGCCCGCACCCGGTCGCGATCCTCGCCGATCAGGCGGTCGAGCCGCGCGGCGGTGTCGCCGCCGCGTGACATACTCGCCGCGCCGCGGCCGACCAACAGCTCTCGCTCCCGGCGCTGATAGCGCTCTAGGGCCGCGGCCGAAATGCCCGGCTTGACGTTCGGCCGTCCACCGCGCGCGGCGGCGGGTTGGGCCAACGCCAGGCAGGCCGGCAGGGCGACGGCGAGCAGTCGGTGCATCCTGATCCCCTGCTTGTTCACGGCAGCGCTTCGACACTGATGTCGAGCACCTCGTCGTCGTTCCAAGCCCAGCCGAAGGCCAGTGCGCCGCCCCAGGCCCAGGCGTAGTTGCCGACGTAGACCTGGTACTCGCCGCCGGTGTTCGGGATGGTGAACGTCCTCGAGAGGCGATAGTCATTGAACAGACCGTCGTCGTAGGCCCAGACACCGGCGCACCAGCCGGCGAGGTTCTCGACCTCGTAGAGCCGCTCGACGTTGTCCGTACCGATCACCTGCAGGTAGCTGCCGGCGCCCGAACCGCTGGCGCCGCCGAGGGCCGTGCCGTCGATGTGCTGGTAAAGGTCGAAATCGGCGACGACCTTCAGCCGCGTGTAGCCCGCCGGGACGGTCACCTCGACGCCGATCTGAGCGCGCCCCTCGCCGCCGTTGGCAATGATGCCGCTGCAGTAGGTGTTCAGCGTCCCGGCCTCCCGGTCAGCCGCGTGCCCCGGCTCGGACGGCAGCCCGCCCTGGTCGTACGACGTCTGCTGCAGCGCATAGGGCCTGGTGAAGGTGAACGCCGTCTCGCCGGGCGGCTCCGGGTCGGGCGGCGTCGCGCCGGCCTCGCCGTTGTCGTAGGTCGATTCGCCGCTCGCGGCGCCGGGCCCGATCAACACCCACTTGCCGTCGACGTAGATGCGCACCACCTCGAGCATCGAGCGGTCGACCTCGGCGCGGTTGACCCGCGAAGCGTCCCAGACCTGGCTCATGGTCGGCCGGTACTTCTCGGCCAGTTGCGCAAAGCCGCGGTCGAGCAGCCGAATCTCGGCCAGTCGCTTGACCCGCTCGGCGATGCCGACAGTCTTGGCCACCCGATCACGGTGCGCGGCGAAGTCGGCGTTCATCTGGCGCGACTGCCGGTTGCGCCCCAGCGCGGTGGCCAGCGCGCGGTTGGCCGCGGCCAGCCGGCGATCGGTCTGCCCGGCCGCGTCGCGGACCCGTCGCAACTGCGCCTCGACCCGCGCCTTCAGCCGCGCTGCGGTCTGATCGGAGAGCTGCCGCGAGGTGCGCGGCGAGATACCTGGTTTGACCACTGCCTTGGGATTGGCTGCCGCCGGCGGCAGCGAGAGGGAGAACAGAACGAACGCAACGGCGAGCGGTGCTCGCTTCATCAGCGCCTCCGCCCGTCCCCCGCCCGCGTTGCATTATGAGGACGAGGCGGAGAGGTGTCCGATTTCAGCCGTGGCCGGAAACCGACCGCCGGCCGACCGAGTAGTACTCGAACCCGGCGCGCTCCATCGCCTTGAGGCAGAACAGGTTGCGCCCATCGACCACAATCGGCGTGGTCAGCGCGGTGTGCAGCGCGGCCAGGTCGATCTCGCGGAACTCGGGCCAGTCGGTGGCCACAATCAGCGCGCTGGCACCTTGGGCCGCCTCCAGCGCCGAGGCGCAGTAGACCACCTCGTCCGAGGGCGGCAGCTCGTGCCGCGCGCGCGCGGCCGCCTGCGGGTCATAGAGCCGCACATTGGCCCCCTCGCGCAGCAGCTCGACGGCGAGCCGGATCGCCTGCGAGCTGCGCGTGTCGTCGGTGCCGGCTTTGAACGCCAGGCCCCATACGGCGATGGTCTTGTCCTTGACGATCCAGAGCGCCTGGCGCAGTTTGGCGACCAGTTGGCCGACGCGTCGCTCGTTGATCCCGTCGACCGCGTGAAGCAGGCTCATGTCGAGCCCCAGGTCCTCGCCGATGCGGCAGAAGGCCTTGACGTCCTTGGGGAAGCAGGAGCCACCGTAACCGACTCCGGCGCCGAGGAAGGCGCGGCCGATGCGCGCGTCGAGCCCCATGCCGTCGGCCACCGTCTTGACGTCGCCGCCGGCCGCCTCGCACAGATCGGCGATCAGGTTGATGTAGCTGATCTTCATCGCCAGGAACGAGTTCGAGGCGTGCTTGATGATCTCCGAGGTGCTGACATCGGTGACGATCTTCGGGCAGTCGAAGTCGCGGTAGATCTCGAGCATCAACTCGGCGGCGCGCTCACTGCTCACGCCGATGACGATCCGGTCGGGCTCGAGGAAGTCCTGGACGGCCATCGCCTCGCGGGTGAACTCGGGGTTGCTGGCCACATCGAAGTCGACCTGACGGTGGTTGTGCAGCCGCACGGTGCGCTCGACCCAGCCGGCGGTCTTGACCGGCACAGTGCTTTTTTCGATCAGCAGTCGATAGCCGTCCATGCAGCCGGCAATCTCGCGGGTGACGTTCTCGACCTGGGTCAGGTCGGCGCTGCCGTCGCTGCTGGGCGGCGTGCCGACGCAGATGAACAGCGCCTGCGACGCGGCCACACCCTCGGCGATGCTGGCGCAGAAGCGCAGCCGGCCCGACCCGAGCCCGGCGCGGAGCAGCTCGTCGACGCCCGGCTCATAGATCACCGGGTCGCCCGCGTTCAGCCGCCGCACCTTGTCGGCGTCCTGGTCGACGCCGATCACGCGGTGGCCCTTGCTGGCCAGGCAGACCGCGGTCACGAGCCCGATGTAGCCGGTGCCGATGACGGCAATGTCCATGGTCGTCCGCTCCCGAGGCGCCGATGGAGTATCGGACGCCGCGGGGTTGGCGTTAGGGGTGCTATACAGGAGATGACGCCGGCGGCGCGAAGCCGGGACCCTGCCGGCGACTGGTGGTGTTGGGCCAGTCTATCGGGAGGCCCGCCGATGGGCATCGAGTCGACACTCGGCAGCTTGGTGCTGCTGCTCAAAAACGCCTGCTTCAACGTCACCGTGGCGCTGACCGTGCTGGTCGCCCTGGGCAACGAAGTGCGGCGCATGAGAATCACCTTCCGTTGGCTCGAAGACCGCCACGACGAGCTGACCAAGGCGTGGTACATCAGCCTCGGCATCTTCCTGCTGCTCAGCATCGGCTATGCCTACGTCGAGCACCGCATCGACACCCTGGTGGTCGACGGGCTGACGGTGGCGCTGATGGCTGGCGCGGTGACCTACCTCAAGCAGCGCCACGGCAAGGGCAAGGATGAGACCAAGCCCGCGGCGCACGCGGACGAGGAGCCCGACGAGGAGGAGTTCGCCCCGCGCCGGCCGCTGCAGCGCGTCCCGCGCGATCGTGCCCGCCGGCCGCGGCGGGCGCGTCGCTAGGCCACCCGCGCCGCCAGGCGCCGCTCGCGCTGGCGCTCGAGCCAGCCGAGCCAGCCTTCCAGGTCGGTCGCACTGGTGGCGCTGACCTCGAACACCGGGACCATCGACCGCAGGTCGGCCAGGTCGGTATAGAAGCGGTGCCGGTCGAAGTTGACGAACGGCAGCAAGTCGATCTTGTTGAGCAGAATCGCGTCGGCCTCGCGCCACAGCCGCGGGTACTTCGCCACCTTGTCCTCGCCCTCGGTGACGCTCAGCATGCCGATCTTCAGGTCCTCGCCGAGGTCGAACCCTACCGGACAGACCAGGTTGCCCACGTTCTCGATGTAGAGGATATCGACGTCGCCCAAGTCTAGGCTGGCCAGCGCGTTGGCGACCATCGCCGCGTCGAGGTGGCAGCCGCCGTCGGTGTTGATCTGCACCGAGCGGGCGAACCGCGCGGTCCGCTCGGCATCGCGGCTGGTCGCCAGGTCGCCGACAATCACCGCCTGGCCGAGCCGGCCGGCGAAGTGCTCGAGGGTCCGCTCCAGCAGCGTGGTCTTGCCCGAGCCGGGGGCCGAAATGAGGTTGACCGCAAACACCCCCGCGTCGCGCAGGTGCTGGCGAATCTGCGCCGCCATGGCATCGTTGAGCTTGAGGACGTTGTGGACTACGTCGACTTTCATGCCTCTAACTCCACGGCCGCCAGCAGCAGCTCGGTGCCGCTGACCGTCTCGACATCGGCTACTTCGCAGGTGGGGCAGACAAACACGAAGTCGTCCACCTCGAACTCCAACCCGCAGCGCAGGCACCTCCCCCGGATCGGCGTCACCTCGAGCTGGAGCTTCGCCCCCTCGGCCGCCGTTCCCTCGCTCACCGCGCGAAAGCAGAGCTCCAGACTCTCGGGCACAATCTGCTGCAGCCGACCGGCGCGCACCGTCAGGCCGGTCACGCGCCCCGCGCCATGCTCGCGCGCGGCGGCCAGCACCGGTGGCAGCAGGCGTTCGGCAATCGACAGCTCATGCATCGCCGCGCACCTCGGCCAGCAGCCGTGCGGCCAGCGCGTCGGCCCGCTCGCGCACCACCGGCGAGAGCTGATCGCCGAACTCGAACGACTCGCCGCGCACGCTGTAGACCCGCGCCGCCGGCGCCCGGCCGAAGGCGCGGCGGGCCACCTGGAGCAGCACGCCGGGGGTGACCACGTGCGTAGTCGGCCCGTCGAACGGCCGCTCCTCGACCTCCCACTCGCTCTGCTCGGGCCCGCCGAGGTGACAATCGACGAGGATCAGCCGCTCGGCCTCGGCCAGCTCCTCGGCCAGGGCCAAGTCGAGCTGCTGCAGCCACAGCGCGCGCACCGGCCGGCCGGCGACCAGCGCATCGTCGGGTCCGTCACTGCCCGGCTCGGCCAGCAGGTCCAGCGGCGAGAGCCCGATCGCTGCACGGAGGCGGTTGATGACGTAATGCCCGACGCCGTCGTCCTGCCGGCTGGGGTTGCCGTAGCCGATCAGCAGCCAACGCATCACACCCTCCACCCGGGTGCTTGCAACGCTATTGCCGGTCGGGGTGAATCGCCACCGTGTCGCGCTGGAAGCGGCCCGGCGGCTTCGGCGCCAAGGAGCCGTCCGCGGCGAACCAGTAGAGCGTGTAGCCGAGGTCGGACAGCAGCTGCTCGATGGCCGCGAACCGGTCGCCGTCGGCGTGGCGGAAGCGCTCGAGGGTCTCGAAGACCAGCGTCGGCCGGTGCCGCGCCCGGCACTCTCGCGCGCCGCGCAGCACCGCCAGCTCCATGCCCTCGACGTCGAGTTTGATGAAGTCGACCCGCGCGAGGCCGAGCTCGGCGACGATCCGATCGACGGTGTCGACTTCGACCCGTACCGCGCCGGACGAACCGAGCGTGCCGTTGCCAGGGTCGCGCGGGTCTTCGCTCCAGTAGAGCACGCCGGGCACCTCGCCGACGCCGCGGCAGAGCGCCGTCACCCGCGGCGCAACGGTGGGGTTGAGGTCGAGGTTGGCCCGCAGCCGCTCGAACGTCGCCGGCGACGCCTCGACGGCAACGACGCGGCCACCCTCGCCGACGCGGCGCGCCATCGGAAGGGTCAACGGGCCGACGTTGGCGCCGAGGTCGAGGCAGACGTCGCCAGCCGCGACGCGCTCGCCGATCAGCGCCACCAGCCGCGGTTCGTAGCAGCCCGACCAGATCAGCCGGTCGATCAGGAAACGGGTGTCGACGCTGATGGCGAACTCGTCCAGATACCCATCGTAGGTGTGGCGCAGGCCCGGCGGGGCCGAACGCCGCAGCCGCGGGTGGGCGGTGAGCAGCGAGTCACGCCAACGCCCGGGCAGGCCGGCGAGAACGGCCATGCGGACCAGGCGCCCGAGCTGCGGCATGGTGCGCTCCGCCGGCATGATACACCAGCCGGCCCAACGGCACAGGCGGCGGATGACCGCCGCCTGTGCACCCCACCAGCTCCGACTCGACGGATCAGTCGCGCGTGGCGCGGTCGAGCAGCTCGCCCGCCGGGCCGAGCACCTCGACCACCAGCGGCATCTGCCCGATGGCGTGGGTCGAGCAGCTCAGGCACGGGTCATGCGCGCGGATGGCCATCTCGAGGCGGTTCAGCATGCCCTCGGTGACGTTGGTGCCGTCGATGAACTCGCGGGCGACCATCTCGACCGAGCGGCACATCGCCGGGTTGTTCTGCCCGGTGCTGACAATCAGGTTGACGTTGGTCAGTGCGCCGTTCTCGTCGATGCTGTAGTCATGCCACAGCGTGCCGCGCGGCGCCTCGATCACGCCCACTCCGCGCGGGTGCAGATTGCCGGTCGGCACGGCCATCAGGTCCGGGCCGTAAGTCACCTCGTCGCGCAGCAGGCGGTCGGCCATCTCGAGGGCATAGACGGTCTCGATCAGCCGCGCGTAGTGGTAGAACAGGGTCCCCTCGACAATCCCGTCGGCGTTGCCGTGGTTGGCCTTGTACTCCTCGAACAGCGCCTGTGCGCGCGGGGTCTGGATGTAGTCGCAGTTGTTCAACCGGCCCAACGGCCCGACCCGGTAGCAGCCGCCCGGATACCCAGCCGGCTTGTAGTACGGGAACTTCAGGGTGGTGAACGGCTCGACCCGCTCGCCGACGATGTCGAGGTAGTTCTGGACGTCGAACTGGTCGACCGCGACCTTGCCGTGCGGGTCGCTGATCCGGAACCTGCCGCGGTAATGCGCCAACCCGCCGTCGGGGGTGACCAAGCCGCCGTAATAGCTGGGGAAGACGGCAAAGCGGCTGACCGTCTCTTCGTTGGCGGCAATCCAGCCCTTGAGGATATCGACCGCCGCGTGGGCCAGGTCGAGGTGCACCGGCAGCTCGGCGGCCAGCTCCTTGCCCCGCTCGCGGGTGATCCCGGCGGCCATGCCGCCCGGCACGGCGACGTTGGGATGGACCTTGCGCCCGCCGATCGCCGCGATCACCTCTTGGCCCCACTTGCGCATCTTGATCGCCGCGACGGTGAGGTCGGGATTGACCTCCGCCAGGCCGAACACATTGCGCTTGGCCGGGTCGCTATCGGGCCCAAGCAGCAGGTCGGGGCTGGACAGGTGGAAGAAGCTCAGGGCGTGGCTCTGGACCAGTTGCCCGACGTGCATCAGCCAACGCAGGTTGATCGCCGTGGGGGTCGGCTCGACGCCGGCCAGGATGTCGATCGCCTTGGCGCTGGCCAGGTGGTGGCTGACCGGGCAGATGCCGCAGATCCGCTCGGTCAGGGTCGGCATCTCGGAGAAGTGTCGGCCTTCGCAGAACTTCTCGAAGCCGCGGAACTCGACCACGTGGAAGCGCGCCTGCTCGACCTGCCCGGCGTCGTCGACCAGGACGGTGATCTTGGCGTGGCCCTCGATGCGGGTGACCGGTTCGACGGTGTACTTGGTGGCCATGTCGCGCCTCTCAGTCGAAGTGCAGCAGCGGCTGCGGGATGCCCGTGGGCTGGTTGCCCGACAGCAGCTCGGCAAGGCAGTAGAAGATGGTGTCGGCGCTGGGCGGGCAGCCGGGGATGTGGAAGTCGACCGTGACGTACTTCCGGATCGGCTGCACGACCTCGGTGAACTTCGGCACATCCTCGCCGTCGGGGATGACCCCATCGACGGTGCTCGAGGACCAGATGTAGCCGTGCTCGAGCACCTCCTGCAGCGGGAAGAAGTTGCGCATGAACGGCACGCAGCCCCAGCCGGCGCAGTCGCCCAGGCTGATCAGCACCTTCGACTTCGCCCGCAGCTCGTGCAGGAACTCGATGTTGTCGGTGTTGGTCACCGCGCCCTCGACGATGCCGATGTCGACCTCGGGAAAGCCGCCGAGCTTGTAGTCGGTGATCGGCGTCGCCGCCACGTCGCACAGCTTGAGCAGGTCGAGCACCCGCTCGTCGATGTCCAGCAGGCTCATGTGGCAGCCGGAGCAGCCGGCCAGCCAGACCGACGCGATCTTCGGCTTGTCGCTCATCGGACCGCCTCCTCGACGCCGCGGAGCCGAGCCGCCACCGCGGCCAGCACCTCGTCATCGCTACGCACTCCCGCCGGCGGGCGGCAGCAGGCCTCGCAGCTCTGCTCGAGGCCGGTTGCGTTGACCCACGTCCCGCCCCGCTCCGACCATTTCAGCGACGGCAACACCACGTCGGCGAACTCGGTCAGCGGGCCTTCGTGGCTCGCCTGCAGCACCACGAACGGCGCCGCCTCCAGCTCGTCGCGCTGCCCCGGCGTCGGCTCGTAACGATCGTCGCCGGCCAGCAGGTAGACCGCCCCGACCCCCTCCAGGTCGGCGCCGCGCAAACCGAGCGACTCGGCCGCCGCGCCGTTCGCCTCGCTGGTGAAGCCGCGAACCATCACCGCGCCGTCGTCGGTCAGGTGACCGCTCAGCCGCGCCAGCTCCTGCAGCAGGCCGATCACCTGCGGGTTGCCCGTGCGCAGCAGGTCGGGACCGTAGAGGATCACCGGCCGCTTGGCCGCCGCGTAGTACTTGGCCGCGCGGGCCACGTCGGCCGCCTCGACCCGCGCCTCGACCGCCACCCGTTCGGCCGGGTGGGCCAGCCAGCGGGCCTGCGTCTCACGGTCGACCCGGCGCGACAGCCCGCCGACGCTGAGGAGCTGGCAGAGCAGCCCCATGACCACCATCTGCTCGGCGCCGCGACGCGGCTTGAGCGACAAGCGGGCCAGCTCGGCGACCTCGACCGAGCGGGCGTTGATGCTCACGATCGGGACCTGCCGGTGGTGCCTCATGCCGGCCAGCCAGGCCCCGAGCACCGGGTGGCTCTCGACCGGATCGAAGCCGACCAGCAGCACCATGTCGGCGCCGCGGATGTCGTCGAAGCCGCACTCGCGCGCCGTGCCGAAGATGTCGGCCGCCGCGCGGCGGGTCAGCCGCTCGCGGCCCGACAGCGTGTCGACGTCGCCGCTGCCGCAACCGTCGCGCAGCAGGCTGGCAAAGTCGGCCAGCGTCTCGCGCGGCAGCCGGCCGCTGGCCAGGCCGGCGACGCGGCCGGCCTCGCTCAGGCGCCGGCCGACCAGCTCGAGCGCGGTCGACCAGTCGGTCGCCTCGAGCTGGCCCTCAAGGTTGCGGAGCTGGGGCGCCAGCACGCGCGGCGTCGGCTCGAAGATCATCTCGTAGCGCGCCCGGCGACTGAGCAGCGGGCCGTTGACCGGCGCCTCCTCGGCGCCCTCGATGCGGGCGATCAGCCCGCTCTTCAGGATCACCGCCATGCCGCAACCGAGGTCGTCGTCGGGCGAGACGGCGAGCTGGCGGACCAGCCCGTCGCCTTTGGCGAAGTAGGGCGCGCGCTTGTCGAACAGCGCTCCGGTGGGGCAGACATCGACACAGGTCCCGCACGAGATGCAGGTCGACTCGCCCAGTGGCACGCCCAAGTCGGCGATGATCACTTCCTTCGAGCCGCGATGCCCGAAGCCGAGCGTGCCGATGCCGGCGATCTCGTCGCAGGCGCGGACGCACCGCCCGCAGAGGATGCAGCGGTTGTGGTCCTGGACGAAGTAGGGGTTGGTCGTGTCGGGCTCGAGCACCGGGAAGAGGTACTGGTACCGCGTGTGGGTGATGCCCTCCTGATAAGCGCGGTCCTGCAGCTCGCAGTTGCCCGTGGCGGCGCAGAACGGGCAGATGTGGTTGCGCTCGGCGAAGAGCAGCTCGAGGGTCATCTGCCGCAGCGTCGACAGCTCGTCGTTCTTGGCCACCACGACCATGCCGTCGCGGGCGGGCGCGGCGCAGGCGGTGACCAGCCGGCGTTCACCCTCGACCTGGACCACGCACATGCGGCAGGCACCGTGGTTGCTCAGCCAAGGGTGGTAGCAGAGGGTGGGGATGTCGACCCCGTTTGCCCGCGCCACCTCGAGGATGGTCTGCCCCCGGCTGCCCGTGCAGGTCTGGCCGTCGATGGTGATGGTGATCGGTTCAGCCATCGCTCTACTCCTTGACCACGGCGGCGAAGTTGCACACGTCGAAGCAGTTGCCGCACTGGATGCAGGCGGGTTGCTCGATGCGGTACTTCCGCTCCTCCTCGACCTTGAAGATGGTCTCGACCGGGCAGTTGCGCGCACACACGCCGCAGCCGGTGCAGGCCTCGTAGTCGATGCTGAAGGTGAGCAGCTTGCCGCACACCTTGGACGGGCATTTCTTGTCGAGGATGTGCGCCTCGTATTCGTCGCGGAAGTGGGTGATGGTCGACAGCACCGGGTTCGGCGCGGTCTGGCCCAGCCCGCACAGGCTGGCCGACTTCATCATCAGGCACAGCTTCTCGAGCCGGTCCAGGTCGGCCATCGTCGCCCGACCCTCGCAGATGTCGGTCAGGATTTCGTAGACCTGCCGCGTACCGGCCCGGCAGGGGATGCACTTGCCGCAGCTCTCGTCGACGCAGAACTGCATGAAATAGCGCGCCACGTCGACCATGCAGCTCGTGTCGTCGAGCACAATCAGACCGCCCGAGCCGATGATCGCCCCCAGCTCGGCCAGGCTCTCGTAGTCCATCGGCACGTCGAGGTGCGCCGCCGGGATGCAGCCGCCGGAGGGACCCCCGGTCTGCGCCGCCTTGAACGGCCGGTCGTCGACCACGCCGCCGCCGACGCCGAACACCACCTCGCGCAGCGTGGTGCCCATCGGCACTTCGACCAGGCCGGTGTTCTTGACGTTGCCGGCCAGGGCGAAGACCTTGGTGCCCTTCGACTTCTCGGTGCCAATCGCGGCGAACGCCTCGGCGCCGTGGCGCAGGATCCAGGGCACCGCCGCATAGGTCTCGACATTGTTAATCGAGGTCGGCTTGCCCCACAGGCCCCGTTCGGTCGGGAACGGCGGCCGCGGCGTCGGCTGGCCCCGCTTGCCCTCGATGCTCTGCATCAGGGCCGTCTCTTCACCGCAGACGAACGCGCCGGCGCCGACCCGCAGCTCGATGTCGAAGCTGAACTCGGTGCCGAACAGCCCGTCGCCGAGCAGCCCCAGCCCGCGCGCCTGCGCCAGCGCGGTCTCGAGCCGGTGGATGGCCAGCGGATACTCGGCCCGGCAATAGATGAAGCCCTTGCTCGCGCCGGTGGCGAAGGCCTTGAGGCACATCCCCTCGATCACCCGGTGCGGGTCGCCCTCGAGGATGCTGCGGTCCATGAACGCCCCGGGGTCGCCCTCGTCGGCGTTGCAGATGATGTACTTGACCGGACCCGGCGACTTGGCCAGCAGGCTCCATTTGAGGCCCGTGGGGAAGCCCGCCCCGCCGCGGCCGCGCAGGCCCGACTGCTGGATCGCGGTGACCACCTCGGCCGGCTCCAGGCTCGTCACCGCGGTGCCGAAGGCGATGTAGCCATCGCGGGCGATGTACTCCTCAATCCGCTCGGGATCGATGATGCCGCAGTTCTCGAGCACGATCTTGAGCTGCCGGTTGAGGAACGCGAAGTCGCGCTGGGTGGCGATCACGTCGCCCGACTCGGCGTCGGTGATCAGCGCCGGCTGATACGGCCGACCCTTGACGAAGTGCTCGAGCACCAGGTCGTCGACCATCGCCGGCTTGAGGCGCTGGTAGAGCACCTCGTCGGGATAGACGCTCATCACCGGGCCGCGCTCGCACGGTCCGGCGCAGCCGGTCTGGATGATCGCCACCTCGTCGCTCAGGCCGGCCTCGGCCAGCGAGTCGACGAGCTGCTTGTGGACCTCGCGCGCGCCCTGCGTCACGCACGCCTGGCCGGTGCACAGGAAGCAATGAAGGCGCCTGTAGTCGCGCATCACTCAACCTCCCGTGGTAGCTGACGGGCGATCACGTAGCTGGTGACCTTCTGCCCGGCGATGATGTGGTCGCGGACGATTCGTCGTGCCGCATCGGGGGTGAGCTGACCGTAGACCACCGGTTCGGCGCCCTGCTCTTCGACGGTGGCAATGGGTTCGAGGTCCTCGACGCCGGAGGAGCCCGTGGCGGTGATCACCACGCCGTCCAGCTCGCGCCGCTCGACCTCGTCGACGAAGGCCTGCATCACCTCGCGCGCGCCCTGGGCCAGGCCGCTGGTGCCCATGCACACGACCACCCGCCAGCGTCCCTGTTCGGTGCGCTGCTCGAGCTCGCGCTTGGCCTTGTCGCGGAGCCGCCGCAGGTCATCCAAGTTCATGGCAACCCTCTCCTGCTGCGAGGGACCGTTCGCCCTCGCTCACCTGCGCGACCAGTGCGCTGAGCACCGCCCGCGTCGCATACGCCTCGCCCAGCGCGCGCCGCACCGGCCGGGTGTCCAACCGGTAGCCGCGCCGGTCGACGCGGCGGGTGAACACCAGGTCCACCGCACCGCATCCCGCTAACAAAGCCTGCAACGATCCGGCCACGTCGCCGAGCGGCGGCAGGTCGATGTGATCGCGCGGCAGCATCACCTCGACCAGCGTGCCGGTGCCCGGCCGCGAGAGCAGGCGGAACTCGCCCTCGACCTGGTCGACCGTGGTGCGCAGCAGCGCCAGCCCGAACCCGACCCAGCGCGACTTCTTGGCCTTGCTGGTGGCCAGCTCGGTCAGCACCCGGTGAACCTGCTCGGCGCTCATGCCCGGGCCGTTGTCGGCGACCAGCAGCCGCAGCGTGCCGGCGGCGCTATCCTCGGTGATCGAGATCTTGATCGTCCGCGCGCCGGCGCTGTACGAGTTCATCGCCACGTCGAGCAGATGGAGCATCAGGTCGGTCATGGCGCGGCCCCGTCACCGAGCCGCGTGGCGCGGGGTAGGGCGCGTTCGCCGAACGCGCCGGCAACGCTCGCGGCGTGGGGTGCCGCTCGATGC
>CAYONP010000107.1:0-18449 GCA_964405335.1 uncultured Fimbriimonadaceae bacterium
GGTCCTGGCGACGCAGAATCCGATCGAGCAGGAAGGCACCTACCCGCTACCCGAGGCGCAGGTCGATCGGTTCATGCTCAAGGTGCTGGTCGGCTACCCGACGCGCGAGGAGGAGCTCGAGATCATCGAGCGCACGACCACCGGCCGGGTGCCGCACCTCGAAGTCGTCGCCAGCACCGAGGAGCTGGTCCGCTCGCGCGAGACGGTGCGCCGGATCTACCTCGACCCGAAACTGCAGCGGTACATCGTCGACCTGATCTTCGCCACGCGTGAGCCGTCGAGCTACGGGCTCGACCTCGAGCGCTGGATCGAGTACGGCGCCTCGCCGCGGGCGAGCATCTACCTCACCCTGGCGGCCAAGGCGCACGCCTTTCTCGAGGGCCGCGGCCACGTGCTGCCCGAGGACGTCAAGGCGATGGCCATGGATGTGCTGCGGCACCGGGTGATTGTGACCTATGAGGCGGAGGCCGAGGAGGTCACTGCCGAGTCGATTGTGACCCAGGTCCTGAGCCGCCTGCCGGTGCCGTGATGACGCACACCGAGTTGCTGCGCGACATCCGCAAGATCGAGCTGACCTGCCGCCGACTGGTCAACGAGCTGTTCGCCGGCGATTACCATTCAGCGTTCAAGGGCCGGGGGATCGAGTTCGCCTCGGTGCGCGAGTATGTCGCCGGCGACGATGTGCGGCTGATCGACTGGAACGCCACCGCGCGGCTCGACCGGCCGTTCGTCAAGCAGTACACCGAGGAGCGCGAACTGACCGTCATGCTGCTGGTCGACGTCAGTGGCAGCATGGGCTTCGGGACGGCGGTGAAGCTGAAGCGGCAACAGGCGACCGAGTTCTGCGCCACGATTGCCATCAGCGCGATGAGTAACAATGATCGCGTGGGCCTAATCCTGTTCAGCGACGAGATCGAGCGGCTGATTCCGCCGAAGAAAGGGCGCAAGCATGTGCTGCGCCTGATCCGCGAGCTGCTGCTCTGCGAGCCGCAAGGCCGGCGGACCGACCTGGCCCAGGCGCTCGACGCGGCCTGTCGGGTGATGCGCCGGCATGGGACTATCTTTGTCGTCAGCGACTTTCAGGCGGCCGAGTTCGAGAAGCCGCTGCGGGTCGCCGCCAAGCGCCACGACTGCATCGCCGTGACGGTGCTCGACCGGCACGAGGCGACGCCGCTCGACGCCGCCGCGGCGACGCTGCCGAAGGAGGGTCTGTGGGCCTTTGAGGATCCCGAGTCGGGCCGGGTCGAACTGATCGACCTCGGCCACGCCGGCACCCGCCGCGCGCTGGCCGCGCGGCAGAGCGAGCAGGCTGACCGCCGTGCGAGGCTGCTCCACCAGGCCGAGGTCGAGCAGGTGCAACTGATCTCGAACCGTTCTTTCGTCGAGCCGCTGGTCGCCTTCTTCAAGCGCCGAGCGCGGCGGTTGGGGCAGGGGCGATGAGGGCCGGCGGCGAGCGAGCGGCTGGTAGGGGCAGCCCTCGTGGCTGCCCGGATGCGCGCCTCGCGTCGGCCGGCGACCACCAGGGTCGCCCCGACCCGTCGGTCATCGGACCAGGTGCGCGAGTCGTGGTGCGGGCGATGGTGATGTGGCTTGTGGTTGCGCCGCTACGCGCCCAACCCGCCACGGTACAGGCCGAGATCTTCCCCGAGAGCTGCCGGGTCGGCGACACAGTCACTTACCGCGTGCTGGCCGGCATCGATGACGACTACGATCTGATCGAGGACACACCACCGGCGTTCCCTGGGTTCGATGTCCAGGGCGAGCCCGAGCGGCGTGAGACGCGGGGCCAACGAACCACCAGCTACGAATGGCTCTACCGCCTCCGCGCCGTGCTGCCCGGCGAGCGGACCATCGCGCCGTTCACCCTGGTCTACACGGGGGTCAACATCCCGACCCAGACCGAACGCTCCAACCCGGTCACGGTCACCGTCGCGGCCGGCGGCGGGCAGCGCGATATCCGGCCCGATCGCGGGCTGGTCGAGGTGCCCGACGCCACCCGTCCCTACCGCCTGCTGCTGTTCACGCTGCTCGGCCTCGCCGGGATGGTGCTCGGCGTTTGGCTGGTCAACCTGATGGTCGCCCGGATTCGGGCCAGACTGGCCGCGCGGCCGGCGCCGGCGCCGCCACCGCCACCGCCGCTGCACGAGGAGGCGCTGGCGCTGTTGGCCGCCCTGGCCGCGGAGCGGCTGCCTGAGCAGGGCCGCATCGACGAGTATCACATTCGGATGTCGGACATCGTCCGCGGCTACCTGTCGAAGCGATACCGGATCAAGGCGGCGGAGTCGACCACCAGCGAGATTGCCGACGGGCTCTATGGCCGCGGGCTGCAGAGCGAGGTGATTGCCCGCTGCCGCGAAGTGCTCTACGGCTGCGACCTGGAGAAGTTCGCCGGCATGACCCCGACGCTCGACGACATGACCACGCTGATGTCGCGCGCGCGGCGGCTGATCGACGAGACGGCCCTGCGCAGCTACCCGCGAGAGGGCGGCTGATGGACCTCGGCTGGCTGCTGCCCGATCTGCGCCTGGGCAACCCGTGGGCCCTGCTCGGCGGGCTGGCGCTGCCGGCCTGGTGGCTCTATCTGCGCGCGCGGCGCCGCGGCCGCGGCGGGCTGACCTTCCCCCACGCCCAGCTCACCGGCGGCCTGCCGAAGAGCTGGCGGGTGCGGCTCAACGGCCTGCCCGACCTGCTGCGGCTGCTCGTCCTGGCGCTGCTCATCGCCGCGCTGGCGCGGCCGCAGCTCGGGCGGCAGCGCGAGCGGATCAACCAGAAGGGCGTCGACATCATGCTCGCCCTCGATGTTTCGGGCAGCATGAGGGCCGAGGACATCCCGCCCGACCGGCTGGCGGTGGCCAAGCGAACCATCCGCCGGTTTGTCGCCCGGCTGCGCACCGATCGCGTCGGCCTGGTCGTCTTTGCCGGGCGCAGTTTCACGCAGTGCCCGCTGACCACCGATTATCAGGTGGTGGTCGACCTGCTGGACGAGTGCCACATCGGCATGGTTCGCTTCGATGGCACGGCGGTCGGCGAGGCGCTGGCCAACTGCGTCTATCGGTTCGAGAACGAGAGCCGCCGGCGCATGGCCGCGACGGGCGCCAGCCAGGCCGACGAAGAACGGCGCAGCCGCGTGGTGGTGCTGCTCACCGACGGGTTCAACAACACCGGGCGGGTGATGCCCGACGAGGCGGCGGCGATGGCGCGGGTGAAGAACATCCGCGTCCACTGCATCGGCCTGGGCACCGTCGAGGGCGCGCCGGTGCCCTGGTTCTATGGTGGCCAGCGGCGGTTCCTGACCAATCCCGACGGCAGCCTGCTGATCACCCGGCTCGACGAGCAGTCGTTGCAGGAGATCGCGGCGACCACCGGCGGGCAGTATTTCCGGGCCACCGACGCGGCGGCGCTGGACCGCATCTACCAGCGCATCGCCGAGATGGAGAAGCATGAGATCGAGATCGAGAAGATCACCCACCATGAGGAGCGTTACCTGATTCCCCTCGCCGCCGCGCTGGCCCTGCTGCTGCTCGAGCTGCTGCTGCGCTCGACCGCCTTGAGGGTGATGACATGACCCGCTGGCTGGCCCGCAACGGCTCGCTGCTGTTGCTCTATGGCTGTCTCGGCGCGCTGGTCGCGCTGCTGCACGAGCGGACCAGCGGGTTTGCCCGGCCGCAGGCGCTGCTGGGGCTGATCTCGCTCGGCCTGCTGGCCAGCCTACTGACCGCCGACGGCCGGCGGCGCCGGGTGGCCCGGGCGCGCTTCGCCGAGGCGGCGCTGCTGGCGCAGATGGGCGAGCCCGACCTGAGCGTCCCGCTGCGCCTGCGCGGCGCGCTGCTGATCAGCGCCGTGGCGCTGCTGCTGATCGCCGCGGCGCGGCCGAAGGGCGAGACGGCGGTGACCACGCTGCAGGGCGAGGGCTACGACCTGCTCATCTGCGTCGACGTGAGCAACTCGATGGCCGCCCGCGACATGGGCGGCCTGGCCCGGCTCGATCTCGCCAAGCAACTGCTCGCCGCGTTCATCGAAGAGGAGAGCGGCAACCGCATCGGGCTGGTCGGCTTTGCCGGCTCGGCCCATGTGATGTGCCCGTTCACGCTCGACACCGGCACGCTGGTCGCCTTCCTCGACGATCTCGACTACGGCAGCGTGGCGAAGCAGGGCACGGCCATCGGCACGGCGCTGCGAGTGGCGATCGAGCGGTTCGACCCCGACGAGCCGGGCGGCAAGGCTATCCTGCTGCTCAGCGACGGTGAGGATCTCGGCTCCGATCCGCTCGGTGCGGCAAAGCAGGCGCGCGAGCTGGGCATCGCCGTCCACACCATCGGCCTGGGCACCGAGCGCGGCGACATCGTGCCGCTGCGGTTCGATATGTGGGGCGACATCCAGCCCAAGATGTACCAGGGCAAGGAGGTGGTCAGCCGGCTCGACGAAGCGACGCTGGAGTCGATTGCCGACCTCACCGGCGGGCGCTACTTCCGGGCCGAGTCGGCCGGCCGCCTGACCGAAGTGCTGGCCACCCTGGCGACCCTCGAGACGCGCTCGACCGGCAGCCGGCGGATGGAGCTGCGCGAGGATATCTTTGCCTGGTACCTGACCCCGGCGCTGCTGCTGCTGGCGCTCGAGCCGCTGGTCCGCCTGCGCGCCCGCCGGCGGCGGGAGGTGACATGAACCGGTCCTCGCTCGGCCCGCGACCACGGCCGGCCACTGTAGCGGCGCATCGCAATGCGCCGATGGTGGCGGCACGTTGTCATGCGCCGATGGTGGCGGCACGTTGTCATGCGCCGATGGTGGCGGCACGGTTCCATGCGCCGATTGTCGGACGCGGGTCCCGTCACGGCGCATTGCGATGCGCCGCTACCCTCGCGCCGGCGGGCCGATGGAGGCGTGGCCGATGAGACGCCTGGCCTGGCTGCTGCTGCTCCCGCTGCTGGTCGCCTGGCGCTGGCCCGGCGAGCTCAACCGCCTCTGCCGCCGCGCGCAGGAGGCGGCCGTCGCCGGCGACGCCGGCGCGGCGGTGACGCTCTACAGCGAGGCGATTGCCGCCGGCGGCGAGGGCGCCGAGCTGACCTACAACCTGGGCACCGCGCAGCTCGCGCAACGCGACTACGGCGGCGCGGTCGAGACCCTCGGCCGCGGACTCGAGCTGGCCCGCGACGCGCCGATGCGCAACCGGCTGCAGTACAACCGCGGCAACGCCTACTTCCGGCTCGACCAGATTGCCGAGGCGGCGCGCTGCTACGAACAGGCGCTGCTGGCCGATCCCGAGGACGAGGATGCGCGGTACAACCTCGATCTCTGCCGCGAACTGCTCAAGCAGCAGCAACCACCGCCGCCCAACGGTGATCAGAACCAGGAGCAGCCGCCGGGCGGGCAGGGCCAGCAGGGCGGCGAGAGCGAGCAGAACGAGGACGAGCAGAACCCGGAGGGTGACGACGGCGAGCAGAACCAGCCGCGGGAGCAAGACGGCCAGGGCCGCTCGGACAGCGAGCGGCAGCGCGACGAGGCCGAGCGCCAGGCGGCGCAGAACCTGCTGGGCATGAGCGAGGCCGAGCTGGACCGGTTGCTGCGCGAACTGGAGAAGGACGAGCAGCAGTTGCGCTCGTATTTCCGCTCGCGGCAGGACAACGCGGAGGATCCCTTCGCCGAATGGGACCGGCGCCGGCGCGAGCTGGCGGGTGGCACGCCCGAGCGCGACTGGTGAGCCGCCCCCGCCGCGCGGCACGGCGCGAGAGGCGGGCGGCGTGAACCAGGCGCAGCGGGACGCGGCGGCGGCGGTCGAACCGCTTCTCGGGCAGATCGAATTCCTGCCCGAGGGACTCCGCGTCGAGGCCAAGCGAAACGCGCTCGAGCGCGCCCGCCGGCTGCACGCCAGCCGCCTGGCGCAGCCGCTGCCCGCCGACACGCCGGCGGTGATCGCTGTGGTCGGCGGCACCAACGTGGGCAAGTCGACCGTGTTCAACCTGATCCTCGACGACCGCGTCGCCCTGCCGACGCCGACCGCCATCGGCACCAAGAGCGCGGCGCTGAGCGTGCCGAACGCCTGGCGCGACCGGTATGACAGCCCGGCCTTCCTGCCCTGGTTCGATAAGCGTAGCTGGGTCTCGCCCGAGCCGCTGAACGAGGAGTTCGACGGCCAGACGCCGCGGCTCTACCTCCACCTGCGCCGCCGCGGGCTCGGTCTGGCGGTGATCGACACGCCCGATATCGACGCGGTCAATCGGCGCAATCACCGCACCACCGACGACATCTTCCACGTCGCCGACGGGGTCGTCTTCGTCACCACGCCGACCAAATACGCCGACGAGGTCTGCGTCGATTACCTGGCCCGCGCGGTGCGCCACGGCAAGCGGCTGATCCTGGTCTTCAACCGCAGCCGGGGCGGCGACGACGCGGCCTACCGTCACTTCTGCGAGGTCATCCTGCCGCCGCTCGGCATCGGCGAGGAGACGCCGGTGATCGCCGTGCCGTATGACGAGAACCTGATGACCCACGGCGGGCGGTGGAAGATCTCGCTGCGTTACTACATAAAGCGGCTTGAGGAGCAGTCGGCCGAGATCCGCGCCGCCGCCCAGACGGGCGCGGTGCGGGCCTTTGGCGAGGCGTTCGGCGCGGTGGTCGACCTGCTCGCCGACGAGGCCGATGCCGCCGCCGCCTACCTATCGGCGCTGCGCCGCGCCGCCGACGACGAGGCCGAGAAGCACGCGCAGTTTCTGGCCCAGTTGCCGTTCGATGAGCTCGAAGAGGCGTTTGTCGAGGTGCTGCACGAGCAGCGCGTGCCGGGGCTCGACTGGGTCTACGAGCAGTTCGGCGGGGTCAAGCGCTGGCTCTACCGCGGCGGCCGGCAGGTCTGGGCGACGGTCAAGGGTGTCTTCGGCGGCGACGACGGCGTGCCGCAGGACCTCGAGCAGGTCCGTCGCGGGCGCGAGCGGCAGCAGGCGAGCGAGCGGCTGACCCGCCTGCTGGCGCGCCAGCGCGACCTGCTCCGCGACGTGCCGGCCGAGCTGCGCGAGGCGGTCGCCGCGCGGCTGCCCGAGCTGGCGGCCGGCCGGGAGTCCGAGCAGGCGGTCGAGCGTTATCTCGACCGCGCCGAGACGCTGCGCCGCGAGATGGTCCGCGAGGCGAAGGAGCAGGTGCTGGCCACGCTGCGCGAGAAGCAGTGGCGGGTGACCGCGATCAAGCTGGCCAAGAGCGCGGCGCGTGGCCTGACACTCGGGCTGGTGGTGGTCACCGGCGGCGTTGGGGCCGAGGATCTGATCATCGCCCCGGCGGCCGACATGGTGGTCAAGACCTGGCTCGACAAGCTGCTCGGCCGCGCCTGGCGCGAGAGCCTGCAGCGCGAGCTGTCGGCCCGGCGCCGCGCGCTCTTTGCCGAGCTGCTGGACGAAGTGGCGGTGCAGCCGGTCGAGTCGCGCCTGCCGGCTTGTTGTACCCGTGAATTCGTAAGCAGCGCCCGCGACGCCGCCGGCGGGCTGGCCGCGACGGTCTAGGCGCCACGCAGAGGAGTGACATGGCAGGGCTACTGTCGGAGCAATCGGGCGAGCTCGAGGCCGGCCTGCGCGCCTGGCCCGAGCCGGAGGAGGCGGCCGTCGACCTGGCCGGGCTCGATGCCGTGGTGGCCGACACGCAGAGCTTTGTCGCCACCACGCAACTGCTGCCCGACGAGGCCACGCGCCAGCGCCTGGCCGGCTATACCCGCGACCTGACCGAGCGGCGCGAGCAGTTGCTCAGCCCGCTGCAGATCGCTATTGTCGGTGGCACCGGGGTGGGCAAGTCGACGCTGCTCAACGCCCTCGCCGGCGAGCCGATCGTGCGCATGTCCGACCAGCGGCCGTGCACCCAGGAGGTCTCGGCCTACGTCCACCAGGAGAACGAGCTGGTGGTCGATCCGGCGGCAATTCCCAAGGCCAACCGCCACACCCACGACCGCGAGCCGCTGCGCGACAAGATCCTGATCGACACGCCCGACTACGACAGCATCGATCGCGAGCACCGCAAGCGGCTGGCCGAGGCGCTGCGCTCGGCCGACGTCGTGCTCTGGGTCACCACCGCGGAGAAGTATGCCGACCTGGCCGGCGCCAACTGGATGCGCGAGTACGGCCCGGGCCGCCTGTTCGTCTTTCTGCTCAACCGCGCCGATGAGGGAATCGACGAGAGCATCCTCGACGATGTCCGCCGCCACTGCGCCGAGCTGGGCTTCGCCGACGCGCCACTGATGCTGGTCTCCGCGCGCCGCGCGCTGGAGGCCAAGCAAGGCCTCGGCGAGGCATTCGACGACGAGTTCGGCGCGCTCGAAGCGCTGCTCGAACAGGAGCTCGACGCCAAGCGGATGCGGGCGATCAAAGAGGGCAACTACGAGCAGTTGGTGCAGCGCTTGGTCGGCCATGTCGCCGCGGCGGTACCGGCCGACGGGCGAGACCGCCTGCGCCGCTGGCGCGAGGCGGGCGAGTCGGCCTATGACGAGCTGCACGGCGAGCTGACCAGTTGGCTGGCGCCCCGCGTCGAGGGCGACAAGCGGCTCGAGAAGCACATCGAGTACTGGTTCGGCACCGGCTTTGCCGGCCCGGTCGGCGGTGTGCTGACGCTGCTCTACGGCCTGCGCGCGGCGCTTTCACCGGTCTATCCCAAGCTCTGGCAGGTGAGTGAGATGCCCGACCTGGGCCTGGCCGAGGCCGACGACGAGACGGCTCGGCTAGCCGGCCAGGCCGATGCCGCCGCGGCGCGGCTGCGCGCCCTCGGCACCGACATCGGCCTGCCCGGCGCCCAGGCCGACACCAATCTGCCGGCGATGCCCGACCTGGCCCGCGACCTGGACCATCGCCTGCGCCGCGACCTGGGCGCCGCCGTCCGCGCGGCGCGGCTGGGCGAGAGCAAGCCGGTGCGCTGGATCAACATCCTGCTCAACACGCCGACGCTGATCCTGCTCATCGGCCTGCCCAGCTACCTCATTTGGGACCAGCTCCGGCCGCTCTACGGGCTCGAGCCGCTGCTCGACCCGGGCGCCTACCTCCAGTCGGCGGTGCTGGCCGTCCTGCTCTGGCTGGCGGCGGTGGCCTGGCTCGGCCAGGTGGCCGTCGGGGTGCGCACGCGGCGCTTCCTCGAGCGCCTCCGCACGCTGGTCGGCCGGGCCGTCGACGAGGTCGTGCGCGAGCCGCTGCTCGGCCGCCTCGAGCGCTATCTCGACGGCCTCGCCGGCGAGTACGAGACGCTCTGGGCGTTGCGCCGTCGGGCCGGCGGCGACGAGCCCACCGGCGGCTAAGGATTCGCCGCGGGCGGCCGATCGACTCTCAGCGGCGACACGCGCGGTCGAGGCCGATGCCCGTCGATCTGAGCATGACCACCCCGGAGCCGGCTGCCCAGCGGCCGACCGACCTGACACGCCTCGAACTCGCGGCGCTGCGCACCGTCGCGCGCGCCGTGGCCGATGGCATGTCGCTCGATGAGACCGTTCGCTTCTGCCTCGACGAGACCCTCAGCCACCTCGGCCTCGACTTCGGCTGCGTCTACCTGCGCAAGCACGATTACCTGCTGCGTAGCGCCAGCCGCGGGCTGATGGTGCCCGGCGGGCCCGAGGGCATTCTGCCGCTCGACGACGCCGAGTGGGCCAAGCGGCCGCTGCTCGTCTCGCAGGGCGCCGAGGCCGACCGCGGCCACCTGCCCGCCGGCGTCTCGGGCAAGGCCTGGATGTCGCTGCCGCTGCGCGTGCGGAGCGACCTGGTCGGCGTGATGATCGTCGGCGGCTACGGCCGGCTGCCGTCCGAGCTGCCGCCGCTCGAGACGGCCCTCCGCGTGTCCGACCACATCGCCGCGGCGATCGACAACGCGGCGCGGTTCGAGCTCGTCCGCGGCATCCTCAACGACACCCGCGACGTGATCTTCCGCACCGACGCCGAAGGGCGCTTCACCGTGCTCAACGACGCCTGGCAAGAGACCATCGGCGAGCCGGTCCACGTCGCCCTGGGCCGCCGCTTCGCCGGCTACGTCGCCGAGGAGCAGCGCCGCTACCTGGGCGACGGCGTCCATTACGTAGTGCCCAAGGGTTGCGTCATCGGCCGGCGCACGCTGGCTTTCACCACCGCCGACGGCAATGTCCGTCACCTCGACGTGCTGGCCCGCCTGCTCAGCGACGACCGTGGCAAGGTGGTCGGCACCGCTGGCGTGCTGCGCGACGTCAGTCGCACTGTGCGCCAGGCGAAAGCGCTGGCCGAGGCCAACGCCGAACTGCGCGAGCGGGCCGTCGCGCTCGAGGCGGCCAACCGCGAGCTGGCCGAGGCCGATCGGCTCAAGTCCGAGTTTCTCGCCACCGTCAGCCACGAACTGAAGACGCCACTGGGCATCATGCTCGGCTACACCGAGATGCTCAGCGACGGCTTGCCCGATCCGGCCACGCCCGGCCAATGCGAGTACCTCCACGCGGTGCAGCAGAGCGGGCACGACCTGCGCGAGCTGATCAACAACGTGCTCGACCTCGCCTGCATCGAGGCCGGGCGGCTCGTCGTCGACACCGTCGCGGTGCGGCTGGATGAGGTAATCGAGCCGCTCCGCGACAGGGTCGCGCGGCGGGCGCGCGAGCGTGGCGTGACCGTCGAGCTGCCCAAGCCCGACCTGCCCTATCACCTCACCGCCGACCTCGACCGGCTGGTCCAGGTGCTCGACATCCTGATCGACAACGCGACCAAGTTCTCGCCCGACGGCGCCACCGTCACCGTCACCGCCGAGGCCACGCACGATCCGGAACCGCGCGCGACGGTCGACCCGGCCGGCGACGGCGACTACATCGCCCTGCGCGTGGCCGACCAGGGCATCGGCATCGCGCCCGAACAGCACGAGCTGCTGTTCCGCAAGTTCGCCCAGGGCGACGGCAGCGCCACCCGGCAACACGGCGGGCTGGGCATCGGCCTGGTCATCGCCCGCGAGCTGGCCGAGCGCATGGGCGGGCGGCTCGACCTGTTCAGCGCGGGCGAGGGCCAAGGCACAACGGCGACCCTCGTCCTCCCCCGCGTCGACGGCTGAAATAGGGACGGACCCAATTCCCGGCGCGCCGGGAATTGGGTCCGTCCCTATTTCCCGGCTCGGCGCCCGGGTGGCACGCCGGCGCGGACGGACACGCCGTTGGCGTGTCGCTACCCTTGCACCACCGCCCGCCGCGCTTGGTCCAGGCCGTCGGCGGTCAGCTCGGCTTGGCCGTTGCGGAGCTCGACCCGCTGTTCGGACAGCGCTTGGCGCAGCACCCGGCGGGTTAGTTCGGCGGGCCAGCCGAGATGCTGGTGCAGCGTCGCCACGGCGCTCTCCTCGGGTGCCTCGGGCCGGCTCTGGTGGTGCAGCAGGTGGACCAGCAGCATCTGCTCGCGGAAGCTCAGCCGCTGCCGCGCGTGCCGCCGCGCTTGCGCCAGCAGCCCGCGGCCGGGCGCGAGCAGCCAGGCCGCGGCGAAGAGCAGCCCCTGGGTCGCCGCCACGGCGCCGGCGATGTTGCTGTCGAGCCGCAGCGCCAGGCGATGACCGGCCAGCGCGCCGGCCACCCCGAGTCCGACGGCGAGCGGGAGCATCACGCCCAGGCGGTGGGTGAGCAGATAGGCCGCCGCCGGCGGGGCCACCATCAGGGCGACGACCAGCACCGAACCGACCGCGTCGAACGCGCCGACGGCGGTGAGCGAGACCAGGGCCATGAGCAGGTAGTGCATCAGCCGCGGTCGGAAGCCGAGCGACTCGGCCAGCGCAGGGTCGAACGTGGCGAGCTTCAGCTCTTTGTAGAAGGCGGCGATGAAGGCCAGGTTGAGCAGCAGCACGCCGCCCATGACCCACAGCGCGCGCGGGCCGAGGTCGTGCGCGCCGAGGCGGAAGCGGTTCAGCGGCGCGAAGGCCAGCTCGCCGAGCAGCACTGCGTCGGTGTCGAGGTGAACATTGCGCGCGCCGCGAGCGATCAGAATCACCGCGATGGCGAAGAGCAGGGGGAAGACCAGGCCGATGGCCGCATCCGACTTCACCAGCCGGGTGCCCTGCAGCAGCTCGACCAGCCAGACGGTGAGCACGCCGGTGGCCGCCGCGCCGACCAGCATCAGCGGCGTCTCGACGGTGCCGGCGACGAAGAAGGCGACGACGATACCGAGCAGCACCGAGTGGCTGATCGCGTCGGAGAGCATGGCCGACTCGCGCAGGACCAGGAACACGCCGGGCAGGGCGCAGGCCGCGGCGACCACCGCGGCGACGAGCTGGATCTCGGTGAACGAGGTCATGGCGCTGCTCGCCGGCGAGCCGCTTCGGCCCGCCCCGCCGGGGTCAGCCGCCAGCCGCCGTTGGCGGTGACCAGTCCTAGTTCGGCCAGGCCGCGGAGCGCCGGCAGCGGGTCGAGCAGGCCGGCCCGCATGGCGCGCAGCGCCGCCACGTCGTGCGGCCGCTCCTCGCCAGGGTGCTGCGCCTCGAGTTCGGCCAGGTCGAGCAGCACCGCCTCACGGGCGAGTTGTCGCCGGCTGCGAGCCCGCCGCGCCGCCGCGCTGACCAGTCCACGGTTCGGCGCGAAGAGCAGCGACGCGCCGACCAGCGCCATCGCCACCAGGACAATTACCGGCCCGGTGGGCAACTGCTCGGCGCTGCTGCTGATCAACGCCCCGGCCACGCCCGAGCCG
This sequence comes from uncultured Fimbriimonadaceae bacterium, assembly GCA_964405335.1. Taxonomy (GTDB): domain Bacteria; phylum Armatimonadota; class UBA10988; order UBA10988; family UBA10988; genus CAYONP01. Next base: position 12,615 of record CAYONP010000107.1, read on the forward strand.
GCGCCGAACAGCGCGGCCAGGGCGATCATGACGCCGAGCCGATCGGTCCATTGCCGCGCCGCCGCCGCCGGGGCAACCAGAATGGCGCTCATCAGCACCACGCCGACCGCCTGCAGCCCGACCACGATGGCGATCACCAACATGGCGGTCAGCAGCAGGTCGAGCGCGACGACGGGCAGGCCCAGGCTGGCGGCATAATCGGGGTCAAAGCTGCACAGCTTCAGCTCTTTCCAGAACAGAGCGAGGAGCAGCAACGCCGCGCCGGCGACGCCGCTCATCGCCAGCACGTCGCCGGTCATCAGCGTCGCGGCCTGGCCGAACAGGTAGCGGTCGAGCCCGGCCTGCGAGGCGTGGCCGGTCTGCTGCACGTAGGTCAGCAGCGCCAGGCCGAGGCCGAAGAAGACCGACAGGACCAGCGCCATCGCCGTGTCGGTTTTGATTCGCGTCGAGCGCACCACACCGCCGAGCAGCAGCGCGGCGAGCAGGCCCGAGGCGGCCGCGCCGAGCATCAGCACCAGCGGCGCCTTGCTGCCGCCGGTGAGCAGGAAGGCGAGCACCACGCCGGGCAGCGCCGCGTGCGACATGGCGTCGCCGAGCAGGCTCTGCCGGCGGAGCAGCGCCAGGCTGCCGAGCACCCCCGCGGCGACACCCAGCACCGCCGCGCCGAGGACCACGGTTCGGACGGTGTAGTCGAGCCAGAGATCGGCCAGCGCCGCCATGCTAGTCCCCCGCCGGCACGGGCTCGGCGGTGCGGGCGAGGAAGCCGACCCGCCCGCCATAGGTCTCGCGCAGGTTGTCGTCGGTGAAGACCTCGGCGACCGGCCCGGCGGCGATGCGGCGCACGTTGAGCAGCAGCACCTGGTCGAAGTACTCGGGCACCGTCTGCAGGTCGTGGTGCACCGCGACGACGGTCCGCCCCGCCGCGCGCAGCTCCTGCAGCAGGGCGACAATGGCCCGCTCGGTGGTCGCGTCGACGCCCTGGAACGGCTCGTCCATGAAGTAGATCGGCGCCTCCTGGACCAGCGCCCGGGCGAGGAACACCCGCTGCTGCTGGCCGCCCGAGAGCTGGCTGATCTGCCGGTTGGCATAGTCGCGCATGCCGACCCGACCGAGCGCCTCGACGGCGAGCTCGCGCTCGCGACGGCCGGGCCGACGCAGCCAGCCGAGCTCGCCGTAGCGGCCCATCATGACCACGTCGAGCACGGTGGTCGGGAAGTCCCAGTCGACCGAGCCGCGCTGCGGTACATAGCCGACCCGGCGGCGCTGCTCGCGGTACGGCCGGCCGGCGATGCGCACCTCGCCGGCCGCCGGGCGGAGCAGGCCGAGAATGCTCTTCAGCAGCGTGGTCTTGCCCGCGCCGTTGGGGCCGACGATAGCCATCAGCACGCCGTGCGGCACCGCCAGGTCGACGTCCCACAGCGCCGGCCGCTCGCCGTAGGCCACGGTCAGGTCGGTGACCTCGATCGCCGGCGGCTCGGGCGTCATCCGTCACCTCGCAGCGCGGTGACGATGGTGGTCATGTTGGCCCGCACCATGCCGAGGTAGCTGCCCGCCTCGCCGTCCGGCTCGCCCAGCGCGTCGGAGTAGAGCTGGCCGCCGATGGCCACCTCGTGTCCGCGCGCCCGGGCGGCCGCCTGCACCGCCTCGATGGTCCGCGTCGGCACCGACGACTCGACGAAGATCGCCGGCACACGCCGGCTGACAATCAGGTCGCACAGGCGCTGCACGTCGGCCGTGCCGGCCTGCGCCGCGGTGCTGATGCCCTGCAGGCCGTGGACCTCGAACCCGTAAGCCCGGCCGAAGTACTGAAACGCATCGTGCGCGGTGACCAGCACGCGCCGCTCGGGCGGCAGGCTCTCGGCCTGCTCGCGGCACCAGGCATGGAGCGCGTCGAGCTCGGCCTGATAGGCCTCCATCCGCGCGCGGTAGTCCTCGGCATGTTCGGGGTCGTGGCCGGCCAGCACCGCCGCCACCTGCTGCGCCACGTGGCTCCACAGGGTGACGTCGAACCAGACGTGCGGGTCCTTCGGCCCGGCGTCGGGCGAACTCGAGTCCCAGCCGAGCAGGCGGCTGTCGCCCAGCGTGCCGCAGGCCGCTTCGGTGGCCCGGCCCTGCTCGCCAATCTGCTCGAGCACCTCGCCGAGCTTGCCCTCGAGGTGCAGCCCGTGATAGAGCACCAGGTCGGCGCCGGTCAGCTTGTCGATGTCCGACGCCGACGCCTGGTACAAGTGCGGATCGACGCCCGGCCCCATCAGCCCGGTCACCGCCACGTCGTCGCCGCCGATCACCCTGACCAGGTCGGTCAGCAGCGTCGTGGTGGTGGTCACCTTCAGCTTGGCCTCTACCGGCGGGTCGCCGAGCACGGCCGCCGGCGCCTGGTTCGGCGCGGGCCGCGAACAGGCGGCGAGCAGGAGCAGCCATGCAACCAAACCAGCACGCCCGATCAGCAGCATCGCCGGGACCCCTTTATGCCGTCGCATCAGTTACTCTTTAGACATGGCTAATCTTCATCGGTGGCGGGTCGGTTGTCAAGGGCAGGGGTGGGCCGAGTGGGGCTTGTGGCGCGGTTGACACGGGTTCTGCCGGGTGCTAGACTCCGCCGGCACGGGCACCTGGTGGGCAGGTGGTCGCCGCATGTCGTCGCAGTGATACTCCAGAAAGGCGGGGAGGGCGGCTCCCAGATCCCACGGCAGGCCGCCTCCCGGAGGAAGTGTTCGAGACCATGAACCTGGTGAAGCGGCTCGCGAGTTACCTGGTGGTGCTGTCCCTGGGCCTGCTCAGTCATGGGTGTACCCCACCGCCCGAGGGCGGCGACGAGGGCGGCTTCGGCGGCTTCTTCAGCCGCGGCGACAGCAACGAGATCAACGAAGCCCAGCAGCGCGCGGCGGCCAACGGCGTGCTGCAGGGCGGCTACATCGAGATTGGGCGCGCGTTGACGCTGGCCCAGACGGCCATTCAGGCCAAGGCCTACCTCAACGCCAGCCTCGACGCCGAGGTGCCCGCGGCGGCGACGGAGCCGGCCGAGGGCGAGGCGGCCGAGACCGAAGCGCCCGCGCAGCCGACCCCGATCCGGCCGTCCGGTTCGGCCGATGCCGGCCCGCCGGCCCCGCCCGCGCCGCCGAGCGAAGAGCCGGCCGCGGTCGAAGAGCCGGCCGAGGGCGAGGCACCGGCCGAGGGTGAGGCACCCGCCGAGGGTGCCGAGCCCGGCGCGGAAGAGGAGGGCATGGCCGCCGCGCCAGCCGAGCCGCCCGCGCCGGTGATGCCCGACCTGATCGACCAGTACGAGCTGGCCAACACGATGGTCGATCAGGCCTATGCGATCGTCGCCAAGGTCAAGGCCGATTGCGCCGAGCTGTTTGCCGGTCCGTATGCCGATGAGCCCCGCGTGCTGTCGCTCAAGGCGCTCGTCGACGTGGTCGAGCAGCTCGTCGTGCTGGCTGCCGGGATGGACCCGGTGAACGAGAACATCCTGGCGCTGTCGGCGCCGCCGGCCGAACCCGAGGGCGAGGCCGTCGCGGGCGACGACCTGGCCGAGGGCGAGGCGGCCGAGGGTGAAGAGGCCGAGACCGCCGAGGGCGAGGCCGCCGAGCCGGCCGACGCTCCCGGTGACGTCGAGGAGCTGACCGACGCGCCCGAGGGCGAGACCGAGGGCGAGCCGGCACCCGAGCCCGAACCGGCCACCGCCGGCGAGGAAGCCGGGCACTGAGCCTTCCAGCGCGTTCGACCGCCGGCGGGGAAACCTGCCGGCGGTTCGCTTTGGGGCGCGGCGGGGGTTATGATTCGGGTGGCCTGGGAACATAGGGCACCGCTGCCGATGATCCTGTATCAGCGGCGGTGCGTTGGAGGCGTGTGATGGCCGCGCTCGTGCTGGGCACGGTCGGCTTGGTGGCAATCATCCTGTTCGCCGCGCGCGAGCTCTGGTGCCACTGGTATTACCCGGTGCGCGGCCGGCTCTACCTGCGCTGGCGCCAACCCGACCTGGCGGCGGCGGCGTGGGAGTCTTATCTCAGCACCTGGACGCTGTGCGGCAGCGGGCGCAAGCTCAGCGCGCGCTTCTCGCTGTCCCAGTGCTACTGGGCGCTCGGCCGGCTCGACGACGCCGTGGCGCAGTGCGAGACCATCGTCGCGCGCCGCGGCACCTCCGCGCTGGGACACCTGGCGCGGCAGTTGCGCGCCGACTGCCTCGATCGCCTCGGCCGGCCCGAGGCCGCGGCCGAAGCTCGGCCGGCGGCCGCGCCGGCGGCCAGTGCGCGGGACCAGGATCGGTACGCCAAATCGCTCGAAGTCGAGCGGCTCGAATCGTCGGGCGACTGGTTCGCCGCGCTGACCCTGCTCAACAGCCTGGCCGAGGATACACTCGCCGCGCACCTGCTCGACGAGCATCTGCTGCTCCGCCTGCGGCTGGCCGGCCTGCGGCTGCGGCTAGGGCTGTTCGCCGAGGCGATGACCACCGCCGAGGGGCTGCTCGCCCGGCCGGGACTGAGCAGCGACGCCGAGCACGACGCGCACCAGGTCGCCGCCCGGGCCTACCTTGCCCTCGGCCGCTTCGACCAGGCCGAGCGCGACGCGCGGGCCGCCTTCCGCATCGCCAACCTGGCCGGCGACACCGAGCGGCTGGCCGACGACTGCCTTCACCTCGGCGAACTGGCGATGCATCGCGGCGACTTTGTCGAGGCGATGCGGCAGCTCCAGCGCGTGCGCGAGTGCCACGGCCGCGGGCTCTGGATGGCGCCGCTCGGCGAGGCCGACCTGCTCCGCCTGTGGGGCCGCGACGACGAGGCCGCCTCCGCGCTCGACGTCGCCGAACGGCGCGTGCCGCCGGCGGCGACCGACCACGAGAGCCCTGCCATGCTGGTCGCCCGGTTCCGCGCCGAGCTGCTGCTCGACCGCGACCCCGCCGCCGCCGCGGCGGCGCTCGGACCCTTCCTCGCGACCCAGGTGATCGACCCGCGGCTGGCCGCCGGTCACGCCGCCTCGTGCGGGCTGGCGCTCACCGCCGCCGGACGACACGCCGAGGCCGAGCCGCACTGGGCCGCGGTGGCCGCCGGGCGCGAACGGTTTGCCCACGACCGGCTGCTGCTCGCCGCGCTCGACCTGGCCGAGGGACGCCGCGCCTTCCTCGCCGGCGATGCGCCCGCCGCGGTGACACGTTTCAGCGACGCGCTCGACCGTTCGCCGCTGCCGATCTGGCGGAGCATCATCGGGCATCGGCTGGGCCGCGCGCACGAGGCCGCCGGCGATCGCTCCGCCGCGCTCGAGGCCTACCGCGCCGCGGCGGCGCTAGGCCACCCGACGGCGGCGCAGCGGGCCGCCACCGCCCGGCTGGCCGAGCTGGCCCGGTGAGGCTGCTGCTCATCCGCCACGGCCAGACCGCCTGGAACGCCGCCGGGCGGTATCAGGGCCGGACCGATGTGCCGCTCGACGAGACCGGCCGCGCCGAGGCCCGCGCCCTGGCCGCCGCGCTCGCCGACGAGCCGGTCACCCGCCTGCTCTGCAGCCCGCTCGAACGCGCCCGCGACACCGCCGCGCCGCTCGGACTCGCCTGGGGTGTCGAACCCGAGCTCGACGCCGACCTGCTCGAAATGGACTTCGGCGCGTGGGAGGGCCTGACCGGCGAGGACATTGTCGCCGGCGACGCCGCCGCCTATGCTGCCTGGCAGGCCGACGCCGAGCACCTTGCCCCGCCGGGCGGCGAGACGCTGGCGCAGGTGCACGCTCGTGTCGTCCGGCTTTATGAGCGCCTGCGCCGCGGGCCGGACGAGGTCGTCGCGCTGGTCGCGCACGTCTCGCCGCTCAAGCTGCTGATGCTCCACCTGCTCGACCTGCCGCCCGACC
>CAYONP010000108.1:0-18403 GCA_964405335.1 uncultured Fimbriimonadaceae bacterium
TCTTTTGTTGTGCCGTGCTGTGCCCCCGTCGGCCCCGGGCCCACCACTCACTCATGTCAGCCCTAAAAACTAACGCGGATCCGGCGGCTGGGCGCGGCAGACGACCAGCCCGCGGTCGACCGCGGCGGCCTTGAGCGGATGCGGGATCTGCTCACCCTTGGTCAGGCGCACCACCCGCTCGGCCAGGTAGCGATCCAGCTCGTCGAGGGTGATCAGCCCATCGGCCGGGTCCACGTCGGCGCCGCCGTGGAGGGCGTCGAGCAGCGCCGCGGTGTAGGCGCCGTGGCTGCGCGGGCCGAGCTCGATCGAGTTGGTGGTAGCGCTCGACGAGGCGAAGACCGCCAGGTTGCGCGGCGCGTCGCGGGCCAGCAGGTCGCCCAGCCGGCTACTGCTCTGCAGCGCGCCACCCGCCTCGCAGGCATCGACAAAGAGCAGCACCCGCGCCGCCCGCACCCGCGCCAGCACCGCCGCGGCATCGCGCCAGCGGAGGCAGGTGCCGCCCGGGTCGTTGATCCGCGACTCGTAGGTGACAAAGACAAAGCCGAGCTTACTGTCAACGCCGCCGTGGCCGGAGAGGAAGAAGGCGACGGTATCCTCGGGGCGCGCCCGGGCGGCCACGCCCTCGAGCGCGGCGAGCACTTTCGGCGCGGTGGCGGCCTGGTTGGTCAGCAGATCGATGCGAATATCGTCATAGCGGCCGAGCGAGCGTTCGGTCAATGCGGCGGCGAAGACGGCCGCGTCGCGGTGGGCGTAGCGCAGGTCCTGGCGGCGGTCGAAGTGCCGCGCGACGCCGACCGAGACGAGGTGCAGCACCGGCCCGCGCGGCGCGGCCTGCGCGGCGGCGGCGGTGAGCAAGATCAGCAGTACGGTTGGCCTGGACATGATCCTAGAATAGCATCGCAGTCGGCCGGCGGCCAGGGCCGGCTCGGAACGGTGCAAGATGGTCAGCGCACGGGATGGCAGCCGGTTCATCGCTTCGTTGCTGCGGGCGATGTTCACCGTCAGCGGCACGCCGCTGGCGCTGTTCAGGCCCGACGGCGCCCTGTGGCAGGCCACGCCGGCGGCCCGGGCACTGCTCGGGCTGGTCGAGGCCGACCTGCCCCTGCACAGTTGGCACCTGGTCGACGGCCGGGGCCGTGCGCTGCCCGCGTCGGACAACCCTGTCCTGGCCTGCCTGCGCACCGGCCACTCGGCGCTGCCGGTGGCGGTGCGCTGGCAGCGGCCCGACGGCGAGGTGGTCGACCTGCTGCTGCAGATGGCGGCCACGCCGGCGGATGAGCAGGGCCGGCGTCACGTGGTCGCGCGGGTGATTGAGCCGGCGGCGCTGGAGCATCCCGCCTCGCTGCCCGAGCCGCCGTCGGTCGAGGTCGCCCGCTCGCGGCTGATCGACCTGCTTTCGACGCCGCTCGAGTGCGCCCTGGCCATCATCGATCCGGCCGACCGGCTCGAGTCGTGGAACGACGCTTTCGCCGCGCTGATTGAGACCGACGAGGAGTGGCTGCAGCGCCGGCCGACGACGGCCGAGATGGTCGAGCGCGCCGGCCTGGAATGGGAGGAGGACTCGCTCCGCCGCGGTCACGAGGACTACCTCGCCCAGAGCGTGACCAGCGCGCCGATGTCGGCGGTGATTGAGCGCCGTGACGGCACGCGCGGGTTGTTCTGCGTGGCGGCCATCGGCGGCGGGCGGCGGTTGATCGTCGGGCATCGGCTCGACGGCACCGAGCCCGCCGAGCTGGAACGGATCAGCCGCGAGCTGACCAGCCTGGTCGGCGAGCACACCCACGCCGTGTCGGCGGTCGAGTTGGCCAGCCAACGCGCGAGTGAGGCCGAGCGCGCGAAGGCGCGCTTCGTCGCCACCGTGTCGCACGAGCTGCGCACGCCGCTGAACAACGTCCTGGGCTTCCTCGACCTGCTGGTCGACGGCGTCTATGCCACGCCGGACGAAGCTCGGCTCTATGCCGAGCGAGCACAACGGGCGGCGCAGGAGCTCTACCGCCTGATCGGCGACCTGCTCGACCTCAGTCGCGTCGAAGCCGGCCTGGTGCCCCATATCGCGCAGGAGCTGTCACTCACGCTGCTCGCCGCACAGGCCGCCGAGCAGTTCCAGGCCGCCTGCCGCAAGAAGTCGCTGGCCCTGACCGTGCCCGAGGTGACCGACGAACCACGCGTGCTGGTCGATGCCGACCGCCTGCGCCAGGTGCTCAACGCCGTGCTCGACAACGCGGTGAAGTTCACCGATTGCGGTGCGGTGACGGTTGCCGTCGGGCACGACGGACCGCTCGCCTGGGTCGAGGTGCGCGACACCGGCACCGGCGTCGCGGCCGAGGAGATCGGCGCGGTGTTCGAGAGCTTCATGCAAGCCGACGCCGGCTCGCGGCGCAGCCGCGGGGGGCTCGGCATCGGCCTGGCCCTGGCCCGCGGCCTGCTCCAGGCCATGGGCGGGCGAATCCGCCTGCTGAGCGACGGACTCGGGCAGGGCACCACCGTCCGGATCGAGCTCCCGGCGATCAGCGGCTGAGCGCCGGCCGGCCGGCCGAGTCATAGGCCAGCTCGATGATTCGCCAGACGGCCAGCATGTCGTCACCGCTCGCCGGCGGTTCGCCGCCGTCGAGCGCCGCCAGCAGGCAGTCGCGGGCGAATTCGAGCCCGTACCGCTGGCCATAGGCCCGCGCGCGCTCCTCGTCGAAGCTCATGCGCCGGATCGGCGCTCCGCGCCAGAGCGGGTGGTGGCTGACCGCGTCGATCACCTGCGGCGCGGCGCCCAGGTCCCAGCTCACCCCGCCGAGGGTGCCTTTGAGGCCCAGGTACATGTCGTAGCCGGGGTTGAGGTAACCGGCCTGCCCGCCGGGCATCAGGTAGCCGAAACTGGCGGTCGCCAGGCAGCCGTTGTCGAAGCGCAGGGTCAGCACGGCGGCGTCCTCGACGTCGATCGCCTCGCCCGACAGCGTGGCGCACTGGGCCGTCACCTCGCTCACCTCGGCGCCGAGCAGGTAGCGCAGCAGGTCGAGGTAGTGACAGCCGAGCCAGGGCAGGATGCCGCCGCCGGCGCGGGCGCGGTCGAACAGCCAGTGGCTCGGGTCGCGCAGCCGCACCTGGGTGGTGTGCAGCCGAGTCTCGGCCATGGTCAGGCGGCCGAAGAAGCCGCCCTGGACCAGCCCCCAAATCGCGCCGGCGCCGGGCTTGTAGCGGTTCTGGAAGCAGACCGCGAGCGACAGCCCGGCCTGCCGAAAGGCCTCGACCACTGGCGCGACCTCGGCGCTGCCTCGGCCGAGCGGCTTCTCGGCCAGCACCGGCTTGCCGGCCGCGGCGCAGCGGAGCAGGACGTCGGGCGCCAGGTCGTTGCGCACGCAGCAGACGATCCAGCGCACTCGCTCTTCGGCCAGCAGGTCGTCGAGCTGGTCGGGCCCGCGGCTCACCGTCGGCTCGGCCATCGCCAGAGCCAGCCGCTCCGCCGCCGCCGGATCGGGGTCCCAGAGCCGGATCTCGCTCACCAGGTCGAGCGTCACCAGCGTTTCGAGGTGCGCCCTCGAGTGCGGGTGGTCACAGCCCAGCAGCGCGGCGGTCACCGGCTCCGCCATGGCGCTCTCCTAACCATCGAAGGTCGGCCCACAGCGGACCGGCTTGCCGCACCGCGCCAGGTGCGCGTTCCACCGCGCCGGCGTGACGTACTTCCATGGCCCGGTACGGACCACGTCCCACAGCGGGTCGGGCGGCGCGCCGGGCGGCAGGTGGCGCTGCTGCCACTCGGCCAGCAGGTGATCGAGCTCGGCCACCCGTGCCGGCTCGGCGCCGGCCAGGTCGGCCTCCTCGCGCGGGTCGGCGGCCATGTCGAACAGCTCCAGCGGCGGGTAATCGTAGAGGCCCGGGTGGTAGGTCCGCATCAGCTTCCAGCGTTCGGTCCGCACGCTCCGCTGGCAGGTGTAGAGGCCGTGGGTCAACACCAGGTGGTCGCGGATGCGGTCCTGCTCGCCGCGCAGCAACGGCGCCAGCGAGCGGCCGTCCCACTCCTCGTGCGGCGCGACACCGAACAGCTCGGGAATCGTCGCCGCCACGTCGAGTCCGAGGCAGAGCGACTCGCTGACGCCGCCCGGCGCGGCCAGGCCCGGCGCGCGGATGACCAGCGGAATGCGATTGGTCGCCTCATAGCCCGAGGTGTGGTCGCCGTAGATGCCCTGCGTGCCCTGGTGTTCGCCGTGGTCGGCCGAGATGATCACCACCGTCTCGTCCCACACGCCCTGCTGCTGGAGTACCTCGACCACCTGGGCGAGATGATCGTCGCAGAACCGGATGCTGCCGTCGTAGCCCGAGACCCAGCGGTTCCAGTCGTCGACTGTGCGGATCTGCTCGGGCAGGTAGCTGAATCGCTCGGGCCGCGCGCCGCCCGGCCACAGGCCCCAGGCGCTGAACGGACCGGTGACCGACTGGTAGTGGCGCTCGATGCCGGCAGCATCGGGCCAAGCCGGCGGCGGGTGCGCGAGCATGGCCTCCTGGTACTCGACTGGCATGCGGTAGACGCGGTGCGGGTCCCAGTAGTTGAGCCAGCAGAACCAGCCGTCGCGGGCCGCCTCGCGACGCAGCCAGGGCAGGAAGGCGGCGTTGACCTCGTCGGCCCGCTCGTTGCCACACTTGCCGGGCAGGTGGTTGTGGTACTCGGCAAACCCCGCGGTGTGCCAGAAGGCGCTGTGCCGCTCGGCGAAGGTGGTGAAGGCGACGGTCCGCACCCCGTGCCGGTGCAGCCTTTCGGCGAGCTGCGGCGCCGGGCCGTGCCGGAACTCGGAGCCGGGGCCCCAGTGGGTCGCCACGCCGTTGCTGATGCCGTAGCGCACCGACGAGAAGGCCGCCCGCGACGGCACGCACGGCGAGTCGCTGGTGTAGCAGCGAGTGAACCGCACGCCCTCGGCTGCGATCGCGTCGAAGGCCGGCGAGGTCGGACGGTGGTAGCCGTAGCAGCCGAGGTGGTCAGGATTGAGGGAATCGATATCGACGTAGAGGACGCGCATCTCAGCGCCCCATCGCCGCGCGCAGGTCGGCCTCGCCGAAGATCACGCAGCGGGCCTGCGCGCCCGGCGTCGTCGCCGTGCCGACGGCATACCAGACGAGCGCCAGCCGGCCGCCCGGCAGCCGCTGCACGCTGGGATAGCCGCAGTCGGTGTTGAGCGCGTCCCAGGCGACGAAGCAGCGCAGCGCGTCGGGCCAGGTGCGTCCGCCGTCGTCGCTCAGCCGCGCGATGACACCCTTCGGCTCGAGCCGGCAGCCGTGGACCAGCAACAGCGTGTCGCCGTCGAGGCGGATGAGGTCGGCGGGATGCAGCCCCGGCGCGGTGATGGTGACCGGCGGCGACCAGGTTCGCCCGGCGTCGCTCGATTCGCTGATCGCCACCGCGCCGGCCCAGTCGCGCAGCGCGGCGACCAGGCGCCCGTCGGCGGCGCGCTCGAGGCTGAACTCGTTGAAGCCCTCCAGCACCAAGCTCACGTCACCCCAGGTGCGGCCGCCGTCGGTCGAGCGAACCAGGTATCCGGCGCGGCCGTGGTTCAGGCCGTCGTCGTCGGCCCAGCCGTAGTAGGGCATCAGCGCCGTGCCGTCGGGCAGGACGATAATCCGGCCGTAGGGTGAGCCGTTGGTCAGCACGCCGGGGGCTATCTCGGCCGCCGCCGACCAGCTCTCGCCGCGATCGTGCGAGAGGCAGAACTTCGGCACGTAGGGCCCGGCCTCGCGGCTGAACTCCCCCGCCTCGTTGTAGCTCTGGGCCTCGCCATAGGCGCAGACGATGGTGCCGTCGGGCATCACGCCGACGGCCGGGTTGCGATCGTCCCACTCGCTGTCGACGATCACCCGCGGCGGCGACCAGGTCCGGCCACCGTCGGTCGAGCGGATCCAGTCGAGCCGACCGGCCCGCCCGATGTGCGGCGCGCCGCCACGCACCACGGCGCCGAGCGAGCCGTCGTCGAGCGTGACCAGCACGGGGAAGTAGCCCCCGCCGTCGGCCACGGCGAGGTGGTCTTCGGGTGCCTCGAGCCGCGGCAGCGCGGCGACGGCGGCCGGATCGGCCTGGACCATGAGCAGCTCCAACGCCCCTGCCAGGGCGAGCGCGACGGTGAGGGTTGCCATGCCGAAGTGTTGCCCCGCGGCGCTCCGGCTCCTGCAAAGGAACGCCGCGGACGAGCGCGAAACGCCCGCCGCCGCGGAGAGGCAGATGGCTGGGCCGTCGAAACGTCCGTACAAGAAGCTCAAGTCGGTGCGCGCGGGGATCATCGGCTATGGCGGCGCGTTCGGCATGGGCCTGCGTCACGGCCAGTCGATGGAGGCGACCGGCCGGATGAAGGTCGTCGCCATCTGCGACCTGGACAAAGACCGGCGCAAGGTGGCCGAAGCCGACTGGCCGAAGGCGACCACCTACGCCAAGGTCGACAAGCTGCTCGCCGAGGCCGAGCTCGACCTGGCGGTGATCATCCTGCCGCACAACCTCCACGCGCCGGTGGCGCTGCAGTGCCTCGAAGCCGGCTGCCATGTGGTGACCGAGAAGCCGATGTGCCTCACCGTGGCCGAGGCGACGGCGATGATCGACGCCGCCCGCGAGCACCGCCGGATGGTCAGCGTGTTCCATAACCGCCGCTGGGACGGCGACTTCATGACCCTCCGCGAGCTGGTCTGCGAGCGCAAGCTGATCGGCGACGTCTTCCACGTCGAGATGTATGGCGGCGGATACGGCAAGCCGGGCACCTGGTGGCGCAGCTTCAAAGAGGTCTCCGGTGGACTGTTCTACGACTGGGGCGCGCACTACCTCGACTGGCTGCTGCAGCTCATGCCCGGCCGCGTCACCGGCGTGACCGGCTTCTTCCACAAGCTCAAGTGGTTCGAGGTGAGCAACGAGGACAACGTCGAAGCGGCCATCCGGTTCGACGACGGCGCCGTGGCGCATGTCCACTGGTCGAGCCTCGCCATGGCCGGCAAGGAGCGCTGGCGCATCCTCGGCACCGAGGGCGCCATCGTCTCGGCCGACGGCCGGTTCGTGGTCAAGACGCTCCACGGCGACTTGCCGGCGACCATCGAGGTGCGTTACCGCGACAGCGACTGGGACGCCTACTACCGCAACATCGCCGAGCACCTGACCGGCGACGCGGAGCTGATCGTCACCGCCGAACAGGCGCGGCGGGTGATCGGCATCATGGAGTATGCCGAGCGCTCGTCGGCCAGCGGCGTGACCGAGGCACTGCCGTATGAGTGAGCCGATCCGTGTCGCCCTGGTCGGCGCCGGCATGTTCGGCGGCGATGTCCACCTGCGCGCCTATGCCGACGTGCAGCGCCACGGCCTGGCCGGGTTCCTCGCCCGCGTCGGCATGGATGCCTTCTCCCGCGAGGTGGCGGCGCTCGAGTTCGAGCTGGTCGCCGTGGCCACCCGTTCGGCGGCCTCGGCCGAGCGTGCCGCGACGGCCTATGCCGCGCTGACCGGCGCGCGACCGGCGGCCTATCACGGCGACGCGCCGTGGCAGGCCCTGCTGGCCGAGCATCCCGGCCTGAACGTGCTGGCCGTAGCCACGCCCGATCATCTGCACACCGCGCCGACGATGGCGGCGCTCCAAGCCGGCTGCCACGTCATCGTCGAGAAGCCGATGTGCCTCGACCTGGCCGAGGCCGATGCGATCTGCGCGGCGTGCGAGCGGGCCGGGCGAATCGTCTGTGTCGACATGCACAAGCGCTACGATCCCGATCATCTGCGCATCCGGGACGACATCCGCCGGCGGATCGGCGAGCCACTTTACGGCCGGGCGGTGCTCGAGGAGCCGCTCGAGGTCTCGACCAGCACGTTCGGCTGGGTGCGCGACAGCGACCCGTTCAGCTATGTCGGGCCGCACTGGGTCGATCTGATCTACAGCTACTACCACGCCGAGCCGGTCAGCCTGACGGCCGTCGGGCAGAAGAAGCGCCTGCGCCGCGACGGCATCGACGCCTACGACGCGGTGCAGGTGCGGGTCGACTATGACAACGGGATGTCGATCACCTACGAGAACAACTGGATCACGCCGGATGACTTCGAGGGGCCGGTGAACCAGGAGCATCAGCTCGTCGGCACCGACGGCAAGGTCGAGAGCGACCAGCAGTACCGCGGCTTCCGCTACTGGCACGCCGGCGGCGGATCGCGCACGGCCAACAACCACTTCACCCGCGACGTGACCAGGCCCGACGGCACGCGGGCATATGTCGGCTACGGCACCGACAGCATCCACGTCGGCCTGCTCGCCGCCGCGCGGATCGACCGCCTGGGCGCGACCCTGGCCGACGTCGACGGCACCTACCCCACCGCCCGCGAGGGCCGGCACACGGTGGCGATTGTCCACGCCGCGCGACTGGTCCGCGACCGCAACTTCGCTCATCTCGAGCGCGGCGAGCCGGCCTGTTGCACGGCCTGGTTCCGCGATGGGTCGTTTGAGATTATTGACCCGCTCGGCTGACGCGCGCCAAACGGACCGCCGGGGTAGGGCCGCCTCGCCGAGGCGGCCAATAACGGACCGCCGGCATTGGCCCGTTCGGCGAACGGGCCCTACCACGGACCGCCGGCACCGGCCCGTTCGGTGAACGGGCCCTACCACGGACCGCCGGCGTTGGCCCGTTCGGCGAACGGGCCCTACCTTGGCGGGCGAGGACGCCCGCGCCCCGGGTTACTCCGGCCGTATGCCAAACACCACGCTGCGGCCGTTGCGGAAGTCCTGCCGTAACTCGGTGTTCTCGAACGAGATGCCGCCGGGGATCTCGAGCCGGCTGGCCCAGTAGAAGCGCCGTGCGTTGGCGCCCCAGACCACCTCGGGCGTCGCCTCCTCGGGCGGCAGGCGCCAGTACTGGACCAGCTTCTCGTGCCGCCAGCCCCACCAGATGGCCGGGTCGTGTGGCCAGTTGCCCGGCGGGTCGTCCTCGTCGCAGGTCATCTCGACCAGCACGCCGCCGTCGTCGGTTCGCCTTAGCCGGTCGAGCCCAAACAGGCGGAACGGGCTGAACTCCGGCCCGTCGAACCGCGGCCAGAGCTCAGGCGCCGTCGGCGCGCCGTCGGCCAGGTGGACGCGGCGCAGGCGCGCGTAGTTGCCCATCGTGGCGGTGATGACACACTGCCGGACCGGCTTGCTGTCCTCATGTGCGAAGCTCTGGATGACCACCTCGCCCGGCCGCCGGCTGTCGAAGGTCAGCAGCAGCCAGACGTGCGCGCCGTTGGCGAATGGCTCGACCTCGATGCGCACGCGCAGCCGCTCGGCCTCGAGCGCGTCGGGCGGCGTGTCGAGCCGACCGGGGTAGAGGCCGTCCCACGCCGAGCCGTCGGGCGGCGAGGCGGTGAACAGCTTGCCGCGCTGCCCGTCGGCGCTCGGTTCGAGCTCCGACAGCCCGCGCCAGTGGCCGTCGCCGAGGTCGGGCTCGACGGCGATGAAGTTGACCAGGCGATGCGTCCGTGGCTCGCCCAGCGGATAGCCGATGCGCAGCAGGCCGCGCGGCCCGCCGTCGCCGGGCCCTTCGACCGAGGCCGGCCAGAGCGCGACGCAGATCCCGTCGCGGAAACCCCACAACGGGCGCTGAACGTCTATTCCGGCGCGAATCCAGGGCGATTCGGGCGGCGCGCCGACGAGCATCAGCAGACCGCAAGCAAGCACCGTCATGACCACTCCCGGGCTAGGCGCACGGCCGGCGACATGGAATAATGCCGCCGAGCAGACCGACCATGGGCAAGCCGTTCGACCTGACGCCGCGCGATGTGCCACCTGTTGAGACGACCAACCGGCGCATTGTGAGCCCGATTCCGCACCCCGAGGCGGTGGCGCTGATCGAACGCCTGCAGCGCGTCGAGCCGCTGTCGATGGGCGGTCAGCCGCCGATTATCTGGGATCGCGCTGACGGTGTCCACGTCGAGGACCGGTGGGGCAACCGCTGGCTCGACTTCTCCAGCGGCGTGCTGGTGGCCAACGCCGGCCACGGCCATCCCGCTCTCCGCGCCGCCGTGATGGACCAGGCCGAGCACGGGCCGCTGCACAACTACTGCTTTCCCAGCGAGCTGCGGCTCGAGCTCTGCGAGCAGCTCGCCGCCCGCTCGCCAGCCGGCTTGAGCAAGGTCTTCCTGCTCACCACCGGCAGCGAGGCGACCGAGTGTGCACTCAAGCTGATCCGCACCGCCGGCCGGCGGATCGATGACGCCAAACGGGTCGTCGTCTCGTTCGTTAACGCGTTCCACGGCCGCACGCTGGGCGCGCAGCAGATCGGCGGCCTGCCGGCGCTGAAGGAGTGGATCGGCGAGCTCGACCCGGCCATCGTCCAGGTCCCCTTCCCCGACGGGTTCCGCGTCACCGACACCAGCTTCGGGCTGTTCGAGCGCAGCCTGGCCGAGCAGGGCGTCGAGCCGGCGCGGGTGGCCGGCGTGATTGTCGAGACCTATCAGGGCGTCGGGCCCGACTTCCTGCCGGTCGACTATGCCCAGGCGCTGCGCCGCTGGTGCGATCGCTATCAGGCGGTGCTCTGCTTCGACGAGGTGCAGGCCGGCTTCGGTCGCTGCGGCACCTTCTGGGGGTTCGAGCAGTACGGCGTGGTCCCCGACCTGATCTGCGCCGGCAAAGGGATCACCAGCAGCCTGCCGCTCAGCGCGGTGATCGGCCGGGCCGAGCTGATGGACCTCTACGAGCCCGGCACGATGACCTCGACCCACACCGGCAATCCGCTCTGCTGCCGCGCGGCGATTGCCAACCTGAAGGTGATCGACGGCCTGGTGGCCAACGCGGCGCAACTCGGCCCGCGGCTGGCCGAGCGACTCGAGGCGATCCGAGCGCGGCACCCCGAGCGCATCGGCGCGGCCCACAGCGTCGGCTTGGTCGCTGGCCTGCAGATGGTCGTGCCGGGCGGCAAGGAGCCCGACCCGGACGCGGCGCATGCGATCATTCAGGCGAGCTATGAGCGCGGGCTGCTGTTCTTCGCGCCGGTCGGCGTCGGCGGCGGGTGTGTCAAGATCTGCCCGCCGCTCTGCCTTACCGCCGAGCAACTCAATGAGGGCTGCGACGTGCTGGCCGAGGCGGTTGAGGCGGTGCTAGGCCGCACCGACGCGCAGGCCGCCCACGCCAGGCATGGTTGAGCCGAGGCCGATGCGGCGGCACCCCTCAGCAACGCGCGGTCTGACCGATGCAGACTCCGGGTTGGCATGGACGGCGGCACGATGACATTGCAGAACGGCCTGCTCGAACGCGCGCGACGGCTCGGTCCCGAGGCGGTGGCGATGTGCGAGGAGTTGGCCACTCGCTACGAAGCCGAGATGGAGCAGATGACCGGCCACCTCGGCCAGGTCTACGAGGAGCTTATGCTGCTCTACGGTCTGGGCGAAGACATCGGCACCAGCCTCGACACGCGGGTGATTGCCGACCAGGCGCTGCAGCGGACGCGTGAGCTGCTCGTCGCCGACCGGGGCGTGGTCGTGCTGGCCGAGGTCAAGCCGGGCCAGGCGCCGCGCTGCGAGCCGATTGGCAGCGAGCCGCCGCCGGCCGAGCTGATGCCGTTGCTGCAATGGGCGACGGCGAGCACGGTCGGCCGCGACCGCCCGTTCATCCACAACGACCTGAGCGAGACCGACGCGCCGGCCGGCGCCGGCACCCGCAGCCTGGTCAGCGCGCCGCTGCGCGCGCGCGGGCGGCTGATCGGCGCCGTGCACGTGCTCGACAAGCAGGGCGCGGATGGCTTCAACACTGAGGATCAGGCACTGCTGCAGACGATTGCCAGCCACATCGGCGTGGCGATCGAGAACTCGCGGCTGTATCAGGAGGAGCGCCAGACCGCCGAGCACCTGGCGGTCACCCTCGACGAGCTCGAGGACACCTACGACGCCACGCTGGCGGCGCTCTCGGGCGCGCTCGACCTGCGTGACAATGAGACCGAGGGCCACGCCCGGCGAGTGACCCAGTATGCGCTGCGCATCGCTGGCGAATGCGGCATCGCCGGTGACGAGCTGGTCGCCATCGAGCGCGGGGCGCTGCTCCACGACATCGGCAAGATCGGCGTGCCCGACTCGATTCTGCTCAAGCCCGGCAAGCTGACCGACGAGGAGTGGATCGTGATGCGCAGCCACCCCCTGCTCGGCTGGCAGATGATCCGCAACATCCGCTTCCTCGAAGAGGCGGCGCCGATTGTGCTCCACCACCACGAGCGGTTTGACGGCGGCGGCTATCCGCACGGCCTGGCCGGCGAGCAGATCCCGCTCGGGGCGCGGATCTTCGCCATCAGCGACACCTTCGACGCGATGACCAGCGACCGGCCCTATCGCCGTGCCCTGCCCTACCCGATTGCCGCCGCGGAGATCAGCCGCTGCGCCGGCACGCAGTTCGATCCGGTGGTGGTCGAGTGCTTCCTGGCCGTGCCGGAGCCCGAATGGGACGGGATCCGCGCGGTGGTCGAGCAGAGCCTGCGCGCCAAGCGGCGCGAGAACCAGGTGGCCTGAGTGGCTGAGCCGGTGCGGGCGGTCTGCTTCGACGCCTACGGCACCCTGGTTGGGCTCGATGATCCGGTCGGCCGCCTCGCGCGTAACCTCAGTTCTGCCATCGGCCAGACGGTGCCGGCCGAGGCCGCGCGCGACGCCTTTGCCGGCGAGGTCGCGGTCTATCGCGCCAACTCGCTGCGCGGCGGCGACGAGGCCGGCCGGCGCGCCCTGGTGGCCGACTGCGCCGCGGCGCTCGGCGCACAACTCGCCCGACACGTGCCGCACGGCCTGCCGACCGAGCGCCTGGCCGACATACTGCTCGACAGCCTGCACTGGCGGCTCCTGCCCGGCGTGTCCGATTGCCTCCGGTCGCTCGCCACGCGTGGCGTCAAGATGGCCGTGGTGAGCAACTGGGACTGCAGCTTGGCGCGCGTGCTGGCCGAGCGCGGATTGGCCGATCGGTTTGCCGTCGTCGTCTCGTCGGCCGAGCAGGGCTGTGAGAAACCCTCGCCGCGCATCTGGGCGCCGGCGCTGGCCGCGCTGGGCCTGCCGGCAGCGGCCGTTGCCCACGTCGGCGACGAGCCCGAGGCCGATATCGCCGGCGCCGCGGCGGCCGGCCTGCGGCCGATCCTGCTCGGCCCAGCCGACCTGCCGGACGGGCTGAGCGCGACGCGCATCGCCTCGCTGGCCGAGCTGCCCGCTGTGCTTGGGTACGCGTGACATGGGCTCGCTCGAGGCCAACCTGTGGCTCGCCAATCAGGCCGTCGGCCTGCTCGGCGCGCTGTCTTGCACAGCGCTGGCGACCGGCTTGAGCCGCTGGGTCTGGCGCCGCGGTCGCTTCCCCCACGCCGCGGCCTGGCTGATCTTCCTGCTTTGGTCAGTGGCCGTGGCCGCCGTGCCGGCGCTGGCCCAGCTCGATCAGTCGTCGGCCGCGTTCTACAGCCTGCGCGGGCTGACCTGGGGCCTGCTCCTGGCCAGCATGTTGTCGCTCTCGCCGCGGAAGGTGCCGGCCGGCGAGGGCGAAGTCGCCTCGGACCCACCATGATCCTGGCCATCGAAACCAGTTGCGACGAGACGGCCGCGGCACTGTTCGGCGCCAGCGGCCTGGCCGCCAATGTCGTCGCCAGCCAGCTCGAGGCGCATCGCGCATTCGGCGGCGTGGTGCCCGAGTTGGCCAGCCGGATGCACATCGAGGCGATCGGTCCGGTCGTCGCCGAGGCGCTGGCCGAGGCGGGTGCCGACTGGCCCGACCTGAGCGCCGTGGCGGTGACCCACGGGCCCGGCCTGGTCGGCTCGCTGCTGGTCGGCGTCTGCTATGCCAAAGGGCTCTGCTGGGCGCGCGGGCTGCCGCTGCTGGGAGTCAACCACCTCGAGGGCCACCTCTACAGCAACTACATCGAGCCGCCGTCGCCCGATTTCCCGTTCGTCTGCCTGATCGCCTCGGGCGGGCACTCCGACCTGATCCTGGTCCGCGGCCATGGCGACTACCAGGTGCTCGGCCGCGCCCGCGACGACGCGGCGGGCGAGGCGTTCGACAAGGTGGCCCGCCACCTCGGGCTCGAGTATCCGGGCGGACCAGTTCTCGACGCCCTGGCCGAAGAGGGCGATCCGGCCGCCTTCGACCTCCCCCGGGCGATGCTACCTGGCTCGTACGAGTTCAGCTTCTCCGGCCTGAAGACCGCCGTGGTCCGGCTCGCTGGCGAACTCGGCGAAACCGAGACGGCCGCCCGCCTGCGCGACGTCTGCGCCTCGTTCCGCCAGGCGGTGGTCGACGTGCTGGTGGCCAAGACCATCCTCGCCGCGACCGAGCATGGCTGCCGGCAGATCGCCGTCTGCGGCGGCGTGGCGGCCAGCCGCGGGCTGCGGCGCGCACTGGTCGAGGCGGCCGAGCGCGCGGAGCTGTCGCTCTCCATCCCGCCATTCCGCTTCTGCACCGACAACGCCGCCATGATCGCCTGTGCCGCCTGGCACCGGCACCAGGCCGGCGGCGCTGACGACCTGACCCTCGATGTCTCGTCAACCCTGCCGCTGCCGGCGCCGGGCGAGTGGGTGCGGGCGGCATGAGGCGCGGCCAGCAGCCGAGCTTTCAGTCGGTCCGCGACGAGGCGGCGGCGCTGCTCCACGCCATCGAGGATGGGCAGCCGGCCGCGATCTACCTCTTTTGGGGCGCCGACGACTACCAGCGCGAGCGGTTCGCTCGCAACGTCATTTCGCGGCTGCTGCCGGCCGAGCACCGCGAGACCTGCCTGGTCACCCTCGACGGCGGCTCGGTTACGCCGGGCCGAGTGGTCAGCGAGCTCGAGCGGACCAGCTTCCGCTTCGGCGACGAGCCGCGGCGGGTGGTCACCGTCCGCGACGCGCCGTGGTTCGCCGCCGGACGGGGCGAGGGTACTGAGCGGCTGCAGGCCCGCCTCGAAGCCGGGCTGCTCGACGATGTGGTGCTGATCCTCGAGGTCCGCGGCACGATCGACCGGCGGCAGAAACTGACCAAGCTGGTGCTCGACCGCGCGGTGGCGCTCGAGTTCCCCGAGCTGGGCAACGAGGGTGATGTAGCGCAGTTCCTCAAGTCGCGGCTCAACCGGGCGCGCAAGCGGATGTCGCAGGCCGCGCTGAGTGGACTGATCGAGCGCTGCGGCCTCGAGGCGCAGATCCTCAGCCAAGAGGTCGAGAAGCTGATCGCCTATGCCGGCGAGGCCAACGAAATCACGCTCGACGACGTGCGCGAAATGGTCGCGCCGAGCGTTGAGGCGAGCATCTTCGACCTGGTCGACGCGCTCGCCGAAGGCCGCACCCGCGAGGCGCTGCAGCGGCTCGACGAGCTGTTCGGCCAGCGGGCAGAGCCGTTCATGGTGCTGGGCATGATCACGCGGCAGTATCGCCTGCTGCTCCAGGCCCGCTACCTGCTCGATGCCGGCCTGGCCGACGCCCGGCTGCTGCGCGGCCGGCCGTATGAGTTTCAGCAGGCGCTGTATGCCAAGCGGGGCGAGGCGACGCTGCTCGACGAGTGGCGCACGGCCACCGCCGAGGTGCTGCCCGACGAGGGCAAGCAGAGCCTGCTCAACCAGCACTACTTCCCGCTGTGGAAGACGCTGGTCCAGGCGCAGCGGCTGGACACGGCGACGATTGCCGCCGCGTTGGAGCGCATCCTGCAGGCCGATCTTGGCCTGAAGACCTCGCACCTCGCACCCGCGGCCGAGATCGAGCTACTGGTCGCCGATCTGTGCACGCGGCCGGGCCGCGGAGCGACCATCGACTGGGCAACGCTGCTCGAGGTTTGACGCATAATAGCCGCATGGCCAAGACAACCGCCCGCCCCGACAAGCCCGCGCCGCACAAGCCCGACGAGCTGGAACAGGCACTGCTGAACGACCTGCAGACCGACTTTCCGCTGGTCGCCGAGCCGTGGGCCGAACTCGCCGCGCGCCACGGCTGCCCCGCCGCCGAGGTGCTCAGCCGGCTCTCGACGCTCAAGCAGGGGCAGATCATCCGGCAGATCAGCGCCATCTTCGACAGCCGGCAACTCGGCTACCGGTCGTCCCTGGTGGCCATGGAGTTCCCGCCCGACGAACTCGAAGCCGGCGCGGCGGTGATCAACCTCCACCCCGGCGTGAGCCACAACTACAAACGCAATCACCAGTACAACCTGTGGTTCACGATTGCCGTGCCGCCCGGGCGCACGCTCGAGCACGAGGTCGGCGTGCTGGCCGAGCGCGCGCGGCCCATCAAAACCTGGCTGCTGCCGACCATCAAGCTGTTCAAGATCGGGGTCAACCTCGACGCCACCGGCAAGAGCGCCGTGACGGCGACCGAGGAGGAGAGCAGCAACATCGGCCTGCGCAGCGCCAAGGCGTGGCAGCAGGGCGACGGCAAGGCGCCCGAGCTGAGCCCCGGCGAGCTGGCCGCCATCCGCCTGCTGCAGGCCGACCTGCCGCTGGTCGAACGGCCGTTCGAGGCGCTCTGCAGCGGCGCGGCGATCGACTCGGCCGAGCTGCTCGGCCATGCCGCCTCGTTCCTCAAGCGGCGGCTGATGCGCCGCTATGCCGCGGTGCTGCACCACCGCAAGGCCGGCTTCACCGCCAACGCGATGGGCGTCTGGGTGGTCCCGCCCGAGCAGATCGAGGAGGTCGGCCGCCAGATGGCCGCCTTCCGGGCGGTCAGCCACTGCTACCAGCGGCCGACCTATTCGGACTGGCCCTACTCGGTGTTCACCATGATTCACGCCCGCAAGGGCCACGAGTGCGAGGAGGTCGCCGAGGCGATCAGCGCCGCCACCGGCATCACCGACTACACCATGCTCTACTCGACCAAAGAGTACAAAAAGACGCGCGTACGCTACTTCCTCGACGACGACGCGTTCGCGGTCGAGAGCATTCCGGCGCGGGGATAGGATCGGCTGGCGCACCCGCGCCACGCCTGCGTTACCGACTCCAGCCGAAACGCCACACCGGCGCAGCACTTGCGCAACACCGACATGATACGTAGCAATCAGGCGGCGACTCAGGGGGCGCGCCGAGTAGTGTGCGATGCACAGCCGGAGGGTTGCGCGGTGGGTCTGGGTTGTTGCGCTGGATTCTCCGATGAGGCCGGCCCTTTCTATGTGAACTACCAACAGCAGGGCGAGGCACGGATGGCCCTGGTCCTAGCGTGGGAGTTCGAAACGTGGGCAGCCACGATCTGGGACCAGTACGGCACACCCGACCCCGGATACGAGAACGAACGCCCCGAGCAGGCGGTGTACCCAGTGCTGGGTGTGAGCTGGTTCGTCGTTGGCGAATAGCACCACGCTCGGCGGGCTGCGTCGCCGACCGCCGCCAGGATCGGCGACGGCTTGGGCTCGGAGCGGCGGGAGGCAGGCCATGCGCGAGGATGTCCGCCGGAAGCGCGGAACGCGACAATCGCAAGTGCTCCGAGGTGCGTCTGCCGCGCTGGCTGTCGTTGCGTTGCTGAGTGGCGCTGCCTACCTGGTCCAGGAGGGCAGGCCGGTTGACAAGATAGTGGCGCTGATGGCCGACCGCGAGGGGCGATCTGCTGCGTTGGAT
Source organism: uncultured Fimbriimonadaceae bacterium (assembly GCA_964405335.1). Lineage (GTDB taxonomy): Bacteria > Armatimonadota > UBA10988 > UBA10988 > UBA10988 > CAYONP01. The sequence goes on from CAYONP010000108.1 coordinate 17,467, forward strand.
ATGCTGCGGATCGCGCTGCCGCAGGCGGATTCGTTCGCCGTCCACCTCGAAACGCTGGACGAGGATTTCGGACGGCTGCTCCGCGGCGTTCAGGGCTACCGCGCCTTCAAGATCACGGCGGGCGGTACTGGCAACACCGGCTTCCGTCGCGATGCTTGCTTGCAGGTGAGCGTTACGGTCGACCCGGAGGTTGCTGCGCACCTTCGTCGCTTCGTCGTCCACGTGCCCTCGCAGATCCCGACCCTGGAGCGGCCGCGCGGCGCGGCCACCGGCGACCCCATCGGCGCCGAGTTCGTCGGCGCCAGACTGCTGCCGAACGAGGACTACGGCGTCAGTGCCATCGACCTCTCCGGCTTCGCCTGCTCCGCGCGCGTGAAGTCGCGTGACGACTCCGACCACCCGCGCCAAGGCTCCGCCTCACCCGCCGAGGTCTGGCTCGCCGAACAGGCCGTCCGCAAGATCATCGCCAATCTGCACGGCATCCGCTTTTCCGCCGGCCTCGGCCCGCCCAAAGACTGGATCGCCGTGCCGCGACGCCTCAGCCTCGACGGCCGGCCGCTCGACCTGCCGCCGCTGACCGAACGCGTCTTCCGCAATCGCTACGAGCCGCGCAGCCACCCCGTGCCCAAGCCGGCCGAGATCGATCGGACCGTGCTCGTCGCCTACCCCTACGTCGAAGCGATGGGCCTCGCCGTCGAGTTCGGGCGCTGGGCCTCCTGGGGTCTCGACCGCTGGCCCGGCTTCCGGCCGCTCGACCGGATCGACCTGATGGCCACGCGCGAAGTCGACAACATCGACTTCACCGCCTGGCTCGCCGCGCCGAAGGACATCACCCTCGCCCGCGGCGGGCAGCGCCTGACCTTCCTGCTCGAGGCGACCGAAGCCACCGCCGCCGACGGGACGGTGATCAGCCTGCCGGCGCCCGCGCGGCTGCTCG
>CAYONP010000109.1:0-18193 GCA_964405335.1 uncultured Fimbriimonadaceae bacterium
AGCTGCTGACGACGCAGGTGGGCGAGGCGGTGACGACGTTCAGTTACGATCCCGTTGGCAACACGGTCGGCGAGCAAACCGAGACGAGCGAAACCAACTTCACCTGGGACGCCGAGAACCGCCTGGTCGAGGTCGACGACGGCGAGACGGTCGAGACCAGCGCCTATGACGCCACGGGCCTGCGCCGGCAGAAGACCGCCGGCGGGTCGACGACGAACTTCGTCTGGGACCGGGTCAACCTGCTGGCCGAGCTGGACGACACGCTGGCCAGACTCGCGCAATACACAGACTACCCCGGCGTATGGGGCGGTCTGTCGAGCCAACGCCGGAACTCCACCTCCAGTTACTACGCCTTCGATCTGAGCGCCAACACACGGGCGTTGTTCAACGGTGGTGGGATTACCGACCGGTATCTGTATGAGGCGTTTGGGGTGGAGCAGATCGCCACGGGTTCGACGGTGAATCCGTTGCGGTTTGGCGGGCAGGTGGGGTATTTCCGGGAGGCGGTTGAGCGGGTGTACATTCGGGCGCGACACTATCAGCAGGGGCTGGGGAGCTGGATGTCGAGGGATCCTGAGAACGGCAACAGGTCGCCTGCCCTTGCCTACACTTATGTCGTCGGTAGAGTCCCGATGTTCGTCGATCCGTCGGGCCTCTACGGTCCGGGCGCCTATCCACCGTGGCTGCCTGGGCCTCCGCCGTCGCAAGCGCCAGAGCGGCAGCGGGGTGGTTGGCCAGGTGACTACGGTAATTGGTGCGGAGGTCTAAACGCCGGGCCAGGTGAGCCTGTTGATCGCCTTGACGCATGCTGCTTGGAACATGACATCTGCCTCGAGCGCGCAGACTGCGGGACCTTGGGCGTATTGGCGCCCTGGCGATGCGACTGCCAGTTGTGCAACGTTGCTCTGTGCAACTGTCTCAAGAATGTCGACTGCGACAGCTCCCCAAGTCCTGGCAAGTGTATGTTGTATTCGGTAGTTTATATGGCCGCTCTGTCATGTTGGAATCCAACGTGGGGTCGTTACTATCACTGTAGATGCCGAACCTAGTTGTGTTCATCATAGACTGACGCCATCGGATCGAGACAAGAGGAGCATTCCATGGCTGGGTCGGCTCGTAATCGCGCAGCAGCTTTCGCCGGCGTTCTGTCGGCAGGCATCGCGACGGCGTGGTATGTGGCTGCAGTGGCGATGAGTGATATGCCGGGCGGCCTGTGGCCGGTCAACGCCATGTTCCTCGGGATGATCGCGTTCGTCGTCGGCAGCACGGCTGGCTGGTTCTGCCATGCCGCGGTCCGCCGACCTGGAGCCGTGTCGTCGGAGTCGATCTCCAGCCCGGCGTCACGTGCGCCGACTGTCTCCGCAGAAACGACCCCTCAGGCCGGCAGACCGAGGTAGCCCTGGCGCTCGGGCTGCACCTGACCCGTGCGTACGACCCGGTGGGCAACCGAACCGGCGTCGAGGAGCTGGACGGCGGGTTCGCCTATGCCTACGACCCGAGCCGGCAGCTCATCGGCGAGGTGCGCGCGGGAACCGGCGCCTATGCCTGTACGTTCACGTACGATGGGCCCGGGAACCGGCTGACCCAGATGCAAGCCGACGGTACGTTGACGACCTACACCTACAACCCCGCCAGCGAGCTGCTGACCGCGCAGGTGGGCGAGGCGGTGACGACGTTCAGTTACGATCCCGTTGGTAACACGGTCGGCGAGCAAACCGAGACGAGCGAAACCAACTTCACTTGGGACGCCGAGAACCGCCTGGTGGAGGTGGATGACGGCGAGACGGTCGAGACCAGCGCTTACGACGCGACGGGCCGTTGACACGCGGGTACCGTCCCTAGCTGAACAGGCTGGCGGCGTAGGCCCGGGGTTGGAAGGGCTCGAGGTCGCGCGGGCGCTCGCCGGTGCCGAGGAACTTGATCGGTAGGCCGAGTTCGTCGGCGAGGGTGATCAGCACGCCGCCCTTGGCGGTGCCGTCGACCTTGGTCACCACCACGCCGGTCAGCGGCACGGCGCGGGCGAACAGCTTGGCCTGCTGGACCGCGTTCTGGCCGGTGGTGCCGTCGATCACCAGCAGCACCTCGTCGGCGCCGCGGCCGAGGGCTCGTTCGACCACGCGGCCGATCTTGGCCAGCTCATCCATCAGGCCGGCGCGGGTGTGGATGCGACCCGCCGTGTCGGCGACGACATACGACTTGCCCCGCGCCCGGGCCGCCTCGATCGCGTCGAAGACCACGGCGCCCGGGTCGCTGCCCGGCTGTTGGCGGACGATGTCGCACTGGATGCGCCCGGCCCACAGTTCGAGTTGTTCGATGGCGGCGGCGCGGAAGGTATCGGCGGCGGCGAGCAGGACGGCTTCGCCGTCGCGCATCAGGCGGTGCGCCAGCTTGGCGCAGAAGGTGGTTTTGCCGGTGCCGTTGACGCCGACGACGAGCACCACGGTCGGCCCGAGGTCGGCGCGCGCCAGGCGGCTGGCGCGGGGTTCGAGCAGGGTGGTGACCGCGTCGCGCAGCAGGCCGCGGACGACTTCCGGGTCGTTGGTCAGCGCGGCCTCGGCCCGCTCGCGCACGGCGGCGACCAGCCGGGCGGTGGTCTCGGCGCCGACGTCGCCCTGGATCAGCGCGTCCTCGAGGTCGTCGTAGAAGTCGTCGTCGAGCGGCTCGCCGGCGCCGGCGACGACGGTCCTGGCGCGCTGAAAGAAGCTGCGCAGCATGGCCCCGAACTCCGCCGGCAGGATAGCATGGGGCGGGCAATCGTCAATCCGAGGGGTTGGGCGCACCGGGCGCCGGCGTGGACGCAAGATAGGGTCAGGAGAAGGATGCATGGCCGCAGAAACGGTGGAGGCGCTGCCGCTGGGCGAGGGCAAGGCCCCGACGCGGATCCGCAAGGTGGCCTACGAGGCGTTCAAAGAGGCGATTCTGGCGGTGCTCGACGAGTCGCCCGAGGGCGTGTTGTTCCGTGATCTGCCGCGCCGCGTGGAGCCGCGGGTGCCGCCCGAGCTGCTTGGTGCCAAGGGCTCCTGTTCGTGGTACACCACCACGGTCAAGCTCGACCTGGAGGCGCGCGGGCTGATTGCGCGGGTGCCCGGCGAGCGCCCGCAGCGCCTGCGGCGGGTGGGCGGGGCGTAAGGCGGGTGGGGCGGAGGGGCACTATCGAGCCGAACGGTGCGCCCGCCGGGAGTCGGATGATGGTGCGTACGGCGCTGGTGGCGGTGCTGCTCGCCGGGGCGGCGGCGGCGGAGGTGATGGTAACGCCGTCGACGTGGGCCAACGAGCCGGGCTACCGGGCCTACGCGATGGCGCACAAGACCTTCCGCGTGACCAACACGGGCGAACAGCCGGTGACGGTGCTCAGCGTCAACGCGCCGCCGGCATTCGACTGCGACCTGCCGAAGAAGGCCATCGGACCGCAGCAGTCGGTCGAGTTGTTCGTCAACTTGACTTTTCCACCGGCGGCGGCGGGCCGGAACCGCGACCTGTTGCAGGAGGTGATCGTCCTGCGGCTCGACAGCGAGCAGGACGAGGTCCGCATCCCGGTGCAGTTGGAGTTCGCCTCGCTCGATCCATCGGAGCTGCGGCCCAGCCTCGGGCTGCAGACGGGCGGCCGGTACCAGCCGCGGCCGGGCGACCAGCCGGTGCGCTTGACGGTCTTTTACGACAGCGGTTGCGCCGCCTGTCTGGGTTTCTACAAGGGCTATCTGGAGCCGCTGGCCAAGCACTTCGAGGGTTCGGCGCTCGAGCTCGAAATGGTCGACACCGAGTCGAGCGGCGGGGTGGAGAACCTCGAGCGCCTGCTGACGATGAAGGACCAGTACCGGATCGGCGGCCAGCCGGGGAAGATCTTCGGCTTCATCGGCGAGCGTGCGTTCCTGAGCTCGGACCAGCTCGAGGCCGAGCTGTACGACACCATCTTGGCCGAGCTGCAGCATCCGACCGAGCCGCCGTTGGCACCGGTGCGGGCGGCGCAGGACTATGGCCCCTCGCTGCCGGACGAATCGGCCGGCGGCGCGCCGCGGACGATGCGCGTGTTCGGCGACCTGAGCGGCCCGGCGGTGTTCGCCGGCGGGCTGATCGATGGGCTCAACCCCTGCGCCTTCGCCACGGCGGTGTTTCTGATTGCGCTGCTGGCCCGCCTCGGCCACTCGCGGCCGACGGTGATTGCCGCCGGCACGGCGTTCAGCCTCAGCGTCTGGGTGACCTACTTCCTGCTCGGCCGCGGCCTGCTCCGCTCGCTCGAGCTGCTTGGCGACAAGCTGCTGACGGTCAAGCTGCTCAACGGCGCGATTGCCGCGCTGTCGCTCTATGTCGCCTGGCTGCAGGTGCGCGATGTGCACTGGCTGCGCACCGGCATCGCCACGCGCGAGCTGAGCGTGCAGACGCCGCAGACGGTGAAGCAGTGGTTGCACCGGTTCCTGCGCGAGGGCCTGTCGCGCCCGTCGGCGTCGGCGGTGGCGCTCGGCGCGGCGCTGGCCGGCGTGGCGGTCACCCTGCTCGAGGCGGTCTGCACCGGCCAGATCTACCTGCCGGTGTTGCAGGCGCTGGCCAGCACGCCGGAGGTCCAGGGCCGGGTCACGGCGCTGCTGGCCGTCTATTGCACGGGCTTTGTCGTGCCGCTGGTGGCGGTCGTCGTGCTGGCCGTCAGAGGGGTCTCCTCGGAGGCTCTGGCGGCGTGGGCGCGGCGTCATCTGGTGGCGGCGAAGCTGGGCCTCGCGGGCCTGCTCGTCGTTCTGGCAGGTCTGCTTCTGGCCAATGCTCTTCGCTGAGCGCGGAGAACGGCTGGAAGCGCCAGAAGACCCGCACCCGCCCGCCCGCGCGCACGGCCAGCATCAGGCCGTCGGCCGACATGGTGCCGTCGCGCGCGTCGGGCAACACCACCCGTGAGGTGAATTCGTCCTTCTCGGTGCGCACGGTGACCAGCCGTCGATCGGACTCGAGCACCTGCTGCGACTGCAGCAACCAGCCCTCGGCCAGGTATTCGAGCCGCGTCAGGCTGTGCAGCCGGGTGCGCTCCTTCAGCTTCGCCGCGTCGTCGGCCGGGCCGGTGACCAGCCGCCACTGGTCGGCGCTGCCGACGCCCCAGGCGAGCTGCGTGCCGTCGGGCGACCAGGCCGGCGCCGCCGGTGAAAGCACCGCCGCCGCCTCGTACCGCTTCAACTCGCGGCTGCTCGTGTCGGCCAGGCCGACCAGCTTGACCGCCGGGCCGTCGAAGTAGGCCAGGGTGGTGCCATCGGGGCTGAAGGCCATCGCCTGCACCTGCGTCTCGGCCGGGGAGAGCCGCTGCGCGTCGGTGCCGTCGGGCCGGCAGCGCCACAGCTCATACGGTGACTCGTCGTCGGCCGTGGCGCGGAAGACCAGCCACGAGCGGTCGGGCGAGACGGCGAGCAGGTGCGGCTCGCTCGCGCCGCCGAGCTCGGGGGTGAGCTGGTAGACCGACTCAGGCGAGCCGAGCAGCGCGGCGGTCGCCTCGAAGCTCATCGGCCAGGCCGAGTCGGGCAGCTCCAGCTCCTCGTACTCGCGTTTGACCACCTGCAGCCGCACCAGCTTGGCCGCGCCGTCGGGCCAGGCGGCGGCATAGACCAAGGTCTCGGGGGCCACCCAGAGCGGCCCCTGCTCGACCGTCACGTCGCTCGCCTGGTCGGCCGGTTCGGCCTCGGGCGAGATGGTGATGTCCGAGGCGCCCGGTTGGGTGTCGACCGGCGGCCCGTCGATCAGCAAGCCGTCCTGGCGGATCTCGATGCGCAGCCGGAGCGGCCGGCCGACGGTCACCTCGGGGTGGGTCGCGGCGCGGTCGGGGAATCGCAGGGCGTAGTCGTAGAGCCGGCGCAGGCCCTCCTCGTGGTCACCCCGCTCGAGGCGGGCAATCGCCCGCTCGCGCGCGGCGTCGGGGCTGTAGCGCGGCAGCAGCAGGTAAAACGCCCCCAGCGCTGCGCCGAGCATGACCAATACGCCGGTGATCGCCAGCCAGAGCCTCACGGCCGGTTACCCCTCCGCGGCCAGCGCAACCAGCCGCTGCCGCGCATGCTCGGCCGGCGCGCCGCTCAGGCCGCGCTCGAGCGCCGCGCGAAAGGCGGCCGCCGCCCGCGCCGCGTTGCCCTGCGCATCACAGCCGAGCGCGAAACCGTAGGCCGCCTCGGCCGACGCAGGCCGCTGCCGCGCGGCGATGGCATAGGCGCGCGTCGCGCCGTCGTGGTCGGCCCGGCGGAGCAGCAGCTCGCCCAGCGCCAGCCAGGCCTCGGGGAAGCTGGCCCGCATGACCAGCGCCGCGGTGACCGCCTGCTCAGCCTCCCACAGCTTACCCTCGGCCAGCAGCTTCAGCCCGGCACGGTAGGCCTCGACCGCCTGCGTCGAGGCGTCGACCACCCGCAGACCCGAGTCGTCCGGGCCCTGGGTGACCGTCGGTCCGCCGCCGGTTCCGCCGGCCGGCGGCGGTCCGCCCGGCGCGGAGGTGACGTCGACCGGCGACTCGCCCTCGCCTTCCCACGGCGGCCGGGTCTCGAACGGCTGGCCGCCGGTCATCGCGGTGAGGTCGAGGGGACGGAACCAGACGCTCGGATCGCGCACCGCCCCGGCCGCCAGCGCCGGCGAGCCGAGGATGGCCCGGCCGACGGCCTGGAAGGTCGCCGGTGCGGCGCCGAGGTAGGTTCGGATCGCCGCCAGCCCAGTCGCGGCCTGTCCGCCGGCTGCCTGGGCCGCGCCGCTGAGCAGGCCGTTGAGCCGCACCCGGCCGTGCTCGCGCCGCGCGCCCTCGGCAAACAGCCGCTGCGCCTCGGTGAGATCGCCGGCCATGCCCGCGGTCATGCCCGAGAAGAGGTAGAAGTGCGGGTGGAATCCGAGCACGCCGCGGATCTGGTCGAGGTAATGCTCGGCCTGCCCCTGCCGGCCGAGCGCCAGGGCGCCACCGGCGGCGTAGAGCAGGGCATAGCGCTGATTACTGCCGCGCAGCACGGCCGGGGCAAAGACCTGCATCGCCGCCTCGGGCTGGCCGGCAAAGAGCCGCTCGATGCCGGGCATGATCGGCTCGAACATGCCCGGCGCCAGCCGCAACGCCTGCCGCTCCTGCCCCGCGGCGGTGGCAAACTGCAGCTCGAGCACGGCCAGCGTCGCCTCGCCGGCCATGCATTGGGCCTTGAGCGCGACCGGGATGTCCATCTCCTGCACCGACCGCCACGAGCGCTGTCCCTCGCTGAGCCGGCCGGCCAGCGCCTGCAGGTCGCCCAGCTTGGTCGTCGCCAGGGCGAGCAGCATGGCGCGGGCGGCCATCTCCTCTTCGGTCACCGGCAGGCGGCTCAGCTCCACCACGGTGCGCTGCGCCTCGTCGACGCCCTGGTCGAACTCGCCGGCGACGGCATGTTCGTCGAGGCGCTGGAGCCGGGCGACATAAGGCCGCAGCTTGTCGCTCGAAATGGCCCGGACGACCTCGATCACCGCCTCGATGGTGGCCGCCTCCTCGGCGCTGAGCTGGGGCTGCTCGGCGCGCGTGGGCAGCAGGGCGAACAGCAGCGCGAGGGCGGTCAGGCAGCGCATCGGCATCTCCCGCCGCCGGCGGAGACCGACGGTGGCCGATGATGGATCGACCGGCCGCCGCCTCGGGTTAAGGCCCTTATAGCGCATCGACCCGCTCCTCGACGAACCAGCGCCAGAACGGCTCGAGACCGACGTCGAACGCCTGGGCGAAGGCCGCCTCGGCGTCGCCGCCGGCGTCGAGCAGGGCGACGAACCGGCCGAACGCCCCGGGCCCCGAGCGGGCCAGGAGCGCCTCGGCCATGGCCTTCGACTGAGTATAGGCCAGATAAGCCTCGTCGCGCGGCAGGATGCTGAAGCTCGGGGCCATCAGCGTGGCGATGCCGAGCAGGGTCGGTGACCGGCGCAGCTCGCTGCGATAGGCCGGGAACTGGCCCGAGAAGAGGACCGCCAGGCCCTCGTCGATCCAACAGGGAATGGTCCGATCGCCCGCCGCGGAGCGCAGGGCGAGGTGGGTGTACTCGTGGATCAGCGTGCTGCGGAACTGGTCGCGCTCGCCCGCCGCGCCGTAGGTGTAGATCCGGCCGTGGGCGCTGCAGGCGGTGCTCCACTCGGGCCGCGGCGCGTCGCGGCGTTCGTGGTAGGCGTGGTACCGCTCGGCGTCGCCGAAGAGCAGCACCTGCACCGGCTCGTCGAGCTCGATCCCGAGCCGCCGGCGCAGCTCGGCCCGGGCGGCGGCCAGCGCCTCGCGCACGGCGGCGACGTTCGGATCGCCGCGGTCGTGAAGAATGACCGCCCCCGGCACAACCGTGCGGTCGGTCGGTTCGAGCGACGCCAGGTCGACCGGCTCGCGTAGCTCGGCCAGCCACTCGGCGGCGCTGCGCTTCTGCTCGGCGTCGGCCTGCGGATCGGCGTAGACGCCACGGAGGCACTGCACGGCGAGGGTCGTGCGATCGTCGAGGTCGTAGGCGTAACCGAGCCAGAGCCGGTAGAGGGGGCTGGTCGGCTCGAGCGAAACGGCCTCGCGGAGCGCGGCAACGGCGCGGGCGGCATCGCCCAGGTCATAGGCGGCGCAGCCGCGGAGGAACTGAACCTCGGCCCGGCGCTGGGGCGGCATCTCTTTGGCCAGGGCGGCCTCGAGCAGGGTCAGCGCCTGGGTCCACTCGGCTGGTCCGGTGCCCTCGCCGCGCAGCCGGCGCGCGGCGGCGACGTCCTCGTTCCAGAACGTGTCGGCCGGGGCGATGCTGACGGTCAGCAGCAGTGCCACGGCAAGGCCAGCATGGCGTCGGGCGAGCGGCACGGCAGTCCCTCACCGGCAGTGTAGCACGCTCCGGCGCCTGGTGCCGGGGCGGATCGGCACCATTACGAACTCGGCCGCGACCGATCGCCCCGCGCGCCGTCAGAATGTCCGCAGGGAGGCGTCTGTGCCGATCGCGCGGTGGCGCTGGTGGCTCGGCTTCGTCCGCGACGCGCTTGCCGTCGGCGCGCTCGGCGCGCTGGCCGTGGCCCTCTGCGCGCCGGCGCTGGGCCGCTCGTTCTACTTCAACGACTTCGGCGACTACAACCTCCCCGTTCGCGCCTTCTTCGCCGCCGGCTGGCGGCAGGGCGAGCTGCGCTGGTGGTGCCACGAGCTCGGCGGCGGCTTTCCGCTCTTCGCCGAAGGACAGGGCGGCGCGGCCTATCCACCCAACTTGCTGTTCGCCCTGCTCGCGCCGTGGCGGGCGTTGACCTGGAGCATCATCACCCACTTGGCCTGGGCCGGCACCGGGCAGTACGTCCTGCTCCGTCGACTCTCGCTGCGCCGCGCGGCGGCGTTCTGCGGCGGCGCGCTGTTCCTGCTCTCGGCGCCGGTCTGGTGCCGCGCGTTGCACCTCAACTTCCTCCACGGTCTGGCCTGGCTGCCGTGGTGGCTGTGGGGGCTCGAGCGGCTGGCCCGCGGCGAGGCGCGGTGCTGCCTCCTGCTCGCCGCGATGCTGGCGCTGATGCTGCTTGCCGGTCATCTGCACCCGCCGCTGCTGGCCTTGCTGGTCGGGCCGCCCTACCTGCTCGCCCGGCTGATCCAGCTCCATCGCCCGCGGGCGCGCGACATCGCCGCCGCGGCGGCCATGGTCGGCGGCCTGGCCGCGCTCCTGGCGGCCATGGTGGTGGTGCCCCGGGCGGCGCTGCTGCTGCTCCCCGGCGTCGGCCTGGGCGGCTGGTGCCTGGCTCAGTTCGGCGGCGCGCCCGGCCGGCGTGCGCTGGTCGCCGGGCTGCTGCTGTTCGGGCTCGCCGGTCTGCTGGCCGGGCTGCTGGCGGCGGTGCAACTGCTGCCGCTGGCCGAGCTGCGGCCGCACAGCCTGCGGGCCGGCGGTTGGACCATGGCGCAGCGGCTCGACATCTCGCTCGAGCCGGTGCAACTGCTCGAACTCATCGCGCCGCGACAGCATGGCTCGCCGATGATCGACGACGTCGGCGCCAAGCAGCGCTGGGGCACCTCTGTCCACTGGGAGTGGTGCCCGCACCTCGGCGTCTGGCCGCTGCTGCTGCTGCTCGCGGCGCCATTTGTCGGCCGGCGGCGTGAGCGCTGGATCTTCTGCGGCATCGCCGCCGCTGCGCTGATCATGGCCATGGGCGAGACGTTCCCGTTCTATGGCTGGCTGGCCCGCTTGCCCGTCTGGCAGAGCGTCCGCGCGCCGGCGCGGCTGCTTGGGCTGTTCAGTCTCGGTGGCGCCGCGGCGGCGGCCTATGCCCTTGAGGCGCTGGCCACCGAGCCGCCGGCCGGCCGGCGCGGGCGCTGGCTGGCCGCCGCGGGACTGGGCGCCGCGCTGACCATTGTGCTGCTGGCCGTGCAGCGGCTGGCGCTCGCCGGTGTGGTCGATGACGAGCGCGTCGCCGCGGCGATGCGCACCGCCTGGCTCCGCGCCGGGCTGATGGCGGTGCTGGCCGCCGGCCTGATTGCCGGTCGCCGGGCCGCCGGACGCGGCTGGCCGGCGCTGGCGGTGGCAATTGCCGTCGCCGACGCGTTCACCGGTGCCTGGGGCTACCATGTGACTCGCGACCCGTCGCTCGACGTGCCGCCCCCGGTGATCACCGCGCGCGACGCGGGCGAGCGGATCTGGGTCGATCAGGACGAGCCACACCCGCTGGCGGCCAACCGCCACCTGGTGATCGATGGGTTGAGCAACGTCGGCATCTACTCGCCGCTCTCGCTGCAGCGAGCTCAGGCGGTGCGCGAAGCCGTGCGCGGCGAGCTGCCCGACGGCCTGCCCGGTCGCCGCTGGCTGGCGCTCTGGCGGGTGGCGCTGATCTCGCCACGGCTGGCGGGTCTGCCCGACGGCGAGCTGCTGCCCGCGGGCGTGGAGCGGTTCCCGCCCGTCTGGGTCAGCCCGCGGTGGCGGACCGCCGGGTCGTTTGAGGAGGCGCTGGCCCTGGCCTGTCATCCAGCCTGGCGGCCCGAGGCCGAGACGATCCTGGAGCGGCTCCACGGCCCAGCGCCGCAACGGGGCGAGCTGCCCGAGGTACTGTGGAGCGAGCTCGGCCGGCACCGGATTACCGTCCGGGTCCGCGCGCGGCAGCCTTGCGCGGTGGTTCTTGGCCAGGCCTGGTACCCGGGATGGGAGGTGCGCAGCGGCGGTCCAGCGCGCCCGGCCGAGCCGGCCAACGCCGCGCTGATGGGCACCGTCGCGCCGGCGGGCTACACTCGGGTCGAGTTCGTCTTCCGGCCGCTCAGCATCCGGCTGGGGCTGTTCGCGAGCTTGTGCGGCCTGGCTGCGCTGACGGCGGGGATGTTGGCGGGGAGGCGTCGATGACGCGCCGCGAGACGGCCGGTCTGTTCTGCCTGCTGCTCCTGCTCGGGGCCGTCCGCTGGCTGCCCGAGCTGGCCGGCTGGCTGGCCTTCGGCGCCGAGGACATCCCGGTGCTCAACCTGCCCGTCCGCGCCTACTTCGGCGATTGGCTCCACCACGGCCTGCTGGTGCTCTGGACGCCGCTGCTGCAGACCGGTTTTCCGCTCTTCGCCGAAAGCCAGGCGGGGGCGACCTATCCGCTGCACTGGCTGCACGGCAGCGGACTGCCGCACGAGCCGCTGCTCGCCTGGAGCATCGTCCTCCACCTCGCCTGGGCCGGCGCCGGGTTGTTCGCCTGGCTGCGCCTGCTCGGCCTGCGGCGCGAGGCGGCCGCCGTGCCGGCGGTCGCCTTCGCCTTCTCGGCGCTGCTGGTGGTCCGACATCAGCACACCAACGTGCTCGAGGCGCTGAGCTGGTGGCCGTGGCTGCTCTACGCCGCCGAGCGCCTGCTCGCCGGCCGGCCCCGCGCGGCGCTCTACCTCGGCCTGGCCGCTGGCCTGGCCGCCTGCTGCGGGCACGTGCAATACACGCTCGCCGGCGCCGGGCTTGCCGCGCTCTACCTGGTCGGCCGCGGGCTCGCCCGGCGGCAGGGGCGATGGTTGCCCGGCGCGGCGGCGGCGCTCATCCTCGCCCTGGGCCTGGCCGCGGCGCAGTATCTGCCACTGCTCGAGCTGAGCCGCAACAGCCAGCGCGCCGAGGGCTTGGCACCGGGCGAAGAGACCGACCAGGCGCTGGCCGTGCAGCATCTGCCGCTGTTCGTCGCACCGGGTTTCTGGGGGGCGCCGTTTGCCGACGATTACGCCGGCCCGGCGCTGCCGTGGGAGTTCTGCGCCTACCTCGGCGTGCTGCCGCTGCTCCTCGCCGCGATCGGCATCGTCCGCGGCGGACGATTGCGCTGGCTCGGCCTCGCCCTGGCCATCGCCGGTCTGTGGCTCTCGCTCGGCGACGCCGGCGGGGTCTGGCCGCTGCTGCAGCGCCTGCCCGGCTGGTCGGCGATGCGGGTGCCGGCGCGGCTGCTGTCGCTCTACGGACTCGGTCTGTTGGTGCTCGCCGGGCTCGGTCTCGAGGCGATCTGCGCCGGCCGGGTGCGCTGGCGGCTCGGTCTCGACGTGCTCGGCGTGTTGTTGGTCGGCCTGCTCGTCGCCGCCGCGTTCGTCGCGCCGGGCTACCTGCGCGAATACTCGGCTTCCTTGGCCGAGCCGGCGCGCCTGTCGCTGCTCGTGCTGGCCGGTCTACTGCTGCTCTCACTGCTCTGGCTGCGGCTGGCCTGCGCCGAAGTGAGCCCACGCTGGCTGCGCGTGGGGGTGGGATTGGTCCTGCTCGACTTGTGGCTGACCGGCTTCGCGCTCACTCCGTCGGCCCGGCGCGAGCCGCCGCCGGCGCCGCGCGAGGGCCGTGTGGCGGTCGCGCCCGGTCGCGCCGAGACGCTGCCCGACTATCGGCCGATGAGCAACCTGCGGGCGGGGCAGGCCAACGTCTACAACATGTCGCCGCTGACCCTGCGCGGCACCGTGGCGCTTTACGACCTGGTCCGCGTCGCGCCCGATCCGTACGCGATCGGGCGGGTGCACCGGCTGCTCGGCGTCGCCGAGGTGGGCATCCTAAGCGCCGGACGACCACGCCTGACCACCGCGCCGGTGCTCCCGCTGCCGATGATCTGGCCGGTCGAACAGGTCGTTCCCCGGCCGCGCGACGTGCGCCTGATTGTCGACGGCGCGGTCGAGCCGACCCGCGTCGCCTATGCCGATCGTGAGGTCACCGTCGAGCCGTCCGAGCGACACGGCCTGGGCACGGTGCGCGAACGGCCGGGCCCGAACCGCGCGCTCTACGACGTCGAGTGCTTCGCGCCCACCTTCTGGGTGATCAACGAGGCGGCTTATCCCGGCCAGCGAGTCTACATCGACCTGGAGCCGGCCGACCTGGCGCAGGTGAATCTGGCTCAGTCGGGTCTGCTCACGCCGCCGGGCAAGCACCTGGTGCGGCTGGTCTTCGACTCGCTGACGGTCCGCCTCGGGCGGTTCCTCTCGCTGCTCGCGCTGCTGGCCGTCGCGGCGTTGGTGGTGCAGCGGCGTGAGTGAGCGCGGCACCGGCCTCGGGGTGGTCGCCCTGGCGCTGCTCGCCGCGCTCTCGCTGCTCTTTGCCGGGCAGTACCTCGAGCATGAGCGGCCGAACCAGGATGAGGGCTGGTACCTGATGGCCGCGCGGCTGGTCGGCGAGGGTCAGCGGCCCTATGTCGACTTCGCCTACGTCCAGCCGCCGCTCCTGCCCTATGCCTATGCCCTGTTCGGCGCCGATCGGAGCGTCTGGTTCGGCCGCGCGGTGACCGCCGGGTTCGGGCTGCTGGCGCTGCTCTTTGCCGCCCTGGCCGCGCGGCGTGGCGGCGAATCGGCGATGCTGGTCACCGGCGCGCTGCTCGCCTTCACGCCGTTCGCGCTGTCGCAGCAGAGCGTGGTCAAGGCCTACGCCCTGGCCAACGCCTGCGCCGCGCTCGGGCTCTGGCTCGCCGGCGACGGGACGCAGCGCCGGCGCGTGGCGCCGGCGGCGGTCGCCTTCGCACTCTGCGCCCTGGCGCGCAACGCCTGTGCGCCAATCCTGCTCGCCTTCTGGCTCTGGCTGGCCGTCGCGCCCGAGCGGCGGCGCTGCCTCCTGCTCGGCCTACTGGCGTCGATCGCCGCCGTCCTGGCCGGCTACCTGCCGTTCATCCTGGCCGATGCCGAGGCGGTACGGTTCCACGTTTTCGAGCACCATGCCCGCAACGCCGCGGCGCTCGACCCGTTCGAGCTACTCGTCGCCATGGCCGCCGTCGGGCGATTGATGGTCGCCGCCTGCCCGGCGCTGAGCATCGCTCTGCTGGCGGGGTTGATGGGCCTGGTCTGGATGCGGGGCGAGCCGGCGCGGTGCGGCGCCGAGATGCTGCTCGCCGGCCTGGCGGCGGTGCTGCTCGGTGTCGGGCAGTTCGTCTCGATGCATCCGTACCAGGAATACCAGGCGGTGACCCTCCCGCCGGCGGCGCTGCTGGCCGGCCTGGCCTGGGGCGAGCTGCGCCGGCGCAGCCGCGAGCCCGAGCTGACCGGCGCGGTGCTGGTCGCACTGGTCGGGCTGTTTCCCCTGCTCGCGCTCGGCCCGGCCGTCGCTGGACTGTCCGGCTCGGCGCGCGGCGGAGTCCACGGCCCGCGGCGCGCGGTGGCTGAGCTGGTCGGCCGGCACTGCCCGCCCGAGGGCACGCTGTTCACCTTCCAGACCGACATCGCGATCGAGGCGCACCGTCGCCTCTCGCCGGGCCTGACGCTGGCCAGCTTCTCGTTCACCGACCTGCCCGATGCCCCGCGCCGGCACCTGGTCAGTCCCGAATCGATCACCGACACGTTCGCCGCGGCCGAGCCCGACGTGGTGGTGCTCTCGCCCGGCGACCTGAGCAACCTGCTTCGTGGTGCCTGGACCGCCGACGACCGGATTGTGCCGAGCGGCGCTGGGATCGAGCGGTACGGGCCGCTGGTCGAGGCGCTCGACCGCAACTATCGGCTGGTCGGCCGGGTCGATCAGGTCGGGCAGTTCGGCGAGACGCTGAGCGTGCTGGCGCGCCGGGAGCCCGTGCCGTGACCATCGCGCTGGTGCACGAGTGGCTGACCAACCTCGCCGGCAGCGAGCGGGTGCTGCTGGCGATGCACGAGCTGTTTCCTACCGCGCCGATCCACACCGCCCTGTACGAGCCGCGGGCGCTGCCGGCCGAGTTTGGACCCGAGCGGCTCGACGTGCGGACCTCGTGGCTGCAGCGGCTGCCCGGCGCGGCGCGGCAGTGGCGCTGGTGCCTGCCGCTGATGCCCTCGGCGTTCGAGAACTTCGACCTACGTGGTTACGAGGTGGTGCTCTCGAGCAGCCATGCCTGCGCCAAGGGCGTGGTCACCCCGGCCGACTGCTGCCACCTCTGCTACTGCTACACACCCATCCGCTACGCCTGGGAGATGCCGCACGAGTACCTGGCCGAGGTCGGCCGCGCGGGCCGGTTGGTGCTCCGCCCGGTGTTGCGACGACTGCGCCTGTGGGACTATGCCGCGGCGCAGCGGGTCGATCGCTTCATCGCCATCAGCGAGACCGTGCGGCGGCGGATCGAGAAGCACTATCGCCGCGAGGCGACTGTGATCTACCCGCCGGTCGAGACCGCGCGGTTCGCGCCGGCCGATGAGCGGGACGACTACTACCTGGTCGTCTCGCGGCTGGTCGGCTACAAGCGGGTCGACCTGGCGGTCGCCGCCTGCGCGGCGCTCGGCCGGCCGCTGAAGGTGGTCGGCTGTGGGCCGCAGTTGGGCCGGCTGGCCGGCGCCGAGGCGCCGACGGTCGAGTACCTCGGGCTGGTCTCGGATGATGAGGTGGCGCGGTTGATGAGCCGCGCTCGGGCCCTGCTCTTCCCCGGTGTCGAAGATTTCGGCCTGACCCCGGTCGAGGCCCAGGCGGCCGGCTGCCCGGTCATCGCCCAGGCCGCCGGCGGCGCGACCGAGACCGTGGTCGACGGCGAGACGGGGGTGCTCTTTGCCGAGCCGACGGCCGGCTCGCTGCAGGAGGCCATCGTCCGCTTCGAGCAACTCGAGTTCGACCCTCAGCGCTGTGTCGCCAACGCGCAGCGGTTCGGCCGCGCGGTGTTCGACGCCCGGCTGCGTGAGTTCGTCGACACCGCTTGGCGCGAGCACGGCACGCAGTTGCGGCGCGGCGCGCGATGAGCCGGCGCCAGGATGGCTGCTGGGCCGGGCTCTACGCCCTGCTCGCCTTCGGCTTCTTCGCGCCGCTGCTGAGCGGCGGCCAGACGCTCTACTTCAACGATACGCACCACCTTTACTACCCCGTTCGGTCGATGATCTTCGGCGCGCTGCGCGACGGCCTGATGCCGTGGTGGACGCGGCTGATCGGAGCCGGTTACCCCATCCTGGCCGAAGGGCAGGGCGGCGGGCTCTACCTCGGCAATCTCTGCGCTTGGTTCCTGCCGCCGCACCTGGCCCTGAGCTGGACCGTCGCGCTCCACGCCTGGCTGGCCGGCGTGCTGATGCACGGTTTCGTCCGCTGCCTCGGCTGCCGCGCCGGCGCGGCGGGCCTCGCCGGCGTCGCGTTCATGTTCTCGGGCGCTTATGTCGCGCACCTGGTCTATGTCAGCCTGGCGCTGACCATCGTCTGGCTGCCCGGCGTCTGCTGGGGCATCGAGGCGGGCTTCCGCCGGCGGCGGGGCGGGCCGTTCCTGCTGGCCGCCCTGGCGCTGGCGCAGGCGCTCTGCGCGGTGCACGCCCAGATGGCGATCTACGTCGCGCTGGTCGCCGCCGCCTATGGCGTCGCTCGGCTGGCCGCCGAGCCCGACTGGCCCGCCGGCCTGGGCTGGTTGGCCGCGCTGTTTGTCGGGGCGGCGCTGCTGGCGGCGGCGCAGTGGCTGCCGATGCTCGAGCTGGCGGCGCAATCGCTGCGGGCCGACCCCCTCGAGCGGGCCTACCAGAGCGAGTACGGCCTGACGCCGATGTGGGTGCTCTACCTGTTCATGCCCCACTTCTTCGGCCACCCGACGCTGGACCCGGGCCAGTGGGCGAACCTGACCGTGCCGTGGGAGCTGGGCGCCTACATCGGCATCCCCGCGGCGGTGCTGGCGCTGGCCGCGCCGATGCTCTGCCGGCGGCGCGTGGTCTGGGCGCTGGCCTTCATCTGGTGGGCCACCTTTCTACTCGCCTGGGGTCGGGCCACGCCGCTGTTCGAGGCGCTCCACAGCCTGCCGGGGTTCAGTGCGTTCCGCATCCCCGCCCGCTGGCTGGTGCCCGGCAACTTTGCCGGCGCGGCGCTGGCCGGACTGGCCGCCGACGGCCTCAGCCGCCGGCACGCGGGCGAGCCGGGCACCGCGTTCCGCCTCGGTCTGCTGCTCGCCATGCCGGCGCTGGTACTCGCCCTGGCGGCCTACCTGCCGATCGAAATCGAGCGCGGCCGCCTGCGCATCGACTCGGCGCAAGTGGCCCACGCATGGCGCGCGGTCGCCTGGTGCGAGCTGCTCTGGGCCGCGACCATTGCGGCCATCGGCCTGGCCTGGGTGCGCCCGCGGCGGTGGCTCCTGCCGGGCCTGGCCGTCCTGCTCGTGGTCGACCTGTTCGTCGCGCATCGCGGCTACAACCCGACCGCGTCGCCGAGTGTCTTCAGCTTGAGTGCCGATCCGGTCTCGGCGCGCGTCGCGGCGCGGCTCGGGCCCGACGAGCGGGTCTTCTTCCCGCCGTGGGACGGGCCGCGGCTGCTGCAGCCGGTGGCCAATGCGGTGGTCGGCATCGCCGCGATCGACAACTACGTGCCGCTGAAGCTGCGCTCGATCGACGGCCTGCTCGAGCGTTGGCGGCACGAACTCGAGCCGCGGCGGGCGGCCACGGTACGCGAGCGGTGGCTGCAGGCGACCCAGCGAGCGCTGGGCATCAGCGGCGGCGCGGCGGGCGAGTACCGGCTGGCCTGGCTGCGCCGGCTGCGGGTCCGGGTGACGCTGCCGCGCTATGCCGGCGGCGGCGCGCCCGACGCCGACGGCCTGGTCTGGATAGAGCACCTCGCGCCGCCGGCGTGGGAGCTCGACACGGGCACGCCGGTGGCGTTCGCCGCGCCGACCGGCTGCCGAGTCGTGCTCGGGCCCGCGGCGGGGCCGGTGGTCCTGGGCGAGGCGGCGGCGCCGGGCTGGCGGGCGGTCGACAGCGCCGGGCAACGGCCGGCGGTGCTGGCCTGGCAGGGCCGGCTGCGGGCGCACAGCGGCGGCGACGGCCGCGTCCGGCTCTGGTATGCCCCGCTGACGCTGCGGCTGGGGCTGTTCGTCAGCTTGTGGAGCCTGGCCGCGTGGATGACCGCATGGCTGATCAAGCGGTGACCTTGAGCCTGGTGGTGCCGGCCTTCAACGAGGCCGACAACCTGCCGCG
>CAYONP010000110.1:0-17612 GCA_964405335.1 uncultured Fimbriimonadaceae bacterium
AGCCCCCGATTTCAATCGGGGGCGGGATGGTCGCGCGGCGATGGACGGCCCCGGGTTGCAATCCGGGTCTACGGCGCGCGAAACCCGCCCTGCGGGCGGGTTTGGTTGGCTGGAGCCCCCGATTTCAATCGGGGGCAAGATGGTCGCGCGGCGATGGACTGAAGTCCGGGTCTACGTCGCACGAAACCCGCCCTGCGGGCGGGTTTGGTTGGTTGTAGCCCCCGATTTCAATCGGGGGCGGGATGGTCGAGCGGCGGCCCGTCGCCCCGGTTTCCATCCGACGCGGCACGGTGTACGATCCGGGTTGCGCTGGGAGCCCGACATGGCCGTCTGTCTCTGCCTGGTCCTCGCCGCCGGCGAGCCGCTGACCTTTGCTGCCGGCGGGCGGACCGACTACGTCATCTATCTGGCGCCCGATGCGCCGCCGGCCGACGTCACCGCCGCCGACGAGCTGGCCGGCCATCTCGAGGCGGTCACCGGGGCGAGCTTCGCCATCGTCCGCGAGGAGCCTGATGGGCCGGCCATCCGGCTCGGCTCGGCCGCCGGCGTCGAGGTCGACCGGCTCGGCCACGACGGCATCGTGATGCGCACCTCCGGCCGTGACCTGCTGCTTGCGGGCCGGCCGCCGCGCGGCACGCTCTATGCGGTCTACACCTTCCTCGAGGAGCTCGTCGGCGTGCGCTGGTGGTCGTCGAGCGAGGCGACCATCCCACGTCGCGAGCGGTTGGTCATCGGCCCGCTGGCGGTCGAGTATGCCCCGCCGCTGCGGGTCCGCGAGGCCTTCTACCGCGACGCGCAGGAGGGCATCTACTCGGCGCGGCTGAAGCTCAACGGCCACTTCCACCGCGTGCCGGCCGAGTATGGCGGGCACTACTCCATCCTCGGCTGGTGCCACACCTTCTATCAACTGCTGCCGCCCGATCAGTACTTTGCCGAACATCCCGAGTGGTACAGCGAGCGCGGTGGCGAACGCTCCGTCGACGGCGGTCAGCTCTGCCTGACCAATGACGCGATGCGCGAGGAGCTGACCCGCCGGGCGCTCGAGTGGATCCGGCGCGAGCCTGAGGCGGGGATGATCTCGATCAGCCAGAACGACTGGCACGGCGCCTGCCAGTGCGCCGCCTGCCAGGCGGTGGTGGCCGAGGAGGGCTCAGAGTCGGGCCCGCTGATCCGCTTCGTCAACGCCGTCGCCGAGGCAATCGAGGCCGAATACCCGGACTTCCTGGTCGAGACGCTGGCCTATCAGTACACCCGCTCGGCGCCGCGGGTGACCCACCCGCGCGACAATGTGGTCGTCCGCCTCTGCTCGATCGAATGCTCGTTCAGCCAGCCGCTGGAGACCGGCGAGCAGAACGAACCGTTCGCCCGCGACATGACTGCCTGGAGCGCCGTCGCACCGAAGCTGTATGTTTGGAACTACGTCACCAACTTCGCCGCGGCGCTGCTCCCGCACCCGAATCTGACCGCGCTGGCGCCCGACATCCGCAGCTTTGTGAACCACCACACCATCGGGCTGTTCGAGCAGGGCGACGCCTACTGCCTGGCCGGCGACTTCGTCCGCCTGCGCGCCTGGCTGCTGGCGCACCTGATGTGGGACCCGACGCGTGACGAACAGGCGCTCCTGGACGAGTTCCTGCGCGGCTACTACGGCGCCGCCGCGCCGCACCTGCGGGCCTACCTCGACCTGCGCGAACAGGCGGTGCGCGGTGCCGGCTACTACCTCCGTTGCTACCACAACGACACTGCCGGCTGGCTCGACCTGGCGGCGATGAACCGCGCCGAGGAGCTGTTTGCCGCGGCGCAGGCGGCGGTCGCCGATGATGAAGCGCTGTCAGCCCGGGTCGATCGCGAACGGCTGAGCCTCGACCTGGCCTGGCTGACCCGCTACGACGCGCTGCGGCGCGAAGCGCGGGCCGCCGGCGTGCCGTTCGGCGGGCCGGCCGATCCGGTGGCGGCGGTGCGCGACTTTCTTGAGCGGTGCGAGCGGTACGAGGTCGATCACTACGGCGAGGGCCGGCCGTTCGCGCCCTATGCCGAGGTGCTGGCGCGGCGCTTCCGGCCGCCCGGTCCGCCGCCCGACGAGGTGGCCGGCCTGCCGGCCGACTCCTGGGTTGATGTCCAGGACCACCAGTTTCAGCTCCACGGCGCGGGCGACTGGGTCACGTTGACCGACGACGCGGCGGCCAGCGACGGCGTGGCGGCGCGGATGCCCGGCGGCCACACGCAGTGGGCGGCGCAGGTGCCGATCACCAGCGACCTGGCCGCGCCGGGCCGCTGGCGTGTGCTGCTGCGCGTGCGCTGCGACGCGGTGGCGGAGGCGGGCGAGGCAATGACCCTCGGCGTCTGGCACGGCGGTGAGAACCGCAGCCTGGCGCAGCGGACGGTGAGCATCGAAGAGGCCGGCGGCGGCTACGTCACCATCGACCTGGGCCCGGTCGAGCTGGGTCCGGGCGTTTACGTCTGGGCGGCGCCGATGGGCGACGCGGGGGCGGTGGAGGCGGTCTGGGTGGACCGGGTGGTGTTGGTGCGGGTGGCGGACGAATGACCGGAACCGTTTTCGCTCGCGTGGAACGGTTGACGCGCTGATGCGTTATACTGGTCACGCGCAAGCGCTTTTGGGCCCGGTGCTCCGATGGAGCTCGATAGGGGTAACCCGCCGGGCCTCAATTTCGCTCCATGGCTTGCGCTGCGAGCTGAGCCAGGGGGCTCTGAGGTGGAAACACCTTGATCCCGGCGCTTCCCGCCGTGTCGCTGGGTGAGCGGTAGAAGTACGCCCGAATGCGGTCGAAGTATTCATAGCCGAGAATGCCATCGCGAAACACTCGGTACACGTTGTACGCACACAGATCGGCTAGCTGTACGCCATTTGAGAGACTGCTCTCGACGAACATCGGCAGTTCTACGATGTGCCCAATGCGCTGGCCCGATGATGTGCCTTCGCGCTGAAAATGAGAGTGCTTCTCAGCTAGCGAGCGGTTCATCTGTCGATTTGTGTCATCGACAACAACGACCGCTCGATGCCGTCGGTGCTCGTTGCGCATGAACCACTCGACGCGCTCGACGAGCAGTTCGTACGCCTTTCGATGCAGCTTCTCCGCATCGATGTAGGCGTGCAGGTAGCGTTTATCGATAACCACTGCAAACAGCGTCATACGATGGTACCCCAACTGACTGTAGAAAAGATCGGCCAGCGATGTCAACTCCACTTCCGTCAGCCGACTCAGCAGTGGGTGCTTTTCGCGCTGCCGGGGTATCCTCAGCCACTCCGACTTGAGCTCTGCATCAGCAAGGTGCAGATCCGCCTGCTCGTCCCGGCGTAGCCGACGAATCAACCTCAGCTTCTCGGCATTGAGGATCCACTCGAACTTGAACCAGGACATTTCGAATAGCGACACTCCGAGCAGCACGTACAGCGGGTCCTTCGCGAACTCCGAGCCATCTGCCCGCAGGCCGGTGACGGCCGGATCTTTGCTCCCGCTCTCATCCACGTAGATAAAATACACTGAGGGTATTCCTGTGCATTGATATCATCATATCCGACTCCACCCGCTCAGAAATCGAACTCGTCCACGTTCTCCGCCGTGAACACGAACGGCTCGCCCAGCAGCACCTCGTCGCCGGCGATCTCGACCGTGCCCAGCCGGCCCGCCGACAGGCTCGTCGCGCCGGGCGCGAGCGTGCCGTCGTGCAGCGCCTTCGCCGCCTGGACCGTCAGGTAACCCAGGTCGACCGTGTTCCACAGCACGATGCAGTCGATCGTCCCGCTGTGGATGAACGGCTTGCACATGTTCGGCAGCGACAGGCCGATCACCGTCACGTCCGACCGCCCGGCGTGCTCGACTGCCTCGGCCGCGCCCGGCACCGCCGGTGCGGCGATGGCCATGATCAGTTTCATGTCGGGGTGCGCCTTAAGCAGGTTCTGCGCCTCCTCATAGGCCTTCGTCTGCTGGTTCTCGCTCGGCCGGACGGTCAGCAGCTCGAGGCCCGGGTACTGCTCCGCCATGCGCGCCTTGATGTGCTCGATCCAGGCGTTCTGATTGGCCGCCGTCAGCGTGTCGGTGATGATGGCGAACTTGCCCGCGCCGTCGAGGATCCGCGCCGCCTGGTCGGTCAAGGCATAACCGATACCCTGCGGCGTGGCCTGGTTGACCAGGAAATCGCGCGCATCGGCGCTGGCGTCGGCGTCCCAGGTGATCACCTTGATGCCCTGCGCCCGGGCCTTGCGCAGCACGCCGGCGATGGCCTCCTGGTTGGCCACGCTGACCGCGATCACATCGACGCCCTGGACGATCCAGTCTTCGACCACGTCGGTCTGCTTGAGCGGATCGGTCTCGGTCGGCCCGTCCCAGAGCAGTTCGACGCCGAGCTCGCCGGCGGCCTCCTCGGCGCCCTGGCGGCAACTGACGAAGTAGGGATCGCCCTTCGACTTGGGCATCATCGCGATGGTCACGCGCTCGGCCGGCGGCGCCGGCGGGCCGCCGACGGCGCCCCTCGGTTGCGGCACCAGTTGGATTTCGCCGACCGCTCGCGACAGCCGGCTCAGCCCGCCGGCGACGATGGCCGCGGCGATCAGCATCACCGCGCAGAGCGCCGCCACCTGTGAGTTCTTCATCTCGAATTCCTCCGTCGCGCGCGCCGGCTCGGGCGCTGAGGCCAGCTTGTGGCCGGCAATCGCCGCGAGCATCAGGCCGCCAATCAGGATCGCCGCCAGTTCGGCCGGCTGGCCCGCCAGCCGAAGGCCGTTCTCGAGCACGACAATCGCCACCAGGCCGAGCAACGTGCCGTGGATGGTCCCCCGCCCGCCGTAGATCGAAGTGCCGCCGAGCACCACCGCGGTGATGGCCAGCATCTCGTAGCCGAGGCCCGCGTCGGCCTTGGCCTGGCCCAGCCGGGCGACGTAGATCACCGCCGCCAGCGCCGCCATCGCGCCGGAGAGCAGGTAGACCAGCAGCAGGTGCCGCCGCACCGGCAGGCCGGCATGGCGTGCCCCTTCGTAGCAGTGACCGACGGCATAGAGCCCGCGACCGACGGCCGTGCGGTGCAGCAGCAGCCAGTAGCCCACCGCGACCAGGGCGAACAGCGGCAACTGCACCGGCACCACGCCGAACAGGTAGCCCTGGCCCAGGCGCAGGAAGCCCGGCGTGAAGGCGGTGTAGTTCATCGCCCCGCCGGTCAGCCCCTCGGCCAGACCGCGGTAGAGCGAGTAGGTGCCGAGGGTGACGATCAGCGCCGGCAGGCGGAGGCGGGTGATCAGCCAGGCGTTGAGCCCGCCGCAGCCGGCACCGACGAGCAGGGCCAGCAGCGCGGCCAGCGGCGCGGGCAGCCCGACGGCGACGGCCAGCCAGCCGAAGACCACCGCGCAGAGGCCGAGCATCGAGCCGACCGACAGGTCGATCCCGCCCGAGACGATGACCGGCGTCAGGGCCAGTGCCAGCAGCCCCACCTCGACGCTGCGGCGCAGGATCTCGAACAGGTTCTGCCGGCTGCCGAAGTGCTCGCCGAACAGGCTGAACAACAGGCACTCGCCGCCGAGCAGGAGGATCAGGATCCACTCGTGGTTGGGAAACAACCGCTCGCGCAGCGGGCGCGGCGTCGGAGCGAGGTGGCTCATGCCGCCCTCCCGCCGCGCGCGGCAACCGAGTCGACGGTCACCGCGGCCAGCAGGATCAACCCGGCGATCGCCTTCTCCCACGCCGGGTTGATGCCCAGGAAGGTCAGCACCGTGCCGATGGTGCCGAGCAGCAGCACGCCGAGCAGCGTGCCGGCGATGGTCCCGCGCCCGCCGGTCACGGCCGTGCCGCCAACCACCACACCGGCGATCACGCGCAGCTCGAGCCCCATGCCCTCGCTGCTCGGCACCTGCTGGAACTGCACCGCGGTCAGCGCCGCCGCCAGCGCGGTGGCCATGCCCAGCAGCACAAACGTCGCGGCGGTCACCGCCGCCGGGCGGAGGCCGGCCAGCCGCGCCGCCTCGGCGTCGCAACCGACGGCGTAGACCGCCCGTGCCGCGGCCAGCTCGCGCACCGCCCAGAAGGCAAGCAGCAGCACCACTAGCGCCACCGCGGCGATGACCATCTGCCCACCGGCGGCGCCCAGCCCGAAGAAGACGAAGCTCGGCGGCAGGCCGCTGACATACTCGCCCTGCATCGCCCAGCGCAGCGCCCCGCGCCAGGCCACCATGGTCGCCAGGGTGACGATGATCGACGGGATGCCGACCGCCGCCACCAGCCAGCCGTTGACCGCCCCGAGCAGCGCGCCGAGCAGCATGGTGACCACAAAGACCGCCGGCACGGGTAGGCCGGCGACGGCCAGCATGGCCGCGACAACGATGCAGACGGCGTACTGCGAGCCGATGCTGATGTCGATCTGCCGCGCCACGATGACGAAAGTCATGCCCAGTGCCGGGAGCAGGATGACCGCATTGCGCACCAGCAGGTTGCGCAGATTGCCGACGGCGTAGAAATCGGGTCGCAGCACGGCGATGACCAGCAGCACGGCGAGATAGAACAGCCCGACGCCAATCTCCCGTCGATGCTCGGTGGCCGTGGCGCTGAGTTTCATGCCGCTTCCTGCGCACCGAGCGCCGCGGTCAAGACCGCCTCTTGGCTGCTGCCGCGCGGCAGTTCGGCGACCAGCCGCCCACCTCGCATGACCAGGATGCGGTCGCTCATGCCCAGCACCTCGGGCAGCTCCGACGAGATCAGCAGCACCGCCCGGCCCGTGTCGGCCAGGTCGCAGAGCAGCTTGTGGATCTCTGCTTTCGCACCGACGTCGATGCCCTGGGTCGGCTCATCGGCCAGGATGACCAGCGGCTCGGCCGCCAGCCAGCGGGCCAGGGCGACCTTCTGCTGATTGCCGCCCGACAGCGTCCCCGCCGCGACATGCAGCGAGGCGGCGCGAAGATCGAGCCGGCCGGCATACTCCGCGGCCAGCCGCAACTCGGCCTCGGTGTCGAGGAACGGCCCCCGGACCAGCCGCGGCAGCACCGCCAAGCCGACATTCTCGGCCACGCCCATGGGCGCGACGATGCCGTGGCGGCGGCGATCCTCGGGCAGGTAGGCCAACCCCGCGGCAATCGCGGCCGCCGGCGAATCGAGCACCACGCCGCGGCCGGCGATGGTGACCGTCCCGCCGTCGGCCGGCTCCAGCCCGAACAGCACCCGCGCCAGCTCGGTCCGACCCGAGCCGACCAGGCCGGCCAGGCCGACGATCTCGCCGGCGCGCAGATCGAGATCGACTCCCTCGATGCCGACTGCGGCGCAGGTCAGTCCGCGCGCGGAGAGCACCACCTCGCCCGGTGCGCCGGCCCGCGCCGGATAGACCGCCGACAGCTCACGACCGACCATCAGGCCGATCAACCGCGCGCGGTCGACCTCGCCGATTGGCGCGGTGCCGACCTTCTCGCCGTCGCGCAGCACAGTCACCCGGTCGGCAATCTCGAACAGCTCGTCGAGCCGATGCGAGATGTAGACGATGCCGACGCCCTGGTCGCGCAGCTCGCGGATGACGCCGAACAGACCGGCCACGTCGGCCTCGGGCAGGCAGGCGGTCGGCTCGTCCATGATCAGGACCTTGGCCTGGGCGCCGATCGCCCGGGCAATCTCGACCAGTTGCTGCTGCGGCATCGACAGCGCGGCGACCTTCGCCGCGGGATCGATCCGCGCGCCGACGCGGGCCAGCAGCGCCCGCGCGTCGTCGCGCCGGCGGCGCCAATCGACCCGCCGCAGCAGGCCGCCCGGCTCGCGGCCGAGGGCCAGGTTCTCGGCCACGGTCAGCTCGGCGAAGAGTTGCGGTTGCTGGTAGATCGCGGCGATTCCGAGCGTCCGGGCCGCGCGCGGATCGGCCTCGCCGAGTGGCTGGTCGTCGACCGTGACGGTGCCGGTGTCGGGCTTTTCGGCGCCGGTGATGACGCGGATCAGGGTCGACTTGCCGGCGCCGTTCTCGCCGATCAGCGCGTGCACCTCGCCGGCGGCGAGTTCGAACGTGACGCCGCGCAGCGCCTGCACGCCGGGGAAGGCCTTCGAGATGTCACGCGCCGCCAACCGCATGGCGCGCGGTTCGCTGCCGCCGCGCCGGCCCCTGCTCAGCGCTGGGCGGTGCCGCGATAGCTGGCCAGATCGTCGCGCACGACGTCGATGAAGATGGCGAAGGCGTGGACATCCTGCGCGTGTTGGTCGAGCACGGTGAGCCGGATCTTGTGCACCTCACCGCCCTTCAGGTGAAGGTGGATCTGCCCGGCCGGCCCGGCGCCGCGTGGGACTTCGACCGACTCGACCTGCTCGAACGGAATGCTCTGCCAGCGCTCGCCCTTCCGCACGTGCAGCGCGCGGGTGGTCACCGCCACGGCCGCCTCAAAGTCGGGCGGCTCGCTGAGGTAGACCCCGATGCAGACCTCATCGGCGGCCAGGTTGAGGGTGAGCAGGTGTCGCCGCGCCTGCGGCGTCAGCTTGGCCGCGGGATGGAACCGCGGCAGCGCGCGCAACTGCCGCGCCGCGCGCGATTCCATGTACTGCACCATCGCTGAGCCTCCTGACGCCGGACCTGCTCGCTAGCTTGGTGCAAGCGCCGCGCCAGAGTCGGGACGGTTACCGTTGCCTGACGGGATTCTGACTCATCGTACGCGATGAGTCGAGTCGATCAGGGCCCGCGATAGCCACGTTGGCGCAACATGCCGGCAATCGACGTGCCGCGCGCCGCCGGCTGGCGCAGTTCGAGCTCCACGGTCCGCAGCTCACCCGCCGCGACGCCGTACGAAGCCTGCAGCAATTCCTCGCCGTCGGCGCCGACCGCCAGCGAGCAGCCGATGCAGTAACGCCCCTGCCACGGCCCGCCGGTGATCTCGCCGACGTTGCTCACCCCGACCACCGCGACACCGTAGAGCCGGGCGATCTCGGCGTAGGCGTCTCGCCACAGGCCGCCGTAGGGGTCGAGCTCGTTGTCGTGGTCGGCCGGCACCGCCCAGGCCGAGGGCGAGCAGATCAACTGCGCGCCCATGCGCGCCAGCACATGCGCCTGGGCCAGGCTGTTGGGGAAGTTGTCGGCACAGATGTTGACCCCCAGGCAACCCAGCTCGCAGTGTGCCACGCCAAGGCGGTCGCCGATGCTGTAGAGATCCTGGGCGATCTCGAGGATGTTGATCTTGCGGTGCTTGAGCAGCAGCCGGCCGCGCGGGTCGAGCAGCACGGCGGTGTTGTAGACCCGCTCGCCGTCGCGCTCGGTCAGCCCGGCGACGAGGTGGATGCCGGCGTCGCGCGCGGCGCCGGCCAGCCGGTCGCAGCGCGGGCCCGGGATGGGCACCGCCTGCTCGCGCGCACTCGGGTGCGTCCAGCCCAGGTCGAGGCACTCGGGCAGCACGACCAGGTCGCAGCCGGCGGTGGCCGCATCCTGGATCGTGCGCACCGCCACAGCCAGGTTGGTCTCGGCCTCGCCGCCGACTACCGGCATCTGACCCAGGCCGAGCCGGATCGTCGCCATCGCATCTCTCCCTCGTGCTGCGGTACACTGATCCTCGGAGTCACCAATGCGTCAGCGGCGCCTCATCCTCCTTCTCGGCCTGGCCGGCCTTGCCGGCTGCGTGCGCTCGGCCGCCGAGGAGCGCCGCTCGGCCGCCGATGCGCTGCCCGCCGGCCGGCCGGCGGCGACCTGGGAGCTGAGCCTCGGGCCCGACGCGACGCCGACGGTCAGCTACCAGAACGCCCCCGTGGTCACCGCCGGTTATGTCGCCTGGGGGGCGAACTGGCAGTGGACCGGCAGCGACCTGCGCGCCGGCCCGGCCCGCGATGGCGTGATGCCGCTGGAGGGCCGCGTCGAGGGGCTCGGCTTGAGCATCGCCGGCGAGATCGAGGACGCCGGCGGCCGGGCGGTCTACCACTACCGCATCGAGGCCGCCCAGGCGCTGGCGGGCGTGATCGGTCTCTGCCTCGAGTGGCGGCTGGGCGTCGACACCCCGGGCTTCGGCCAGCCCGAACTGCTGCCCGGCAACACCGGCTGGCGCTGGCCCGCCGGCGAGCAGGAGGTGCGCCTCGAATTCGACCCGGCGGTGGCCAACGTCTACTTCGAGCCGGGTCAGCAAGGCGTGATCCGCACTTACCTCGTCGCCGGTGACGTGCCCGCCGGCGGGCACGAGTTCGCCATGACCCTCAGCCTGCCCGCCGGTGCGGCGACGGTCGACTCACCGGCGGCGCGGTACGGCAACACCGGCCCGGAGCAGTGGCCGCCGCTCGACCTGCTGGCCGAGGGCATTCCGGTCGATCTGAGCGAGCTGAACGAGAAGCCGGCCGGCGCGCGCGGGTTCGTCCGCGCCGAGGGCGACCGGCTGGTCTTCGCCGACGGCACGCCGGCGCGGTTCTGGGGCGGCAATCTGGCGGCCTACTCGCTCTTCGTGCCGAACGAGCAGATCGATTACCACGCCCGCCGCATCGCCGGGCTCGGCTACAACCTGATGCGGCTGCATCACCACGACTCGACCCGCTGGGTCGAGCCGACGGTGCTCGACAAGACCGGCGCGACCTCGCAGCAGCTCAACGCCGCGGCGCTCGAGCGGATCGACTACTGGATCAAGGCCCTGCGCGACCAGGGGGTCTATGTCTGGCTCGACCTGCACGTCGGCCGCGAGTTCAAAGCCGGCGACGGCATCCCCGGCTGGGACGAGATCGCCGCCCACGGGGCCGAGGGCAAGGGCTACTGTTATTACAACGAGCGCATCGAGGCGCTGATGCGCGAGTTTCAGGCCGCCTATCTCGGCCACGTCAACGCCTACACCGGCCTGGCCTACCGGGACGACCCGGCGATCATGGGGGTGCTGATCACCAATGAGAACGACCTGACCAACCACTTCGGCAACCTGATGCTGGGCGACAAGGGCAACCCGCATCACAACGCGTTGTTCGAGGCCGACGTAACCGCCTTCTGCCAAGCGACCGGCCTGCCGCGCGAGCAGACCTGGCGGACCTGGGAGGCAGGGCCGGCGAAGATCTACCTCAACCAGCGCGAGGCGGCCTGGAACCAGCGGATGCTGTCGCACCTGCTCGAGCTCGGAGTGAAGGTCCCCATCGCGACGACCAACTTCTGGGGCAACGGCGGGCTGTGGACACTGCCGGCGCTGACCACCGGCGGCATCATCGACGCGCACAGCTACGGCGGGGCCGAGGCGCTGAGCGCCAACCCGCGGCGCGAGGCCAACTTCATCGCCTGGATCGGCGCCGCGCAGGTGGCCGGCATGCCGCTCAGTGTAACCGAGTGGAACACGCCCTATCCGACAGTCGACCGCGCCGGCTCGCCGCTTTATGTCGCCGCTGTCGGCGCGCTGCAGGGCTGGGACGCGCCGATGATCTACAACTACGCCCAGGGCGGCCTGGGCCGGCCCGAGCGCGCCGAGGAGTGGTCGACCTGGCCCGACCCGGCGCTGACCGGCGTCATGCCCGCCGCGGCGCTAGCCTTCCGGCGCGGCGATATCGCCCCGGCGCGCGGCGGCTATCACCTGCAGCTCAGCCGCGAGCAGTGCTACTTCGGCGGCCTGACGCCGGCCAACAGCGCCGCGCTGCGGACCGCCGTGGAGCAACGCCGGCTGACCATCGGCCTGCCCGACATCCCCGAGCTCGAGTGGGACCGAGCCACGCCGGCGCCCGATGGCGCGACGGTGATCACCGACCCCGACCAGGACCTGCTGCCGCCCGGCGCGACGGCGGTGGTTTCGGACACCGGCGAGATCGCGCGTGACTGGGCCGCCGGCATCCAGATCATCGACACGCCGCGGACGCAGGCGTTCAGCGGCTGGATCGGCGGGCAGACGCTCGAATCATCGGCTCTGCGCGTCGCGCTACGCACGCCCAAGGCGGTGGTCGTCGCCTCGAGTCTCGATGGTCTGCCGCTGACCGAGTCGCGCGATGTCCTGCTGACGGCGATAGGCCGCGTCGTCGCGCCGGGTGGGCGACTGCCGTTCCGCGCCGAGCCGATTGTCGGCACGGTGGCGCTGCGGCGTGGGGCCGGATGGCAGGAGCTGGAGCTGACCGCCGAGGCGCCGCGGCACTGGGTCCGGATCCGGGCCGAGTAACCACCCGCCACCGCCGTAGCGCGCTGCGCGCGCCGTGTGCCGGCTGGAAGGGCGTGTTGACTTTCGTGGTAGGGGCAGGTCTCAGACCTGCCCGCCAGCGAGTCGATCCGCTCTGGAAGCGAGTTCGTCGGCATTCGGGCGGGTCTGAGACCCGCCCCTACCGCACTTCTCAACACACCCTGGAAGCCGGCGGTTCGATGCGGTGGTGTGCCGGCTGGAAGCCGGCGGTCCGATGCGGTGGTGGGCCGGCTGGAAGCCGGCGGTCCGTTGCCACCGTACCGGTGGCTGGTGCGGCCGCAGGGCGGCGTTGGCGGCGATTGACATCAGCCGGCGGGAATGGTAGTCTGGTGCCTGGCCCGAGGGGGTGTAGCTCAGCTGGGAGAGCGCTTGAATCGCACTCAAGAGGCCAGGGGTTCGAATCCCCTCACCTCCACTCTGCGGCCCGGGCTCCCGGGCCGCAGTTTGGTTTCGACTGGTCACTAGCATGGCCAAGTCACCGCTCCGGACCGGGCCGCAGGCCGCCGTTGCCGTCCAACTCGCCGTGCCCCTGGCGGGCTACCTGCTGGCCTTCGTCGGCCTCCGGTTCTTGGCCCGATCGCACGCCCTCGCCTCGGTCCACCCCATCGTCGACAGCTTTGCCGCCGCTCGGCGCGAGGCCTACCTGCTCGCCGCCGGGCAGACCGACATGATCGAGTGGCTCGCCATCCTCGGCCCCATGCTGCTTGGCGGCCTGGTCCTGTTCCGCCTGCTCCGCTTCCGCGACCCGTTCGCCGGCCTCGGCATCGGTGGCGGCAAGCAGGGGCTGGGCGAGGCCTGGTCCGGCTTCGCACTCGGCGCGGCGGCGCATCTCTTCTTGCTGGTCGCGGTCGCCTGGCTCAGCGGGCGGAGCCGGCCCGAGTCGATCGCCCTCGCGGTGCAAGCCTGCGCCATGCCGGTGATCTACCTGCGCAACCTGCACCAGGCCCTGCCACCGGCCATCTGGATGCTCCCCTTCGTGGTCTTCGCCTACGCCCTCGCCCGGCTGGCGGTCAGCCACGCGCACCTGCAGCGGCTGGTCACCGAGCTGAGCGGGCCCGCCGCCGGCGCGGCGACCGCCAGCGTGGTGTTCGCCGCCGGTTACCTCGCCGCGCCGCAGGTCAGCCTGCTGGCCGTCGGCAACATGCTGCTGCTCGGACTGCTGCTGGCCGTCTATCGCCACCGCACCGACCGCCTCTGGTTGCCGCTCGGCGTGCTGGCCGGCTGGGTGCTGTCCGGCTACACCAGCGGCGTGGCGCAACAGGGCGTGCCGGCCGAAGCGACGCCGCTGTTCGCCGGTACGCTGCCGGCGATCGTCTCGGGCGGCGTCTACGGCCACGAGGGCGGCCTGGCCACCACCATCGTCCTCTCGGCCTGGCTGCTGATCGTCTGCCGGCCACGCAGGCAGGGCCCGCCGCCGGCGGCGTAGAACTCCGCGGCGGAGAGCTCCATGCCCGCGCCGACCATCGAACGCGTCGACTGCTTCGTCGTCCAGCCCAGCGGCAGCCGACTGGTGATTGTCAAGCTGACCACCAGCGAGCCGGGCCTCTGCGGCCTGGGCTGCGCCACCTACACCCAGCGCCCGCTCGCGGTCAAGACCGCCGTCGACGAGTACCTCGGGCCGTTCTGCCGCGGCCGCTCGGTGGCCGACATCGAGGACCTCTGGCAGGGCATGATGGTCAACGGCTACTGGCGCAACGGGCCGGTGCTGAACAACGCCATCAGCGGTATCGACATGGCCCTGTGGGACATCTGCGGCAAGCGTGCCGGACTGCCCTGCCACGACCTGTGGGGCGGGCGCGCGCGCCCGGCGGCGGCAATCTACGGCCACGCCGGAGGGACCACCAACGAGGCCGTGGCCGACAGCGTGCGGGCGCACCAGGCCGAAGGCTATCGCTACATCCGAGTGCAGCTCGGCGGCTACCCCGGCCTGGCCGTCGACGAGGCGCGCCGGCCGGCGGGCGCCAAGCCGGGCGAGTATTTCGACCCGCGGGTCAAGCTGCACCAGATCCCGGCCATGTTCGAGTATCTGCGCAACGAGCTCGGCGACGAGGTCGAGCTGCTCCACGACATCCACGAGCGGCTGGCGCCGATCGACGCGGTCTGGCTGGCGCGGGCGCTCGAGCCGTACCGGCTGTTCTACCTCGAGGACCCGCTCGCGCCCGAGGACAACGACTGGTTCGCCCAGATCCGCGCCGTCTGCGCCACGCCGCTGGCGATGGGCGAGCTGTACAACAACCCGCGCGAGATCACACCGCTGATCGCCAATCGGCTGATCGACTTCATCCGCGTGCACATCTCGGAGATTGGCGGCATCACGCCCGCGCTCAAGCTGGCCCGCCTGTGCGAGGCGTTCGGCGTGCGCACCGCCTGGCACGGGCCGGGCGACACCTCACCGGTGGGCATGATGGCCAACATCCACCTCGATGTGGCGGTGCCGAACTTCGGCATCCAGGAGTGGGCCAAGCGCAACGCCGCCGAACACGACCTGTTCCCCGGCCTGGCCGTGCCACGCGATGGATACGTCTATCCGAACGACGCGCCGGGGCTTGGGATCGAGTTCAACGAGGAGTTGATCGAGCGCTTCCCGCCGAGTGACGGCAACCCGAAGTGGACCGAGTCGCGGCTGCCCGACGGCACGCAGGTGCGGCCGTAGTAGGGCGGCGCGCGTCGAACGGACCGCCGGCTTCCAGGGCGTTTTGAAGAACGGGCACCGGACGCCGGACCGGTAGGGGCGGCCCTTGTGGCCGCCCGCTGCTGGAGAGGGTTCGTCGGCCCGCGGGCAGCCACAAGGGCTGCCCCTACCATGGTCTTCCAACGGGCCCTTCCAGCCGGCATCCGGGCGGGCGGGGACGCCCGCGCCCCGAGCCGGGCCGGCGGTCCAGCTCGGACGCCTCGTTCCGCCACTACCGCGGCGTGACGTTGGCCTGCTGCCAGTCGTAGATCGAGGCCACCGCCGGCTGGGGCCGTGGGGCATCCGGGTCGTGCGGCAGGTGCTCGTTGCCCTCGTCGACCTGCGGCGCGCTGACCCCGCCGATGGTGACCTCCGCGCCGCCGTGGATGCGGTTGCCCACCACCTCGACGCCGCTGCAATCGGGTGTGGCGAGCATCACCGCCGGGTCGGCCGGGTTGCCGAGGATGAACACGTTGCCGCGGATGAGGTGATCAAAGCTGTAGGTCTTGGCGAACACCGCGTTGCCCGACTCGACCCGGAAGCGGTTGTAGAGTATCAGCCAGTTCTCGTTCATGCCGCCCATCCAGAGGCCGGTCTTGGGCGACGAAATGTCGCAGCCGTAGACCACGTTGCGCGGCCCGTTCGGCCCGTGCGCCGTGTCCTCGGGCGGCGAGGCCCAGGCGCCGTAGCCATAGCCGCCGTTGCCGGTCACCGAGCGCACCTCGCACTGCTCGAACAGATTCTCGTTGGTCCAGCCCGAGTGCCACTGCGCGTCGGAGTCGATGAACCTGCTGCGGCGGATCACGTTGCCGCTGGCCGACCACTGCACGCACGGCGCGTGGCGCAGGCGGCGGGTTTCGCAGCGGTCCATCAGGCAGTCGTAGCTGTGCTCCCAGCCGGCATAGGCCGTGCCGCCGCCGCCTTTGTACCAGGCATCGTCGAACAGGCAATCCTCGATGCTGCACCACTTGGCCATCAGGCCGTAGACCGGGAAGCGGCCGCACTTCGTCACCGCCACCCCGCGCGCCCAGCACTCCCAGGCGTGCGAGAAGATGACCGACGAGATCCACAGGTTCTCGGTCTGCTCGATGGTCAGGTCTTCGATGCCGCAGCGCCGCACCGGCAGGTGCTTCTGCACGCGTGAGCCGTCGACCACCGGGAACTCGATCCGCAGCGGTTGCTCGAGCCGGACAAGGTCACCTTCGATGCCGGCGATCCGGACCAGGTAGCGCCGGTACGTGCCCCACTCGCACTTGTTGCGGGTCAGCGTCTTCCACCGCTCGGTCGCCGGGCCGTCGATCATCAGGGCGTCGCCGGGCGCGAGGCCCTCGGTCGAGGCCAGCCGGATCGACGTCGCGCCGCGCTTGCCGTCCTCGACCAATGGGATCGAGTTGCCGCTCCAGCCCGCTCCGCAGAAGCTGATCGCCGCGTGCTGCATCGGCCGCGCCGCCGCTGCCGGGTCCGTTTCATCGCGGGCCAACCGCACCGTGCGGGTGAGCTCGTGGCTGGTCCCGTCGCCCCAGGTGGCGATGCCGCGCAGCGTGACCTCGGCGGCGCCGCCGGCCAGCAGTGGGTCGGCGCGGGTGGTCAGCCAAAACGTGTTGCCCGAGTGGGTCGACGGCGCCCAGCGCGCGATCTCGCGGCCGTCGGCCTCGATCACCATCGTCTTCAGGTTGGTCGGCCGGGCGTGGAGGGAGATGTTGCTGCCGCGTCGCAGCACCTCGTCGTCCGGCTCGCCCCAGCGCAGGCCGTCGGGGCCGAGGCTGTAATCGAACACGATCCGCGTCCGGTCGCGCCCGGCGCCGCGGAGCACGATGCCGTCGTGCCGGATCTGGATCATCCGCGACAGGTGGTACGTCCCCGGCCCGAACAGCACCGCCCCGCCGCCGAGCGCCGCCGTGGCGTCGACCGCGCGGAGGATGGCGTCGGCATCGTCCGCGCCGTCGTCGGCCCGGCCGCCGTGCTCATCGACGCGGGCGACGACCGCCACCTCGGGGATGCCGCCGGGCACGCCGACGCGGGTCCAGTTCGGATAGACGATACCATCGGGTCCGACCACGTCGGCGGCGGTCAGCCGCTCGGTCTGGTCCGGGCGGAGCTTGTACTCGGCGGGCCAGAGCGGCGGCGCCGGCGGCTGTGGTTCGAGTTCGGTCATGGCGAAGTCGTCCAGGTAGGCGGTCACCTGCGCCGCGTTGTAGCTGTGGATCCAGACCCGCAACGCCCGCGCCCGAGCGCCGGCGGTGACCAGCAGCGAGAACGGCACCCACTGGCCGGTCGGCGTGCTCGGCGCCGACATCTGAAACGCGTCGCCGGCGACGGTCAGATTGCCCTCGGCATCGAGCACCTGCACATAGACGCCCAGCCCGGTGCCCGAGACCGGATAGACCTGCGCCGACAGCCGATAGACGCCGAGACCGTCGATCGGCACCGGCGGCAAGAAGACGTTCGAGCCGGCTGTGGTGCTGGTGTCGACGACCTTGAGCGACCATCGGCCGGCCGCGGCCTGCTCGCTGCTGCGGGTTGACATCTGGTCGTCGAAGCGCCAGCCGTCGGTGCCGTCTTCGAGCCCGGCAGCGGGCCAGTCGATGGTCGGAACGGGCGCGGCAAGGAAGGCGAGGAGGGCGATGGCAAGGCGCATGGCCCGGCTCCGATACGCCCGGGAGGATTCGAACCCCCGACCCCTTGGTCCGAAGCCAAGTGCTCTAATCCGCTGAGCTACGGGCGCGAGAAGGACGATGGTATCGCCAGCGGGGTGGGCTGTCAACCCGCTCCGTACGTCATGTAACGTACCGCCAGCAGATCACGCCCGGCCCACCCCGTAGCGGCGCGCTGCGCGCGCCGACCGGCCAACCCAGACGCTGGCCCAACCGA
>CAYONP010000111.1:0-16667 GCA_964405335.1 uncultured Fimbriimonadaceae bacterium
GCAGCGCCAGCCCCAGCCCCAGCGTGGCGACCCCGACGACAATCGCCGTCAGCACCGGTCCCAGTTCGCGCACCACACTGGCGCCGATCAGATAGCCGAGGTACTCCTGAAACCCGAACTCGATGAACTGCGCCGTGGTGTAGAGCGCCAGGACCATGCTCGAGAAGGTCACCGTCAGCGCCGCCATGGGAATCGAGCCGATCCCGATCTGGTCGATCTGACGGATGAACAGCGGGACCTCGAGCCGGCGGACCAGCAGGTAGCGGACCGAGCGCCGGGTCAGCTCGACCCACGCGCCGAGCAGCGTGAGCTGGGTCAGGATCGCCCGCCCAATCAGCGCCATCGGCCCGACGGCCAGGCGGCCGGCAACGCTCCCGAAGCCGGCGGCCGCGCTCATGGCGCAACCACCTCAACGCTCCGCTGCAGCCGGCCGAGGACCACGCGATCGAGCATCGTCTCGGCCCGTGCCGTGGCCACTACCGGCCCGGCGCCCAGTTCGATCGCGACCGTCGGCAGCGTCGACGGCTCGTCGGCCAGAAACGCCTCGGCCGGCGGCTGATCGCTGACCAGTTCGCGTGCGGTGCGGCGCATCTCGGCCGCCTCGGGGGTCAGCAGCTCGGCGGTCAGGCCGTTGCCGCGCTGGGTCGCCGAGAGCGCCGCCAGCAGCGCCGGCAGGTCGCGCGGCGGGGCCAGCCCGGCGGCGGCCAGCGCCGCCTGGCTCAGCGGACCGGCCGCCGACAGGCGACCGTGCAGGTCGAGCACATACCGGCCCGGCGCCGTCGCCGCCGGGACGGTGAAGGTCAGCTCACGGCTCATCGCCGGCGCTCGGAACGGCTGCAGCGTCACCGTCACCCGGCACGGCTGGCCGGCGCGCAGTGTGGCCGGCTCAATGGTCGCCTCGACCAGGCGGGCCGTGCGCTGTTCGTCGCTGGTCGAGACGGTCATCGTCACGCGGCTCGGCCGCACCTCGGCGAAGTCATTGCGCAGGAGTGCGTCGAGACCGAACAGCGGCCCGCCGATCGCCTCGCCGACCAGATCTTCCGGGCTGTAGAGCATGTCGCTCAGGCGCAGCGGCTCAGGCAGGCCGTCGGCCTCGATGGTCCACTCGATGGTCGCCGTGCCGCCGCCGTCGCGGTCCATCACCTCGCCCATCGCCTCCATCAGCACCACCGCCGTCAGCGACGGCGCCAGGGCCTGGTCATGGACGATGTCGACCGTCAGCCGGCGCGAGCGGCCGAGCGTGGTGTCGGTCGCCTCGACGGACAGCGCGAAGCTGTCGGCCGTGGCGCCGAGCCGGCCGGCCAGGCCGGCCTCGCGGTCCTGCACCACGGCGCCGATCGGGTTGCCCAGCGGCGAGCCGATCTTGAACGGCAGCTCGGCCGACCAGACCGTGTCGTAGATGAACGCCTCGCTGAGGAACAGCGAGGTGCTGCCACGCTTCAGGAACGGGTGGCCGAAGGCCAGGAGGCGGTCGCCGTCGCGATAGGTCAGCGTGCCGATGGCGGTCATCGCGACGCTGCCGGCGGTCAGACTGACCGCCAGCGCACTGCCTTCGGTCAGGCCTGCGCCGGGCCCATCCTCGTCGCCCGCGGCGGTCGCCTGCGCCGGCCGGCCCGAGGGGATGACCCGCCAGCCGCGCCGGCCCATCAGCCGGCCGACGGCGGCCAGCGCGCGGCCGCGCAGTCCGCCGGCGAGGATCGGCGTACCGGCCGGCAGCGCCGCGGTGGCGGGCTCGTCGGGCGTCTCCTGGTCAAACACCTTGAGCATGTCTTCAATCGGCGTGGCATAGCCGACGCGGGTGTCAGAGTTTGGCGTGGTGAAGGCCACGGCGCCGATCAGCTTGCCGTCGACGAACAGCGGCGAGCCACTCATCCCCGCGGCGATGCCGCCGAGGTTGTCGATCAGCTCGCCCGACAGGCGCACCAGAATGAGCGAGGTGTTGTAGCCGTCCGACTGCATCACGTCGATCACTTCGAACGGAAACTCGTCGATGCGGGTACCTTCGAAGACACTCCGGCCAACGCCGACCATGCCCGGCTT
Organism: uncultured Fimbriimonadaceae bacterium; assembly: GCA_964405335.1. Lineage (GTDB taxonomy): Bacteria > Armatimonadota > UBA10988 > UBA10988 > UBA10988 > CAYONP01. The sequence goes on from CAYONP010000111.1 coordinate 2,041, forward strand.
GACCTCCTCGAGCGGCAGGATCGGCGGCGCGGCGAGCGCCGAGGCGGCGCCGAGCAGCAGCAGCGCAACGGCATGGACAGGTGGACTGGGGTACCAGGACATGGGCTTGCCGTGGCCTCGATCGCGACCGGGCGAGTATAGCACGCGCCGGCAGGGCACCGCAACGACGGCGCACGGGCAGGCTGGTCACGCGCGTATGTTGGTCCATCGTCAGCCGCGGCAGGAGTGACCCGTCCGACGGCAAACAACCGATTCAGCCGTGCGCTCACGTAGCGGCCGAGCAGGTGCGTGGCGGACGAACTTCTCTCCAGCAGTCAGGGCGGAGGTCCGCCGGCACGTCCCCCGGTGGGCGTCGTGTCGGCGGGCAACGACGAGTTCGAGCGGCTGCGGCGGAAGCTCGAACCGTGGGCCCGGCGCGTGTCGCGGAAGCTGGTCGGTCGCTACGGCCTCGAGCCGGAGTACGCCGAGGACCTGCTGCAGGAAGGCTGGCTCGGGCTCCTGCAGTCGATGCCCTGGGCCGAGCTGCGCCATCCCAACGCCTATCTGCGCGGCATTCTGGTCCACCACGCGCTGGACGAAGTGCGGCGACGGTTGCGCCGCCCGACCATGAGCTCCGCGGGTCTGACCATGGACAACGAACCGCCGGACGGCCAGGACGAGTTCGACGCGCTGCTGCGCCGGCTCGATGGCGACGAACAGATGACCCAACTGCTGAGCTGGATCGAGCGACTAGCCGAGAAGCAGCGCGCGGCGATCTACTCGACCCGTATCCGCGGTCTGACCATCGACCAGGCAGCGACGGAGCTGTCGGTCCATCCGGGCACGGTCAAGAAGAACGTCCACGATGCCACGCAAAAGCTCCAGCGCTGGGCGAAGGAGGCAGGATGGGAGATTTAGTACCGTCAACCACCCCGCCCGCCGTGGCGCGCTATCTGCGCGATGAGACCCGGCCGCAGCGGCAGGACTGCCCGGCGCCCGCGGTCTGCTGCGGACTGGTCGACGGCACGCTGTGGCAGATCCACCGCCGCTGGGCCGTCGAGGTCCGCGACCATGCCCGAGCCTGCCCGCGCTGCGCCGGCGACGTCCATGAATGGGAGCAATCGCTCACCGCCGGCGAGCGCTTGGCCGCCGGCTGGCGGCGCCTCCCGCTGAGCCTCCGAGCGGTCCTGGCCGTCTTGGTGCTGCTACTCGCCATCCGGAGCGAGTGGATCGCCGTCGAGGTCGGCCGGCAGCCCTGGCAGGCCTGCCCGGCGACCGGCCACTGGTACCTGCTCGCCGGCCAGTTCGACAACGTCGAGGCAGCCCGCGCTGCCGCGCGCCGGAGCGGTGGCTACCTGGCGACCATCGGCGACCCATCCGAGCTGGAGTGGCTCGACGCCACTTTCAGTGACCAGCTTCCCGAAGGCCAGACGGCCTGGCTCGGCCTGCGCGAGGTCGGTCGGCACGGCAACTGGGAGTGGGAGACGGGCGAGCCGCTGACCTTCGTGCCGTGGGAGGGCACACAGCCCTTCTTGGCGCCGGACGATCGACGGCGCGTCGCGGCCTGGGTCGAGGGGGAGATGCACGCCTTCTCCGTGCCGGCCGGGCCGCGCGAGCCGGAGGCGAAGTATGCCCTGTTCGAGCGCAACAGCCCCCCGTTCGGCCGGTTCACCCGTGGCGAGCTACTGGCGCTGGGCTATGCCCTGGCCGGCCTACTGCTGCTGACCAATCTCGGCCGCGTGCTGGCCGCGCGGCGGCGCTTCCGCCGACGCTGGCAGGGCGACGCGAGATGACCCGGCGGGGGCGGCGTCAGGCGGCGCTGGCCATGCTGCTGCCGGTCCTGCTGCTCGCCGCGCCACGCCTGCTCCAGCGTCATCGCGGCGGAGCCAACAGCCGCGTCTGGCACCACTCGCCGGTCACCGGCCACTGGTACACCTTGCTGAACGACAACCTCGACCAGCCGGCGGCGCAGGCGTTGGCCGAATCGTGGGGCGCCTACCTGGCCTGCCTGAACACGCGCGACGAGGCCGACTGGGTGGTCGATCGGCTCCTCGGCAAGGGCTGCACGGGCGCCCTCGTCGGACTGCGGCGCGGGCCCGACGGCACGTGGCGGTGGGCCGACGGCAGCGGCCTCGAGCAGGTCGGCTGGTTGCCCGACGTGGCGGCCCCGGACGAGAGCGACGCTGCGAAGGTCTGCGCCGACCTCGCCGCGCGTGGCGCGCTGCGACCGGTCATCGCCGAGGAGGCGTACCGCTGGGCACTGGTCGAGTGCGAGCGTGACCCGAACGCGCCCGTCTCGCCGCACAGCGCGGGCGCCGCGCTCTGCTGGCTGCTCGCCGCCGGCCTGCTGGTCGCCCTCACGGTCGAGCTGGTCGGCCCGATCCGCGTCCCTGCCCGCCGTCTCTGCCTCGCCGGCGGAGGCCTGGCGCTGTTGGCGGCGACGGCGCTGCTCTCGCCGCGGCGGGCGCCGCTCAACGAGTGGCTCGAGCGGCGCGAGACGGGGCACTGGTACCGGCTCGCCGGGCCGGGCTTGTGGTATGACGAAGCCGCCCAACTGGCCGAGCGGCTCGGCGGCCGGCTGGCCGTCATCGAAACCGCCGATGAGAACGACTGGCTCACCGCCAACCTGCTCGATCGGCCGCTCTCCGGCGCCTGGATCGGTCTGCGAGAAGTCGAGCGCAAGGGCCGCTGGCGCTGGGCCGACGGCAGCGCGCCGGGTTACGCCAACTGGATCGCCGGCGGGCCGGAGTACCTCGACGACCTGCCGGTCGGCGTGGCCCACCTCGTCGGCCGCTCGTCGCCCCCCGAGCAGCGCTTGGGCCAGTGGAGCGCGGTCATCGCGGTGCGCTGGGAGACCCCGGCCGAGCAGGCCTATCACCCGGTGCAGCACGCGCTGATTGAGCGCGACACGGCGCCCGGCCTGAGCCGGCGTCCGCGCCACCTGGCCGGGTTGCTGCTCGCCGCCCTCGCGCCGGGCCTGCTGCTCGCCGCTCGGCGCTGGTGGGCCGGCCTGGCGGCGATGGTCGCCGGCGGCCTGGTGGTCGTGCTCCAGCCCGGCGCATGGCCACCGCCGGCGGCACCTTCCGCGCCGGCGGCTCGGCCGGCCGACTGGCCCGCCGAGCTGGCCGACTCCGCCCCGCCGCCCGGCCGAAGCTGGGCCGACTACCGCGTCTCGCCCATCGACGGCATGCCGCAGGCGCGGGTGCCCGGCGGAATGACCGCGCTGCAGGGCCGCCGGATCTGGCTCCGCGAGTACTGGATCGACCTGCAACCGGTGACCGGCGAGCAGTACGTGCGCTTCCTCAACGACGTCGAGCCGCCGGAGCCGGTGCGCGGCGAGTGGATCGAGCTGGCCGGTTCGGGCATCCGGCTCGATGGCGAGCGCTACGCCGTCGACCCGGAGGCGGCGCGGTTGCCGGTCACGCGGGTGACCTGGCACGGCGCCCGGGCCTACGCCTGGTGGGCCGGCCGACGGCTGCCGTCCGAGGCACAGTGGGAGCACGCCACGGGCGAGGCCCGCGCGGAGGCCGGCGGCCCGACGCCCAGTCCGAGCGAGCTGCTTCACCCGCTCGGGCAGGTCCGTGAGTGGTGCGAGGACTGGTACTACGACAAGCCGATTTCGCGCGGCAACGCGACCGACCCGCTGGGGTCGTGGCCCGACCCGCGGCGGGTGCATCGCGGCGCGAGCACGGGCCGCGGTATCGACCTGGCCACCACCGCCCGAGCCGACGTCGGCTTTCGCTGCGTGACGATCGGCGCGCCCGCGGCTGCGCCGCGGCGGACCGGGCTCTGGGCGCCGCCCGGCTGGCCCGCCTGGCTGGCCGAGCGGGACTATGCGCCGCCGCCCGGTATGAGCTGGGCCGACTTCCGCGTCGCGGCGGACGACGCCATGCCGCAGGTGCGCATCGCCGCCGGTGAGTTCTTCATGGGCACCACGCCCGAACAGCTCGAGGACATCCTCGATCTGCAGACCGAACCTGGGTCGAAGCTGTCAGTCGAAGACTGGTCCGACGAGATGCCGCGCCACCTGGTCGAGCTGTCGGACTATTGGATCGACCTGCACGAGGTGACCGTTGGACAGTACCGGCGGTTCCTCGCCGCCAACCCCGCGTACCCGCCCGGGCTGGCCACGCTCGACCGACCCGACGACGCGCCGGTGGCCTATGTCTCCTGGCTCGACGCCTGCGCTTACGCCGCCTGGGTCGGACGCAACCTGCCGACCGAGGCGCAGTGGGAGAAGGCGGCCCGCGGCGGGCTCGAAGACCGGCTGTTCGCCTGGGGCGACGCGCTTGACCCGGCCCGCGAGATCCAGGGCCGTCCGGCCGGTGCGCCGATCGCCGGCAGCCCGGTCAACAGCTTCGGCCTCTACGACCTGATCGGCGGCGTCGCCGAGTGGTGCCGCGATGACTACCGCGCCACCGCCTATGAGAGCGGTCCGCGCCAAGATCCCGTCGTCAGCGGATCGGCCGAGCACAAGGTGGCGCGCGGCGGGGCGTACAACTCGCCGATGGTCTGCCTGCGGCCCGGCATCCGCGAGGCGCTCGAGCCCGATGCGGCGTGGCACAACCACGGCTTCCGCTGCGTTAGCGACGGCACGGCGGCGCCGCGGGTCGAGCCCCCGGCGCGTGCCGATGGACCCGAGACCACCGTCGGCGCCAACGCGCCGGCCAGGCTCCGGGAGCAGTACCGCGCCGAGTACCGGCGTCTGGGCGGCGAGGCCGTGCTCGGCCGGCCACTCGGCCCGGTGCTGTACGGCGCCGACGGGCTGATCTCCGGCTACAGCGGCGAGCCGATCAGCGTGCAGGAGTTCGAGCACGGCGCGCTGACCGAGCTCGATGGGCAGGTGGCCGGGATCTACGGCGTGCTGTACCGCGCATGGATCGATCCGTATCGCATCCGACAGAAGCGCTGGAACCAGGCATACGAGTCCAAGCGTCCGTTCGCCGGCGGCTGGCGCGGTTGGTTCGGCGCGGTCACCGGTGGGCAGCAGGCCGGCCTCCGCTCGCCGGGCGGCACGGCCGGTGAGGCTGTGCGTTGCGAGGGCGCTTGGATCTGCCTGATCGGTGGCAGGCTTGAGCTCGTCCCAGACACAATCCCACCCGACAGCACAAACGCGTCGATCGCCGCACTGTGGGAAGCCCGCGGCAAGTGGTCGTCGGACATCGGCTGGCCGCTCGAACCTTGGGACGTCGTCACCCGCATCCCGACCGGGGCCAGGGCCTGGCAGCAGCGGTATGAGACCGGTACCATCTACGGCTACGTCGTGGAGTATGTTCTTCACGGCCCCTGGCACGACGCCTGGTGGCGCAACGACGGGTACGAGCGACTCGGGTTCCCACTGAACGACGTCGAGTCGACTCCCGAGGGCGAATGGCTGGAGGCCCAGAACGGCGCGCTCTACCGCCGCGGCGAGCAGGTCTACGCCGTCGCCGGTGCGCTCTTTGAGCTCTACAACGAGCGCGGCGGGCCGGCCGGCCTCGGCCTGCCGCTGGGCGATGAGCAGGACGGGTGGCAGCAGTTCGAGCGCGGCACCTTGCCCTGAGCTACCCGCCGCGCTGGCGCAGCGCCTCATACAGCAGCGCGCCGGCGGCGACGGTGACGTTGAGCGAACTCGCCCCACCATGCACCGGTAGGCGGACCAGCTCGTCGGCAGCCTCTCGAGCCGACGGCGACAGGCCGTCGCTTTCATTGCCGACCAGAATCACCAGGTCACCGCGCAGGTCGGCCGACCAGGCCGTCCGTCCCGCGCGGGCCGAGGTGGCGACGAGGCGGTGGTCGTTCTGACGCAACGTGGCGGCCAGGTCGGCGCAGAGCAGCAGCGGCTGGCGGAGGATGCTGCCGGTGCTGCTGCGCACCGCGGCGCGGCTGTACGGGTCGGCCGAATCGTCGCTGAACACCACCGCCGCGCAGCCGGCGGCCTCGGCGGTACGGACCAGCACGCCGACGTTACGCGGGTCCTGGATCGACTCGCCGGCGAGCACCAGCCCGCCGGCCGGCAGCGCGGCCAGCGGCGCGCGCCGCACCACGCCCACCGCGTCGAGCCGAGTCGAGTAGCCGGTGCCGATCAGCGTGGGCAGCAGCCGGGCGGGGATGGCGTAGGCCGCAACAGCCGGCAGGCGCTCCGCCTCGGGCTGATCGACCACGAACACGGCCAGCAGCACGCCGGCCGCCTCGGCCTGGGCGACCAGGCGGCTGCCCTCGACCAGGTAGCGGCCGGCCGCGGCGCGGGTGAGGCGGGTCGAGAGCGCCGCCGCCGCGGCGAAGGCGGGGTGGTCGGCGCTCTCGATGCGCTCGGTCATCAGACGCGCGCGGCGGTCTTGGCCTTGCGCTGCCGGCGTCGCTCGCGCCGCGCTTCGCGTTCGGCCCGCTGCTGCTGCTGCGCGCCGGTCAGCTCCTCGGCCTTGGCCGCCAGCTCGCGGACGTTCTCGTACTGCACGGCGATGCGCAGGCCGAGCCGGCCGCGCTGGTGCATCTCGACGAGCTGCCGCTCGGTGGTCTCGAACAGGCTGCCGATGACCGTCTCGCGGATACGGCCGAGCATGTTCTCGAACATCGTCCGCCCGTCGCGGCGGTAGGCGATGAACGGATCGGTCTGGCCATAACCGCGCAGGTTGATGCCCTCCTTGAGATAGTCCATCGCCTCGAGGTGGTTGCACCAGTTGGTGTCGATGGCGTCGAGCATGACCCGCCGCTCGAGCTGCCGCGGCACGTCCTCGAGCGCGACCGCCTTGACGAACGCCCGCGGGTTGCCGGCGAAGTCCTCGTCGAGGCAGAGTTCGAGCCCGAGCCGCACCGTCCACTCGTCGAACTCGAACCGGTCGGGCGGCACGGCGCTCGGCCAGCGCCGCAGCACCTCGTCGGCCAGGCCGGTGAAGTCCGAGCCGTCGGCGTCGACCAGCTCGTCGACCAGCCGGGTCGCCTCGTCCTCGTCGGTCAGGCGCCCGAGCATCGCCACGCAGGCCTGCCGCCGCGCGGTGACGAGCGCCTCGCGGCTCCAGTCGCGCGAGCCGTCGGGCCAGCCGGCGCCGACCTGCTCGGTCAGGCGATCGAGGCTGGCCTGCTCGCGCAGGATGTCGCGCAGCGCCAGGGCGAGCTGGTGCCGCGTCGTCTCGCGGATGAACCGCGGTTCGTGCCCATCGAACGCCGCGAAGAGCACATCGCGGGCGTGGGTGCGCAGCTCGCGGGCATCCATCGCCCGCAACGACTCGGGCTCGAGCCGGCCGGCAATCGGCCACTGGCGTTCGAGCGCGGCGACAAACGCGGCCTGGTCCCACCGGTCGGCGGCGATGTCGGGGTTGCAGTGCTCGCGCTGCGCCTCCTCGACGGTCTGGCGCAGGCGGCGGCGCATCGTCTCGTAGCGGAAGGTGTCGAGCAGCAGGCGCGTCTCAACGCGCCCGGCCGCCTCGCTCAGCGTGGCCCGCACCTGCGCGGGCCGCAGGCCGCTCAGCTCGCTCTCGCGCAGGCCGAGCCGCCAGCGCGGCTCAATCGCCTCGACGATGGCCGCGGCGTCGACCTGCTCGCCGGCGAGGTGCCGCGAGCAGGCGACGGCGACATCGTTGTCCAGCCGCATCCGCGAGGTCTCGACCAGGAACGCCTCACCACCGGCGCGACAGGCCTCGACGCAGGCGGCAATCAGCGCCTCGCGCAGCTCGCGGTAGGGCATCTGGGCATAGGCGTTGGCGTCCAGCTCGTCCATCGGCCAGCGGCGAGCCAGTTCGCGGCAGACCAGGCGCAGGCTGCAGTGCCGGGCCAGCGCGCGATCGATGCGGCCCGAGAGCCACTGCTGCACCGGCTCCTCGCCAAACTGCGAGACCGCCTGCGGCTCGCGCTCCTCGGCCATGGCCCGGAGCACCGCGGCCAGCTCGTCGCGGCTCACCGCCGCGGCAATCGCCGCCGCGTCGGGCGCCTGGCCGAGCCAGCCGTCGGCCAGCGTGGCGGCGACCTTGGCCAGGTCCCACCGGCCGGTCTCGCGGTCGATCGCCCCCGCCGCGGCCACCGCCGCCTGTTCCAGCGCCGCGGCGGCCGCCTCGCCGACCACCAGGCCGGCGCCGCTCGAGCCAAGCCGCTGCGCGCCGGCGGCGACCAGGGCCGCGCTCAGGCCCGGCCGGTCGAGCCCCTTGAAGTGCGTCGGACCCAGCGGCTCGGCCAACTGCCAGCGCCGGTCGAGCGCGCTGCAGACCTGCGACAGCACCCACGGGCCCGGGTCGCGGTCGGCCGGCCAGTAGCGGTCGAGCGCCTCGCTGACGGTCCGCGCAATCCAGCGCTCGACCGCCGCGGCGAGGAAGCTCTCGAGCCCCGCATCGACGGCCCCCACCGCCGCGGCGACCAGGCCGTCGACGACCGTCTTCTCGTCGGCGCCGCGCAGCTTCTGCAGATTGATCTCGGCCAGCGGCCAGTAGCCGCCGAGCAGCTCGGCCAGGCCCTGCGGCCGGCGCTCGACCGGCAGCAGCTCGCGCACCGTCCGCTCGGCATGAGCGGCCACCGCGCGGCGGACCACCGCCGCGTCGCGCACCGACACCGTGGCCGCCGCCGTCGCGATGGGGCCGGTCAGCGCGGCGCGCAACACCCGGCCGGCGAGTTCGGCCGCGTCGCGGCCCAGGCCGCGCGGCAGCGCCTGGCTGAATGCGGCGGCGAGTTCGGTCCAGTGCCACTCATCGGCCGCGCCGGCGGCCAGGACGGCCAGGTCGAGTTCGTCGGCGCTCTGGCGCAGGTGCGAGAAGACCACCCGCCGGCGCAGCGAGCCGTCGGCGCCGAGCAGCAGCTTGCGCAGGTGGTCGAGCAGCTCGCGGTAGGGCAGGCCGCGCAGCGCCGCCGCCGAGACGCCGCCCTCGGGCGCGGCCCAGCGGCCGAGCAGCGACTCGACCAGGTCGCCCGTGTTGTAGGTCCGGCGCAGCACGTCGTCGACGCTGTCGGCGATGCGCCGCTCGGTCGCCGCCTGGTGCAGCGCCTGCTCGGCCTCGCTCAGGTGCGGCTCAATCAGCTCGCCCACCTTGACCTCGACATCGCCGCCGCCGGCGCGCAGGAGCGACCGGACGTCGGCCAGCTCGGCCGGCTGGAAGGCGCCGGGGATGCCCCACGCGTGGCCTAGCGCGTCGCAGGCACGGGCCAGGCTGTAGTGCGTGGCCTGCCAGCCATCGAGCTGCTGGCTGAACCGGTGGCGGGCCGTCTCGCGGACGAACCGCCGCTCCTCGCGCTGATAGGCCAGGCGCGCCTGGTCGTAGAGATGGTCACGCAGCGCCTCGCGGCCGACGTCGCCGGCGGCGTAGGCGTCGATCGGCTCGGCCGGCCGCCAGCGCGCCGCCAGATCCTCTTCGAGCGCCTCGAGGTCCCACTCGGCGCGCCGCCGGTCGGCCGGGCAGTGGACCGCGAGGGCCTCGTCCAGCCCGGTCTCGAGCAGGTTGGCGACGAGCCGGCGGATGAACCGCCAGACCTCGGCGCCGGCGGCCTCGAGCAGCAGCTCACCGAGCTTCTTGCCCAGCTCGCGGTAAGGCCAGGCCTTGAGCTTGGTCGCCCGCACCGCGTCGGTGTCGATCGGCCAGGCGGCCGCGACGGTGTGCGACAGCGTGCGCAGGTCGTACCAGGTGGTCAGCGCCTGGTCCAGGCTGAGCCGCAGGTGCTGCGCCAGGCAGTCGAGCACGAACCGCCGGCGGAAGGCCTCGAAACCCGGTTCGAGCACCTCGCCGAGCAGGCCGCGGACCTCCTCGGGCTCGACCGCGGCCAGCTCCCTGGTCGACAGCGGGGTGTCGGGCTGGAGCCGCTCGTTCAGCGTGGCGCAGAGCCGCTCGAGGCTGAAGTGCTCGGCCACCTGCGCGCGCACCGCGCGGCCGAACTCGGCCAGCCAGTCGGGGTCCTCCTCGAGCTCCTCGCGGGCCGTGGCGACCAGCGCCTGGGTCAGCTCGTCGGCGGTCCGCAGGCCTTCGTAGCGGCTGGTCTCGAACGCGCCGGGGAGCTGGAACTCCTGGATCAGGCGCGTGCACACGGTGTGGATGCTCAGATGCTCGGCCAGCGCCTGGTCGATCACGCCGTCGAACCGCTGCCGCGCCGTGTCGTCGACGAACCGCTGGCCGCGGCTGCGCACCTCGGCGCGGGTCTGGCCGATGATCTCCTGCCGCTGCTCGGCCGTCGGCAGGCGCTCGAGCTGCCAGGCGTCGAGCGCCGTGCCGAGCGCCCAGTCGCGGGTCAGGTTGGCGATCACCCGCTGCAGGTCGCCATACTCGAGACTCTCCTCGTCCTCCTCCTCGCCGCCGCCCGCCGAGACATGCCGGTGGGCCTCGGCCGCCGCCTGCGCCACGGTCGCCTCGACCGCCTCGAGAATCACCGTCTCGCGCGGCAGGCCGCGGTGCTCGGCGACACGCTCGAGAAAGGCCCAGCGCTCCTGCTCGAGCGACTGGGTGGCCATCCGCTCGAGCCGATCGACAATCACCCCGTAGTTCGCCGCGGCCAGCCGCTCGGCATCGAGCTCCTCGCCCAGCGGCCAGAGCGCGCCGACCTCGGCGACCAGCCGGTCGAGGTCGCAGGTCGCCGGCACCGCCGCGGCAACCGTCTGCTCCATCTGGTGGCGCAGCGCCTCACCGACGAAACCCCAGCCCTTCGCCTCGACCTCGGCGACCGCCGACTCGGGCGAGGTCGCCTTGACCGGCCAGAGCCCCGCGAGCCGCCCGGCCTGTGCGTCGTGGCCGACGCGATCACGCACGAGCTGGAGGATGAACCGCCGCGGCGCGCGTTCGAGCGACTCGCGGGCGAGCTGGAACAGCGTCTCGGGCACCCGGCCGTCGGGCACGTTCTCAAGCCCCGAGGGCAGCACCTCGCGCAGCGGCCAGAGGGTGGTCAGCACGGCGCAGACGGCGTTGCGGTCGCTGAGCTGCTGCAGCGTCTCGTGGATGCTGGCCTGCAGCTCGAACTCGACCACGGCGCGGATGAAGTCGCTCTCCTTCTCGTCATAGGCCCGCTCGGCCGCCGCCTTGAGCTTGTCTTCGAGCCGCTCGCGGCCGAGGTGGAGCAGCGACTCGTAGCGAAGCTGGTCCTTGAGCGCGAATCGCCCGTTGAGCTGCGTCCACAGCTCCGCGGTGTCCCACTCCTCCGGCTCGGCCTCGGGCGGCGCGTGGATGGCCATCTGCTCGGTCACCAGGTCGCCCATCATCGAGTTGACCGTCTCGCGCAGGTCGTAGCCCTCGAGGATCCGCCGCCGCTCGCCGTAGATGTGCTTCCGCTGCACGTTCATCACGTCGTCGTAGCGGAGGGTGTTCTTGCGGATCTCGAAGTTCCGCGCCTCGACCTTCCGCTGCGCGTTGCCGATCGACTTGCTGATCAGCTTCGCCTCGACCGGCTGCTCGTCCGGCCACTGGTTCTGCAGCATCTTGAACCGCTCGGGGGCGAACAGCCGCATCAGCTCGTCTTCGAGACTGACATAGAACCGCGCCGCGCCAGGATCGCCCTGGCGGCCCGAGCGACCGCGCAACTGGTTGTCGATCCGCCGGCTCTCGTGCCGCTCGGTGCCCAGAATCGAGAGCCCGCCGGCGGCAATCACGTCCTTCTGCTCGGACTGCCAGGCGGCGCGAATCTGCGCCACCTCGGCGAGCACCGCGCGGGGCAGCCCGCCCTCCTCGGCCGCCTGCCGCGCGGCCAGGTCCGCATCGCCCTTCAGCGCCGCGTTGATGAACAGCGTCGCGCTGAGGCTCTTCGGATCGATCCCACGCAGGTAGAGCATCTCCTCGATGTCGGGCTCGGGATTGCCGCCGAGCACGATGTCCGTGCCGCGACCAGCCATGTTGGTGGCAATCGTCACCGCGCCGAGCCGGCCGGCCTGGGCGACAATCTGCGCCTCGCGCTCGTGGTGCCGCGCGTTGAGCACCTCGTGCGGCACGCCGTGGTCAATCACCTCCTGCAGCGCGGCCTGCGTCTCGGCCGTGTCGGGCACGTCGAGGAAGTGCAGCACCCGGCTGCGCACCTCGGGCTTGCGCAGGTCGCCGTCGACCGAGAGCAGGGCCAGGAGCTCGTCGATCTCCCGCTGGCGCAGGTCCTCGAGCGGCACCGTCGAGCGCGGCCGCACCTCGGCCAGCGCACGCTTGTCGAGCCGCTTCTCGTTCTCGATGATGTGCCACTGCAGCAGCATCAACTGCAACTGCATGCGGACCGCCTCGGGCGTCAGCCGCGAGCTGATCTGCTCGGAGGTCTCGACCGACCGCGTACCGACCAGCACCGGCTGGCGCCGGCAGTAAAGCTGGACAATCTCGCAGCAGATGCCGCGCGTCTTCCACTCGACGTTCTTGTACACCACGTCGTCGTGGTCGCGGCGGATCATCGGCTTGTTGGTCGGCACCACCACCACGTGCATGTCGTAGATGTCGACGAACTCGGCCTCCTCGGTCTTGGCCGTGCCGGTCATTCCGGCCAGCCGGTGATACATCAGGAAGAAGTTCTGGTAGGTCACCGTCGCGACGGTCTGCTGCTCGTCCTGAATAACCACCCGCTCCTTGGCCTCAATCGCCTGGTGCAGGCCGTCGGACCAGCGCCGGCCCGGCTGCGGCCGGCCGGTGAACGAGTCGACGATGACCACCCCCGGCACGCCGCCCTCGGCCGGACCGACGATGTAGTCGACGTCGCGTTTGTAGCAGAAGTTGGCCTTCAGCGCCGCTGACACGAGGTGCATCTCCTCGATGTGCGCGCTGTCGTTCAGGTTGTCGATGCCCAGCGCAATCTCGACCTTGCGCTGGCCGTCCTCGCTCAGCACCGCGTTCTTCGCCTTCTCGTCGACGTAGAAGTCGTTGGTGATCTCCTTGCTCTCCTCGTCCTGCTCGCCCGGCGTCAGCCGCGAGACCACCTCCTGCACCTTGCGGTACGACTCGGCCGGCTTGCCGCGCGCCGCGGAGATGATCAGCGGCACCCGCGCCTCGTCGACCAGAATCGAATCGACCTCGTCGATGATCGCGTAGTGCAGCTCGCGGATGACCAACTGCTCGGGACGGAACGAACGCCAGTTGTCACGCAGGTAGTCGAACCCGATCTCGTGGTTGGTGATGTAAGTGATGTCCGCCGCATAGGCCCGCTGCCGTTCCTGCGGCGTCAGGTCGTGCTGGATCACCCCGACGGTCAAGCCCAGGTAACGATAGATCTTGCCCATCCACTCGGCGTCGCGGCGGGCCAGATAATCGTTGACCGTGACCAGGTGCGCGCCGCGGCCGGCCAGCGCGTGGAGCACCAGCGGCAGCGTGGCGGTGAGCGTCTTGCCATCGCCGGTCTTCATCTCGGCGATGCGGCCCTCGTGCAGCACGATGCCGCCGAGCAACTGGACGTCGAAGTGGCGCATCGAAAGCGTCCGCTTGGCCGCCTCGCGAACCGCCGCGAAGACCTCGGGCAGGTGCTCGTCGAGCACCTCCTTCTCGGCGGCGATCAGCGCGTCGACGCGCCGCTGTCGCGCATCGCTGTCGGCCGGCGGCGGCTCGAGCGCCTGCTCGGCCAGGACCCGCTCGCGCGCGGTCTCGACCCGGCTGGTGATCTTGCGCAGGCGGTCTTTCAGGTCCTGTTGGCTGAGCTGCTCGAACTCGGGTTCGAGCGCGTTGATCTGGTCGACCTGCGGCTGGATCGAGCGCAGGTACCGCTCGTTGGCGTCGACGACCGACCAGACACGTTGCAGGAGTCCCCGGCGGGGCTCGGAGTCGTTGGGCATGATGCTCCCCGGAACAGCAGGTGCGCCGCACGGCGTGCGGTCAGAGTGCGGTTCCGGGCGTCGGCGGGCGGAGGAAACGGCGCAGCCAGGCGGCGCGCCGCGACTCGGCGCCGCGCGGGCCGGTGTGGCGGCGCAACTGCTGGCGCACGCCGTCGGCCAGGGCCGGCTCGAACGCGGCCCAGTAGCGGCGCTGCGCCTCGCGGTGCGCGGCCGAGCCGGCACGGGGCGCCGGCGGCTCGACGCAGATCGACTCGGCCACGGCGGCGGGCGAGCCGCCCGGCCGCGGTAGCGTCACCGCCGGCGTGGCGGCGGTGGCGGCGGAGACGAGGGTGAGCAGGCCGAGCAACGCCAGCACCGAACGCTGGTGCTGCCGCCGCTGCCATTCAAGCCCGATCACGCCGCGCATGGGCCCGCCTCGGTCACCTAGCGTACCAGAACGCCGGCGGACTGTCACGAAGTGCCCGGTTCAATGCGATGCGCCTGCGGCAGGCAGCAACCGTAGCGGCGCGCTGCGCGCGTCGATGTCCGGCGGCCGGCTGCCAGCCGGCGCTACGACCGCTGCACACCGCCACTCCACGGCGGCGCGATAGGGTGCGGCTCGCCGCACCAGGGACGGTGTGAAGCCGATGGGCCGGCAAGCCGCACCACTGGCGGCGCGGAGTCGATGGCGCGGCAAGCCGCACCCTATCCACTGCCAGGCCGCGGGCGCTGAGGGAGGCGAAAGGGTGCGGCTCGCGTCAAGGAGCCTCGGCGCACCGAAACCCGCTGCTGCTGTACCGGTTGCCCGGGTTGTACCAGTTCCGGTAGGCGACACGCAGGGTCTCCGGGATGCTGCGCCACGAGCCACCCCGCAACACGCGGAATGTTCCGTTGTCTTGATTTATCGGATCGCGGGCCGGCATTCGTGTGTACCAGCGCTCGTCGTACGCGTCGCGGCACCACTCCCACACCCCGCCGATCATGTCGTGCAGGCCAAAGCCAT